>JBEKUP010000008.1:0-164561 GCA_049514915.1 Occallatibacter sp. | reverse complement strand
AGCAGTCCATAGCGGAAGCCTGTGCGAAACATCTGAAAGAGTACATCGAAAAGGGAAGATAGAACTCAATTCCGATCCCTCGCGCCCGAAGTGTTAAGTTTGTCTCTGACGGCTCTTCATGCATAGACGCACCCGCAGAACGCTCTGGATCGTAGCCGCAGTCCTGCTGCTCCTGGCGCTCGCCATCTTTCTCCGCTCCAAGGCCCCACCGGAGGCTGCTCGTCTGCTGCCCGAGTCCGATGGCATCATTTTCATCAACTTGAAACCTGTCCGCACCTTCCTGCACAAGGACCTGAAGCCGCCGAAGCGCGTCCCCGAATACCAGCAGTTTGTTGACGCTACCGGGATTGACTGGGAGCGCGATCTGGATCAGGCGGCCATTGCGCTGCACCGCATGCCAGACCCCAAGGGCCCCAATGGTCCCGTCGCTTATTCAATGGTCCTGGTGGGCAAACTCACTGGCCAGCGCCTCAACACCTGGCTCGATACCCACGCAACCTCTCGCGAGACCTACGCCGGCCACACCATCTACAACATTCCGTCGGAGAACCGCACCGTCCGCGTCGCCCAAATCGGCTATGACATGCTGGCCATCTCAAACGCCCCGACCCCCGAGCAGATCCACTCCATGTTCGACCGCCATCGCACCGCCGCCCTCCCCTTCGCCGGCTCGACTCTCCTGGCCGAGCACTACCATGAGGTGCCACTGCTTTCGCTGGCCTGGGGCGTTGGCCAAATCGGCCTGCCGTTTTCTGAGAGTGGATCCATCAGTGTTCTTGGCCTATCGCTGCCCCTCGCCTCTGACTCCACCATCATCGCCAGCGTATCGCCGGCACTGTCGCTGGGTGGCGCACTGCACGTGAAGGTGGAAGAGATTGCGCCCACGGACCAGGTTGCCCTCAGCCAGGCCGGTTCCATCGCAACCCTTGTCACGTTCGCACAGGCGTTCACTGATCCGCTCTCGCAAAACGCAGCCAACAACGGCCTGAAAGAGCTGCTCAAAACCGCAGCCGTCACCCAGCGCCACAATCGAGTGGTGATCACCGCTACGCTGTCGCCTTCCCTGCTTACGGGGCTGGTTCAGAACGAGAGCTCGGCGCAGAACACCGAGACCGAATCCGGCCTATCTCCTGCCAGATAGCCGAGGATCTTCACTCTCGTCTCAGTTTCCCTTTCGCCCCAACTCACTTCCACTTAGCCGTATAGGCCCACCGGGTCGGCCGCAGCGTGATGTATTGCACGACGCGCGGTTTCGCGGTCCGATTTGGCCTGCTTCCATGCGGAAGAGCCTGATGCCACAGCACCAGGTCACCGGCTCTCCCCGCAATTGGAATGAAGCCTGGGTGGTTCACGACCGCCCTGCGGGGATCCGCATCTGAAGGCAATTCTTTCAGCCAGTTCTCCAAGGTGCGCTGAAATCCAGGGATGCAGCTGAATGCTCCCTGATCGGCCTCTGTATCGGTCAAGTAGAGAATGCCCTGCACCCCAAAGCAATGGGGAGGCGCAAGCGACATGTCCCAGTGCACATGAGGCCCAGGAAAATCCCAGCCTTCACGCTCCGGCGGGTTAAACCCTCCCTGGTCTACTGTCGACCAAAGGTCTTCTCTGCCCCACAACTGCGCAAACGCCTTGACGAGACGCGGAGCCCTGCGATTCGCCAGAAACGCCGGATGCCGTAACAACGGAACCCATATGCTCTTGCCATATTTGTTTCCATACCAGGAATCCGGATTGACCGGGTCCGCGCCGAGGAACTCGTAAATTGCCGCGGCAGCAGAATCGCGATCACTTGGGGCAACCGCGTCATGCACGACAACATACCCATGCTCATCCCAGAATGACAGCTCTTCCTCTGTGAGCCCCGACACATCGTCCAGGCAGCCGGCGGGCGATGCCACCGGTCTGCCCGCGAGGGCGTCGCGCAACCGAATTAACCGCTCCTTCGCAATGGTGCCGCCATTGGCATCGAGAATCCATTCTTCAAACGCGTGGAATCCAGGCCGGTCCTGCCCGTGGAGAAATCGCGCGGTCTCCAGGAGGTTTAATCCCAGCCCGGAGAGGAGCGTATTCTCCAGGTCCCACTCCCCGTTGTCCTCATGAGGCTTGGATGTTGGTCCCTGGCTCTGAGGCCCTTTCCGTTCCCAATACTTATAGAGGTATGGAATCTTCAGCAAACTGCGGCTGTTCCGCACTTCGTCGTCGCTCGTCGTGGCGACACTCGTCGAGATTGTCTCCGCTTCCATTACGCCTCACACACTTCGTTTATGAATAGTATCCAATCGCAAATGGGCAGGATTTTGTTTCGCCTTACTTGCCCAACCCCAGCGCTTCAACCACCTTTTCGTCGACCTTCGCAGGCTGCCCATCTTCCTTCCACACCACACCGAAGCCGCCGCGGTAGTCCCACATTGTCCAACCAATCCCATCCGCCTCAAACGCCGTACGCACATCGCGGATCCAGTTCATGCGCGACTGCGGATCCGAGTGTTCCCGATAGACGCCAAACTCGTTGCAGATCAGCGGCACCTCATTCGCCTTGGCCCAGGCTGCCGCCTCATCAATTGTCAGCCGTATCCGGTGCCCGTCCCAGTGGTCCAGCCAATACCGCTCCAGGGCAAACCGGTTCGACGCATCCGGAAGCTCCTTAAGCGATCCGGCCATCGAACTCTCATCCGCCGGATACGGAATGTCATGTGTATAACTCCACCACGCCGCACCCCAGCCCGCTCCCTGGTGCGTGAACTCGTGCGGATCGTAGAAGTGGAAGTTATAAATCACGTTTCCGTCGGCCAGCGGATGTTGTGTCAGCAGGTCCGCAATGCCGGAGTAATTCGGCCCAGTGGCGATAATCGTGTTGCGTGGTGCGGCCTCCCGAATCGCTGCCGCCACGCGCGCCTCGATCCCCGCCCAGCGGTATGGGTCGCTCACCTCCGGCTCGTTCATGATCTCGAAGAATATCTTCTCGGGATCCCGCGTCGCATAATGCGCCGCAAGGCGACGCCACAGAATCACCATCCGGTCCACGCCTTCATCGCCAGCCTTGATGCGCAACTTGTAGGCTTCCTCCGGGTGCAAATCGATTTGAACCGCAAGCCCATCCGCGAGCATCGTGTCGACGGCCTTGTCCAGCCTTGCCACGAACTCCGCGTTCAGCCCGTCCTTCCCACGCGGACCCTGCTCCAGCGGGGTTGCATCAATGCTCAGGCGCACATTGTCGAAGCCCAGCTTCGCAATCAGGGCGATGTCCGCGGCATCGGTGTACCGGTCGGTCCGCGCAGCTGAGTAGTCAGTTGCGCTCTGCGCAAACCACTCGGACGCATTGATCCCCCGCTGCAAGTGCCGCGCACGGACAAAGGCGGTTTTCAAATCCGTGGCTCGATCGGCGGCCCGCGCGTGATGGGACAAAGAGAAGGCGAGAGAAACAAGAACTAAGGTAGCAATGTAGCGGCACAAACGACGCATGAGAACACTCCAGGTTGTTCGCTCCTGGCATCGATCAAGCCGCCAGTCGACTTCGAGTGAACCCCCAATGCTACCGCATTACCAAGGGGAGAGGCTGACGGCCAACCAAATGCAGGAAAGGCCCCCAATTTCAAGGGGCCTTTCCTGCATTCAAAAAAGAGCGCTCTAGTTCAATGATTTATCTGATGCGCCGATTTCATTGCCGGCGTCGGTACCCGCGACCTGTTCATAGGTGCTGCGCAGATACTTGTGCGGGTTCACGGGGACATTGTGTACGCGCACCTCGTAGTGTAGATGCGGCCCGGTAGCGTGCCCTGACTGGCCCACGTAACCAATAACCTGGCCGCGCGTTACATGCTGGCCCGGCAGCACCGCGATGGCGGAAAGATGCCCGTAGATGGTCAGCACATCGTGGCCGTGGTTGAGGACCACTTGCTTGCCATATCCGGCCCCCATCGACTCGCCCGTTGCTTCCCCATCCGCGGCTGCGCGTACCGGGGTGCCGTATGGCGCTTCAATGTCGACACCGGAGTGGAACTTGCCTTCT
This sequence comes from Occallatibacter sp., assembly GCA_049514915.1. Classification (GTDB taxonomy): domain Bacteria; phylum Acidobacteriota; class Terriglobia; order Terriglobales; family Acidobacteriaceae; genus Telmatobacter. The sequence continues at coordinate 160,552 of JBEKUP010000008.1, read as the reverse complement.
CCATTAAATGGGTCTTCACGTTCTCCAAAGCTCGAACCCACTCGACCCTCGACTGGCCAGATAGAGGGTGCGTCCGCGAGAACCGTCCAGTCACCCGCAAAACTGGGCGTGAGCCCACCCTCAAGCGCGCGTGATACACGGCCGGAGAGCGCCTGCGTCCGAAGCGCGTAGAACTGATCGATGGATTGCTTCACCTGTTGCTGGTTGACGTCATCGCTCAATGCCAGACTGACGGGTGTGGGAGCCGCGGCATCACTGGCTGCGGCCTTGGGAGCAGCAGCCGAAATCATTCTGTTCTGTTTCAGCCCATAGAGCGCGGTAACTTCGCTGGCCAGTGCACCCAACGATGCCACCTGCACATCGCGGTCGTGCGCCACCTGCGCCATCTGCTTGTAGTCCTTGCGAAGCGTTTCTCGCTCCGCCCTCATCTGGTTGAAACTCTCTGTCTTCAATAACATGCGGGAATACGAACCCGCCAGACCGACAATGGTGAACGCTCCCACCAGCGCAGCGGCCACAAAGCCATAGGCATATTGCAGTGGAATCGGAATCTTTCGGACTCGACCGTCTTCGTCCCTGGATACAAACAGGATGTAGTAGCGTTTGCGTAGCATTCTTGCCTCTCAACCCTGCCAACCAAGGCCGCAATTCGCCGTGTACACAAAAAAGCGCAAGTTGTTCGGGCTTCTCAGCCCACCAGAAAAACAGTGGTTACTTTGGGCACTTACCAGGAATGTTTGTAAAGCGTACCAAATATCCCGTTCGGGGGTCAACGAAATCCGCACGAAAAATCCTTTTCGGGTTTTGTGTGTAATTCAGCGCACTTATTATCTAAGTATAAACCTCCCAATTCGGCCGAAAACACCAGCGGGCCTCTCCAAGATACGGTTGCCTGCCGCCGATTACCGATGCCCGATGATTTGTCAATATCTTGCTCTATCCTAAAGACATGTCGCTGAAAGAGCGCCAATCCGCATCCGCGCCCGACCTAGGAGAGCTCGCTCTGCTGCGTCGCATTCGCGAGATGGCCTGCCAGGATAGGCCAAAATCCCTTCGGCTCGGGATCGGAGACGATTGCGCCCTTCTAAGTCTCCGTCCTGGCGAGGAAATGGCCATCACCACCGATCTCTCCATCGCGGGCCGTCACTTCCGCCTCGACTGGCACCAGCCCGAATCCATCGGTCACCGGGCTCTGGCCCGCGGGCTAAGCGATTTGGCTGCCATGGGCGCACGCCCAATCGCTGCTTTCCTCTCCCTCGGCCTGCCACGTGAACTGATCACGTCTTCCAATGGACGCATCCCATGGGTCCAGCGCTTCCTCGACGGCCTCCTTGCCCTTGCGCGAGCAAACAATACCGAACTGGCCGGTGGCGATCTTTCCGAGTCTCCTCTTCCTATCGCCGACATCGTCCTCACCGGCGCCGTCCCCCGTGGCAAGGCCCTGCTTCGCTCAGGCGCTCGCCCCAGGAATCTTCTATACGTCACCGGCGCCCTCGGCGGAGCAGCCGCAGCACTCACCCGACTGGCCGATCTGGTCGGATCCAGCAGGCTCACGGCCGGGAAGCCGCATCCCCCCCGCATTCCGAAACGGCTCGCGGCCCTGCTAGCTCCTCATCTCAACCCCCAACCCCGCATCGCCCAGGGACTACTTTTGCAGCAGCGCGAAATCGCTTCCGCCGCCATCGACCTCAGCGATGGCCTCTCTACTGATCTCTCCCATATCTGCGAAGAATCTGGAGTGGCCGCCGAAGTAGACTCTGCCCTGCTCCCAATCCACCCCGGCGCGAACCTGGCCCTGGCACTTAATGGCGGAGAGGACTACGAGTTGCTCTTCACCGCCCCCGCCACAGCCCGCATCCCCAGGAAGATTGCCGGCGTACCCATCACCTGCATCGGCCGCATAGTGAAGGCACGCGCGGTAAAGCCCCCCGTTACCCTGCTCACTCCGCAGGGGCCCAGGCCGCTCGAACCACAAGGCTGGCAACACTTTTGCTGAGCCGAGTGCAGGGCTGATCAGAAACCTTTGCCCGGGCCCGTCACCGGCGGGCCTGAGTAGTGCACATGGACCAGCCGCCAACCCTTGTCCGGGAACTTCACATACGCTTGGCTCTCCCGCCCGGTGGTATGAACCTGCGTCTTGCCGTCGCTGCGCAGCGTGGCCACAAAGTCCCAGTCAAATTCCACCACCGCTGCATCGTCGTAGACGTGGATTGTCACATCGCTCACATTTTTCAATGTGCGCTTGCTGAAGGTTTCCCCCATCAGCTTCACGTAAACCACCGAGGCAATCTCGTCCCACCCTCGCTCGTGGCCCTGGGGCTCAATGAACGTCGCATCGGGTGTCGTGAGCCAGATAGTGGCCGCGAGCTTTGGATCCGCATCGTCAACTGCCTGCATATAGGTATCGACATCTCGTCGAATCTGCGCCTTCGCTTCGTCGTCGCCCACTGCCCCCGATGGCGCGGCCAATGTTACTCCGCAGGCCGTCATTGCACCCGCGACCACTAGCACTATCGAAACCAATATTTGTTTCACCTTGCTCTCCTGTTTGGCGGATGCGGGCCTCGCGCACTCTCCCCGCAATCCGCACCTGACACTTTTCGATTTCTCCGTCTATTATGTGTCTTGTCATGATCCCCGCCAAATCCCGCGTCCGGTTTGCTCCATCTCCCACCGGCCTTCTCCACGTGGGCAACGCGCGTACGGCACTTTATAACTGGCTCTTCGCCCGGCGCACGGGTGGTCAGTTCATCCTCCGCATTGAAGATACAGATCTCGAACGCTCAGAAGCTCGCTACGAAGATCAACTTATTGAAGACCTGAATTGGCTTGGCCTGGATTGGGACGAGGGACCTGGCGAACCAACCGGTGCTCTCGACAAAGGCGCCGGTGGACCTTATCGACAATCTGACCGCTTGGCGATCTATGCCAAACACACGGAGCGATTGCTCGCCGAAGGCAAGGCTTACAGATGTTTCTGCACGCACGAAGAGCTGGAAGCCGAGCGCGCTCGGGCCATTGCAGTCCATGGGCCGCAGATATACTCAGGCCGCTGCCGCTCGCTAAGTGAAGCTGCCATCGCGCAGAACCTAGTTGACGGTAAGCCTTTTGCAGTGCGGCTGCGCATTGAGGACCATCCGTTGCGCTTTCACGATCTTGTGCGAGGCCCGGTTGAATTTGCCGCTGAAACCGTCTCCGATCCGATTCTGGTACGATCGGCATCCGGTACTTCCGCAGGAGTGCCGGTCTATAACTACGTTGTCACCATCGACGACGCACTCATGGGTATAACCCATGTTATTCGCGGCGACGATCATATATCCAACACGCACAAGCAAGTTGCAATCTACCAGGCCTTCGGCTGGCCCGTTCCTGAATTCGCGCACTTATCCATCATTGTCGGCGCGGATCGCGAGCGCCTCTCAAAGCGTCACGGCGCAACTTCTATCTCAACATTCCGTGAGATGGGATATCTCCCCGAGGCTCTGGTCAACTATCTTGCCCTTCTCGGATGGGGTGCGGAAGATGGCAAGACCGAAACATTCACTCTTCCTGAGCTAACTCGCGCTTTTTCTCTTGAGCGAGTTACCCCCTCGCCTGCCATATTCGATTTCGAAAAACTCAACTGGTTGAATCGTTATTACTTCAAGCAGGCTGACAAAGAACGGATCGCAAAGCTGGCAGAAGAACAATTTTGCCGCCATCGTCCAGACATCTTTCCCCTCTGGCCGTCTTCGCCGTTCTACGACCGGGAAACACTGGCTCTGCTGGCACGTGAAAATCTTCCCGTCCTTGTCGACCCACAATCGGACGCGCTGGTGGTCTTGAGAAAAGACTGGTTTGCACGTCTTCTTACCCTCCTACTTCCGTATGTCGATCATCTCGACCAGCTCCCGGCCAAGGCCGGGTTCATCTTTGGCTTCGACCCCGACGCCGCCCGTGTCCTCCCGGAAAACTCCGCCATCCTCTCTGCGGATTCCACGCGAACTGTCCTCGGCGAGCTTGCCCACCGCGCCCGCGCTCATAACGATATCGTGACCGGCGAAGACTTCAAATGTTGGCTGAATGAGATCAAGGATGCCAGCGGCGTCAAGGGCAAAGAGTTGTTTCATCCCGTCCGCATCGCTCTGACCGGCGTATCCTCCGGCCCCGAATTCGACAAGGTGATTCCTCTTATCGAAGGGGGAGCAGTTTTGGGCCTGGGCATTCCCAGCGTGCGTGAGCGCATCGAACGATTTGTAGGAGTGTAACTGCTCACGTGAAAGACATCTTCTGGATCCAAGGCGACCCGCCCGTGACGCTGGCTATTGTCATGAAGCCGCGCCCCGGCGACTGGTTGGAAGATGACTTGATCAGAATGAAGCGGGACGGCATCCAAACGTTGGTGTCGCTGTTGGAAAAGGATGAGGCTGAGATGCTCGGTCTCGGTGAAGAAGACCCCCTAGCAACGAAAATAGGTATGCAGTTCCTTTCTCATCCCATTCCCGACGTCCACGTTCCACCCAATCTCACCACATTTCAGAAGTTCGTCATAGACCTGGCTAACCGTCTCAATGCAGGCGAGCAAATCGGCATTCATTGCCGCGGAAGCATTGGCCGAGCCACGGTCACCGCCGCAGCCACTCTTATCCAACTCGGCTGGACACCCAAAGCCGCGCTTGCAGCGATTCAAGCGGCCCGCGGCTGCGCCGTACCCGACACACAAGAGCAAGCGGACTGGATCCTCAACTACAAGGCTCGGTCATGACTCCGAATCCACCAGCTTCATTCTTCATCGGCAGCTTTCCGCATCACTGGCGAGCTGAAATCCTTCCCGCGCGGCCGCTTATCCTGCCGACGCGTCACTTCGTTTACCCCGGGCAGGCGGAAGAAGTGGAACGCGGGGCTCTCGAAGTGTTAGTCCGTCCTTGCGAGGATTCATCAAGTTCTTTGCAGGAGTTTTTGGCCACCTGCGCACTCGGCTTTCGCGATCCTGCCGTACCTACGGGGCTTTGGTCGTGCCCTAATCCGGAAGAGATTTGCGCGGTTTCAGGGGGTTATGCGTACATTATTTCAACTACCAACCCGGAACGCTTCACGATGATTTCTTTTCGGCCGGTGCTGGATGTGCGCGGGGCGCCTGAACAGAATCTGCTGCTCTTCGTCGGGCACTATTCCATCATTGCGTGGGGTGCGAAAGGGCAGGCATGGCAATCGGAGAAGCTATCTTCGGAAGGGCTAACACTCGAAGAAGTTAGTGGGCCGATTCTCCGCGGGCTGGGGTGGGACTTAATGACGGACAAGGAGATTCCATTCGCACTCGATCTGAAGACGGGTCGAGTTGTCTCCCCCGCGCCGCCTTCATTTTCCCGTTGAATCCAAACTCATAAGCGCCTACATTCGTTACTATGCAACTTACGACACGCTTACTTGCTGCCGTTTGTCTGACGTTCCTCTCCCCCTCGCTCGCGCGGTCCGTCACGCCGGAATATTCCATTGAGGCGATCCGTTACGCTGCGACTCCAGGCGCAGTGGCTGACCTTGTGGTGGGCGGCCCCAAGGACGAGAAGATCGACGTCGCCATGGTTGTATGGCTCATTCGCGGAGGCGGACACACCATTCTCTTCGACAGCGGCTTTCATCGCGATACGTTTCTCAAAGACTATCCAATGAAGGACTATCTGCGTCCCGATCTCGCAGTGAAGACGGCAGGCGTGGAGCCCGATCAAATTACTGACGTTGTGATCAGCCATGCGCACTGGGATCACATGGGGGGACTCGATCTGTTTCCCAAGGCGCAGGTGTGGATTCAGAAGGACGAGTATCGCTACTACACGATGGATGCATGGCAGCCGGGCGGCGATCATGATGGCATTGATCCGGAGGACGTGAAGGAGTTAGTGCGCCTGAACACGGAGGGGCGCGTGCATCTAGTAGATGGCGATGACATCGAGATTTTTCCCGGCATACGAGCTTATACCGGCTCGCGGCATACATATGCATCGCAGTATCTCTGCGTGCGGGGGAAGCCTAACTACGTGCTGGCTTCAGACAACGCCTATCTCTATTTCAACCTGACGTCTCATTTGCCTGGAAACACATTCAGCGACGCCGATCATGCGGCTAACGTTGCGCAGCAGGCACGCATGATTGAGTTAGCGGGCTCGGCTGATCGCGTGGTCCCGGGACACGATCCGCTTCAGTTTCAGAGATTCCCGACAACGGGCCGCGTAGCGAAAATCAAGTGACGCGAGAGAGGCGAAACGTTCAATCGGAGAGTTATCTACATAGCAAAACCGTCGGCCCATCTGGTAAGGACACATGCGAAAAGCCGGCTTAAATGGTTGCATTTCTTCCCGAAAGAGACCGCGCTGGGTGATGTTTCAGATGTTTTGTTTGCTGGGAATTGAACGAATCGAGGCATCAGTTTGTTTAGAACTGACCGTTTTTGGGGAAAACGCACACATTTTGCACGAGTTAGTGGCTTAACATATTGATAATGCTTGATTTATTCTAGCTTTGTTTTCTGTGCGATTGCGCGTGATTGCGACGCAGGGGTCGTAGGTCGCAGCGGTCTTCGGGGCGCTGATTCTGCGCATGAAGTTATCTCAGCATTTCATGCTGTGCTACTCTCGTGCGCTCCCTGCCAGGAGCTGGAAAGAGTTATAGGAAGCAGATCCCTCGACTTAGCCCATGATGATAGATGTTTTCTAAAGAGAGATAAGAGGCTATAGATAGGTGGAGCTATCCCACCCATCGCAAAATCGCGCTGCGATGAATGGGGCACAGGACGTGTCCTTGTTTAGGCTGACGGTTCCTTGTTTAGGTAACAGTCATGTTCAGGGTGAAAGTTATCAATAAAGAGCCGGCTGTGAAGGGCTTTCGATGGATGGAGTCTTAGCCGGCGGCTTGTTCACGCCGGGTCAGGATGGTTTCATAGGCCGCATAGACGCCTTCGAAGACCGAGTCCCAGCTCATGGTGAGCGCGTACTCTCGGGCTGCGAGGCGCATCTCGGCGTGTTTCACAGGGTCGGCGAGGATGCCGGCTACCGCGTCGGCAAAATCCTCATCATCTACGATGCGACCGGTTACGCCGTCGCGAACGATGGTGCATGGGCCGCCGTCGTGGGTGACGATGGCGGGAACGCCGCTGGCGAGTGCTTCAAGGACCACGTTGCCGAATGTATCGGTATGCGAGGGGAACACGAACAGGTCCATGTTGGCGTAGGCGGTTGAGAGCGCCTGTCCCTTGAGGACGCCGGGGATTTCGGCGCGGGGCATGCGGTCGCGGAGCCAGCCTTCTTCCGCACCGTGGCCGACGATTAGGAATCGGAAGCTGTGATGACCTTTGGCTTCGAGCTCTTCCTGCACCTGCGCGAGCAGGGTCACGTTCTTCTCGATGGACAGGCGGCCGACAAAGCCCAGCACATGGTCGCGGTCTTCGGGGTCACGCTTGCGATTTTCCGGGCGAAACAGCTCCGCATCCACACCGCGCGGCATGAGGAAGCACTTGCGGCCAGTGGTGCGCTCAAGCAGAGCGCACAGATCGGGGTTGGGGGCGAACAGGACCTTGGCAACGGAGTAGAACTTGGCCGCAGCGGCCATGGCGAGATCTTCGATTTTCTGCCCCGTTGCCTCCGATTGACGCTTGGGCAAGAGGCGGAGAAACCACTCCGAGCGGCGGGCCGCGTACTCGTGAACGTTGGTGTGCCAGCTTGCGGCCAGTGGCAGGCCGAGATGGTGCGCCAATCCTGCGCCAAGCATGCCGACTTCGCTGGGGCCGGTGATGTGGATTAGGTCGGGCTTGAACCGCTCCAGAACTTCGCCGATCAGCGGGATGTGGCGGAGAAACGCGGGATCGAAGCGGAGGTCTTTCTCAAGGGCGAAGGAGAGGAAACCGCGAGGAAGCTCAAGGGTCCAAATGTTGCCGTCTTCGAGGATGGCCTGGGTGCGGTCGCCGGCACGGACGCAGAGGAAGGGGAGATTGCGGCGGCGCGCAAAGGCTTCAAAATGGCGGCTGGTGTGGGCTACCCCGTTGACCTCGTGGAACGAGTCGGGGAAGTAGGCGACGCGGGGGACTTGTGTATTCATGGGTTGAACCGGAGTCCTTGCGTTGTTGAGGGGCGCGGAGATTTTCAGTTGCTGTCATCCCGCCACGAGTGTCGCGCAGGGGCTAAAGCCCTCTTATTTCCTATCCCTTTTCGGCACGACTGAAAGTATGCGCTGAAACCAAAGGATTTAGCAGCGCGGTTACACTTGCTGTTACATTTTCCTTCGATTTGCCCGTTTTCCGCTCCCCAAACCGAGTATTTGAGGGAGAGGTACAGTATGAAGGCTACCCTATACATCAGAATCAAACTTGAGAGCGGAAAACGCTCGTTCGTCAAGCCCGTCTACGCCGCCAACCGCAAGCTAAAGCCCCTATACGCCATCGTCAACAAGAAGCCTGAGCACCACCCAGAAGGAGTTTACTATCTCCGTTGTCTTCAGGGGAAGAAGCAGCGCTGGGAACCTGTAGGCTCCGACCCGCAAGCCGCCCTGCTACGTCAGCATCAGCGCGAGGCGAGCCTGAACGCTCAGAGGGCCGGGATTCAAGTCGTTGAGTCGGTCACCACGGGACGGGATTTGGACGCCGCAATTGATGAGTATCTGGCGAACGTTGGCGTCAGCAAGTCTGCGATGACGTATGTCCAGTACGAATACGTCCTGAGGGTGTTCGCGATGCTGTGCCGGAAGCCGTTGGAGGGCATCATGCGGGAAGACATCCTGATCCTCCGCGATTACTTCCTCAGCAGAGGCAACGCGGGGTGCAGCATCTCACACCACCTGACCAATGTACGGACGTTCCTGACCTACTTCGACCGCCCCTGGCCGCTCAAAAAGACCGACCGGGTAAAGCCGATAAAGAAGATTGTTTCCGCCTACAGTCACGAAGAGATCGACGCCATGCTCAGCGTTGCAACCGAGGACGAGGCCGACCTCGTTTGGTTCCTGTTGGGCACGGGAGCGCGCAAGCAAGAGTGCATGTTCGCCACTTGGGGGGATGTCGATTTTGTTCGCGGGACGTTCAAGGTCTCTCTGAAGCTGGATCACACTCCCAAGGACAAGGAGGAAGGGGTCATTCCCATCCCAGATGAACTGAGGGATCGGCTTAGAGTTCGCAAAGCGGATTCAACGAACACCCGTATCTTCCCACTGAGCATGGCAAATGCTGAGAAGCAGCTACTGGGCATCATCAAGGGCCTGGCTCTCCGGGCGGGTCTCAACTGCGGAGAGTGTCACCACAAGCCAAGCATGTCCTATCCTCACGGGCGCTCCTGTACGACCGCGCCCATCTGTGAGCGATATATCCTGCACAAGTTCCGCAAGTCGTTCGCCACTTGGCACAGCGAAGCCGGGGTGCCCGTCAGGACGATCCAGCGTTGGTTGCGACACAGCAATTTGGAAACCACGTTGAAATACTTGGCTGGCAGCGACGACCAGACGGAGCAGACGCGAAGCCGGGTCAATTCGGCCTTTGCCACGATTCGGCGGCGGGTGGCTGCTTGACACAGAAAAGCCCCCGACTTCTACCCTTGCGGGCGCTCCTAAGTCGGGGGCTGTGCTTCTACTGGAGAAAGGCGATCCGTAATGGCTAAAAACCGGCGCTATAAACGGGCCTCGAAAAATGCTCCCGAGGTCGGTTTAGGTGATGACGAAGGTTCATTCTTCGTTGCAGCAGATAACCACCATCGCTTACAATTGCACACTGCTTGTACTCTATAGGTAGCCCGCGTCAACGGGTGCGAACGTGATTCTACCGCTTGCTCTGGCGGATTTGATTGCGACTTCCTCATCGTCTAGGCTTGGCGCTACCAACGCCATGAATAGACGTTCCGATCCCATTTTATCAGGAGAGCGGAACGATGCCTGAACCTATTTTCATGCGGATAGGGGAAACGAAGACAGTGGAGTTGGCGGACCTCTCCGCCGCAATCGTGAATTTCCTCGGCTTGTTGCGGGATGTTGATTCCACGATTTCTGACAAACGAATGGGAAATCTGCGGTGGAAAGTCACCGTGCTCCGAGATGACCCATTTCCTCTAATTGGCGTTACGCCAGTTCCCTTCAAACCCACCCTGAGGGATACCAGTATTGAAGTTCAAAGAGAGGTCATCGGCAACGTCATATCCCTGACTGAGAAAGGCGAGCGGAGCAGGCTTTTTTCTGATGCCGCACTCGATAAAGTTGAGCGCATTGCCAAGACTGCACCCAAGATTGGCGGGACGACGATTTATACCGCTCAAACTGGAGAATTCAATCTACAGACCAAGGTCACTGCAAGAACGCTCACGCAGATTAGAGAATTGACGCAGGTTACGTCTCGCGCTTTTGGAAATATTATCGGAGATCTAGGTTCAATTTCCGTTCACAAGGGCTTGGAGATCCGAGTATGGGACGCGTCATTAAAGAGGCCGATTCGTTGCAATTTTAAGCACGAGGGCAGAGGGGCTGAGGCCAAGGAAATAGAAGCTCAAGCCAAGGACTTACTTGGGAAACGTGTCCTGGCGACCGGAACGATCAATTTTGACCGAAATGGTATGCCGCTCAAAATGCTGGTCCATTCCCTAAAGGATGCCCCAATGCCGACCCTCCCTCCTATCGAAGAACTGATGGGCTCAATCCAGCATTTTACCGGGGGGCTTTCCGTGAGCGAATTTTTGGAGGACTCGGACTGATGGCGATTCAGAAACTTTACTGGGATACGAGCTGCTTCATTGCTTATCTCAGCATTAAGCATCCCGAAGAACAACTCCGTGCCTTTATTTGCCGCGACATTCTTTATCATGCCCAAAATGACAAAATAGAACTTTGCACTTCTTCCTGGACTATGGTCGAAACGGTTCGCCCCCGATTGGAACACGTACCGTCGCCAATTCCCGTATGGGCGGAAGCGTTAGAGCAAAAAGATAAGGACGGAAAATTCATTTACCCGGACGCCACGAGTAAATTCAAAGACATCTGGGAATATTATGACAAGAAACACAATACGCCGAGTCGTAAGCTCACGGAGCAGGAAAGCGCCGCCATGGAGGCCATTTTCGAATATCCATTCATCACTAAAATCACCGTCGATCCTGTGATTGCTGGGAAGGCGAGGGACATTGCACGTAACACTAAACTCAGGCCGGGGGATTCCCTTCACGTAGCCTCGGCACTCGCTGCTCAATGTACGTGTCTTCAATCGTGGGATGGAGACTACAGCGAAACTGCTGATTTAATCCCTTGGGAAAGACCGCAGAGGCTATCTGACCAATCTCACCTCGCCGAAATTTCACCCCCCAAGCTTACCGGAGAAGGCTTTCTTTTTCCTCCGCCCTAAGAATCAGTCGTGGGTTAGCCAACTCTGACGGAGGAGCATTACGGGAGACTGAAGAACTGAACTGACTGCGGCCTTGGTGTGCTACTCTCAAGCCATTCCAGAGACCACACACAAGAACCACCTCTATTACACAGCCAAGAGACTACGGAACGCACTGACTGAAATCAAAACGGGTCTACGATGATTAAGAAAGTCAGCAATCAAAAGCTGGGCAACGCGCGACATGCCAAGCAGGATGAGTTCTACACGCAGCTTGGCGACATCGAAAATGAGCTGAGGCACTATAAGGCACAGCTACTTGGAAAGACGATACTCTGCAACTGCGACGACCCTTTTGAAAGCAATTTCTTCCGATACTTCGCGCTCAACTTCAACACGCTCCGTCTCAAAAAGCTCATCGCGACGAGCTATGTGAAATCGCCCATCGTTGGGGGTCAGTTGCCGCTCCTCGACATGGAGGGGCTGAAACCCGAAGGCGAAGAACCCTACGCGATAGAAATCAACGAAGTGCCAGATCATAAACGGCGTGGTGCGACTGACCTCGCTGACGTGGAGTACCTACTAAAGCACGATGCAAATTCGTCACGGGCGCTCAATGCGGACGGCATCTTCGACGCTGGGGACTTCCGAAGCCGCGATTGCGTGGAGTTCCTGAAAGAGGCGGACATTGTTGTCACCAATCCGCCGTTCTCATTGTTCCGTGAGTTTGTGGCGCAGATTGTCGCGCATAACAAAAAATTTTTGATTATCGGCAATAAGAATGCGCTTCATTATCAGGACATTTTCAAGCTCATCAAAGAAGACAAGCTTTGGGTGGGTGCTCGGGCATTCTCCGGCGGAATGTGGTTTGTCGCAGACTACGTGGGCAAATACGAAAAGGTCATTGATGGCGTAAAGCTGATAAATGTCCCGGCAATCTGGTTGACGAACATGGACAATCCGAAGCGCCACGAAAAACTGCCACTCTACAAGCGATACACGCCCGACGGGTACCCAACATACGACAACTACGACGCAATCGAGGTCAGCAAGACTAATGAAATACCTTGCGACTATGACGGCTTGATGGGTGTTCCTGATGCGTTCTTGGACAAATACAACCCGGATCAATTTGAACTCATAGGCATACCGTTTGGCGACTTAGGCAAGGCAATCGGGGTAACGAAGAATTATCGAGGTCGAACGGACATTGCAATAACCAAGGACGGCACATCACGGTGCCCGTATTCAAGGATCATCATCAGAAGGAAATCCTGACATGAAAATCGTCTTGCACAATATCAAGGTGTCCGAACTGATCGCAGGCTACGAAGACAAAGCCGAAGAAGGAGGTGTGCGCGGCTACGGAGGGCGTTTGAACATTCGTCCGCCTTACCAACGCGAGTTCATCTACAAGGAAAAACAGCGCAATGAGGTCATCCATACAGTGCGCAAAGGTTTCCCACTTAACACTATGTATTGGGTAGTGGCCGGTGACGAGTTTGAACTCATGGATGGCCAGCAGCGCACCATCAGCATTTGCCAATACTTTCATAACGACTTCTCAGTGGAGATGGATGGCTCACCCAAGTCCTTCGACAACCTGACACCTGAGAAGCGGAAGCAGATTCTAGACTACGAGCTTTCAGTCTATGTGTGCGAAGGAACCGAAGACGAAAAACTCGACTGGTTCAAGATCATCAACATCGCGGGAGTGGAACTGAGCGCCCAGGAACTGCGCAATGCGATCTACACGGGTCCGTGGCTCACGGAAGCCAAGCGGTGGTTCAGCAAGCGCGGTGGGCCGGCAGTTGCGATAGGCGAGAAATACGTGAACGCTAGAGTGGACCGTCAGGAACTGCTAGAAAGGGCGCTGGAGTGGATCTCGGGTGGTACAGGTGACAAAGCTGTTAAAGAGTATATGAGCACCCACCAGCGCGACACGGATGCGCAGGAACTCTGGCAGTATTTTCAGGAGGTTATTGCGTGGATTCAGCGAGTATTCCCCACGTACCGCCACATCATGAAGGGGCTTGACTGGGGCGGATTCTACAACAAACACAAGGACAAAAAGTTCAATGCAGCGAAGTTGGAGCAGCGCATCGCGGAGCTTATTGACGATGACGAGGTCAACAGCAAGAAGGGCATTTACGAATTCCTTCTGACCAACGACGAAAGAACCTTGAGCTTGCGGGCGTTCGACCAAAAGACGCAGGTAACAGTCTACGAGAAGCAGAAAGGCATTTGTCCTGTTTGCAAAAAGAAGTATGACATTGGCGCAATGGAAGCTGACCATATCGTCCCGTGGAGCAACGGAGGAAAGACAGTGCCTTCCAACTGCCAGATGCTCTGCAAATTGGATAACAGAACAAAGAGCGGGAAGTAGGCAGCAGACGCTCCTTCAAAAACGTAAAGCCTGATACCCCCGCCGAAAGGGATACCGGGCTTTTTGCGGGGTGGACACGCAAAGTCACTTCGATGCAGGCGCCGGGGTCGAGATGGTCGGCGGTGCGATTTGTATCGAGGGCAGCACGGGTCTCCCCATCGAGGAATACAGCGCCAGAGCCACTGCCACACCCGCGATGGCTAGGCTGATCAGACTCATGATGTCCGACCGCTTAGAAGCGATTCCTGTGCTGGCACCTTCACCCCGGTCGAGTCGTGCTGAGACCGTGACGATCTTATCCCCCAAGGACGCTGCGTTGGCAGCGAGAAGATCGTTGATGCCCTCAATCTGTTTAATCGTGGCAGCTTCGGACTTAGCGATACTTGCTGACAATGAATCGTTCTGAGCACCAGCAGCTTCCTTTTGCGCCTGCAAAGCGGCATTAACGGCTGTCGTTGCGGCTGTAGCTGCCGCGACCGTTCGAACGTCACGCTCTTCGAACTGTTTCTGCACGCTGGTAAACTTCTCCTGCACGGTGCCGAACTTCTCTTGGACGGTGCCAAACCGCTCCAAGAAGAACTCCTTGAGATGGGAAATCTGTTTGTCAATCTCAGTTGGGACTCGGGTCACGCCGTCGCTGAGCAGAATAGTGGCTTTGTCCATCCCCGCCAATCTGGTTTCCACGAGTTCACGCAGAGAGCCCAACTCGCGGCGTAGTTGCTCTGTGGTGAGTAACGTCGGGTCAGGGATCGGGATATTGGATGGTGTAGCAATAGTGGGTTCTGGCATTTAAGTTATCCTTCACTGCGCATAGATTTCGAACACGGAGATGACCGCGCTTCCGGTTCCGGGTGATGTCCCTGCTGTAATTGAAGCTGTCGCTGTCACGCCGATTGTGCTGATGTCTGTTCCAATCGGGACTGCGAGGGTCAAAGTCGTTTCAGCCTCGCCACTGGTGATGGTCGCCAGCGTAGTGAGGACTCCAGCGACCGTTGCTGTAATCCCGCAGGACGTGGAGGGAACAACCCCACTCGTTGCTACACTCAGAACGACATTCAAGTTCATCGCTGCTGTAGTGGTGAAGGCGGGGAATCCGCTCCAGGTGCAGGAACATCCCTCAGAGTAATAACTGGAGCTAAATTCTCCAGTAACTGTGTACCAGACCGCAGGCAGACTTGCACAAGTAGCCAGACTGCCGTCATAGGCATTCTGCGGACTTGTGACAGTAACGGCTCCGGACGTTGCAAATGTCGAAGGAGCGTAACTTGGGGAGTACGTTGGCGTGACGATAGAACCAATCAGAAAATAGGCCAGTTTGTTCACATAGTCACTCTGAAGTAGAGTGGCAATCGGCGTGATAGCCCCACCAAGGAAACTTCCATCGATGTAGTACGCATAATAATTCTGTCCCTGCTCAAGTCCGGTAATCGTGTACGGACCGGCTGGCAAGATGTCTACGCTGTTTCCGAAGATGTCGAGAACATAGGGATTGACGATAATGTTCGCAGTGCCACCGACCAGAGCGATGGCTATCAGCGTCCCTGCGGGGGCGGTTGGGTTGCCGTTCGTGACTGTCACCGGCAACGTAATCGAGATCGTCACATCTTCGACTTCTACCCAAGCTGAATAGGTTCCCGATGCACGCAGAGAACGAATCTCGAAATTGTAAGCAGCCCCGGCAATGACACCCGTAACAAAGGACTCAAACAGACCCACGTCCACCGTGCCAGCACTGAGCCACGTGGTGGCTCCGACAGCTTGATACTGAAGCTGAATTGATATTACTGTGATGTCCAGCGGCGCATTCCATGCGACGAGAGCGCGTGGCGTGACGCTTCCATCAGCGCCGATGATTGCGGTCCCCGCCGAACTGGTGACAGTCACTTCAGTTGGCGCAGCGGGTGTGTTTGGGATTTGCCCCGTGCCTAACACGGGAACGTCGTATGGAGTCAACTCCTCAGATTCCGACCACTCATAAATTGAAGGATCGGTCTGGTGCATGTTTACAACGCTGGTGAGAGCTATCGCTCCGTCCTCGCCCGTAGCATCCTTGCTGGGGTCGGCGGAGAGTTGAATCTTGTCCAGTTCCATGTATTCGCCGTCAAGACCAAGCGTCGGGAACGTCATCTCGATAACATCCAAGGGAACGCTCTCTCCCCACATCTTTATACTCATGGGGAAGGTGCCGCTGGCCTGCCAGCGATTGCGAAGCAGTTCAATTTTTGCTAACCGTTGTGCCTGGACGATGCTCAGCACGCCACGAAGTGTCAGTTCATGAGGTGCGGGAACCCCGCCGTCTTCGACAAGCCACTGGTTCGCCGCGTAGCCGTGCAACATGTCCTGCTGGTACATGGGATAGTTGGTCGACTGGAATGCGAAGTTCCACAGGTTGTCCCTTGAACCAAAGTAAAAACCGTTCGTGTCATACAGGTTGGAGAACGGAGCAACCGCCGAGTAGGGATAATTTGGGCTTATAAACGTCCCCGAAACTTGATTAAAAAGTTCGCGCTCTTTGCGTGTTGGCAACCATTCGACCTCACCGATAACCGCAGACTCGGTGTACTCCGCGCTGGGGCCGACCCAGGCGCCCGGAAATATGAACCATTCCCCACCGACACGCGAGAAGCGGCCAGCGGCGGCGGGCATCATCATCGTCAGTTGGTCACCCGGTGCGGTGCCTGTGTCGAAGTGAAGGCTCTGGGAGTACCTGCTCTCATAGCCTTGACTGGTTGCTATCTGCTCGTCACAGATATTCGCGGCGGCTATGAGTTGAGCCTGATTCACGGTCGGGTCGTTCAGACCATAAACGGGGTCCGTAATTACATCAGCCGTTTGCAAGGCCCAGTTGGTCGTGAACTTCAGCTTGCCGTCGCGCGGATCGAAGATGGTGTTTTTGCCATTCACGGTCATGCGAATTTCAGGCGGGTTTGGAAAATTCGCCGCGTCGAAGCCGACATTCAAATAGATATAAGCATTCCCACCGAGGTTCGCAGTCGAAGGCCAAGTACTGTCGTTGGCGGACAGAGAAGACATATAGTCCGATGGTGGTTGGTCACCGAAGCGAACCTCGCAATAAACCTTGCCTGCGAAATCGTAGTGAACGCCGTTCGGACCGATTGAAAAACCTAACCCAAATCCAGAAAGTGAAGGGTCTTGTTGGTCGGCAGCACCGGCGCCACCGAAGGTATACACGCCTTGAATATCGACATCAGGGGCGCTGGTGTAGCCAGTTCCACGCTCCACCATGGTGACTGTCCAGGCACCAACCACAAAGTCAGTTCCGTAACCACCGGCTCCTGAGTTGGTGGCGTAGGCGTAAGCGCCTGAGCCGCCGCCCCCCGTGATGCGAACACGGTACCGTGCTGCCTTGACGTGATTGAACCCCGACCCACCTGTCGCGGTGATGCCGGTGACTGCACCACCAGAGATAGTGGCGACGGCTACGGGCGGGGCAGACACATCGGTCGTGGGGATTGTTCCGCACCCCACATTGCCGTTGCCCTCGAACTGTGACCAATAGACCTGACGACCATCGAGATATAAATTCTGGATTGCATCAATTTCATGAGTGGCGATGCAGGCGACCCAGTTGTACACGTAGTTGCCGCCCGACCCCCCTGTTCCCGTGGTGCTTTGGTACACGCTCGTCGCGCCTATACGCTGAGTCCCATAGATTATCTGGCGCAATCCCGCTGCTTGACGGGTGGTAATGCCCACGCCACGGTTGTCAGTCAGAGCGGTAGCTATCGCTCCGGCTTCCATCGCAAGACCGCCGACCATGAGGCCAGTCATCACGCCGGTTAACGCTTCAAAGGCGAGTGCTCCTACGGGGATAAGAAAGGGATCGAGCGAGATGGCCGCAAAGATGGCAACATCAGCGGCAATCATTGCAGCGCCCATGAGTGCTTTAGACATGGAATGCTCTTTTCACTTTTGTAATGAGGATCTTTTTTAGGCCAGCTTCACCAGCAGCCACAATGTGGCGACCGTTCAAATGGACAAGGCCGGTGATGAGGCGTCCCGAATCTTCTAGGACGCAAAGGTCTCCGCGCTGAGCGAAGAGCGGGGACTTCCATTCCTTGAGGCCGTGTTTTGCAGCACAGTAGGCGGCGGCATCTTCGACCGTTGTCCCACCAGTAATGTGCTTGATGAGAGCGAAGGCTTCTTCCTCGGTGCTGTACTTGCCCCTGAAGTCTGCTGCAATATCCACGCCGGTCATCGCCTTGATTCCGTCAGCAGCGAAGAGCGCACAATCGAATGTGCCCCACTTGAACGGAGTCCTGGCGTTGGCTCTCAGGAACAGATGAAGGGAGCGTGTCGCCCAGTGAATTTCACGCACGAGTTTTGGCGGCACAATGGCCGCTGGAGTGGTAGACATAGGGTTTTCTCTGGGAGAGTTACAAAGTCCAGACGAGAGCCTGATCGTTCAAACTTTCAACGAATGCGAACCCAGTGTCGCCGGGGTAATACACTTGTTGGTCGGCGTTAGTCCAGCGGCGTTGGTTCGGTCGGAGCAGATTGGCGAGTTTGTTTTCGAGCGCGAGGGTAATCGTCACCGTGTCGGTGCTCGCCCGGATGGACGGCTGGTCAATCGTCCCCACGAAAAGCGGATACGGCGTGCCGTAGATGTTTCCGTTGTTGTCCAGCAAGGCGAAGTAGAGGATTGCCGGGGCACCGAGTTGAATGTCGTCCAGGCATTCGGCGAGAATCACCGGGTCGATACCACTCAGCCCGAGGGTGGTGCCATACGCCTCTGGCGCAGAACCCTCGGTAATTTTGCCGATCTTTCCGAAGCTGCCGACGCCGAGATAGATGTTGCCGCCGTATACGAGAGTGCCGACGCCGTTCCAGCAATAAACAGTTTGGGTGTGGAACGTGAGCATCGCGAGAAAGCAGAACCTGATATTGTTCGTTTGCAGCGGAGTCTGCATCCCCGTGGAAACGTCGCGGGGCACCTATCGCACCTCGCTTAGCTTGAAGCTGATTTGAGTCAAGCCGGTAAAATCTCCATGCCACGCGCGTGTGTTGGCAGCGAGGCGGAACAACCCAACGCAGCCGGTCAGAGTTATCGCCGTCAGGTTCGGGGGCGACTCCCTCAGTGAAGGCCAGATTGAAATAGTCGCGTTGCCTTCCGCATCGGAGTTCACATCTTCCGTACACTCGTGCAGCCGATAAGCGATTTGGAGGTAGTCTCCGGCCTTCAATTGTCCGAATACGTTCGGCACCCACCCACTGGTGTAAAGCTGAGTTGCGCTGGTGAGATTATTCGTCCCTGTGGTGTTGCATACCGGCGCACCCTCTGCTACGCCAAGAGGACCGGCAGCGGCAAATGGGTCTCCAATTTGGAGCACGTTCATCATGCCTCTGAGACCGCCAAGTAGACCTCGCCACGGTGAAGCTACCCACCTGTTCATCTTGGGAAGCGTGAACTCTATCGACCATGCGTCGGCTCCGGGAGTGGCCTGCGTCTGCGTCTGCGATGGAATCCACGGAGACGATACCACTGCGACAGCATCGACAAACGTCACAGATATGTTGTCAAGGCCGGGGTACGCTGGAAGCGCGACGAGGTTATAGACATTGCCGTTGGACAATGTAATAGAAGTGGACATGGGGCATCCTTGATAGGCCGGTGAGTATAGTTATGGTGAACTTAGTTGCTGCGGCTGGATCGACGCGCCCGCTGATCCTTCTGCAATCCGATGGTGGCCGCTGCAATGTGAGGAACGGCATCGACGATGCCGCGTTGTACTTGCATCCGGGTAGCTGCGGGATCGGTCGCGCCACGGGCGTCGATGTTCCACGAGTGGTTGGTCACGTTGCCGCCACTGCCAGCCATGATGGCCGAAGTGTCGCGGGCATTGTTGATTTTCGACGTGCTGCCCACTTGCAGAAGTTCTGGGCCTTGCTCGCCCGTCATGTAGAAATCGCCTGGAGACATGACGCCTCCGCCAGCTAAGCCAAGAAACGGGAGAATGTCGCTGATGATTCCGGTAATTGGGTTAGGCGTACCACCTCCGGGAGAGCTGAAGACTGAACCGAGACTCGGTGGCAGCGTCGGAGGAAGCATCAACGGGGGAAGCAAGCCGCCCGAGCCCGTGCTCTTGACGCTCGTCATCCGTACCCACATGGCATTCGCTTCGGATGCACCCAGCTTGCCAGCCTTCATGAACTCGCCTTCAGCGCCTTCCAAGCCCTTCTTGGCGGCGTCGGTGAAGATGGCGTGACCAGCCGCCCTGAATGGGTGCGGGTCGTTCTTGGTGGTCAGAAGTTTGAGTATGGCGTCGTTCACGTGATTGATGCTCTCGGTGAACAGACCGCCCATGATGGATTTGAGGTCTGTAGCTTTGAAAATCCACTCATCAAGAGCACTCGACATCGTGGTTTTATAAACAGCAAGAGCGCCTTCCTGAGCCGACAAACCGGCATCTCCTTGGAAGCCAGCTATCTGGTTGCGGATGCCCTGTTGCTTCGCAG
Organism: Occallatibacter sp.; assembly: GCA_049514915.1. Taxonomy (GTDB): domain Bacteria; phylum Acidobacteriota; class Terriglobia; order Terriglobales; family Acidobacteriaceae; genus Telmatobacter. Next base: position 140,369 of record JBEKUP010000008.1, on the reverse strand, counting down.
CGTTGTCAATGCCCGCAGATGAGCCGCGTGTTAACCGCGTACTGTCGGCTATCAGCTTGTCGAGGACTTCGTTTGCAGCAGCGATCTTGGCAGCAAATTCCGCAGCGTTCGCAGCGGCAACCTGTAGAGCGGCGGAATGTGGACTCATCGTGTGCGTCTCTACACCCGTGTGGGCAGCGAATACTTGCTGCTTTGCCAACATTGAAGCGGCTTCTTCCGCCCCTTTAGCAGTTACCTCAGCAAGCTTCTCATTAGCCGCAATCACCTTCTCAGCAGTCTCAACAGCTTTCCGGGCGTCCTCATCCTCTTTCGCGATCCACGCTTTCATGGCTTCGGTTGTCTTGTCGTATTCGCTGGCTCCCAGAGCGATGGCTGCGTTCTTGAGTCCCGCCGTGAGTTCGTCCAGCTTGGCGGTCAGCAGCGTCTTAGCCGCGCCGCTGGCGGGGGTGGCGCCACTGAGGGCGTCGTATTCACGCTGATCCTTACCGGAGTTCCACTGCTCCAGAGATGCGCGCCCCGTGATTGAACCGGGGGCGGGCACATCACCGGCCTTGAAGGATGCCTCCAGCGCCTTCATCCACGCTTCGGCGGCAGTCTTGGCAGCTTTAGCGTTCTCGTCGGTCTTGACATCCGTGACGTTCTGGACTTGAGCGGCAGTGCGTTGCTGAGTGTCTTTGACGAGAGTTATCTCATCGCGACTGGACGCCTGCATATCCTTGGTGTCGTTGATTTCCCCAGAGTAATCCACTCCGTAGTTGGCGTGTTTCGTGTCGATGTTTTGAGTTTTCCCGTATCCGTCCAGATAAGAGTGCTTGCCTGTGCTGAGTGCTGCGAGTTCGTTACCACGGGTAGTCAGTGAGATGCCGAAGCTGTTCGCCTCATTCAGCATGTCCTCTGGCGTCTCCGCGTCCCTCATGTGAATCCGGTGCTGTTCGACCATCGTCTGCTCGTAGGGGTTACGAGCCTTCTGCTCAAAGATAGAACTGATTAAGCCCACATCGGTTTTCTGGAGAGCACCTTCAATCAGCTTGATGTCAGTGCCGAGTTGTTTCTCCAACTCCTCGGCGGCTTTCTTAGCCTCTAAGATGGCGATCTGCGGCCCGTTGGTCTGGGGCTTGTGCTCCAACTTCCGGTTCACGTTCTCCAGCTTCAGAGTGGTTAGTTCGATTTCGGTGTTTGTCGCCCGCATGGAGTCGTGAATCGAACCCCACGCCTCTTCGTGCTTCTTTGCCGCTTCTTCGTTCTTGTGAGCGAACTCTTCAACTTTTTTGGTCACCTCGATGAGGGTGTTGATCAACGCGAACACGACCACGCTCGAAAAGGCGAGATTCATCGCCGTAGCGACTCCTGGGGCATAGGCAATAATCGACTGCAAACCACGCGGAATTCCAAGGTGCAGTTCTTCGCTGAGAAGGCGGACAGACTCGCGGCTCTTGCCCATCTCCTCGCGCATCTGAGCGGTCATCTGCTTAGTCACATTTTCTGCGTCGCGACAGGACTGCTTGAACTGTGCAAGTTCAAGCGTCATGTCGACATTTACGCCCGCGACCTTTTTTCCATTTGCCATCTAGGCACTCCAATATGCTGTAAGTTAGTAATTCGCGTTCTGATAGAAGCCGTAGAAACCGTTCATCTCAAAATGTTTCAGCGTCGTGTTTTCGGTCGTGTTGTAAAAAACGTCATATAACAAGGCTGTGGACGCGGGAAGCGTGGCTGTGTTGGTGACGGTGGTGCCGTTCACTGTGCAGGATGCGGAACTCGCGTTGACCGTGACATTCATCACGACCGGATTCACGGTCGGAGCCACCGCAATTGAAGTCACTGTCTGCGAGGTTCCATTCGCAGTCACGCACTGATAGAAGGAATCGCCAGCGACAGTGCTGAACCTAATCAACACGTATGAGCACGCCGGATTGTCGCCAGCAATGAGCGTGTTGACTGAGCAAGAGTTTCCCAGTAGTCCCATCCACTGACGCACGACAGCATAATCACCGGCTGCGGCATACGCCACGATCCACGTCAGTGACGGTTGTTTGCTATCGAGATAGGGAGCCGAGTATCCGTACCAACCAGCGGAAGAGCCGCTGGTTGCCGCTGAACTTGCTTCCAAGAGAATGGGCGTAGTCGATGTGGCGGATGCCAGGGCGGGCGTGCCGTTCGCAGATGTCATGTAATCCCCGCGACAGCCGAACGTCGAAGCGGATGCGATCTCGCACTCTTCCACAAAGCCGGTGTTGAATCCCTTGTCACCTGTGCCCGCAGTACCAGTCGCTCCGGTTGCTCCGGTCGCACCTTGTACGCCCTGTATGCCTTGTGAACCAGTTGACCCCGTAGGGCCGGTAGCTCCCGTCAACCCGGTCGATCCTGTGGGGCCGGCAATGCCCTGAATACCCTGAGAGCCAGTTGCGCCGTTGGTGCCTGCTGTTCCTGTTGCACCCGTCGCCCCTGTAGACCCCGCAGATCCGGTTGCTCCGGTTGGCCCCGTCAAGCCTTGAATACCCTGAGAGCCAGTTGCGCCATTCGTACCGGCACTTCCCGTTGCACCCGTTGGGCCAATCGGACCAGTGGCACCTGTTAGCCCTTGTATGCCCTGAGACCCAGTTGCACCAGTGGCGCCGGTCGCACCAGCAGGTCCGGTCGCACCGGGAGGACCACTCTGAACCAGTAACAACGCAGTCTCATTGGGAATGTATAGGTCAAAATTGCAGGTATTCGGCGTGCCGCTCGTACACCAATACGCCTGACCCCCATCACCTGAAGGCTGTACGCAGGTATATCCCACGGGTCCAAGTAACTGCTTTCCGTTGACGTTGCTCGTAATCGTGACCGAGTAACAAACATTGACTGGGACTGAGAGGGCTGTATCAGCCAACTGAATCGAGAACACACCGTTGATCACCTGTGCGGTTACCGGCGCGTCAATCACCTGACCGGCACCATTCGCTCGAAATGAAATCGGAGCACCAACATTATCGACTGGAGCAAAGGCAATCGTCGCATTGAGAACCAGAGTCCCCGTGGAATCCTGAGTATGACTTCCCGATACCAGGGTATAACCCACGGGTGCAGCGAAAGCTGGGGCTGCGAAGAGAGCGAGGAGCAGTAGAAGTTTCTTCATACGACTGGCCCCCCAATCCGGTAGCAAGCTATATATCCGTCCAAAGTGCTGACGACTAGCTCATTGTTGGCGTCAACAATATGACCAATCAGAGAGGTTCCCTCTCCTCCACCCTGAATCTGAAACTGACCGTAGGGAATTCCGGTGGCCGGGTTAGAAATGGTCACCGTTCCCGCCATATCAACAATCACTAATTCGGCAGAGCCATCGTTGTTATTGAAGATGTCGCCATACTGAATGGATGAGTTGATCGTGACGCCTGCGTAGGCGCGCCACTGAATGATTCCTTGATAGTTGGAGTCATAGATAAATCCGGCGTGGTCGGCAAATGCAAAATTGCTGTATCCACCAATCGGAGTGTAGATAGCCGCCCCGTTATCGACACCGGCATAGATGTCGCCATAGTTACCGGAGGTTTCGGCTAGAACAACTCCTGTCGAACCCTGAATGATGAAGAAGTGGGATGAGCGGCATCCCACCAACACCTGAATCGTCCCGCTGTTGTTGATGTCCGCCGCATGAATGTAACCGTCTAGGGCATTCGTCGCGGAGACTGTTTCCGGCATCACTGACCATTCAACAGCGCCGGTCATATAGTTCAAGCAGTAGACGAATCCATTGACCGACTCAACGACAACATCTAGCCAGCCTGAGGTCACATTGCCGGTTACGTTCATAATTAACGGGTACGGCTCCATATTTTCGGAGACTTCGTACTTCCAGACGACTGCTCCCGTGACAGCGTTGAGTTTTAAGACCTCACCATCAAAGCCGGTTGAGTACAGATACCAAGTCCCTGATTCAAGTGAGAGCGTACCCGTGTGCTGAAAATACTCATCGCTGGAATATTTCGGAGTGACAGCATAGTGCGAAGTGGAAGTCGGAGCCGTAGTCATGGCCGCTACACAGGTCAACGTGTGAGCCGATACGGACGCAACCTCACACGTCTCTCCGCTGCCTGCACCGCTGGTGATGTTGAGAGTTGCGCCGTAGCCTACACCCGCTGCACGAGGAGAAAGAAACTCTCCAATTGCCCAACTCTTCGTGCTGTCTGTCAATGTGGTGGTTGTTCCGCTGGTAGCTGTGCCCGTTCCTTCACGACCAAACGAGTTCAGAACTTGCCAGTTATTCGCACCGAGATAGTTCATCGACCAGATAGCCCCGCCAAGGGCTCCCTGAGTGGTCACTAGGCCGGTGGCATCCTGACCATGCGAGGCACCGAAGAAGGTCGTATTCCCCGAGCCATCGACGTTGCCTGCTTGCGGGCGTCCGTAGTTCGGGCCGTTCATGGCCTTACGCCACATGAGCGATCCGTTATTCGCTTGCAGGACGTAATAGAACCAGTCCCACCCCTCCACGGCAACTGCCGCCTGCCCCTGATCAGTCGTCAGGATGGGTGTTGAGTAAGTCTGTCCGTTGGCTGGAAGCTTATAGCTCCATTCCTGAGTGACGCTGATAGAGCCAGTGCTCGTGACAGGGAGCATAGAGGCGCCCGAGTTTCCAGCGGGACCAATGGGACCAGCCGCCCCTTGTGGGCCAGGAGGTCCGGTCGGCACCGTCAACATCAACGCAGCGAGAGCCGGTGTGTAGAAGTCAAAATTGCAGGCTCCACCGACTGACCCGGATGCCGCTGTACACCACGTATAGCCGCCTGTGACGGCTGGTCCTGAACCGGCTGGCTGCACGCAGTTGTATCCCGGCCCCAGAAGATGCTTGCCGGTCAGGTTGTCAGTCACTGTGACCGCATAGCAAAGATTGAGCGGAAAGGTAAGCTGAGTATCGGCAAGCTGAATGCTGAAGACTCCGTTCGTGGCGACTGTGCAGACTGGCGACTGGGTAGCTTGCCCTGTTCCGTTCACCCTGTACGAAAGCGGTAGACCGTTGTTGTTCACCGGGGCAAAGCAAACAGTGGCATTTGCGACGAGTACTCCCGAGGAGTTCTGCAAGTTCGAGGCACTCACCGCGACATACCCAAGCGGCGTAGTGGCATACGCAGCCAGCGCAAACGCAAGGGTGCCGATGGTCAGCAAAGCGGACCTGAGTAATTTATTCATAGGATGACTCCGGAGTTACTGGATGACGATGGTCGGGCCGATAGCACAGCCGCTCAACTCGAACGCGATTCGCTCCGCAAGTTCGATCCCGGTCTCTTCTTCGGGCTTGCGGTTGAGCATGAAGTCGCTGGCGGAGAGTGGTTCTTTCGGACGCGCCATGCTGAAATTGGCAGAGGTCGAAGCGAGGATGCCGACCATGTAATTGACCCAATCCCGATTGGCTTTGTGCCGGTGGAGCAATGCCGAAAACTGACGCGGTGTAAGGGACCAGAATTCAGCGTCGGTGAGATGCAGATCGTAACGGGCTGAACTCCACAATCCCATCCATCGCTGCGCGGAAGTTAGCTCTGATCCGTTTTGGGGTCCGCATCGTCTTCCGCATCGGGGTCAGGTTCAGCCATGCCAGCAGACCACGCCGAAAGGATCGAGCCCCAGGTTGAGCTGAGATTCTTCCGGTTGATGAGAAGCTTCGCTTCCGCGAACGTGACCTCCGGGTGGCGCGCGTGGATGCACGCGAACAGCATGGCTTGAACGAGGCGGATCGAGGGTGCGAGGATGTCTTTGCTACGCAGGCCGGTCAGCAGACTGCGGTCGGTCAGCTCCTCAGCAAGCGCGATGCTTTCGAAGTCGAATAAGAGTTCGTAACTGACGCCGCCGAGTTTCAACGTGGTGCTTGGTGCTACGGGGTTCTTCATGATTCCTCACTTGCTTGAGAACAGAATGAGGATGTTGAGCAAGCAACACCCTCGGCTCTGTAGGGCCAGCCGCAACTGCGGGTGTGGATTAACTTCCGGTAAGAACCGTTACAAAGCTGCAAAGCTTGATGTCCAGCTTGAATGTGATGGCCTTCGAAGCGTCCACGGACATTGGCAAGGGGTTAGAACTTACCCACCCGACAAACTCATAGACGTTTCCCGAAACAGATTGGCCAGAAATCGGCGGCAATTGAATCTGCCATGACTGAGGCAACTGAGAAACGAACGCGGCCTGTACGGCCTGAAAGCCAGGGTCGGCAGGATTCATAATGCCCGTGAACGACGCCTCGCCCGGATCAAGCGTGGTCGGGATATTCTCTTCGAGCACGACCAACCCTTGAAGCGGGCTGGATGTGTTTGTGATCGAGTCGAATTTAATCTTCTGACTGGGGAAGGTGTAATCCTTCAAGGCGATGACCTGAAGGCCAGTTGGTGTGGACGCCGGAGCCAAGGTGTACTTGACCGGAGGAGTTGTTGGCGCGGGGGCGGGAGAAGCTAGTGTTGGGACCGTGCTCGACAAACAAAGGACGGCTCCAGCACCTGTACCACTTTTGGTTGCGGGCATGGGTTCACCTTTCGGGTGGGGGTTGTTGTCTAGCCTTCATAAGTAAGAATGACGGAGACATTTGTGGAGGACAGCAACGCATCCGGATTGAACAAATCCGTCACGTTGACGACTTCAGCGAACCAAACTTTCGGTCCGCCGGGAAGTGTACCCATGTATCCCGAGAACGCCGCTTTGACGGCGAGACCGAGGCTGTGGGCGGTGAGATAACTGCCGGGTCCGAATGACGCCAAGCAGGAGAAAAGCACGCGCGCATGAGCCATTCCGATAGGCTCACTTATATCGTAATCCGTGATATCACTGACCACCTGATACGCGATGCAAGGAAAGAGAGTGGCCTCGACGGGCGCCGGGATCGGCTGGATGCTGTCGCCAACAATGTCGGTAACGGCAGGCTGCGTGAGCAAGTAAGCGACGATTCCGTTCGTGAGGCTCATGAATTCCACGCTCCCAAATCTTTGGCACCAAAGCTGTCATCGCCGCCCGAGTCGGCAGTCTCGCTCGTCAGGTCTTGCTCAAGTGATGTAGCGAGTGATTCAGTCAGCGCGTCCACCGCGTGTTCAGCGGATTCATCGAATGCCCGCTGCATAAACGGGTTGGCGTCGATGTGCTTTGTAGCTTTGCCGCCCTTGCGTTTTTTCCCGCCTTCGACGTGATCGAATCCGTTTTCGATCCAATTCGCAACGTGTGCGGTGTCCCTTGAGAATCCGACTTTCACGGTCGGATCGTCCTTCGTGCCCACCACAACTTGCACGGAAATATCAGCAGCGAGAATTCCCGGTGGTAGCGCATCGGAGCCCGGTGTCGGCGTGTCAGTGCGTACAGGGCAGTTAGCTTGTATCGCTTCCGCGAGTACGTCGCCGCCCGCCTGTAGAGCCTGCCGTACTGCCCGCCGTGCGACCCGCTGGGGCATGGCTTTGAGTAACTCTTCAAACTTTGACGTGTCGATTTTGAGTGCGATGCCGTCACTCATAAATGCGTCTCTGTCACGCCCGAGCCTGTGTCTACGCCGATACACGCCAGGACAATGACTCTATTTCTACGCTGCACGTTGTCAACGTCCTGAACCAAATAGGTGTCGCCGTTCCAGATAATCTGCATCCCCGGCACAATATCGACGGACACTGGGTACCGCAGAGTAATGCAATCGGTGGCATTCGCAGCCAGCACGGAATTCTGAAATGACCACTTGAACGACAGACTGGCCGTGGACTCGATTGAAGCGCGCGTCGTCAGGACGGTTGTCCACGTTGACCCAGGCTGACCCGAGGCATCGCGAGTAGCGGATTTCGACTGAATCGTGATCAGATGCTTCAAGGTTCCGGGTTGTAGAATGCACTGGTCCATTAGTTCTCACCGTAGAAGCTGTCGAAGACTTCGCCCATGAGCAGAGCATCCACACCGTTTTCAATTCCTCTGGGCGGATTCTGTGCGGCTGCATCGCGGTTGTTGTACCAAAAAGAAATGAGCAACATCATGGCCTGAACGATGGTCTGCGGACAGTTGTTGACCTCGACGCCATCGCCGTATGAGCCCGCGACCCAAACGACAATCACATTACCCGGCACGAAGTTCTGACACCAAGGCCAGTAGAGAAGCGAGGTTGGGAAAATTCTCGCTGGCTCCGAATTCTTGTCCGTGGTATAGGTCGCGGGGTCTAGCTCTTGCAGCGTGCCGTTTTGGTCGAGATAACTGATGCTCGTGACCGAATCGCATCCGGGAAACGGAAGACGGATCGCAAGTTCTTCCCAGTAGCGGGAGAAGAATGGAAACTTGCGATGACCGCCGACCGTGGAACCGAAATTCGGATATGGAAAATAATCCATTGAAAGTTGCATGTTGCGATTGAAGATCGCCCGCTGCATTTTCTTTTCGCAGTATTGTCTCGCTGCGATAATCAAGCCCGCTATGAGATCGTCGTCAGCAGTCATGCTTACGTCCACGACGCACTGACTCTTCGCTGCTGCAAGGGTCACGGGCTCGACGACTGGCTGCGACAGTTGTTTATAACTCAGTGGCATGGGCTTGTACCTGACGGCTTGAAAAGATCGACGGGGCTCCCGATGTTTCGAGAGCCCCATCTGGGTTAAACGGTTTTGAGGCCGATGATGGCGTGAGTGCCGCCGGGAGAAATGAACGCGCTGCCTGCACGGGCAAACGGGATGAAGCCGGTCGCGAACTGAGCAGCGTAGAGTTCCTTGAGGACGTTTACGGACAACGAAGGGTTGACAGTCCGAAGCAGGTATCCCGCGTTGAAATCACCGAACAGGATGGGGTATGTTGCAGTGACGGGCGAGGCTAGACCAATATTAGGAAGCGCCTGCACCAGCTTCACGGGGCGACCGAGCAACGAACCGAACGGGTCAGCAGTTACGCTGGCCGAAGGCGTGAAGATCGGGTTACCCAATGTGTTGACCTCGCCCAACAAAGCGCCACGAGTGGTGGAGTTCATCACGAAGGTGGAGTTAGGGATGTAGGCTGGGTCGAGGGCGCCGAACAGTGCAGCAATATCGACGTAAGTTACCGTGGCAGAAACAGCCGCGTTCACAGGAGCAGCAGCCGCCACACCCGTGAGGATGCTGGCGATGTTGCCTGAAGGGGAGCCATTGACGCACATCGCGGACAAAGAGCGGAAATAACGCTTGCCGAGAATGTCCCGCACGAACGACGTGATGTCGAATGCGCTATCTTGCAACTCAGCCCAGCCAACCAGAATCGGGGGGCAACTGAGCAGAGACGTGTTAATCAACGCGCCGGTCAGAACTGGGTCTTCGGCGGCGTTCGCATCTGCGGTGCCTTCCGTTTCTTCGTACATGACGGCGGACGTGTCGTTGCTCATTGCGTACTTCGTTGGACGACCGTCGTCGCTCTTAATTTGCTTGACGATGGTGAGCAAATCGCCCCAAGCCTTTTCAGCTTCGAGCAACTCAGGATAGAACGCCTGAGGAATCAGGGTTCCGCCTGTGGAAGCTTCGATGATGTCACGCTGCTCAACTGAAGCAAAACGCTCACGAGTTTCGGCGTTCAGACCTTGAATACCGCCGCGAATCAACTTATCGAAGGCGTTCTTCTGGCGGTCGTTGCGGGCTTCAACCGAATTATCGGCGTTGGCACCGGGTACTGCACGAGGCAGGCTGCGAGTGGAGCGGTTCTCGGTGTCAACGACAGCGACACGCTCACTACGAGCGATGTCAGCTTCGAGGACATCCACATCGGCAAGCATCGCGTCTACTGAGGCGCGGTTCTCTGCCGTAACGGTTTCCTGCAACATGATGACTTGTGCATCATGCAGCAGCTTGGTGCGCTTTTCGTGCATCTCTTGGAGAGTCATATAAGGTGTTCCTTTGGGTTCGAATTTTGTTGCTGTGCGGGACACCATGTATGTCGGTACATGACTCTTCGCTGTAGGCGGACGACTGCGAGTGAACGCGGCCATCAAGTGGCGGCATCCAACCTACGTGAAACTAAAAATGTTTAAGCTGCGTGCTTCGCGAGTGCGATGCGAATCCAACGCTTGTGGTTCTCGCTGGCGATATGTGCCGCTCGTGAATCCTTGCAGGCGTCAGAGCAGTTCTCATCGTCGCACTCGTCGTTGCTGCACAAGCCGCATGACCCGGCTTCGCACTGAGCACAATCGCACTCGCAATCGGGGTCATCGTCCTTCGGGTCGGCGTCGGGATCGTCACGCTTTGCGGTCAACTTAGCGCGCACTTCTACCGGCATATCGCCGGGGAGAGATCGCACACCGCTGGTTGCTTGCGAATATGCGGGAAACGTGACCGGGGAAACATCAAAAAGGTCCGCAGATTTCACGGTGCGAATGTCCATGCCGGTGAGAGCGTCATAGGCCCAAGCCGCGTCGGTACAGATAAACCCGAAGCTTGACTGGTTCACATCGCCGCGCGTCATCGACACAATGAGGTCACGGGCACATGCGGTGTCGGGCGGCTGCACTTCGTAAGCCAGACCAACCTTGTCGCTGGTCAGTGTGAGCGTACCGGCTGCGGTGCGACCGAGGATGGCGCTCGGCTCATGATTGAAGAGAGCGCGCACATCGGGCGAAGTCGCGAGGTTCGCCGCGAAACAATCGGGAGCGAGAATCTCGACCCACCCACCGAGGTCATCACTGCGAACGCCGTACTTAGCGGCGTACCCAAATATGGTTGTCTTATCGCCACCCTTGGAGACTCGAAACTCACACGGAATTGTTCTACGTTCAAGCTGCTTCATCTTCGTTCTCCTCTGGTGCCGCAAGTTCCAACACTGCTTTGGCCGCTGCGGTGCTGCGTGAAACGGAAATGTAAATAGACCGCACCGCCCGTGTGAATTCCTGCGTTGCCATCGACGCCAAATCTTCCGGCGCGATAACTTCAGGCCACCTTGCCGCCCGCTTCTCCATCGACCGGCAGGCATCGTCCACGACACCGGCGGATTCTGGATCACCTCCAGGTGTTGGCAGGCCGGTGCGATTGCTGGATGCGTCTGCAATGCTGGTAAGAACAGGCAAGAACAACGCCCGAATGGCGCCGTAATCACGTGTCTTGCGGGTAGAAAGCCGCTTGAATGCGTCAGCAAAGATCGTTATGTACGCCCGCGTAAAGTGACCGAGCATATTCTTTTCAGCCGCTGTTGGCGCCACGGGGTCTGCATCGACTGGCTGGTCTTGCAGGCTCTCCGTATCCAACAGGCGCGCAGAGTTCTGGTAGTTCACCGGCATCCAATAACAGTCCATGCCCGTGCTTGGATCGGCGGGATTCATGCCCAGTTTCTTTCGGCAATCGTTGCCCGTCAGATAGCCGCCTATGCGGCCCAGTTGCAACGCTTCGTTGGTAGCTTTTACGTCGCACCTTAAGATGGCGTCAACAGAAAACTCAATGAAATACTTATTCGCTTTTCTGCCCTGAGTCGGCGTTAACTTACGCACTAACTCTTGCTCAAAGCGAGTTAGCCAAGGTTGAAGACAAAACGTGACAAACTGCAATGCCATCTGTTCGGCGCCAGACCCAGGCATCTTCGTTTCGGAACCGACCATGTGCGGAGGCACGCGGAAGATTCCCATCGCAATATCTGCACGTGTAAATGCACGGCTCTCTATCCACTGAGAGTTCTCGTTGCTCAAACCTAGCTGCTGATAGGTCCACTCGGACCCGAACAAAAACGCGGTCTTGCCTTGATTTACGCCGCCCTGTTGCTGGTTCCAAGACTCACGCATTTCTACTTGAGCCTTCGGGTCGAGCTTGTTTTTGTTGGTCATAATCCCACCGGGATTAGAACCGTTTCCAAAGTGACGAGCGCCGGACTTCTCCATGGCCATCGCGAGACCGAGAGTCTGACGGCACATTTCAACCGGCGAGATTCCTGACAGCCCATCCAGACTGAAAAGTCTGAGGTGGATCATGTCCTCTTCGGCGATCTTGCGGGTCTGATTAAGCGGCATCCCATCGCTGGTCTCGTAGTAAATCAGGTGCGTCGATGGGTCACGCTTCGCCATCGTCTTGAACGGATGGAGCGGCCACAACGCGACTACCTGACCGGAGTTTTTGTTGCGCTCGATTTCACTGAAACCATTTCCGGTAAGTGCTGCGGAACCGACCAATGTTTCGATCCACGTGTATGCGCTCATTTCCGGGTTCGCTTCGACGCTCAAGAGATAATGCAGGTTCTGCTCGACTGCTTCCTGATGACCGCCTGCGGTGCGCTCCATGAGTTTCAGCGGTAGGGACGCGATGGACTCTGCAATGACTCTCACCGACCCGTAAACGGTCGTAATCTTGAGGGCGTTGCTCTCGTTGACTATCTCGCCCGCCGCCGACGATTCACTGCTGTGAAGCCAAGAAAAAATCGCACTGGGAGATAGGGAGCCTGAGCGAAAAGACTTCGCGATCCCGCGAAAGAAGCCAGCGATCTGAGTGCTGAATTTTGGCATTTAATGCTCTCTGGCTACCCGATAAAGAAGCCAAAATCTGCGTTGTTCGCGGTTGAGTCACAAGTTATAGCTCGGTTCATGGCAGTTATCAAGGCCACGGCTCCGTCGATTTTCGCGGCGGGTTTCAGCTTGTCCGGATACACGTCTTCGTTCGGCCCGCGTGGTTTGCTGACCACATTGGAGAGGCACCACGCCAATACAGGGTCGAGTGGGTGGTGCACTCTGCCCTCTTGTATCGCGGCGTCGAGCGCCTTCATAGGCAAGCTGAGATATTCAACCTTCTGCGGCACTTCAATCGTGGTCACGCCGGTTGAGTAATTCAATTCCTGCATCACCTGATCCGCATATCGCTTGTCATAGCAAACACCGACGACGTTATGACCGTCGATGTCTTTCGTCAGGTCAGCTTTCAAGAGCGCATAATCCAAAGACGCGCCGTCACAAGCAGTGAGGAAGCCTTCTTCAGCCCACTTTTGATAGGTTTGGTTTGAAGGATCGGCAATACGGTCTTCCGGTAAATAGTGCCGAGCGAAAACATAGTAGTGCAGCTTTCCTTCGAGGCTCCGCACATACACCTTGATGACCGCCGATAAGTCGAGCACGCTGGCAAGGTCAACGCCGAGGTACAGCGTGTCGTACTTGAAATCTTCTTCGTTCAATGTGGTGTCTTGGCAGCGCGCCCAATCGACCATATTGAAGTAAGCGGACGCCGCTGTCATCCAAACGCATAAATGCTTCGTGCAATAGACGCCCTTTTTGGTGGCGTTTTGCACGGCCTGCTGCTGATCATGAAGCAGTGTCGCAAGGCTGACGGACACGCCCAGGTTTGGGTTTGCCATCCATAATGCGGCTTCAGTTGTCCAGTCTGTTTCCAGGTCAATGGTATATATCACCGAAAACAACTGCTCATCAATGAGCGATCCTTCGAGCACCTTCTGTGCTGTCTCTTGCAGGCCGTAACATGCGCTGGCGGTGTCAAAGCCCGCAGTCGTGATAGTCATCAAGAGTGGTTGCTCTCGACCGACCATCCCCGTCTTCAGGGTGTCGTACAAATCGGGCACCACAGCCTCATGAAACTCATCTGCGATACCGCATGAGATCGACCCGCCGTCGGGCGGACGCCCGATAACCGGAACGAACGAGGAGCCCGTAGCATCGACGGTAAGTGAACGTGCATTCGCCGTGATGCCTAAAACTTTGCTTAGGTCCGGAGTCTTCTGAACCATCGCCCGAGCGGGGCCAAAAACATACCAAGCCTGCTTCTCACTTCCGGCGCCGCATACGACTTCGGCGCCAGCCTCGTTGTCGGCCACAAGCATGTAAAGCCCGATTGCTGCGGCTAAGGGGCTCTTGCCGTTCTTGCGTGGCATACAGATATACGCTTCTCTGAATCGCCTAAAGCCGTCCTCTTTACTGAGCCATCCAAAGAGACTGCACACAATGAAACACTGATGCGCTTCAAGCTTCAGTTTTTCCCGACGTGCTGCCCATCTGCCTTTGACGTGAGGAAGCAATTCGATGAATTCGCACGCTCTGTTGGCGGCGTTGGCATCGAAGATGTACGGAAAGTCCGGTCGTTCTAAATTCTCCAGATGTCTAGCCGCAGCCAGCTTGATCCAGTGACATGCCGGCACGATGCCGGCGGCTATGTCGAGCGCGTATTGTGTGCATCTCTCTGCATGGGTCATTCATCACGCTGCGAACTTTGCGAAGGGTGAAGCCGTTCCGCCCTGCTGCGGGGCGCCCTGCACTCGGGAGCGGCTGCTTGGGGTCAATCCAAACTCAGTCGCGAACTTATGTAATTTATCGAGCGCCACGTTGGCGATCCCGACGTAGGGACTAGGAATCGGGTAACCCGATTTGCCCGCCTTGATGACGAGGCCGAACTTCTGAATCTCTAACTCTGCCGCTACCCACCGCGACCAAGACGCACAATATCCGGCGAGTGCTGCACGATCCACGCTCGTAAGCAATCCGAGGGTGACGAGTTCAGCAGAGATGCGCTTCCACTCCGTCTTAGCCTCTTTGTCGAGATGACGCGGGCAAGTTGGAATGCCAGTCGGTTTAGGCTCAGAGACGTTGATAGGCCGATGACCTGGATTGCCCGCTATGAGTTTGAGGTTCGTCGGTTTTGGTCGTCTGCCTGCCATAATCTAAACCCCCGTCGCCGTCGAGCCGCTCCACCTCGAAGCGGAGACCTCCGTCGCCAAGCTGAGGCAACTCAGGTCGGTACAGGGGCGCAACGTCGAACGACGGCTCCCAGGTAGCACAGCGGTTGTCCTGAGGCACCCTGACCGCGAGGCCGCTATCTATATCGGCCAGCGCCTTGAGAAGTAGCCGGATGCCAAGCGGAGCAAGCTGCTCCCGCCACAATGTCTCGACGGTTTCGCCCGGTCGAATAAATACGTGCTGTTGAGCCGCAATCGCCCCACAGTCGATGCTGTCGGTCAGCCAGTAGACAGAGCCGCCCGTAATCTTGTCGCCGCCGTGGACCGCCCAACGGACGGCATCACGACCCCTGTGTAGCGGGAGGAGCGACGGGTGGTAGCCGATGGCCCCAAACCGCGCCTTCGCCCGCGTCTTGCGCCCGATGAAATCGTGCGAGTGGGCCGCGACGATGATGTCCGTCCCGGTCGGCAGTGACTCCGCCCGAACCTGGGGTTGCCACGGGATGCCAAGCCGCTCCGCTGTTGCCCGGAGACGGTCGAATACTTGAACGCCGTCTGTCGATAAGCGGTCGGAGAACGGCGGGGAAGACACGCCGATGATCCTGTAATTCCCGGCGATGACGGCTTCGAGAGCGCTCGCGCCGAAATGTTTCTGACCGCATAGAAAGATATTCATTACTTAGCCGTCTAGCCGTAATACCGGAATCCTTGAACGGCTCGAAAGTGCCCGCCGTACCCGGTGCCAGCGCCGACCGCCCCTTTACCTTGGTGACGCGCCGACCCCGCGAGGGATTTCCTGCTGCTGACCTTGTTAGCGCCGTATAGAATCGCCGATAGCTGGCGCCACTTAGGGTCGCGGCGAAGGCCCGCGCACAGCCCCGGATGAGACGTGTGAAAAACAGTAGTGACGGGCTTACCCCACTTGTTCTCACCGCGTCGCCACATATCGCAAATGGTATTGAGGAATCGCATCCCCACACCCGCGCCCTGCCATTCAGGCATAACTACCAAGCGTGTGCCGCGTCCCTCGAAGGCATTTTTGCCTTTGCTCATCGTACACATGGCCATGTGACAGACCGGCTCACCCTCGACCGTTCCAACGAAGTATTGAGCGGCGACGGGGAGGTGAAGGTCTAAATAGTAATGAGGCTTAAACAGCGGCCAGTAACTTGCGTCCGTCTGTTGAATCTGGAGGTCAAACTTTGGCCTGCGCCAAAGTGACCCCCTAGCAAAGCTTTGCTTCGCGGTGTCGTACACCCAGTCCGGCTCCAACCAATCGAGTACATCGTAATGACAAGACAGGAGTACACACCGCCCGCCTGTTCGCTTCCACGCCTTCTGGAAAGCCAGCGCCCCGAACTTAGCAATCTGCCGGTCAACGACGCTGGAAAACTCGTCTATAACTACCCCTGCCGGGGCTTCGCTGATGACTCGCGCTAAATCAGCCCGGAACCGCTCACCGTTAGACAGTGCGTAGTAAGGCCGCAGCCAGCATGGAACAGAGCCGAGACCGACCGTAGCAAGCGCGTTCGTAACGGCATCGAAATCCCCGTCCGGCGCGATGGCATCGACGATTGGTTTATCTGTCGGCCATCCATCCGGTGAGTACACCGCGTCCGGGCCGAGGATCATGCGGCCAAGCGATGACTTGCCGGAGCCGGAGGGTCCGACGATGACTCCAAGCTTCCAGTCTTTATCGTCAATATCGAGGGCGGCGTCGAGGTTAAACTCCGCACCCGACTCGGCGTTGAAAAGTGATTTAACGCGGGCCGCTCGGTAGCTGTTGAAATCCTTGCATGAGTTACGCACTTGCAAATCCATCAGGTCACCACGACCTTACACTCCAGACCCTCGCCGGATAGCCGGTCGTACACGTCCCGCTGCTCGGCTTCGTCCTTGCAAACTACAATCACGCCATACTGAGCCTTGTAGCGGCTGTCGGGTGGAGCGTCGCCGATGCCGATGTCATTTACATTTATGGCCGTCTCTGTGACACCTAGCTCTTTCAACTCGCTGGTGTCGAAGAATGGTTGTAGGTCTATCTCGCCCGATAGGTCGCGGAGTACATCCGGGTCCCACTCCAGGCCGAGTTCGCTGGTGCGGTTATCCGCGACGGCCAGGGCCTTTGCCTTGGGTGAGTTGATGTCCAGGTCCATGCGTCGGACCACAATCAATTTGGTCCCGTCACTCTCGACAACAACTGCATCCTCGTCGATCCCCGCGCCGGTCGCGCTTCTCACCGTCGCGTTACCGGCCAGGATGTTGAAGTTCTTGTCCACCAGGACGGAGCGACCCGCGCCGTAGTCTCTGAGGGACCTCTGTACGAGGTCGGAGCCGCGTTTGGTGCCGCGATTACAGTTGTGTGAGTCGGTGATGAGGTCGGAAATCTTCATTTGCTGGCTTTATACCCCGACCTTCCAATTCGCGACCGTAAAAATTGGCTTGGGGTCACGAACCGCAGCGATCAGGAAATGTTTTGAGGGTGCCTATCCCCCGTGGAATCTGCATTACTGTATTGATGGCTGATCTGTAAACGTACGTCAGAAGCCCAAGGCTGTTTGGCGCGTGTGGCAGGCGCGACAGAGCGGCACGACGTTGCTCTCAACAAATTGTAGGTGCGGATAAGACAGCACCTTCAACGGGTGATGCAGATCGGTCGCCAATACAACCATGCCTGCTTTGAGGCAGTGGACACAAAGGGGATCATGGCTCAAATACTCTAAGCGCCACATTCTCCAGCGATGTCCGTAACCTCGTTTTGCTGATGACTGTCTGCTCCACGCCGTTTTATGTGTTGGGCAGAAATTCTCATGCGTCAGATTCGGGCAACTTGGCGCCTGACACGGGCGTGGTGGCTGCGCCGGCATTACTTGTCTGCCTTGACATCCTTCTCGCGTACATGCGCCCTATCACATGCGTCGGCGTGCTCTTTTGCACGAATCTCATCATTGTGCTTATGCTCAACCGTGGCGCGGTCAACAGACTCGTGCCAGCCAATCTCGGCGGCGGCGTTGTGCTTGTTACCACGCACCGCGATAGCCGCAGCCAAGGCGCGTTCGGCGTCCTGAACTGCGAGGTCGGCTGCGTCAGCTTCCCTGCGGGCGTCGGCATAAGATACAGCCTTCTTTGGTGGTTCCTGCTTTTGAACGACGGGTGTAACTACTGGTGTGGACATTTATCTCGTCTCCTTGTGATTCTGACCGATTGAGATCGGTGCGGACTTAACAGCTTTTTCTTGCTTTCGAATCTGCAATTCCTGCGGCGTCTTGCCAGTGTTGTCGGCAATCTCGCGAATCGAGTCGCGAATTTCGCGAAGCACATCCAGAGTTGCTTTCGCGACGATGTACGGATTATCGGGTGTGCTCATGAATCCTCAATGTAGGCCCGATGGGCGCCCTTGACAGGCGCCTCGGCCTCGGGCTGGTAAGACTGTGCCGGTTGGCAGCTCGCTGGCTACCGTATGACATTGGGCAACCGCCCGTCGTGTCTACCGGCGAGACCTTTGCAAATATGTATCTCGTCCTGCTCCTGGGCGTAATTTATCAAGTCCTCTGCGTCGCGTTTCACCCGCACCGGAATCTCGATCCTTAATCCGCAGCCGTCGCAGCGGAGCGAATTCAGCTCAAACTGAAACAGGGCTCCCGTCCTAACTGTACCTAAACGTAAAATTTACGAATTATCCACGGCACTTACTAATAATTCTGTAAAATCTTTGTTGAACGACCTTGAGAGTCAGCCCCATTGAAAGCGCGATGTCCCTCATTTCGAGCCCGTCTCCAAGAGCGCGAACGAGGGCGGTTTGGTCCGCCGTCAGCTTCACTTTCAGTTGTTCTGGCGTGTGAAACGTCGCATCCGCGAGATCGTCACGAACCAACTCGTGCTGAGGCATCCCGACGATTTCGGCGTTTGCCTCTTTGACTTGGGCGTGCCGGAATTTGTCGTAGATGACCCCGCGAAGAATCCCGCGAAGCCACGTCGGGTAACTTGCCCGCGCCCCGTCAAACCTATCCACACGTCGCCACACAGCCACGCAAGCCTGCTGAGCTAAATCTTCCGCGTCGGCGCGGTCGCTGCCTTCCAGACGGGCGATACCTACCACAAACGCCCGCGACGCCAGCAGCAGGGCTTGCAGGGGCAGCGTGCCCTGTTTGTACGCAAGATAGGATTCTTGAATTGAGTTACTCATAAATTACAACGATGTACCGGCTAAGAAACAGACGCGGATTCCAGGCGGCGATGATGGCACGAGCAACGCTGGAACCGTTGACTAAGTCCTGCATAAGCTGCAAACCGGGCCGCAGAGATTGAGCACACGGCAGCGAATTGAAAGCTGGATGAACGGCGTCGGAGTAGTCTCGCCAAGTACGCTTTCGGAGAGTTACCGTAGTTCTTTTCGTTTTAGGTTTTTTACGTGGTGCCAATTGTGCCTCTAACTATTTGCCCTGCAAAATCTTAGCGCGTGCTGCGTCGAAATCGGTACAGGCTGGGCACATAGAAATGACCTTGCCGTCGGCAAACGTAAAACTGCGTAAATCGGGGTGTGTGCATTTTACTTTCGGTGCTATATCTTCTGGCATTTTTCCTCCTCAGCGGCTTCAATCTCATCCGCGATCCCGTTCACATTTGTAAAATCATCGACTTCGCACTCAGAGTAGGCAAAGGCAGGGTCATAGCCGAGCCAAGTCTGAGCTACTTCGAGGTCGGTGACCACCGCGAATACCTTACCTATCTGGACGTCGTGAAGTACGTAAACTAAGCTTGCCATGTAAGTTAATACTCGCCGTATTAGTTCCCATGAGCCAAGACGACCCACTGATAGCGAATTACATGGGCAGCATCAGCGACGCCCGTGCGCTGCTGGTCGATCCCGATGAGTGGCTGGCAGGAAACACTCTGTTGTCGGCTGAAACCGTCGGCGGCGCCGAAGAGCTGCCCACGTTTATAAAGAACAATTTCGCGACGTTTTTGAAGTATGTGGCGCTGCTGCGTCCGGACGACCGCCTGCTGCTGCTGAGTTATCACCTGTTGGGCAAGCCGCAGCACCTGGTGGGAAAAGTGATAGGTGAGACGCAGACGCTGGTGTCCGCGCGGCAGATTAAAGCGACGCGGCTATTGGCGTTCTACGCATTGGCGGGCGGTGTACCGAGCGATGATTGTCTCCGGTCGTACCTCGAAGCGGACGTTGCCTGCTGGATAATCCGGTTCAGGCAGGTCCGGAACCTGAAAATGGTGGCGACGGAATTCAAAATCCACCGGCCCGAAATGAAGCGGCAAATCATAAGAGCGTCCGTGGAGCTGTGTACGTCCAGCGATCCCCTGCGGGCGGGACTGGGCGAGTATCTTGCGAGTTTGTCCGAAGGGCAAAACGGCGACTGGACTGGGCTGAGCCGAGTACGGCGGAAGCGGGCCACGCGGATGATTCGTCGCGACCCCGATACGCTCGGCGAGTTCAGGGTCAACGTTGCCGACATGGACGGCTGGTTCAGCAGCCGGGCGGCGGCAGCAGAAGAGTGACCGGGCAAAGAGAACCCCACGGCTGGCTATGGCCGTGGGGCGAGGAAGTAGACATGCAATGTCTACTAATACCCAGATTTGGGAAATATCTCAGGCGGTCCGCCACACCCGAACGAACTGGCCTTTGGTGCGGCGGGTGAATCGTTTGTTACGGCGAGTCTTACGAAGGGTGACGGCTGCACACAACGAAGAATAGTCGATAAGGGGATAGATCGCGCTTTCGCCGATCTCAAGCACATCTAACGCGCCGAACTTCGTGGGACCCGGCAGGGGCACTGTAGTTTGTATGGTTCCGGAAGCTATAGCGGCACAACGTGGGCAACTGTACATCGGCGAGTACCTCATACCTCCAATACCGCGATTTGCACGCATCGCTTTACTTATATTTACCCCCCACCTCCGTGGGGCGGCGATCTCCGTGAATTGAAAAATTATCGGAGACTATCCACGGGGGGTGAAAATGAAAACTTAGGATGAACGAATCTTCGCCGATAATCCGATAATAAATATAAAAAGAGATTTTTTTTTTTATAACATATAGGTATATCAGCGGCTTACGGGGGACTTACGGCGGCTTAAAAATTATCGAAATGGCTCCGATAAAGTGCCAATTATCGGCGCTAACACGCAGGTTGTCCCCGTTGCCACCCCGGTTATCGACCGATTGTTGGCGATTATCCGATAATTTCTGTGATCCTCGCCAGAGCCGAGAATGACCTTATCTGCCCCTCCAAATCCCAAAACTTCGGTATTAGAACTTCGAGCGAACGACGCAGGCCTTACTCAGGGAACGCTGGCTACCGTACATATCGGGCACCCGCGAATTCGATAACTCGAAGGAAACATATATGGCAGCAAAATCCGCACCATTCGCAGAAGATGAATTGGACGACATCACGCCCCGCCAACCGGCGACCCGCGTTAACCGCCCCGCAGTCGCAACCACGCCCACCACCGTGGCCTCAACCCTCCCCAGCGACGAAGACCTCGCCGACGTTGGCAGCGAAACCCTCATCAAGCCCAAGGCCGCAAAGATGCTCCGCCCCGAAAAGGCTGGAGAAGCTAAGCGATTCGGCCTTATCCCGCAATCCCAGGCACCGTGGAAGAAAGCCTTCACCCATGCCGAAAAGGGCAAGGGCGTCTTCCGTTGCCTCAACCCCAAGAAGAGCGACACCACGGAGCGCGCCTTCTGCTGCCGCCACTTCGGCGCCCCCACTGAGAACTTCTACACGGTGGTCGCCCATTACCCCAACGCCCACCCGCAATCGGGCGCACTCAAGACCGATGGGGTCCCGGAAGTTATCCTGGTGCCTCTCAAGCTGAGCAATTATGCCTACTCGCAGATTGTCGGCCTGAAGAACACGGAACAGTATCCGGGAGACGACATCTTCAATTTCGATGTGAAGATGACCTGGGCGGGGAGCGACCTTCTGAAGGGCTATAACTTCGCCCGCATGATTTCGCCCCCGCGTTACTTGCAGCTTGGGGAAGGGAAGATTACCCAGTTGCTGGCGGAATGGAAGGACGGCGCCAAGCTGTCCAAGGCCATCGCCCGCACCCTCACCGAAAGCGAGTTGCGCGCCTTGGTCGGCGGCGTCGAAGCCCCTGTGGACGAAGAAGACGAAGACGCGGGCTAACTCCCGTGAAACTCGCCTCCATTGAACATACAATCCAAACTCTCTACCGTCGCGGCGATGTCGTGGAAATACGCGCCATCCGCCTCGACGGTGGAAAACCCATCACCTCTATCGGACGCTACCCCTACGGCTCCCAGATTGTTGGGATCTTGGAAAGTTTCGATCAAGATCCTGTCGGATTCAATCTATATATCTGTCTCAACCCCGTGACCCTCCCGCCGCGTGTGCTATGCGGCTCCCACTTCGCCGCCGACCGGAGCCAGATCGCACGGCGCCGCTGGATGCTTTTAGACGGCGATCCCAGGCGCGATTTTATCCGCGACGAATCCGGCCAGCCCGTCGTCTATCCCAAGATCGACAAGGACGGCCAGCCGTTACTCAACCCTGACGGCGCCTCACAGGTAGAGTACCGGCGCCACAAGGTCGCCACCGAAGAAGAATGCCACGCCGCCTTCGTAGTCATGTCGCGGGTTCGCGATTATCTGCTGGAGCGAGGCTTTCCGCAAGTTATCTTGGCGTGTTCAGGGAATGGCTGGCACGTTTTGGTGCTGGTCGATCTCGCCAATGACGCGCCGTCCAAGCGGCTTATCGAGGGCGTGCAGGCCACCGTGCGCGGGCTGTTCAGCACCGCCGAAGTCGATGTGCAGACTTTCTCCGACGCCAACCGTATCACCCGCTGCTACGGCAGCTTGAACCGTAAAGGTCGGGAAGCCCCCAATCGCAGTTACCGCCGCAGCGGCGTATTAGAAGAGGAATAGGAATAGATTACATGTCTACTGTACCTGAGATTATGACCCGCATGACGGCGGAGTATGAAGCCGCGCATCCCGGAGTTATTCGCGAATCGCGAGAGAGCGGGGATAGGCCGCAAGGTTACTGGACTCCCGAACGTGTTGAATTACTCTTCGAGCGAATCCGTAAACGCTACCCTGAATTCAGTTTCGAATCTACTTCGCGCCTTGACGGCTGGCGAGTCTGGTGCCCCGGCAACACTGCCGAGGGCTGGCCTGACGGAGAGCGGCACACCGACCCGTACTCTACCGTCAACGACTCTACCCTCCTCTGGATAGACAACGGGGAATTATGCTTCCGTTGCGCCCACTCCCATTGCGATGAGGGCTCCGCTCACGGCAAAAAAGGGCGCGAACAGTTCTTCGATTATTACGATCCTGACTACTCTCTGCGGCTCCAGGCATTGGGCGACACCCTCGAACTTGAAGAAGAGGATTTGACCGCTCTCTTTGAAGAGCGCCGCCAGGAACGTCTGGCGGAAGAGCAAGAGCAGAAAGAGGAAGAGCAGGCCGAGACATTGGAGAGTCCCGCGCCCTCCGAAGTTTCCGATGATCCCATATCTTTTCCGGAAGCCTGCATGTATGGGCCGCTGGGCGATGCCGCCCGCGATATGAAAATGGAACTCGGTCTCGCCTACCCTACGATTCTCGGCACCTATTCTGTGATGCCGCCGCCCTTGCTCGTCGGACGCACGAATAACAATCTCTACGTCTGTCTCATCATGCCCCCCGGAGGCGGCAAGGACGAAGCGCAGAAACGCTCCCGCAGAATTACCGGAATTGATCTTGCGCTGGTGAGCCGCACCAGCCCTTCCAGCGACCGGGGATTGATGCTCATCATCGGGCATAAAGTCATCCGCCGCAAAGGCAAAGAGCCGGAGATTATTGAAGGCCCGAAGAAAAAGCTTTTCATGTTGAACGAACTGAAGAGCGTGTTGAGCAAAGGCAAAATGGACAACTCCACGCTGCATCAGATGCTTTGCGATCTTTGGGGTGAACCCCATTATGGTTTGAGCGTTAAAGAGGGCGAGGAAACTTGCGATTGCCAAGTCAGTTTGATCGGCGGGGTACCGATAAAGAACCCCTCCGATGTATCCGCCGCCTTCGGGGCGACTCTGGCGATTGGGCTGCACTCTCGCTTCATCTTCGGATATACCGCAATCCCTTTTCGTTATCGGCTCAAGGATGCCTGGGAGCCCACCCGCGCGGGAAAGCTTCTTTATCGCGCCCGTACCGATATTGTCGTCACCGCAGTCGCCCCGGCAGCGCAAGAGATGTACGACGAATGGGACGATCCCGAGGACGAGACCGGGCGCATCCGCGAGAACGCCTTGCGGATTGCCGCCCTCACCGCCTGTGCCGCTGGGGAGAGCGAGATTTCCGTGGCGTGCATGACCGCCGCTCTGGAGTTTGCCAACTGGCAAATTCGCCTGCATCGCGCCCTCCCCGTTCAGGCCACACAGAATTCCGCCGCCGAACTGGAAAATCGCATCGTCACTGCGTGGCGAGGCTACGCCAAGAATAAGAAGGCGGCATACTTCTCCGTTTTTGCCCGCCAATACAAGCTGTATGAGGAGTTCGGCTCCTTCATGGTGACCCGTGCGTTCGAGTCCATGCTCAAGACCAAGTTCTTCGTCTATGCCCCGTTGCTGGACGACGAGGGCAACCCCAAGCGCGACAAGGATGGGGCGGTGAGGCTCAGCAAGAAGGTCTACCTGAATGCCTGACCTGTGGATTGACGTTGAAACCCGATCTCCGGTGGACCTGAAAAAGTGCGGGATCGGAAGATATGCGCGATGCGTGAATCTGCTCATGGTCGCGTATGCCTTCGACAGTGCGCCGCCGCGCCTGTGGGAGCCCCATACCGGACCCATGCCTGCCCGTCTGCGGGCCGCTCTCACCGATCCTGGGACCACTAAGATTGCGTGGAACTGCAACTTCGAACGCAGCATTTTATGGAACACGCTGGGCATCGACGTGCCCTTGGCGCAATGGTTCGACGTGATGGTCTACTGCCGCTCTCTGGGTTTTCCCGGTAAGCTGGAAATGGCCGCTCTCGCTCTGCACTTGCCCAAAGCCCAGTGCAAGGAACCGCGAGGCAACGCGCTGATCAAGCTGTTCTCCGTGCCCACCAAGGCCACCAAGCCCATGATCAAGGCGGGATCGCCCCCCTTCTACTTCAAAGACCACCTGACGCACCCCAAGGAATGGGACGAGTTCGGCCTGTACTGTATGCAGGACGTTAATGCCGAACGCTATGTGTACGATGCGTTGGAGAGATTCGGTTCGCCCTTGCCCGACAGCGAATACCGTGCCTGGATATTCGACCAGCAAATCAACAATCGGGGCGTGCCCATCGACGTTGAATTCCTGCGGAACGCCTCCGCTCTCGCGGTCACCGCTTCGGCCAGTATCAAGCAGCAGATGGAAGCCCTCACCGGAGTGAAGAACGCCAACTCGGGCGCGCAACTGCTGAAGTGGCTGGGCACCCAAGGCCATGTGCAAACCTCGATGGACATCCCCTCGGTCAGTGCCGCATTGAAGGAGGAGCTGTCGCCCGACGTGCGTCGTCTCTTCGAGATGAAGCAGGAACGGGCGGGTACCGCACATTCCAAGCTGGCGAGTGCCGCCCTGCGGGTCTGCGAAGGGCGCATCACCCACTCCCTCGGCTTCGTGGGAGCGCATACCGGACGATGGACTTCGACCGGCCTGCAATTACAAAATTTCAAAAAGGCGAAGTATAAGTTGGAAGAACTCACGGAGTGGGTAGACGCCATCCGCGCCGGTACGCTCACCGCCTCACCCGTCCCCGGCCTGTCGTTGCTGGCGTTCGTCGGCAGCGTAATAAGAAGTATGATTCGCGCCCCGGAAGGGCGGCAATTCATACTCTGCGATCTGAGCCAGATTGAAGCGCGGACGCTGGCATGGCTGGCAGGTTGCGAGAATATACTTTCCGCCTACCGGGAAGGGCGCGACCTGTATCGCGAGTTCATGGGCGTACTTCTGAGCAAACCTCCGGAAGAAGTTACCAGTCGAGAGCGCGACTTGGGGAAAATTTGCATTCTGGGCTGCGGGTATCAGATGGGGTGGCAGCGATTTCAAGAGACCGTGGCAAAGGACGGGTACATACTCACGGAGGAACAATCCAAGGCTCTGGTCGGGGCTTTCCGGGAACAGTATCCAGAGATACCGCGTTTGTGGAAGGCTCTCGAAACTCACTTCATGTACGCCCTCGAAGATCGGTCACAGTTATATGTCACCGACGAGTTTCAGAAAGCCTACTTCGATTGCAGCACTTCCCCAGATATGGCCCGCGTCGTGCTGCCCAGTGGGCGCGCCCTCCATTATTTCGAACCCCGCTTCTACACCAAGATCGACAACTTCGGTCGCTCGGAACGGGCGATCCAGTATACGGGATTCCGTGCCGGCGCCGGTCGCTCCACAAGTGCCTACGGCGGTCATCTGACGGAGAATTTGACCCAGGCAATTAGTCGCGACATCCTGCTCAATGGGATGTGGGAAGCCCGTCGTAAGGGCTTCACTCTGGTTTCCCTGATCCACGACGAAATCATCTGCGAGGAGTCGCTGGACAGTCCCCTCACCGTGAAGGATTTGGAAGCCTGCATGACGGTTCGCCCCGAATGGGCGGACGCTTCCCTGCCTCTGAAAGCTGAAGGTTTTGTTTCGCAGTTCTACCGCAAGTAGAAAAAATTTTCTAAAATACGTGTCAAAAACGTGGTGTCGCCAATATACTTCAAACCCCTATAAACATTGGGGTTTGTTCAGAATTGATCAGTTTGATTTTTTGCTTTTGCATACATTGTTTCGAGAGGTGAACATGGCAGACGAAATTCCCAAGTGTCCGGAGTGCGGCGCACGCGATCCCATCATTATGGATGGGGAAGAGAGCGAAGACGGCATACTACCCGTCAGCTTTCTCTGCGGCCATTGCCTGCACGGATTCTCAGGGCACTGGTCAGCGATCCACGAAATTTTTTATCCCAGTAAGGAGAAATAAAATGAGCGAATCAAACAAGTGCGGATTTTGCGGGGAGCATCCCGCCATCATTCTTCGTTTCCCGAAAAATGAGGAGGCCGAAGACGTTCACCACGGCAATGACCTGCTGAGGACCAAGTGGGGCATTATCGACCAGGACGAGTCTGACCCTGGCGCCGCAGACTACCTCGTGAGAGGCTACTGTTCGCAACAGTGTTTTGCCAATGAAATACAGTTTCGCTTGAAAATGGGATACAGCAGCAAAGACCCTGTACCGGAATATCGCGCACTGCCCGAGGAAGAGAAAATGGCGATACAAAAATCGCTGCTGCCCGAGGTTAGAGGTCTCGTAATTGAATACGTCGAAACCGCCTTCGCCCTCTATGAGCAGGCCGACGCGGCGGGCGATAAGTTGGTTTACGCCTTGGCCGCGATAGCCAGGGATCACGGGCGGGAGGCTGTCGCTGATGCGGTTCGCGTGGCGCTTCCGGCGGATTGGGAGGGCAAGGACCACATCCAGCCGTTCCCGGACGCCGGGGTTTTGATGGAGCAGGTAGACGCGGCGGAATAGGCCCGCATCGAGAAAGCGATGGCAGAGATTTCAGTTCAGCATGGCAACACAGCAGCAGAGTCTGTAGAAGCCCGCCTCGAAATCGAACTCACCGAATTGGTGGAGGCGTATGGCGCGGACGCTGTGCTCGTAGCCGCGATGCGACGGGTGCTTATAGGTGAGGTAGTGAAAGCCCTCGACCGTCGAAAGGATTCGAAATGACGCCTGACGAGAAAAAGCGTGTTTGGCGTGAGGCGCTTCAGCGGCTGAACGAGGGTGACGAGATAGCTGTAAAGGTCGCCCTCGAAGACGTACCCGTGTTTGAAGCCGCCGTCGCGGAAGACAGGCTGAGACGGGCGAGATAGGCGGTATTAGAGTGCATGAACATTACTCTACCCGCACCATCCGCTACCATAGTCGAACAACTTAGTGTCAGAACCACCTTCCTCACCGGCTCTGAAATCATGGCTCTGGTCGGCATCAGCCGCCCCGTCCTTTGTCGCTGGGTTCGTTCCGGCAGGCTCCCAGGAGCCTTCAAACTTGGCAAAAATTACCGATTTGACCCTGCGACGATTGCCGCCTGGATCGCCGCTCGGCACATGTAAATTTCAGCCCCGCCTCAACCACAAAGCCACCCTCAGACGGGTGGCTTTTTTCGTGTCCCGAAAGGGGCTGATTTCGTGTTACCAGCGGTTACAAAATGTAGCGATTTATGTGGAAACCAAGGTGAATAAGAGTATATGATGGTACATGTAGTCGAGTCGTCAAAACCATCAATCGGGGCGGTTTACAGGCGATTCAGCCCATATTCTAAAGGTCATGCGTTTTTGGCACGACTAAAGTCGTGCCCTGATACAAAGCGCGCCAAAGCAGCCCACGACCTGAAAATAGGAGAAAGCCCGGGCCTAAAGGCCGTGTCCTTTTGCCCTCTTTTCAGGGGGCTGCCCCCCCTGCTCCCTCCGTCAAAACCCCTGACATAATGCGCGCCCAGAGCTGAGTGATTCAAAGGATTGAAATCCCATGATCCCTCCGGAAATCTGGTGCGAGCCTCCCGCGAGCGACTGTCCCACCGCAGGTGGTTATCCGTCGTTTTCGCCGAGGGCGAGGCGGAGCTGGTGCGACTCGGTCCAGGCCATACGCAGGCCGCCGGAGACCACGCCCTTGCCCATCATCTGCACCAGGCCGATGCCCCAGCGCATGACCCGTGGAGCGTTGCCGTCTGGCCAAAGCTCACTGAGCGGACGACACACACCGTTGCGATCGGGGTGGTATACGCGCTCATCCCAGGTGCGCGAACCCTGCGGGAACTCAGGGTAGTGACGGACCGCGTCGATCGCTGACCGGAGAATGCGGTGCTTCCAAGGCTCAGCGTATTGCGGCATGAAGAGGATGTTGCTCTTCTTTTCCTTGCGGATTTCGTGAACGAATTCTGTAAAACTTCTGGCGTTGGTCAGATTGATGTTGGCATTCGGTTCTACGCCATGCCGGTCACCGCCGGAGATGAGGAGCATGTTCCACTTTTCCGCCAAGCGGCGAACTGCGCGATTTTCGTCCCAGTGGCGCAGGCCGTTCAACTCCAGCGCGTGCATGTAATTGCCGTTCTTCTGCAGGAACTCATTGACCAGGAACTCGTGCTTCTCGTGACCGATGAGGTAAAGATCCCAGAGCGGGTGATTGAAGATGACCAGGACGTTCGGTTCGTCGTTGAGCGCAGCGAGAATCTCGGTGAGGCGGGCGTCACTGGGATTCTTGGTGTAGCCGGCGAGGGTTGCCATCCACTCAGGCGCCTTGGCGCTTGGCAGATTGTGGATGCCAAGGTGGAAGGACTGCACGCCGTAGGGCGCGCTCCACTCCACGGAGACGGGAATTTGCCGCGCGCTGGGCACGGAGCGGAGCAACATGGGCGCCTTGATGTTGTCATGATCGGAAAGCGAAACCATCGACTTGAGGTCGAGCTTGTCGATCTGCGTGCTCTCAAGGTCGAAGGCCAGCTTGGGCGTCATGGGAGGCGTCCAGTAGGCGGCTGCATAGTTTACGGCCATGCCGTGGTTGTTCTGCGAACGGCGCTCGAGACGCGACAGAAGGGGGCGCATAAGCGGATACTGGTTGCCGAAATTCGCCAGGAAGTCGAGCGTCTCCTGCGACTGGTTGGTGTGACCGTGCAGCGAAACTCCCGTGTGAAAGCCCCGCGGTGCGTTTGGGTCGCGCCACAAGTATGAGATGGACGAATTCGCCATTCCTGCTCCTTCTCCGTGATCGAACCAGGATTTCTGCATCGAGTATCCCCTGAATGCCATAAAAGGAGGGTTAAGATGGTGCGAATAGGCGTTCAATTAGCAAAAGAATCAATATAGTTACCAGGAATGCTGGGCAATTAGCCGAAATCTCCGGAAATAACCGGAGAAACACTAAATGAGCGCCGCGTCCATATTGGCCCTTCCTGGTTGTCCCTGCGTGCTTCGAGGAGCAGACCATGGGGGATGGGGCTGATTCAAGCCTAGCAGAAGAGGACGATTCGATCCAAACTTGGGGGACGCCGGTCGTTTCCTGATTTGGAATCGGCGGGCTTATCGTTCGGGAGGGGTATTGAATAAACCTAGTGCTCAGTAACAAACTTTGGTGCTCAATGTCGGATGATTTGACGGTCTTGTGGCGATCAGCAGCAGTATAGTTGGGACATTGCATTCCTTTATTATCTTTCACTTCCACCAGGCTGCGTACAAAACCCCTCGTTAAGGAGGGGTTTTGTGCGTTCCAGCGTTCAGCAAGGATAGCGAGACTATTTGCTGGTTTTGGCCATCTCCGGGCCGAGAAAATCTTCCACCGTCCAGCCGGCCATCAGCTCTTGGCTGCCTTTCCCTTCAAGGCTTTCCGCGAGCCTGCCTTCCTGCGCTTCAGCCAGAAGATAATTCTGCGTCAGCCCCTGCTTGAGCATGTCAAACGCCTGCTCGGGAGTATCGGCGTATTGGAAGAGCTCGATGTCTTTGGGCGAGATGGCACCTGTGTCCACCAGGGCGTCGAGGTTAAAGACTCTCTTCCAATACTCGGAGCCGTAGATGACGACGGTGATCTTCTTGGCGAGTTTCTGGGTCTGGGCGAGGGTGAGGATTTCAAACATTTCGTCGAGAGTTCCGAAGCCACCGGGAAAGACGACGAGGGCCTTCGACATGTAGGCAAACCAGAGTTTGCGCATGAAGAAGTAGTGGAATTCAAAGTTGAGGCTGGGGGTAATATACGGGTTCGGCGACTGCTCAAAGGGCAGACGGATATTGAGGCCAATGGTTTTACCACCGGCTTCCCAGGCGCCGCGGTTGGCGGCTTCCATAATGCCGGGACCTCCGCCGGAGGTAACCACGAAGCGGTGGCGGCGCGAGGGGATACGCTTGGCCCAGGTGGTGAGCATGCCGGCGAGGCGGCGCGCATCCTCGTAGTAACGGGCCATTTCCACCGCAGCTACGGCACGCTTGCGCTGCAGCTCGGTAGCAGTGCCTTGAACGATTTGCGGAACGCTGGCGGGCTGCTCATGGCTGGGAGCGGGCTGGGTTGATCCGGTGTTGTCGAGGAGCTCGAGCTCGTGATTGGCCTCCTCGCGTCCGCGAAACCGCGCCGAGCCGAAGAAGACGACCGTGTCCTGAATCTGCTCGCGGCGGAAACGGGCGAGGGGCTCGAGGTACTCCGCGACAATGCGAATGAGGCGCCCATCCGGCCCATTGAGAAAGTCCGGATTCTCGTACGCCAACGATGCGCATTGCAGCGGAGTTGGAGCGCCGCGTGGCGAAACTTTTTCACTGTTTCCCGATCCCTGATCCATATCTTCCGTTCCAACCTGCGGGTCAACTGGCCTTTCCCCGTGGTCTATTTCCCGTCCCGGTGCTTGAACGCGTCGTGGAACGCAATCCACAGGTTCAAAAGCCCCAAGCCGGATATGATGCCGCGCACCGCGCCATTGGCAGCATAGATGGAGAGGGTAGGATACTGCACGAAAAGCGGATTCTGATCCCAAAAGAGCCTGGACCACGGCGCGTAGCAGACCGCGACCCCGATGTACATGCGCAGAATGACCCGCAAAAACAGCTCCGACCGCTCGAGCCATCGTGGAATGCGTTGGGGGTCTGGCTGGTGACCATCCTTGTAGGCTGCCTGAAGATCGGCCGCGGGCCGGGATTCTGGCGCTGAAATGGACACGGGGATAGGGGGGATGACTGCGCCTGAGACGGAGATAGTCCCGTTCGAAGACCCGGGCAGGGGAGCCGGGCTCGCGGGGAGAGGAGGCGATGTTAATTCCGGCTGCTGAGGCATTATTTGGTTACGGTCAGTCTCCAATTCAAGCCCGTCCTCAGGCATTCGAATCAAGCCGCAAAACCCGTCCCGGCTCGGAGACACCGTATTGCAACGGTATCACAGCGGGGACCCTGCCTTGGCGCGCGGCGGGGCAGTTGGACGCCGTGGGTTAAAACGGGATTGTCCCGAAACGACGGTCGGCGTATTTTATTGGTGTGCAGTTTTCGGGGTTCTATTGCGAAAGGTGAACAAGAATGAAGCCTGCCGCCGCTTTTTTGCTTGCCCTCTTCGTTGGAGCGATAGCCGCCTCCGGCCAAACCGCCGCCAATCAGGGCGTCGCAGGGATGGAGGGTCTCTCCAGCCCGTCCCAATCCCAAACGGTCATCATTCAACTACCGCCAGTCACCAACGCCTGCCCGGTTTCAGTGCAAGCGCGGCAGGCAGCCAGTTGGAACAGCATGGAAGTCGGCGACGACCACCACAGAGGTCAAGGCCAGCGACTCCATTTGACCCTGGTCAATCCAAAATCCAGGCAAATCACCAGCGCCAGAGTCATCGTCCATGGCCTCAATCCGAAGACCCGGGCCATGTTGACGCCGATGGCCGAGAGCGGTCCCTCGGATGCGACGCGCACCCTCGACGTCTCGTTCTCCGCCACTTCGGCGAAAGAAGTTTCCGCAGATCTGTGGGTGCCCGGCCTTTCGGCGGCCAATTCCATAGACCTGACTCTCGTCACATATGCCGACGGATCAACGTGGAAGCTCGCAGACGGCAGAACGTGCCGCACACCGATTGATGGATTCATGCTGGTGGGCGGACGCTGAACACGGCAGACACTAGCGGAACGCGACGTTCATTACCCCGCTTTTGAACCAATTTGGTACGTCCCGTAGTCGATGGTGAACACTGCC
Source organism: Occallatibacter sp. (assembly GCA_049514915.1). Classification (GTDB taxonomy): domain Bacteria; phylum Acidobacteriota; class Terriglobia; order Terriglobales; family Acidobacteriaceae; genus Telmatobacter. Next base: position 108,102 of record JBEKUP010000008.1, on the reverse strand, counting down.
GTGCCGCCAATCCGTACCTTCGTCTCGCTGCGCATCCTCTGCGGCAACCAGAAGCTATCCGTCATCGCACTGGTGTAATGGATGGCTGTCCGCGAAATGAAGATGGATGGGCTCTTTGCGGGTTCCGTCTCCATTTTCACCACTGCAAAATCCGCCGCATCCACCCAGATTCTTCCGCGATAAAGAAACTTGGTCGCTTTCAGCGGCTCCACAACGAGCATGTAAGCCGGCCGGCCGGCTACGTTCTCCGTTCCCGCCAGATGAAACCGATAGTTGGCCTGAGACAACGCCGTCAGCCCTTTGTCCTGCGAGGCCTCCTTTTCGCTGTCGACCGCCCGCTTCAGCACCTTGTCCGAAAGAAACTTTGATCCGCTTTCCGACACGATGCGAAAGCTCTTTCCCGACGAAGCGTCATACTCGACTTCAACGTCCATCTTCGCCGTCGCATTGGCCGGAAAACCCTGGTACTCCACTTTGTAGTGGCGTAACGCTTTGTACTGTTTCAGCTGATTGGTTTGGTCTTGGTTGTGCCGCTGCATCCGCTCGACAATTTGGGTGGTGTTGAGGCTCGGCGCAGGGATGGGGCCTGCGTTCTGCGGGCTCGCCCCTGCTGCGGGGAAGGCGAATGCAATCGCGATCAAGAGGCGTCTGCCGCGTTTAAACGACATGAGGCATCATATCTCCGCAACTGTGATCTACGGAAATGCACTGGGGCCCGCACCATTCAGCACAGGCCCCGGGAGCGGGTCATACAGCAGTCACAAACGGAAGTAGACGCCGATCATGGGTTCGGAGGTGTGGGTGAAGGCTCCGGTTGAGGTGTAGAGCCGAGTCAGGTCGGGGGCTTTGTAGAGGTTGCCGCGGTACTGGAAGCGCAACCCCAGGTGCGGCAGCAAGCCCCAGTCCAGGCCCGCTCCGTAATCGAAGACTCCCTTGGTGGAGGAGGTTGTATTCGTCTGGCTGCCGCTGGGCTCATTGAACAGAAGGCCCCCACCGGCCAACGCAAACGGCCTGAGATTCGCGATTTTTACCGATGCTACCCAGTTGCCGGTCACCTCGTGGGCGTCGGCTGAAACCGCTGCAAACGGTGAACTATTGCAGGGCGGCAGGATGCCTACCGGGCAGGCCACGCTATTGGGCGTGTAGGTTTGATTGGCGCGGTTAAAGGAGTACGTTCCCTCAAATCCGATGATGGGATTGACGATGTGGCGAACTTCGACCAGCCCACCGGCGGCGTTAGAGGGACTCTGCGTGATGCCGTTGCCATTCGTCGTCCCGCTGAATGCTCCGTAGATGCTTACCGCTACGTCGGTGTTGGTAACAGCTCCAACTGCCTCGCGCACCTGCGCGCCGGCTGCGGTGATGCCCAGCGTACCCATTGCAATGACTAAAGATGCCGTCAATATCGAGTTCCTTATCATGATGCCCTCCATTTGAATTGTTCTTCGGTTTGTAGAGCGTGGCCGACTTCGTTCCCGGTCTAAGATTTGGACGTGCCCGAGCGTTGTTTGGTGGCCCTATGGAAGGCAAGCCCGGCGCGGGGTGACAAACTTCACGGTTCGATTGCGATCCGCGTTATTCTGTCAAAACACTATGACCCGACTGACATGGCAGGGCTTCCCCCATAGCGCTAACCCGAAGACGGACTGGAAAGTAGCGTTTGCCCGGAAAGAATTTCGCTGCGCGGAACGATTGCGATCGACAGCGGGTTGGAGAGGCGCTGTTTCCCCCGTTCTGGCCGCCGTTGCCGGAGCCGCGCTGTTACCGTGTATCCCCGCCCGAGCCCAGGAGGCCCAAAAGAACGTGATTCCCTATCTGGACGAACAGCCCGTCAGCGCAAAGCACGGTATGGTCGTGAGCGTCCACCATCTGGCCTCCGACGCGGGGCTTGAAGTGCTGCGCGAAGGCGGTAACGCTGTAGATGCCGCCGTAGCTACTGGCTTTGCGTTGGCGGTGGTGCATCCCGCGGCCGGCAACCTGGGCGGAGGCGGCTTTATGCTGATCCGCACCCATGACGGCAATGACGTTTTCCTGGATTACCGCGAGAAGGCTCCGCTTGCGGCCACGGAAACGATGTACCAGGACGCGCACGGAAACGTACTGCCGGAAGAGAGCCTGGAAGGTTCGGTGATTGGTTACCGTTCCATCGGCACGCCTGGGTCGGTTGCCGGCATGGTGCACGCGGAAAAGAAATACGGCAAGCTTGGCCTGCAGCGCGTGGTGGCGCCGGCAATCAAGCTGGCCGCGGATGGGTTTGTGCTCTCAGCCGAAGAAGCCAAAGAGCTCACCGACCCCGACCTGGCAAAGTTTCCCGATTCGAAGCGGATCTTCCAACGAGATGGAAACCACTATAAGGAAGGCGAGACCTTCAAGCAGCCAGAGTTGGCGCGAACTCTGCAACGAATTGCGGCGGATCCCGACTCGTTTTACCACGGCGCAATTGCCCATGAGCTGGTGGACGAGCTGCACAAAGGCGGCGCGCTGCTGACGCTGGAAGACATGGCCCAGTACACGGTGGTGGAGCGGACACCCATAACCGGAAGGTTTCATAACTATATGGTTATCAGCGCGCCTCCGCCTTCTTCCGGCGGCATTGTGCTGTTGACTGCCTTGAATATCCTGGAAGGCTTCGACCTGGCGAAACTTGGTGACCGGTCGGTGCAGTCGATTCATTTGATCACCGAGGCCTATCGGCGCGCCTATATGGATCGCGCCGACTATCTTGGGGACCCCGATTACAACCCCATTCCGATGGACCAGCTTACATCAAAGAAATACGCTGATGCATGGCGAGCGTCGATTGATCCCAACGCAGCCACGGTGAGTACCTCGCTCGTGCGGCCCACCGGATTTTTGCCTTCCGCGCCGACGACTCCGGGCAAGCGACGGCCGGAATCAAACCAGACCACGCACTACTCGGTTGTTGACAGCGACGGCAACGCGGTTGCGGTGACGACAACGCTCAACGACTCGTTTGGCTCGCATGTGACCGCGGGCTCTCTTGGCTTTCTGCTGAACGACGAGATGGACGACTTTACCGCGAAGGAGGGCGTGCCTAACATCTATGGGCTGATCCAGGGGCCAGCCAACGCCATTGCGCCCGGCAAGCGCCCGCTCAGTTCCATGACTCCGACCATTGTGCTAGAGGACGGGAAATTGCGCTACGTGCTGGGCTCGCCGGGCGGGGCGCGCATCATTACGACGGTAGCCAACATCTTTCTTTCCGCATCGGAAGGCGGGCTGAACATTCAGCAGGCGGTGGACGCTCCGCGCTTCCACCACCAGTATCAGCCAGACAAGCTTTACCTGGAGCCGGGCTTCTCCGCGGAGACTGTCGCCGACCTGAAGGCCAGGGGTTATAGCCTGGCGATTTCCGAGCGCCATTGGTCCAATGGGGAGTGCATCGCAATCGACCCGAAGACTGGGGAACTCGAGGGCGGCCAGGACCACCGGAGCCACTACGGGAAGGCCGCAGGTTATTGATTCCAGGCGGCTTTCTCGATCTAGTTGTTTTTCAACAGCTTTTCCACAGAATTCCCCGCGGGCCAGACAACCGCACTGAAAGTTTCGCCATCTCACTGTATGTAAGCGGAGCTATGCTCCCGCGCCTGGAGTTCGAAAGGCAATGGAACGGAGGATTTGATTCCCGTTTCCGATGTTGGCCCCAGATTCGATTGACTCTTGCAGGAATCCCGCGCAACATTGGCGGACAACCCGGGCTGAGTCTCTGGTTCAACTTCCCTACCCCCAGTCGTGCAAGATGAAATGCAGGCCTGCGATTCCTCTCCGTATCGCAGGTCTGCGCCTTTTTGCAAAAATCAAACATTCTGCTGCCCGGCTTGAGCGGCTGGCGTTTTTCCGGTTTCGTGAGACTCTTTTACAGTCCCCGCCCGGAACCCGCAACATCCGCGCCCGTTGCAGAGAGCCGGTGCACCATCTCCAGCAACATCCGTTTCAGCGTAAATTGTTGCAAGAATGAGACAATAGCAATGAACCTGCGTTTCAAGACTCCGAATCAAACGGAGCGGGAGATTCCTTGGTTATGCTGCGCGCTCTATCCACACACCTATTCCTGAACCAGCGCCTGCATTCAGCGCAGTTGGAACTCGCCAGCCGTGCGGGAGCCCAGGCGGTGGAACTCTTTGCCGCCCGGCAACATTTTGACTATGCGGACCGGGATCACGTGGCCGAGCTGGCCTCGTGGTTCGCATCCAATCCCCTGAAGCCCTGGTCGATGCATGCGCCCTTGTTCCCGGACCGCGAAATGGGGCGCGCCGGCGCTCCTGCCGTTAACGTTCTTCATCCTGAAAAGGCGCGCCGCATTGCCGCTATGGATGAGATCAAACGCGCGCTGGAAACGGCGGAGTTGATTCCCTTTCGGAATCTCGTGGTTCACCTGGGCGAGCGGGACGATGGCTGGTCGCTGCGCTCAATTGAATACGCCCAGACTGCCCTGGAACACCTTGGCGCCTTTGCCCGCCCGCTCGACGTACGCATTCTGGTGGAGAACCTGGTGAGCGAGCCCACTACGCCGGAGCACCTGGTGGAGATTCTTGAGTTGGGACATCTCAAGTCTGTAGGCAGCTGCCTGGATGTGGGCCATGCCAACATCACCACCGGCGTGACTCAGGCCATTGCAACCCTGAACACCCGCATCGTTTCAGTCCACGCGCACGACAACCAAGGCGTGAAAGACGAGCACCTGTGGCCCGGCGACGGCACCATTGAATGGGCCGCTGCCGCGAAAGCTCTGAAGCAGTTGCCCGAGCCGCCGGTTATCGTGCTCGAAGTGCATCAATCCTTCGCGACCGACCCTAAAGTGCAGGTCCGCATCGAACAGGCGTTCGCGCTTTTCGACTAGAGCGGTTCCAGGATTGCTGTACCTCGAAGGTAATACAGTCAAGTTGACGCGACCCCAAGGAGCGGCGACCTTGCACAACACCGGAAACGGTATACCTATCCTGGAACCGCTCTAGAGGCTACCGCGCGACGCACAGCGCGCACCGTTGCCGAACGGGGCCGCGCACCGGTCCAGGTTTTGCCAGCAACGATCCTCCGCCCCATGCGCTCACGAGGATTGCTCCATCGACCGAACCCAGGCCGGTTGCCAGGTTATACGCCGTGCCGGTTGCGGTGAATCCAGCCACACCCGGCACGGTGTTGTCTCCCGATCGCGTGGCGTGAAATGGGTTGTGCACGGCATTTCCCAGAGCATACAGCTCCGGGTTCGCGTTCCCCAGCCCGGTGCTTCCCTGCTTCTGGACGACCAGCGCGATGACAGCGGCGAATGACGGGGAAGAAGCCGACGTGCCGGCAATCACCCAATACGAATCGTTCTCGTAAATCACGAATCCATCGTGATCGGCAGCTGCCATGGCCACATCCGGCACCGTCCGCATTCCTGCTGTATCCTCCGCGGCGGCTGTCGCGCCCACTCCTCTTTGCCAGGATGGCTGCGCATAGATTGCGCTGACTCCACCTCCGGAGGCCCACAGCCCTGAGCCTCCGTTTGCGCCACTCTCATTCCAGACCTCCTCAGGAATGTAGCTGAGCGCCGAGGCGTTGCCCGGCGAGTTTGCGGCAGCCCAGTAGTCGGCATAATCCTGTCCCTCGTTGAATTCGGTTCCCCCAACGCAGGTGGAGTAGGGCGAGCTGCAGAGGCCATTCACACCCGTGCCTGCGCCAACGGCATCCGCGCCGATGTTGCATCCAGCCGCGCCAGCGTCACCTGCGGCCACAAACACGCTCATGCCCTGGCTTGCCGCCTGTTGCCACAGGCCGCCGTAGAAGGCCTGCTCGGCGACGCCCATGGCCTGCTCGCAGCTTCCATAGCTCACGCTCACGACAGACGCTGTGGCGTGATTCACGATATATTGCGACGCAAGGTCCACGCCGTCTGTTGTGGCGGTGGATGCCTGGACCACCAGGATGACCTGCGCCGCCGGAGCAACGGCCCCGCTCCATTCCACATCCAGTGTCGCCTCGTCCTGGTCGCCGCCGACAAGGCCCGGATTCGTAGCCGGCACAAGCACCGTGGGGTTGTTGGCCGCAAGGCCGGAGGTCACGCGAAAGGCGGCCACATCGCTCACGTTGATGTTGCTGCGGCCGACAATCGCAATGGAAATGCCGGCACCATTTATGCCTTTGGCGTAGAGCGCGTTCAGGTTGTAGATGGTGGCGAAATCGGCGGGGAAGAGATAGTGCGTTGCGCCGGCGGAATACTCGGCGCGTGGGCCCCTGAGCTGCTTTGCGCTGACCTTGCGGAGCGAGGAAATGGCCGATGTGCGGCGGAAATTATGCAGCGAAACTACGCCGCCCACCACACCGATGAGCGACGCGGGGATCTGCGGGTCTTGTGCGTTGGCGATGTACTCCACGCCATCGATACTGTAACGGTGAATCGCTGTATGGAAAGTTTCCGTCACCTGGGCCGCAGTCCCGGAGAAGACGATCAGGCGGTGGTTCGCGGCAATCTCTTCGATCGCGAAGCCGTGCGCTGTAAGCCATGCAGTGACTTGCTGGAGTTGCAGGCCGCTGGCGCCGAATCGCGCGCCGAACTCCGCCGGTGTGAGCCATTGGTGATACTGCGAGGAAGCTGCGTCCTGCTGGGCTTCAACGAGGAGGTCGAGCTCCGCTTGTTGGGCCGCGGTTGGCATAAGCACAAGAATCATGCGGTCGAGGCGTGTTTCGGCGTCGACGGAACCCAGATCATACTTCGCGCGCGCCAGTGGGTGAGTATTGCCGGTGAGCGAGACGAGCTGAGTTTCGTCCAACGCGGCAATGGCCCGATTCCGCTGGCCGTTGGCCGCAATGGAAAGCCCGGAGAGGATAAGAACAAACGCAAGGGATGAGCGCGCACTAACAAGGACCGTCATGGTCTGGCACCGCGAGACTCAGAATTGGCTCAGACGCGGGTTCTGTTTCCCGCAGCATGAGTGTCTTCTTAATTCATCGACTGAGGCGCTGAGACCGAGAGCGCTAAACATGAGAATTTTCTTACAAAAGTACTTTGGAAGAAGCTCCGCCGCGCATACGGAGGCATGGCTGTCGTCGCAGAGATTTACCTGGTCGTATTTGGAAGAGATTCATTCGGGTGAGTTGCTGCTAATCTAATCGAGGCCGGACGAGCCAGCGCCCCAGCGACGTTGTGGGCAGCACCTCGTCTGTCGCTGGGGCTTTAAGTCAAGGAATGGGAGCGGGGCGCTGGCTGCGGGCTACTCGGACCAGACTCCGAGCACGTTGCCTGCTCCATCGGAGAAGTGGAAGCGGCGGCCGCCGGGAAACTCGAAAGTGGGCACGACCACGCTGCCGCCCTCCAACCGAATTGCGATCTCAGTCGCGGCAAGATCTTCGGAATAGAGCACAACCAGCGGTCCGCCCTTGCCTGCATCAGGATGGGGCTCGCTCTTGATGAATCCGCCGTCGATGCCCGCGCCCTGGAAGCTGACATAGTCTGGCCCGTAATCGACAAAGCTCCAGCCGAAGACGGTGGCATAGAATTTCTTGGTCCGCTCGATGTCAGTGGAATGAAACTCAATGTAGTTGATCTTGTGGTGATTGGCTTTTTTGCTCATGGCTTCTCTCCTTTGTGGTTCGATGCAAGTGGAGGCGAGGGAGAGGCGGGTGCGAATGGCGAGCGCACAGGCACACCTTTCCCAAGTGCTCTGAAGCGCCTCCATCCACATTCCCTCAGAAGCAGGAGAGTGCAGGTAGAGCCCGCTGATTGACTGCGTGGCGCGGACTGCCGAGGTACAGGAATAAAGTAGCAGAAGATTCCGCGATTGCAAATGCTAATTTCCAACAGTCCGCGTTAGAGCTGGTCTTCCCTTCCGAATCGAGCGAGACGCAACCTACTTTGTCTTGAACTCAACCGTGTAGCTTGCCAACGGAAAACCGTCGGGCGTAACAAACGCCTGAGACGTGAGCACAAAGCTGTATGCCTGGTTCGGCTTGAGTTCGACGGGCAGCACGACATGCATTCCGCCGTCTTCAAACGAGGGCTTTCCCTTGATTGGATAGTGTTCGCTGCCACCGTTTCCAAAGCTGATTGAGTATCCCGCATTCGGATCCAGTGGCTTGTCGAACGTGATCCTGATGGTCTGGATTGAGGCCTCCGCGTCCTGAGCATGATTAGCGAATGGCTCCATGCCGACTACATGCGCGGATTTTGCGTCGAAGGCCGCGGCCACCTCGGTTACATGGGGCGACAGGTCGCGGTAGAACAAACCGACCTGGGGCATATACGACGAGAACACTGGGTATTGCGCCCGCTGCGTCTCATATTGTTTCAACTTGTCCACCAGCGCGTCCATCCAATAGAACCCGTTCCGCTGCTCCTGGCGGATGCGCCTGAGGTTCTTCTGGCTGTCCTCGCCCGCATCCTGGAAATAGACGATGACCGCGGCACGTACCAACGACTCTTTCACCATCGTTTTCGCATTGCCGTAAGCCATGAGCTTCATCTTGTCTGCAACCGAAGCATAAACCGGCTCTGCACCAGTGAAGGTTTTCCACCGCGCATCCACCGCAGGGTTAACGAAAGAGTGATTGAACTCGTGGATGATCGTCGCAAGATAGCCCTGATCTGGCGGGTATGTCGGGTCACCGGCATCGTCGTGCGTCCAGCAGCCGATGATCGAGAAGAGTTCCATGGCGCCGTCGTCATGAATCAGGCGCGGCCCGTAATTGCCGCCGCCATTGTTCATGCCAAGGACCAGGTGGTAGACAAGGTCGGGAGCTTTGCCATAGAAGCGGGAATACCATCCGAAATCGACTGAGCCAAGAGTGGTTGCGAAGCGCGCTTCGGCCGTCCGGTAGGTTGCCCGATGGGCTGCGAAGAAGTCCGCAAACTTACTGTCGCGATAGAAATCGCGTAACAGCGGCAGGAACTTCTCAGTCGCTGCGACGCCCCAGCGCTGATCTGGAACCGCACCCGTAAAAGCCACCAGAGGCTTTAGTTCCGGAGGCTGGGATATCGAAATCGCCATCGACATGACGGCATCGAAGCTCACGCCCTTTTTGTTCCGAAGGGATTGCGCCATTTGTACGGCGGCGTGGCTCTTGTAGGGCGCAAAGTATCGATCAATATCGGCTGAATATGCCGGAAGGGAGTCCATGTTGTATTCAGGATTGCCGGCCAAACGGAAGACGATGCTCAACAGCTCAACCCGCTGATCCACCTGCGGGTGGGGCGTGATCGGTGGCGCCTGTGCCGAACTCCAGGCTATGTTGGTTAGCGCGAGTAAGGACAAGACGAAGCGATGCTTGACCATGATTCACCCCGTAGCGCGACTATGTCGACTGGAAGAAGCTGACGCATTTGAGCGTCCAAACTACTTGTTAAATGGCGGCTTTTTCCGTGATGCAAGTCACGATTCCACAGCGATTCAAGGAACGGGTGTTCATTTACGAAATGTGGTGTTCACGAGCGAACAGATGGAGGCGGGTGTTCTCATTCGCTAACCGGATGCAGCCAAATAACGGGCTGGCGTGGTTCCCAATTGTTTCCGAAACATCGAGATGAATGCGCTGGTTGAACTGTAGCCGGCATCGAGCGCAGCATTGGTGACCGATTGTCCTGCGGCCAGGGTTTGCAATGCGTGGATCAGGCGCGCCTGCTGCCGCCATCGGCTGAATGATATGCCGCTCTCCTCTGCGAAAAGCCTCTGCATAGTCCGCTTGCTTGCGCCGCATTCGATTGACAGGATCTCAAGGGACCGTGGTTCACAGGGATTCGCCCGGAGCCGATCGGCGAGTTTTTTTGCGCGGGAATCGCGAGGGTGGGGTAACTGAACGGGAATCGACTCGACCAGCTTCATTTGATCCCGGATGAGTTCAATGACATGCCGCTCCGCAGGCACCTTCATGTGCAGCTTTGAAAACTGGCACGCATGAAGGATGAGTTCTCTCAAGAGCGAGGAAATGTTGATCACCAGGCATCGCCGGGGAACCTGCCTGCACAGCCTTGGCAACATATAGAGCGTTCTCATGGATACATGACCTGACATGGCAACTCCATGCGCGATGTCCGCCGGTATCCACACAGCTCTCAACGGCGGCACGACCCAGATACCTTCGGCTGTCTCCACAGTCATCACGCCTTCCGACGCGAAGAGCAATTGGTCTTCGGGATGGGAATGACGCCTGACTACGTGGCCGTGAGCAAAATCCCATGACCCGCCTGCCATCTCGGCAGTGCGATGGCCATAATGGTCGAAAAGGAATGCGTGGCGCGTTCGCGACATTTATTGTCATGATAGCGAAAGTTACCAGGCGCAACAACTGCTACCTTCAGAGAAGTAATCCCGGAGGCGAGATGTTGAATACGAACAAACTGGTTGGGTTCCTTACAACAACGGACTATGAAAAGGCGCGCGCGTTCTACGTAGGCAAGCTCGGCTTTGAGTTTGTCAGTCTCGAACCGCAGTTCGCCCTGGCGGTGCGAGCCGGCGCGAACATGATCCGCATCACGAAGTCGGAGACGTTCAAGGTGGCCCAAGGCACTGTTCTCGGTTGGGAAGTTGATGATATCCGAGCCGTGGTATCGTGGCTTGGCAGCCGCGGTGTGGAGACAGAAAAGTATCCGTTCGTCGAGGACAAGGAGACAGGGATTTGGAATTCGCCATCCGGCGCTCAAGTGGCTTGGTTCAAGGATCCTGATGGGAATGTTCTTTCCGTCAGCCAGCACATATAAACTTAGCGTGATGCAGGGTCACTTCGGGGCCAGGTCGCCGAACCAGTAAGCTGCGGTTACTCCTCCATCCATGAGGAAGTCGCTGCCGGTGATGAATGCGCCCTCGGCTCCCATCAACAGCGCGCCAACCGTTCCCACTTCGTCGGGCGTACCTGCTCTGCCAGCCGCGGATATTTCGAGCATGCGCCGATAACCTGGGCCGCGCGGTCCCTTCAATTCATCGTTGGCGAGCGGGGTAATGATAATGCCGGGGCTGATGGTGTTGATGCGTGCGCCACGCTTGCCCCAGCGTACAGCTTCGGCCATAACGCGCAATGAGTTTCCGCGTTTGGAAATCTGGTAGGCGTGCAGCGAATCCTTAACCTGGTCCGGCTGAACCATGGGAAGACTGAGTAATTCATCGACGGGCGTGGTGGCCAGAGCCGAGTTTTGCTCAACTGAAAGCGGGGGCAGACGATGACCGGATTGGGAAGCGATGACGACGCCTGCGCCTCCGTGCGTGATGACATTACCGAATTCTTCAAGCACCAATGCTGTTCCGTAGAGATCGACTTTGAGAATCGTCTCCGGAGAAGCCTGCGAAGGAGAGACACCGGCGGCGTGGATGAGACCGAACACTTCGCCGAGTTGCGTAGCTACCTCTACGAGAGCATGAACCGAAGGGCGCGAGGATACGTCGACGACCGCGGTAGTCACGTTGAAACCAGCGTCGCTTAGAGTTTGTGCGGCCGCATCGGCGTTTTCCTGGCGGAGGTCTGCAAGCAAGATAAGCTTACCTGCGCCGACGCGACGCACGATTGCCTGACCAATGGATCCGGCTCCGATCACAACAATTACATGCGCCATGGGGTCCCTTTCATGGAACCCGGGCACGCTACAGGATGTAGCGGCTCAGGTCCTGATCCTTCACGATGGACGCGACCATCTGCTTCACATACGCTGCATCGATCAGGAATGTCTTCTCAGGGCCGGAAGCGGTCATGCGCTCTTCGTAGGGCAGCGGTGTGGTTGACTCCGCCTTAATGGCTTCGCGCAGCGCGGCCGCAGCCTCTTCGTCCGGCGCACGGCGGGCTACGTCGGGCGCGAGGAAGCTTACATCTTCAAGCACGCGCTCCATGATGGTGTGAAGGCGGCGCGCGCCAATGTTCTCTGTCTGCTCATTCACCTTGAAGGCGAACTCGGCCATCTCGCGCAGGGCGTCGGGCGCGAACACGAGGCGCACACCTTCGGTCTCGAGCAGCGCCGAGTATTGCTTGGTGAGCGAGGCTTTGGGCTCGGTGAGAATGCGCAGGAAATCGTCGACGGTGAGCGACTGCAATTCCACGCGAATGGGGAAGCGGCCCTGCAATTCGGGGATGAGGTCGCTGGGCTTGGAGACATGGAACGCGCCGGCGGCGATGAACAGAATATGATCGGTGCGCACCATGCCGTAACGCGTGTTTACAGTGGTGCCTTCAACAATGGGAAGAATATCGCGCTGCACGCCTTCGCGTGAAACATCGGGACCATGACCGCCCTCGCGACCTGCGATCTTGTCGATTTCGTCAAGGAAGATGATGCCGCTGGACTCGACGCGCTCAGTAGCCACGCGGTTCACCTGGTCCATGTCGATGAGGCGGCCTTCTTCTTCCTGCACCAGGTAGTCGAACGCGTCGCCCACTTTCATCTTCCGCTTTTTGGATCCACCGCCGAAGATGTTGGGCAGCATGTCCTTGAGGTTCATTTCCATGTCCTCAAGGTTCTGGTTGCTGATGATGCCGAACTGCGGCGCATTGCGCTCGCGCACATCGAGCTCGACCTGCCTGTCGTCGAGTTTGCCCTCGCGAAATTGCTGGCGGAGCTTCTCGCGCGATCGCTGATAGCTGTCCGATCCGGGTAGCGTGAGTTGTCCCTCCTGAGCGGGCGGCGTGGGCGGCGGAGGGGGCAGCAGGATGTCGAGCAGTCGCTCTTCGGCGTTCATCTCGGCCTTGTCTTCCACTTCTTCGAGACGCTCTTCGCGGACCATGTCGATGGCGATTTCGACGAGGTCGCGGATCATGGATTCCACGTCGCGGCCGACGTAGCCGACCTCGGTAAACTTCGAGGCTTCCACCTTGAGGAACGGCGAGCCGGTGAGCTTGGCCAGACGCCGGGCAATCTCGGTTTTGCCTACACCGGTTGGCCCAATCATGATGATGTTCTTGGGCATTATGTCGTCGGCGAGGTCGGGCGGAAGCTTTTGGCGGCGCTGACGATTGCGGAGGGCGATGGCCACGGCGCGCTTGGCGGCTTTTTGTCCAACGACGTGCTTGTCGAGCTCGGCAACGATTTCGCGCGGCGTCAACTCGTCGAGTGCGAGTTCCTGTTCTTCAGCGGATGCGGGGAGGTAAATGGCCATGTGTGAATGGGGGCTGCGAGTGTGCGGCTAGCCCTTCAACTCCTCAATCGTGATGCGGTCATTGGTATAGATGCAGATGGCGCCGGCAATCTTCATTGCTTTTTCGGCAATGTCGCGGGCGCTCAAATCGGTGTTCTCAATCAACGCCCGGGCGGCGGCGGTGGCGTAGCTTCCGCCAGACCCGATGGCCGCCAGCGGCTCGTCCGGATCGATGACGTCGCCGGAGCCGGAGATGAGGAACGTCTGGCCCTTGTCGGCCACCAGCAGCAGAGCCTCAAGGTTGCGCAGCATCTTGTCGGTGCGCCAGTCCTTGGCCAGTTCCACTGCGGCACGGTTCAGGTTGCCGGCATACTGCTCCAGCTTGGTTTCAAAACGCGCAAAGAGACTGAACGCGTCTGCCGTGGACCCGGCAAAGCCGGCGAGAATCTTTTCCTGGTAGAGGCGGCGTATCTTCTTCGCCGAATGTTTCAGGACGTGATCGCCCAGCGTCACCTGCCCGTCGGCGGCCATGACGACCTCGCCGTTGCGCCGCACGCAAATTACGGTAGTGGACCGGATGCGATTTCTCTTCCGGGAATCCTGTGCCGCTGCGGAACTGTTCTTTAAAACCAAACGAAACCCTCCGAAAATGCGCCTCGCGCAGGACGAGAATTGCCGCAAGATGCAGTCACGAGTATATCGCAGCGGCAAACCCCGCCGCTGAGGCTTGCGATACCGTTTTCGTGACTCCTGCTGCGGTATTCTCTAGGTGGGACACGCGGAAAGCTCGAATGCGATGTCCGGTCCGGAGCCCCTTTTTGCCAATGAGATTGCTCTCTGCATACGCATGGGAAGTTGCTGTTGGGTCGGCCGTGCTCGTCGGACTAATCGCGCTTGGTCTCTGGCTCAAGTTCCGCAAGCGGCCCACGCCGGAGGAGCTGGAGCGCGCGCGGCGGCTGTTTCTCTCGCAATCCGGCCGCATGGTGGACGGAATGCTGCTGGATATCTGCGAGATCGAGGCACTCGTCAAATCGTCTTCAAAGCTGAAGGATGAGCCAGCACGGATGCTGACCATGCTGATGTACAGCTATCACATCGGGGGCGTGGACTATGAATGCGCGCAGGACATTACTTCGCTACTGGGCGTTCTGGATGTGAAGCAGATTCGCGCAGGGTTTCCCTGCTCCGCGCGGTACCAGCCGGGCAATCCGCAGAACAGCATTGTGGTCTCCGAGGAGTGGTCCGGGCTGCGCATGGGGCTGCCGGTGCCGCATGTCTACGAGGATCCCGATCCGATTGATATGAGCCACTTGCGGCCGGGGCGAGGTTAGGCACCCGCGGGCGGCCAACCGCTCGGCACCTGTGGTGCGGCAGACGCCCACCTGCGGTGGGGCAGACGCTCGCGGGAGGCTCGCACGGGCCTTTCTACACACAAGAAATAGACGTCCGGCAGGCCTGTGAAAACTGAAACTCCCCGTGCTAAAACAGACCCATGCAGCTGAATGATTACGCACCCCGACCAGCGGTCATCAGATGGCTCCTTGATTCCGACCCGGCGATTCGTTGGCAGGTGATGAGGGATCTGACCGGCGAGGCCCCGAACGCGATAGCAGCGGAGCGGTCGCGCATCGCGACTGAAGGCTGGGGAGCCCAGCTTCTCGCCCGACAGCTGGCTGACGGGTCATGGCCCGGCGGGCAGTGGGACCTCACTACGCTGTGGAGTCTTGTCGTCCTAAAGGATCTAGGCCTGGACCCCGCTTGCGAGCAGGCTCGCATCATGATCGACCGCGTCGAAAAGGGGCTGGTGTTCAAGTCGCTCAACAACCGGCCTTATCTTCATGGCGAAACGGAGCCCTGCATTAACGGGAGGATCCTCGTCATGGGTGCCTATTTTGCGAAACCGAACGATGCACTGGCACAGCAACTCCTCGACGAGCAGCTTGATGATGGCGGCTGGAACTGCGAGGCGCCGAAGAGCCACCGCTCTTCGTTCCATACCACTATTTGCGTGCTTGAAGGGCTGCTCGCATACGAGCGGGCAGGGGGCAAACTGGCAACCGTCGCGAGAGCCCGCAAGAGAGCCGAGGGCTATTTGCTCGAGCGGCGTATGTTCCGCTCGCTGCGAACCGGCGACGTGATCGACAAACACTGGCTCCGGTTCACGTTTCCCATGTTTTGGCATTACGACCTTCTGCGTGGATTGGATTATCTGCGCGATGCGGGAGTAAAGCCCGACAGCCGCGCCGATGAAGCCATCCAAGTCGTGAAGGATCGCCGCCACCAGAACGGGCGCTGGCCGCTGAACCTGCTTCATCCCGAACGCATTCCACTGGAGATGGAAACCGGTGTCGGCAGGGCAAGCCGCTGGAACACACTGCGCGCGCTCCGGGTTCTGAGTTGGTACACCAACTCAACACGGTGATTATTGCTGCTTGGACGGGTTAGCACAGGTGGCGCCTATACCTGCACCTCCTGGCTGGCGCAGAATCCGGGTCCATCGTACTGTCGAAGGCTGTTGGTTCCCCGCCACCACCTCAGCGTCTTCCCTGTCGCAAATCTGTCCCTCTGTAGAGTCGCCGAAAGCTTCAAGCCAATGACGGAAGCATGGCGGTGGAACAAGTCCTGAATTCAAATCTGCAAAACAGCAGAGTATCCTGATTCATATTGTTCAACAACTTCGAGGACGAAAATGGGGCATCAAGACAGAACACAGGACATCAAAGCGGGCCGTTTACTGGAATTGATCCGAGAGAAGCCGACGCTTTACTTAGGAGAAACTTCTCTGACTGGTCTCTGGCACTTCTTGCGCGGATATCGAATGGCGGAGGGCGATCATGGAATCGATGATGTTATTCAACTGCCGACCGATTTTCTCGATTGGGTGGCCTATCGACTTCATTACTACGAGTCCACAAGCGGCTGGAGGCGGATGATTTTAGGGCGGGTTCCCAACGAGCGCGCCGCACTCATGCGGTTCTATGAATTGCTTGATGATCACCGCTCGCGAAAATCTCATGTCGTGGCAACGATTCTGGGTTGCCCGGTCGGATATAAGACATGGAAACAGGGACAGGATTTTAGCGAGGCTATTTACAAGGTGATGCCAGAGTCGATGGCACTGATTGCTTACACTGACGATCCTGGGCTTTTTCTGACATCGGAATCAGACGACCAGTTCCCCGGCAAGGATCAGCTCTTCTACCCGAAATTAAGAGGGATCAACATGGAGATGATCACGGTCGTCGATCAAGATGCATTCAATCGTTGGCTTGCTGAAGACCCGAGGGCCGGAAGTTCCGCTAAACCCTTCGAAGAATAAAGCCGGGAAAGTGACCGGAACGCGCTACGGCGACGCCTAATGTTGCTCCCGTTCCCTGTTTTGCTGAACCTCGCGCAGCCCGGGCGAGCAACCGGCAAATCGGAAATGCACCCCCCGCCCAGCAGGATCGCCGCATTTGGCAAGCCATACCCACCCCCGGTATAGTGAATCTTATGCATGTCCACGCCGCGCCTTCCCCTGCTGGCGCACGCAAAACCCAATCCGTCCTCCGCTTTTCGCTGGTTGCCACGCTTGCCTACGTCATCGTTACCTTTGTGGCGGGGCTGCGCGCGCACTCGCTGGCGCTGCTTTCGGAGGCCGGGCACAACGCGTCCGATTTTCTGGCACTGCTGCTGAGTTTTGCGGCGGTTTATTTTCAGTCGCGCCCGGCCAGCGATTCAAAGACCTTCGGCTACCAGCGCGCGGGCGTGCTTGCCGCGTTTATCAATGCCGCCACGCTCATCGTCATTTCGCTGTGGATCGGGTTTGAGGCAGTCCATCGGCTCTCTGCGCCGGTGGCGGTGCAGCCGAAGGTGATGATGGTCGTGGCCGCAGCCGGAGTACTGATGAACGGCGTGATTGCCGCGCTGCTTTGGGGCGTGGCCCGCGACGTGAACATGCGCTCCGCTTTCCTGCACATGGCTGGGGACACGCTCTCAACCGCTGCGGTGATCGCAGGCGGCGCTGCAATCCTGTTTACGGGCCAATACTGGATCGATCCTGTCCTCTCGCTGCTGATTGCGGCGCTGATTCTGTGGTCGAGTTTTGGGATAGTCCGCGAAACCTTGAACATTCTGCTGGAAGGCACGCCGCGTGGTTGCTCGCTGCCAGAGATTCGCAGCGGCATGGAAGCCGTGGAGGGAGTGATCAATGTGCACGACCTGCACGTGTGGAGCCTCGGTTCCAACTCGCGTGCGTTGGCTTGCCACGTGACGATCGACGACATTCCACCGTCAGAGAGCGCGTGCATTCTGCTTAAGCTGAATCACATTTTGAAAGACCACTACGACATTTGCCACAGCACCATCCAGTTTGAACATGTCGGCTGCCCGGAGACGCATGGGTGCGTTGTTCCTCTTGAAGAAATGGCCGGCGCCACCGAGGGCCATGGTCATCACCATGGGCACTCGCATTAGTCGACGCCTGGCTCTCTCGCATCACTTATAAGTTAACCAAATCAATTAAGCGCGCAAGCGATAAGCCCCATAGCTCATTCCCCCGGTAGAACGACTGATTCCATAGCTGCGTCATCCTCTCCCGATAACTCCAGATGGATTCCTCAAAGGCTCACGAAAACTGTCTAAACCCGTCTATGTGAGCAATAACGCAGGAGGATATCTGCAATGACTCAGCCGCAACTACGGCATCGCACTCGTTTGCTTTCAATCGCCTCAACCTTTGTCTTCATCGTACTTTTCTTCACATCCAATGCCTCATTTGCACAAACAAACGGACAAACGCAGCAACCCCAAAAATTCGATCCAACGACCGATGTCTCTATTGGTATTGAGGGAGATTTGACGGCAACGCGCATGCCCGCGTTCACACATGTTTATCCGCCCAACGGATATAACGTCATGCAAGTGACGCAGAGCGCCTCACCTTCCGCGGGGGCATTTGGGAGCTTTCACCAACAATTCACTCCCTGGCTCGGCTATAACGTCCATTTTGGATTTTCACGCTTTACAGAACACTATTCAAACGCTGTGGTGTTATTCCCTAACTCCATACCGACCCTTCCTGGCGGGTCGAGTTTCATTCGCGGCAATCTGCGGACTAACATGTACGACCTGACTGTATCTTCCGTAATTGAAGGACCGCGGACGAAACGCTTTTCCACCTTTACAGAAGTGGGCGGCGGCGGATTGTTCTTTTCGCCACTCAGCACCGGCACAGGGGCAAGCCAGCAGACGCGGCCAGCGCTGGTGTTTGGCGTAGGAGCCAACTTCAAACTTGGCCCGAGGCTGGATTTGCGAGCCGAATACCGCGGGTTGCTGTACAAGAGTCCTGATTTCAACTTGACGGACATTACACCGGGAGTCACTGGCACAAATCAGTTTCCCATGACCAGGCTGTTCACAGTGACGAGTACGCCGGAAGTAAGCTTGGTTTATCACTTTGGCAGGACCGCCCCAAGCAAGACGGCGGTGAACAAGCCTTGATGCGCTCGATGCTTTTGATTCTCGCAAGCGTGTGTCGGTGTAAGGAAACTTGAGCGATTCGAATTATGATGGGGGAGTCAGTTCGATTGGTTATCGGAGGCTCCCCACTTGTCTTTTCGTCGCACCTTTTTATTCGCAATCTTCGTCGCATTCCTTTGCAGTTCGTCACTCCACGCGCAATCTTCGGACTCCGCAATCGAAGCCCTGATCGGCGAGTACACAAACCCCGTTGAGCCCGACACCCCACTCAGCTTCTACGTTCAGGGCGGGAAGCTGATGGAAGAGTCGGAGCGGATGGTGCCCACGGAGCTCAAGCCCATCTCCTCAACCGAGTTCCGCCGCCCCAGTGCAATCGGCGACAAAGACATCACACTTCATTTCATTCTCGATGCTGCAGGCCACGGCGCCACCGTGACAGAGACGGATGAGCCGGACACGGTCTATCACCGCACGGGAGACGCGATCCATCACGTCTTCCACGACTACCAGCGTTCGGAAGTGATGATTCCCATGCGCGATGGAGTGAAGCTGCATGCGGTGGTCCTGAGGCCCGCGGACATTGCCGCGCCGCTGCCGTTCCTGATGCAACGCACTCCGTACGGCGTTGACGGAGCCAGCCGCGCCAGCTTCTTTGGGGGACGTCCCGAACTCGCGCGCAACGGATACATTTATGTCGCCGAAGATATTCGCGGCCGCTATAGGAGCGAAGGCGAATTCATCATGATGCGACCGCTGGCGGACCATCACGACCCGAAAGCAGTGGACGAAAGTACCGACACGTACGACACGGTGGCGTGGCTGCTTACAAATGTTCCCGGGAACAATGGGCGCGTTGGCGTGATCGGTACCAGCTATCCCGGGTTCCTGGCAGTGATGGCGGGCATCGATCCGCACCCGGCAGTGAAGGCCATTTCGCCGCAGGCGCCCATGATCGACGTGTGGATGGGCGACGACTTCTTTCACAACGGCGCATTCCGGCAGACTTACGGATACGACTATGTTCTTGGCCTTGAGTCAACGAAGGAACGGCTCACCGTTGACTACGGCAAAGATAAGGACGGCAAGGCGCGCGACGGGTTCGACTACTTTCTTGAGCGCGGTTCGTTTGCGGAAGACGTGAAGAGATCGGGATCGAAAGTTCTGCCTACGTGGAAGCTCTTTCTTGAGCACCCGGCCTATGACGCCACATGGTCGTCGCGCGCGGTTCAATCGCATTTGAGCGCGGTGACCGTGCCCACCCTCACCGTGGGCGGCTATTACGATCAGGAAGATATGTGGGGTCCGCAGGAGGAGTACGCGAGCCTGGAACCGCACGACGCTAATCATCAGAACTTTCTTGTCCTGGGCCCCTGGTGTCACGGATGCTGGTCTGGGACGCGGCGGCATTTTGGCGCGCTCGATTACACCCAGCCCATTGGACAGGAATTCCGCGCGCAGATTGAGGCGCGGTTCTTCGCGCACTACCTGAAGGATGAGCCGGGCACGAACGCTTCCGGCTTTGATCTTGAAAACACGGCGAGCTTCCGGACCGGCTCCAATACATGGAAGCGCTACGCCCACTTCCCACCTCAGGAGTCGCAACCTACGAGCCTGCATCTGGAGGGTGCGGGGCTGCTTAGCTGGGCGGAGCCGACGGCCGCGGCTACAACCAGTTACGTCAGCGACCCGGCGAACCCAGTGCCATATCGCCACAGGCCCATTCAACCTACTTACAGCGAAGGCTCGCACTGGCGCGCATGGCTTACTGAGGACCAGCGCTTTGTGACCGACCGCAAAGACGTTGCGTTGTGGAAGCTGCCAGTACTGAAGAAGGACATGGTGGTGACCGGCGAAGTGCTGGCCGATATTTACGCTTCGACCACCGGGACGGACAATGACATGGTGGTGAAGCTGATTGATCAATATCCAGATGACGATCCGGACCCGAACATGCGTGGCTACCAATTGATGACCAACGAAGAGATCTTCCGCGGGCGCTATCTGGCGTCGTTCACCGAGCCGAGGCCACTGCGTTCCGGGTCCGTGCATGAGTACAAGTTTTCTCTACACGACGTAGATCACGTGTTCAAGGCCGGGCACACCGTGCTGGTGGAGGTTCAGAGCACGTGGTTCCCGCTGTACGACCGGAACCCGCAGACTTTTGTACCCAATATCATGATGGCGAAACCCGAGGACTATAAGGCCGCCACCGTCACCGTCTACTCTGACGCCGAGCACGATTCCACGCTGCAGGTACCGCTGATGAACCCGTGCGACCAGGTTGAGTGCTTCTAGACTGACTATGCCTTCCGCAGCTTCCCGATAACCTGCGCCAATCATCGGGCTTGCGCCCGTCCGCGTTCCGCTGTAAGCTTGCTTTACTTTGCAGTGCAAAGTAACAAGGGGGCTAACATGAGTCTCTTTGATTTGCTGCTGATTCTCCTTGTTCTTGGAACAGCAGCCTCTACCGTAACTGCGCTCGTCGCCTTGGTACTTCGACGCTGGATTTTTGCGCGCAGGCTCGCGCTGTCCGTGATTCTGGTGTGGGCACTTTACCTGGGAATTGGAACCGCTGTGGCTATCTCCGCACCTCAACACATCATGGCGCTCGGAGAGGACCGCTGCTTCGACGAAATGTGTTACGCGGTGACCGGCTGGAACCGGACGCTTTCAACGAGTGCCGGCAGATCCTTCTATCTTGTTGACGTTCGCATCGCCAACCGGTCGCGTGGCCGGGCGCAACGGGAAGTTGGCCGCAAGGGCGTACTCATTGATCGATCTGGCCGGGTCTATGAGGTATCCCAGGTCGGAATGGATGCCAGTACCCCATCGGGGGCACCACCGTACCCTGATCTCGATGCGGAAGTTGGGCCTGGCCAGAGCCTGGAAACGAGGCTCGTTTTTGATCTTCCCGAGAGTGTCGTTTACCCAGGTTTCGCGCTGGATAGCAACCTGAAATTGAATCCCGCACGGATCGTGATTGGGGACGAAGACCATTTTCTGCACTGGCCTACGGTGGTACCGCTGGATTGATTGGACTGGAATTAATCCTGGTTTTCCGGAGCGGCGAATCTCCATAATTACTCGCGGCCTCCGAAGATCGGAGTAGAATAAAAACAGCCCATGGCGCTGCACCAGCCCATCCCGGCCCTCCTCTAGCGGCGTCCGCCGCCTACACCGTTCTACGCCTGTTTTTTGATCCCCCAAATCTGTAGAAGTTGAGAGCGCCTGCGGCGCGCTATGAGGTTTTGCGATGATTGATCGTTTGGAACAAATGGAACAGCGCTACGAAGATCTCAGCGCGCAGCTGGGCCTGCCTGAGGTTATTACCGACCACGAAAAGTATCAGAAGGCCGGCCGCGCCCTGCGCGAACTGGAAGCGCCGGTGATGAAGTTTCGCGAACTGAAGCAGGTGCGCCAAGGCCTGGAAGAAGCGCGAGCCATGCTCGGCGACCCAGACATGAAAGCGATGGCCGAGGAAGAGATTGCTTCGCTCGCACCGCGCGAGCCTGTCCTTGAAGAAGAGATCAAAGTGCTGCTGCTACCCAAGGACCCCAATGACGAAAAGAACGTGATCCTCGAAATCCGTGCAGGGACAGGGGGCGATGAGGCGTCGCTGTTTGCGGCGGAGATTTTCCGCATGTATCAGCGCTTCGCCGAGCAGCACAAGTGGAAGATCGAGCTGCTGTCCATGTCGGAGTCGGGCGTGGGTGGATACAAGGAAGTGATAGCCATCATTGAAGGCGACCGTGTCTACTCGCAGTTGAAGTGGGAGAGCGGCGTGCACCGCGTGCAGCGCGTTCCGGCGACTGAAACACAGGGACGCGTTCATACCTCGGCCATCACGGTTGCAGTGCTGCCTGAAGCCGAAGAAGTCGACATCAAGATTGAAGCAAAGGACCTGCGCATCGACACGTTCTGCTCTTCCGGTCCCGGTGGGCAGTCAGTGAACACGACTTATTCCGCTGTCCGGATTACTCATATTCCGACTAACACGGTAGTTAGCTGCCAGGACGAGAAATCGCAGATCAAGAATCGCGAAAAGGGCATGCGCGTATTGCGCTCACGGCTCTATGAAGTGGAGATGGACAAACAGAATGCGGAGCTGGCCAAAACACGGAAGGAACAGGTAGGAACCGGCGACCGTAGCGAGAAGATTCGCACCTATAATTTCCCACAGAACCGGCTGACCGACCACCGTATCGGGCTAACTCTGCACCAGCTCGACTTAGTGATGGAAGGGCGGCTGCAGCCGATTGTGGACGCGCTGATTGCACACTACCAGGCTGAGCAGCTCAAGGCTGACGGTAGCCAGGCTGCGTAAGGCGTCTCATGCCACCGGTTTCGTTGTTCCTATTTCAAGGGAACTCTCGCTTGCAATTCGGTCCTCACCGAGAACGCGCCCGGGCCGATGCGGAAATGCTTTTGATGCACCTTCTCGGACGAGATCGCGCGTGGCTAATAGCACATTCTAGCGACGAAATTGAGTTTGATCACTGGGAGCCGTATTTCGAGCTGCTTCAACGTCGCAGGCTGGGCGAGCCCATTCAATACATAATCGGCAAGGCCGAGTTTTACGGTCTCCCCTTTCGTGTCGCCCCCGACGTGCTCATCCCCCGCCCGGAAACCGAGTACGCGGTCGAGAAGGTGATTGGGTTAGCCGCAAGCTTTCCATCGCCCCGCATCGTCGACATCGGCACCGGCTCCGGAGCTATCGCCGTTGCAATTGCGCGCCATGCACCAAACGCCACAATCACTGCTATCGACCTCTCCGAACCCGCACTGACTATCGCCCGCGAAAATGCCAAGCGTCTCGGATTTGCCGATCAGATCCGCTTTCTCCAGGGCGATCTGCTGAATCCTGTTGCAGGAGAGCAATTCGACATTATTGTTTCTAACCCGCCTTATGTGCCGGAGGCCGATCGACCAACGCTCTCCGTTGAAGTGCGAGATCACGAACCCTCCCTGGCTCTATTCGCCGGTAAAGATGGCCTCGATATTTATCGCCGCCTCATCCCGCAGGCACTTGCTCATCTTGTTGCAGGCGGTTACATTGCGCTGGAAATCGGATACGGTCAATCTCCGGCGATTCTCGACCTACTTAGCGCTGCCGGCTTCAATAACATCGAGTTCACGCCGGACCTGCAAGGGATTCCGCGGGTGGCAACGGCTCAGCGGCCTTGATCCAAGAGACCCGCAATCCGCGCACACTTCATTTGTCTTATCTGAGCATGAGAAACCGCACCAGCGCCATCGCAAAGGCAAAAGCGAATCCATAACCGAAGGTCTCGATAGGCGTGACCCTCTTGCCCTGGCTTCGCAGTAAGCGACCCAACTGAGACATCACGAAGCCTGTAATCAGCGGACTTGCTATGACGCTTACACCGTGGAATCGGGAAGGATGCACAAGCGGATGCGGATATATGACTATGCTCAAAAAGCCGACCAGCGCCCCAAGCAATCCAAGGGCGAAAGTCGTTGCGACGGGATCGACATCAGAAACTGCTTTGAAGAGCTTGCTGATCGCTCGGATTAGGAGCGAAGCCAACGCAACAACAACAATCTCGACGAATGCATCAAAGAGCACTTCCGCGATTGCCCCTAGTACACCAGCCAGAAGTTCATCCATTGTCAACGACCTTGTTCCATGGAGAGTTTATACTTCAGCAGCAATCTTTTTCCGGAAAGGAATCCCACAAGTGCCCTCATCTCACGGTTACGCCGCTCTCGACGCACAATCTCCGCTCGCTCCCTTGAGCTTCACTCGCCGCGAACCCGGCCCCACGGAAATGGTGGTGGAAATCCTCTACTGCGGCGTTTGCCACTCTGACCTGCACATGGCTCGCAATGAGTGGGGCCAGTCTAGATATCCCCTGGTGCCCGGGCATGAGATCGTGGGCCGCGTCATTGCCGTTGGCGGCGGAGTGACCAAGTTCAAAGCGGGAGGGATTGCGGCAATTGGCGTCATTATTGACTCATGCCGCCAGTGCGTTCCGTGCAAGCGCGGCGAGGAACACTTCTGCGACCAGGGGCCTACGCTGACTTATGCCGCACCAGACCGCGTCGACGGCTCCATCACCATGGGCGGCTATGCGAATAACTATGTTGTCGACGAGCGATTCGCCCACACCGTCCCGGAGAATCTGGACCTGGCCGCGGTGGCGCCACTGCTCTGCGCGGGCATTACGACTTACTCGCCGCTGCGCCACTGGAAGGTTGGCCCGGGAAAGAAGGTCGGCATTGTGGGTCTTGGCGGACTGGGTCATATGGGGCTGAAGTTTGCTCACTCATTAGGCGCACATGTTGTGCAGTTCACAACTAATCTGCGCAAGAAGGAAGATGCGCTGAAGCTCGGCGCGGACGAGGTTGTGCTCTCCACGGATCCAGCGGCCATGAAAGCTCACACAAAGTCGCTCGACTTCATTCTGGACACGGTCTCCGCTCCTCATCCGCTTGAGCCCTACCTCGATCTCCTCAAGCAGGATTCAACACTCACCATGGTCGGTTTGCCTGAAGTACCGCCCTCGATTTCTCCTTTCGCTCTCATTGGCAAGCGAATTTCAGTAGCAGGTTCCATGATTGGCGGCATGCCGGAGACGCAGGAGATGCTCGACTATTGCGGACGGCACAACATTGTTTCTGAAGTCGAAGTTATCCCGATGAAGAAAATCAACGAAGCATTTGAGCGCCTGCTGAAGCAGGACGTGAAATACCGCTTCGTCATTGATATGAGCACGCTGGGTTAGGCAGAGGGCGACCGTCCCCAAGCTTATAACCTGGGGGCGGATTTGGATCCACGGCGGAGCGCAGGCGCTTTGACGCCCGTAACTCCGGTTCTCGTCGAATCCGGGACTTCCAGCGGCAATGGTTGAACAATCAGCCCCAGCGGTTCATTGATTGTGCAGGGCGATCCGGGAGCCACGGCGGTTTGGGTCGGCGTAACATTAAAGACCCACAGCTTGTTCGCTGACTGCCCGATGGCATAGAGGTGCCCATTGCTGTCCCAGAACACCTGGTCTACCTCGTCCTTCGTGAGCAGCCCGGTGTATTTGGTGATCGGCTTGTCCCCATTGAAGTGGAAGATTTGCAAGCCGCCGGTTCCCGCCACAGCCAGCAGTGCGCCAGATGGGTCCATACCTATGTCGGTTACGCTGCCGGTCTGAACCCTGGGCATGTTTGAGTAAGTGCTGGACGTGGTGAGTTCGCCTGAGTTATTCACGCTGTAAGTCGCAAGCTGGTACAGTCCGTCCTGGCTTCCGAATTGGGACCAGGGAAACATGGGAATGGCAAGGTGATTGGCGCCGTCCGAGGCTGCCAGATAAGGACACCAGCCTTCCCCTTTAAGCGCCCTGGGAAGCGCTGGATGAATGCGCAGTTCGCTGAGGGCGCCATCGCTCTTGCGTTGAAACCCGTATATCGCCGGACCGAAGCGATAGCAGTCGGATGAGTAGGCAAACTTGTCGTTGCCGCTGAGGCTCAGCTCACCGATCGCTTCATTTGTATCTCCAGCATCGCCAAGGAAGATAAGCTTGCCGGAACTCTTCTGCACCAGGAGCGGCGGTAGTGAGTTATCCTCGCAATGACTCTCCAGATAGTCCGCGTTGAGGAGATAGTCCGCGTTGAGGAACTGAGGGTTTCCGCGCCCGGGACTATCAGGCCCGGCGCTGCCGCAATCCTCGCTCGACGCCGGCACATTCGCTGAAGCTTCATAACTCAAATCGCCGTTTGATTCCATGCGGAATGCTTCCACATCCGCCCGGCCCAGCTCAGACCCCAGCAGGTAACTCCCATTCACCGCCATCTTTCCAATGTTGAATTTGTAAGGGGAATTGAGTATCGCAGTCAGCTTTCCGCTTGCGTCAGCGGTGTAAGCGATCACTTGAGACGAGCGGCCGTCGTCGATCTTGCTGGAGACATAAACCAGCGCCACGGGCGAGACATCCGCCGCTTTGCCTTGGATTGAATCGGGATTGGTGACTGGGTTGGAATTCTGTGCGGAGACACCGGCCGTAACCAGCAATACGCCAAGGCAGGAATAACTCGGGAAGCGAAACATGGAGTCACCTTCGCCGCTCTGGATACCTCGGTTCCGTTTCTTCTGGAAAGAACAAGGAAGTTGCCGCTAGCACGTGTGTGCGGGATGCGCCCAGGAGCGAACTAACGGGTTGGATGCAGGACGGTTTCTGGAGGCTGTATTGGTATCGCTTGAGGCAATTGGCAATTCAGACGGAATTGGTCTAACATGCGCCGCTCCAAATCATGGCGAATGCGGAAAGCGCCGCTCACGGTAACCTGGCCGAATCGTCGGTCCGCCCTGTCTTCGCAAGGTCGCGATAGAACCCCAAGTCCCTCCCCGTCAAGTTCTTCGTGATATAGGCAATCTGTCCATAGTGCATCCCAAAGTGCTCTACCACCTGATAAACAGCCTCAAGCCCGCTGACGTGGTAGCCCTGAATCTCAAACCGCTTTAAGAGGTCACTTTCAGTAAGCCGCGCCAGCACGGCTGCCCCATCGTGCAGCGTCGCACTTAGCCGTTCCAGCAGCGCCGCAGCGGTCATTCCGTTCTGCGTCGCAAACTCCGCGGGCCGGTCGCGCTTGTCTTCGCGACCCTCAAATGAATCGACAAGCCACTGGCGCACATTTCCATTGAGGTGCAGAACGAGGTTGCCCACGCTGTTGCTCTGCTCGTTCGGACGCCACCAGACCTGCTCCTCCGTCAGCGTCTCGACGCATGCGCGCAGGCGCGGCCAGTAGCGCTCCAACAGCCTGAGCCGCGAGAACGCAAGAAACAGCGCAGTTACATTCGCATCCTTATCTGTCATTGCAGTCAGACTCTCCTTTTTCAGCTCTTAACCTTCAGTCGCGTTCGCCGCCGAAGGTGCGGTTGGCCGCAGCGCATGCACCTCAGACATATGATGAACCCGCATGTGGTAGTTGAACACCAGCAGCACACAGATGCCAAAGACCATGGCCAGAATTGCCAGCGGCGCGCCAAAGGGATATCCCTCAGTAAGCGCAAATCGAATGAGCACAATCGACACCACAAATGCCGCTGAACGAAACACTGACTCGTAGTGCCCTGAGACCACGATCGACAGAATCAGGATCAGCACGTCGGTAAAGATCATGACCGTGAACAAATCATTGTAGAACGTGCTAACGTGCGCCAGCCCGGTCTGTCCTGTCATTGCATCGCGGAACACGTCCATTGCGAAGAGCCCGATGTTGTAGGCAGCCATGGTGAGCAGCAGCGCGCCCAGCCCCAGCGCTACGCCTTTCTTCTGGGCCACAAACCGGGCCCGCGCGTGAGACGGTGCAGAGGACCCCTTCTGCACCACGCTGTGCTTCGCCACGTGCTGAAAGACCGCGACCAGCAAGTACATGAGGAAGCCGGCCCACATATCCGCAAAGAGGGGCAGCGCCTCGAGCGTGACCGTATGCTTGGTCACCATCTCCGAGGCTTCGGCAATGTCTTTGAACACTTCCCGGATGAAGATGAGCGAAACAATTTCGAACTGGTAGGCGATGGCCCGCGTAGTGGATTCGTGCAGAGCGCCAATCAGCGTGACCACTTCGTAAAACAGGATGAAGTTGAAGGGAGTGGAAATCGCAACCAGGTAATTCTCGCCTGCACTGGCAATCAGCGCCGGCGGGTGGGCGAGCGTCTTCGCCAAATAGATGAGCAGCAGGTGAATGGCGAACCCGGCAATCCCCAGGCGGATGACCAGGTGCTTGAGGGCCGTCTTGTTGCGCTCGGAAAAAATCCGATCGTGGGATGCGGCCACCTTCAGCCAAATGCCGGTCGGCGCCTGTTCTCCGGCCTCGTCGTCGTCCTTTACTGCACTGGTCATAGTCTCCTCTGTTCCGGTTGCGGGAGAAACGAAATTCTGAAACAAAGCCCGAGCCTGCCAGGCCGGGAATGCAGCCCCCGAAATGAAAAATGAAGCAAAGCGCGGTGCGGGGATTCTTAAGATTACAGCACGGAAGCGGGGCCGCACAGGGGCCATTGCCGAACCCGGCGCGGCAGGCATAAGATTCCGTCTGAAATCGTTTCCACGAGGACCCTCATGCGTATTCTCGCTTCGCTCTCCCGCACCGTTGTAGCCCTGGCTTCCGTTACCGCAATCACCGCAGCACCAGCCCTGGCACAGGTGGCGCAAACCCCGCCGATGGGCTGGAACAGTTGGAATTACTTTGCCGGGAAAGTTACCGACAAGGACATTCGCGCCTCCGCCGACCAGATTGTGGCCAGGGGCATGAAAGACGCTGGCTACGTCTACGTGAACATTGACGACACGTGGGAGGGCCAGCGCGACGCCAACGGCGTGCTGCACTCCAACGACAAGTTTCCTGACATGAAGGCGCTGGCCGACTATGTTCACTCCAAGGGCCTGAAGATCGGGATCTACTCGTCGCCGGGGCCCAAGACGTGCGCCGGATACGAAGCATCGTACGGACACGAGGAGCAGGACGCGCAGCTGTACGCTTCCTGGGGCATCGACTACCTGAAGTACGACCTGTGCAGCTTTATTGGCGACGTGATGGAGAAGCAGGCGCCCAATGACAAAGCCGCGCAGATGCGCATCATGATTGCCGCGTACGACAAGATGGACAAGGCGCTGAAGGCGACCGGCCGCCCGATTGTGCTGTCACTCTGCCAGTATGGCTGGGATGCGGTATGGGAGTGGGCGCCGGGCATCGGCGGCAACCTGTGGCGCACCACGGGCGATATTACTCCGCGCTGGGACCGCATCTACGCCATTGTCAGCCAGCAATCGGGCCTTGAGAGCTATGCCGGTCCCGGCCACTGGAACGATCCCGACATGCTGGAAGTGGGCAACGGCAAGTTATCCCTGGCGGAAAATCGCAGCCACTTCAGCTGGTGGGCTCTGCTGGCCGCGCCGTTACTGGCCGGCAACGATCTGCCGAACATGAAGCCCGAAATCAAGGCGATCCTCACCAATCGCGACGTCATCGCCATCGATCAGGATCCACTCGGCAAACAGGGCCGCCATGCCTACTCCGAC
Organism: Occallatibacter sp.; assembly: GCA_049514915.1. GTDB lineage: Bacteria > Acidobacteriota > Terriglobia > Terriglobales > Acidobacteriaceae > Telmatobacter. The sequence continues at coordinate 78,566 of JBEKUP010000008.1, read as the reverse complement.
GGCGAAGTGGAGGTTTGGGTTCGCGATTTGAAGGGTGGGGGGCTGGCCATTGGCGTGTTCAACGTAGGCAGTGACCGCTACTCCACGCATCCCTTCCACCTGGACCTGGGCAGACTGGGGCTGCACGGCTCGCAGGTGGGGAAGGATTTATGGACCGGCAAGCCAGTCACGCTGAGCAACAATGAGCCGATTGAGTTGGGAAGCCACGATGTGTTTCTGGTGCGGGTGGACGCGCCGAAGTAGGCGAATGTGTGGGGCTTTGAGATCCCAGGCCTAACGTGAGACCTGGGACAAATTGATGAGCCGCTTTATACCGCCCGGCCGAGATGTACGCGAAACCATCCCTGTTCGTCGGTCCAGCTTTCGACGGGCTCAAATCGTGCTGACGCCAGCAAAGCTTCCGCCTGACCCGGCAGATATTTGTAGCTGTTCTCGGTGTGGATCCGCTCACCTTCCGCGAACTCCACTTCCAGGTCCAGCGCATCGATATGCACGCGCTGCGCTGCGCGGCTCTCCAGGTGCATCTCCATTCGCGACTCGCGCGCATTCCACACCGCGCAATGCTCAAAGGCATCCAGTTGGAATTCGGCGCCCAGTTCGCGATTCAGACGCGCCAGCATGTTCAGGTTGAAGTCCGCTGTCACGCCGGCCGCATCGTCATAGGCAGCCAGCAGCGTGGCTTCATCCTTCTTCAGGTCCACGCCCAGCAGCAGCCCGTCGCCCGGGTTCAGCCCGGCGCGCACACGGCTCAGCACACGCTCTGCTTCCCATGGCTCAAAGTTCCCAATGCTCGATCCGATGTAGAGCACCAGGTGCCGCTCGCCCGCCGCCGTGGGATCGAGTTCCAGCCCTTGCGTGTAGTCTTCCACGCGCGGCATCACGGTAACCCCGGGAATCTCACACTCAATGCGCTCCTTCGCGGCCTCCAGCGCCGTGAGGGAAACATCCACCGGCTCGTAGATCACGCTTCCCTGCTGCGCCACTGCCGCCTTCAGCAGCAGCCGCGTCTTGTCTGCCGAGCCGGCGCCGAGTTCTGCAATCCGCAGCCGATCGCAGCTGACTGCCCCAAGGGTGATTCGATTGAGACTGGCCGCTTCAAGCCCTGCGGCCCGCGCAACCATAGCGTCCGCATGGTGGGCCAAAATGCCTCGCTCGGTTCGAGTGAGGTAATACTCCGGCCGCTCGGTAATCTCGTCGAAAAGTCGCGATCCGGCCTCGTCGTAAAACAGCCACGCCGGCAGCCTCTTGGGCCGTCTCATGAGTCCCGCGCGAACTGCCTCGGCGACCCGCTCTTGAATGATCTCAGTGCTGGGAATGGGGAAAGCTATCGTAGTCATGCGCTCTCTAAGATGCCGCTGCAACCGTTTGAGTTACCAGGGAATAACGCAATCAAGGAAGGCAATCCGTTCAGGATGCCAGCCGAATACCGGAAAACTGCCATCGTGTTTCCGGAGCAAAGAAATTTCTGTAGCTCGCCCGCACGTGCGAAGCAGGCGTGACGCAGGATCCGCCCTTGAGCACCATATTCCCGCTCATGAATTTTCCGTTGTATTCGCCGAGCGATCCGCCGAGGGGCCGAAAGCCCGGATAGCCCAGGTAGGCGCTGGCTGTCCACTGCCAGCAATCGCCAAATAGCTGCGCTGGACCTTGGCTTAATTCCGTGGGTGCAGGCATCAATCTCCCCGATTCATAAAGGTTCCCTTCGACTGGCCGATCTTCCGCAGAAGCTTCCCACTCGAACTCCGTCGCCAGCCGGGAGCCCGCCCACCGCGCATAGGCGTCGGCCTCAAAATAGCTGACATGGCTTACCGGGGCCGTCTTCATGCGGGCGAGCGGCTGTTCCCCGCGCAGGGTAAAGACGCTCCAGTCGCCGGCTTCGCTTGTCCAGTAGAGTGGCGCGCGCCAGCCATTGTTCTGCACCGCAACCCAGCCAGCGGAGAGCCAAAACTCCGCCCGCCGGTATCCGCCGTCCTCCATGAACGCTGCAAATTCACCGCAGGTGACCAGCCTCTTCGCCAGGCGGTATGGCTCCATCCAGACTTTGTGGCGCGGCACCTCGTTGTCGAAAGCGAAGCCTTCGCCGGAGTGCCCGACCTCGCGCAATCCGCCGGCAAACCCTTCGAAGCTGAGACTCGTGTGATCCATCTTCGGAGCGGCGGCAGGCGAGAAATCCTCCGCAAATTGGAGATAAGCCGGCCTTAGCGGATTGGTGAAGAATGCGTGCAGAATATCGGTGAGCATCAGCTCCTGGTGCTGCTCCTCGTGATTCAAACCAAGCTCAATCCGGATGAGCGCCTCGGACTCGGGATTGCGCCCCAGCAGCGCCTCAATGCCCTGATCGACGTGCTCGCGGTAGCGCAGAACTTCTTCAAGCGGCGGCCGTGAAAACGAAGACCGCAGCCGCTTCTCAGGAAATTTGGCGAAGCTCTCGTAATAACTGTTGAACAGCCACACGAAGTCCGCGTTAAAGGGACGATAGCCGGGCAGATATTCACGCAGGACGAATGACTCGAAAAACCACGCTGTGTGCGCCAGGTGCCACTTCAGGGGCGAAGCCTCCGGCGTGGACTGCACCATCATGTCTTCGGCTGTGAGCGGTTCGCAAATGGTAATTGTCCGTCGCCGTACCGTGCGAAACCGCGCTCCTATTTCAGTCTCCAAACTACATCGTGCAATCGCGCTCATCGTCCACCATTCCGCATTCGCAAGAGTGTACTCCAGTATCAGTTCAAGACGCATTGCGGGCTCAACAAAATTCGCGCCACCTGAATGCCCTTCCCACTTGATGCGGCTTCTTTCCAAAAGGGATCGACAACTTCAAAAAAATCGCATACATCACAAAGAGTCAGGGCGGCATCCATATCCAATTAATTGAGGCAGCCAGGCGGGAAACCGTTGAATCGCCTGGGATTCTCAATAGGAGTTCGGTATGGGTCGCCTGCATGGAGTAATTAGACGGGCTCATCCTTATTGGGTGATTTTCTCCGCGGTTTTATGTTTTTCGATGGCGAGCGCCGTAGTTGCGCTCGCGCAGGATTCCGAGCAGGTTGCCCTTGCAACCGATGTGCCCGACACCTTGCATCGGACGCAGCCAGCACAAATAGAGCCCCCGCCGCCGACTCCCGAAGAGCTTGGTGACGCACTCATGTTGCATCAGCATTACCAGGCAGCGATTGAGGCTTATGGCAAGGCAACACCCAGCTCCGATGTCTGGAACAAAACGGGAATTGCGTATCAAATGATGTTCAGCAATTCGGGAGCCGAGCGCTGCTACAAGGAGTCGCTCAAGCTGAATCCTAAGAACGCGCACGCTCTGAATAACTATGGAAGCCTTTACTTTTCTCTCAAGCAATTCTCACAGGCTGAGCGCATGTACAGCAAAGCCCTGGCGCTTGAACCCCGATCGACGGCTGTCCAGTTGAACCTGGGCACAGACCTGATTGCCGAGAATAGGTACGAAGACGGTTGGAAGCATTATCAGGCCGCTCTCAAGATCGATCCACAGGCATTTGAAAACACAGGAAGCCTGCGCATCGGCAATCCTGCGTTGGCACAGGAACGCGGCGCCGTGAACTATTACCTTGCCCGGGGATTTGCGGTCGCTGGCAAGGTGAGCACGGCAATCGATCATCTGCGCAAGGCTCTCGATCAGGGCTTCACCGGTCCCAGAAAGATTGAAGCCGATGAGAACTTCGCCGCACTCCGCGGGACTCCTGCCTACCAGGACCTGCTCTCCGAGATCCGACGCCCTTGATGTTTAAGGGCCGCCCAGATCCTGTCTCTTTGGCTTTCACCCCGGCCTGCGGTGTTCGTGCGTTGGAGTGGGACGCCAACCGCAGAGCTATGAAAACACACCAAAAGTCTCCCGCCCCTTGACGAATGTTTATCGAAGAGAGCATTAATATACTGTAAATTTTTGAATCGCGATCAAGGCTTGGATCGTGCCGCTTCTTCGCAAGGGGGAGTATGCGGAGTTCAAACAACCGATGTATGCTGACCGCAATTGCCGTCATTTCGGCCATGGTTTCGGGGTCTCCCGAATTCTTCGCCCAGACATCCGATCCGGAACCAATCCAGATTCCCGCAGAAACCGCGCAAATACAGACAAATGTGATCCATTTGGGATTTCAGCCGAGCCAGGAAGATGTGGGCGACGCTTTCATGAATCACCAGCGTTACCAGGCAGCCATTGAGGCCTACCAGAAGGCCTCGCAGGATTCTGCGAGCGTTCAAAATAAAATGGGAATCGCGTACCAGATGATGTTCAGCCCGGAGGACGCAGTCCGCTGCTACAAAGCATCGTTGAAACTGGACCCCAACAATGCCCATGCTCTCAATAACCTGGGAACCATCTTCGACTCGATGCGTCAGTTTGTGAAAGCCGAGCACATGTACCGGAAAGCGCTCAAGCTGACTCCCGACTCGGCTGTGTTGCGTAAGAACCTGGGGACAAATCTGCTGGCGCAGCACAAGTACGAGCAAGGCTGGGAGTACTACAAAGCCGCGTTGGCCGAAGACCCCCGCATCTTCGACAACCTGATCATTCCCCACGTGGAAAACCCGGGAAACGCGCAGGATCGAGGAGCCGTGAACTATTACATGGCCAGGGGTTGCGTCCGCGCCGGCGAGAACGATAGGGCCATCGATTATCTCCGCAAATCCCTGAATGATGGATTCACCAACGCGAGGAAACTAGTCGCCGACGACGAATTCGCGGTTCTCCGCGGAAGTCCGGCATTCCAGAATCTGCTGGCCTCGCAAGGCAACCCATGACGGCGGGAGACCTGTACTTCTCCTTTGGAATGCAGGTCACGTCCAAGCGTCGAACCGGCTGCGAATGACGTTTCTCGTTTTGGTTCGTCCTTTTTGAGCAGGGACCGATTTTGCCTGGGCACGACGAGTAATCAGGCGTTCTAATTTCTGTTGTTGATGGAAACGGTGCATAATTGTTTGATAGGATGCAACGCACGGATTCCTTCAATCGGAGGGAATATGCGCAGACTCAGTTGTTCCCGTTGCCTGACTGCCGCCACTCTCTGCGCAGCTCTCGCCACTGGCCGGCCCGGCGCCTTTGCCCAAACCCCACCTGCTGCCGCCGACCCAGCCACATTGCCGCCTGCTGCAGTCCCTTCCGTTTCCAGCTCCACCACCCCGGCTTCGATTCCGCCTGCGCCTGAGGATCTCGGCGACTCCCTGCTTGCGCAAAAGCGCTATCAGGCCGCCATTGAGGCTTACAAGCAGGTACCCGTCAGTTCGGCGGATACGTGGAACAAGATGGGCATCGCCTACCAGATGATGTTCAACCTCGAAGAAGCTTCCCGATGCTACGAACGCTCTCTCAAGCTCAATCCCCGCAATGCCCGCGTTCTCAATAATCTGGCTTCTGTCTATGACGCGCAAAAGGACCTGTCCGCAGCCGAGCACTATTACCGCAAAGCTCTCCGGCTGGAACCAAAGGCGCCCATGATTTTGAGGAACCTGGGCACCAACTTGCTGGCTCAGCACAAGTACAAGAAAGGCTGGGCGCTTTATCAGGCCGCGTTGGCGCTGGATCCAAATGTTTTTGGAGAATCGGCCAGCCCGCGCGTCGACAACCCCGCATCCGTCCAGGAGCGGGGAGCGATGAACTACTACATGGCCAAGGGCTGCGTCCGCGCCGGACAGAACGACCGAGCCATTGAATACCTGCGCATGGCCCTGAATGAGGGCTATACCAACCCGAAGAAGATTCAGGCCGACAGCGAATTCGCGGTTCTGCGCGGAAATCCCGCCTACGAACAGCTTCTCGCCTCGCAGTCCACGCCAAAGCAATCCGGCAAGCTGTGACCGTTTCCACTCTCATAAAAACGCCGTCTCGCGTGGAGAAAAGTAATCGCGGATCTATTGTTCAATAAACCGGTTCATGATATAAACCATGACCATGGACGACAGCATCCGCCTGACCTATTTGACACGTCATTATTACGAGCTGCAGGGGATTCGCACAGCCCCGATGTGGCTCTGCTTCCTCGCGATGCAAACGCACCCCGATTCTGTCCGCTCCTATGGGAAATGGAATGATCTGTTCCCATCTGTGGCAATGTGCCTGATGATCCTCTTCTCGTGGCTGGCCGGAAGGTACTATCGCCGTCGGTTCGGCTGGCTCAATCCGGCATGGATTTCACTGCCCAAGAGCCGCTTCTATTGGAGTCTTGTGATGTGCCTCGCCATCTGGAGTTTTTTCTCCCTTATTTTCCTGGGGTTTCTCGGAAATCTCCCGTACGTGCTCACACTTGTTTGGATCAGTCCCCTGTTCAACAAAGAGAACCTTCCGCTCAGGCGCATCTATTTCGCAGTGGCCGGGGCAGTGGTGGTCTTCTCCGCGCTGTTCCTGCAGATCACTCATCGAGACGGAAGAATCATTGTCGTGATCCAGTGCCTGGTTCTGCTTGCCCTGGGCATCGCCGATCATCTGCTGTTGATGAGCCTGCTGGCTCCAGCGCGAGAAGCCGCCGATGCTTGAGAGTCAGCCCACATTCCCGGAAGTTGACCGCATCATTCATGAGCCGGCGCGATTGGCCATTCTTACCGTACTTTCCGCCTGCGACAGTGCGGATTTCACCTTTCTGCAGACCGCAACAGGGCTGAGCAAGGGCAACTTGTCTGTGCAACTCACTAAGTTGGAAAAGGCTGGACTGATCTCCATTGACAAAGTCCTGTTTCGAAAAACCACCCGCACGACCGCCAGCCTGTCGAAACTGGGCAAACATCAACTGACCGACTACTGGCAGACGTTGGAGAGGATTCGAAAGCAGGGCGCTTCAAAGCCGGGATGAAGGTTGAACTCTGTCGTCCATCCCGCGCGCATCCACGTCTATCTCTAACAGGGGCGTGTCTTCCCGCTCCGCAGAGGTTAGTCATGAACGTCCGCCTCCTCATCCTCGTTGTACTCGCCGTCGCCATCACCGCTTCCGCCCAGGACACGCAAACCTCACCTCCCACACAGCCGCCAACCCAAACCAGCGGTCAGAGTCAGGGTCGTGGTGGCGGGCGTGGAGGCTGGGGCGGAGGCGGTGGCGGCATGATGGGCCGCGGGGTGCTCGGCACGGTGACGGAGGTCGCGGCCGACCACTACACCATCAAGACCGATGCCGGCCTGACTTATACGATTCACTACAGCGCCAACACCCGCATCCTGAAACAGCAGCCGCAGCCCGCAGGCTCCGGTCAAGGGCGCGGCGCAGGACAGGGCGGAGGCCAATGGCGCGGTGGCGAGGGTGGAGGCAATCCCCCGCAAGCCATCAAGCCAACGGACATCAAGGTTGGCGACGCGATCACTGCCATGGGCGAAGTGGATGCAAATGCAAAGTCCGTTGGGGCGGTCGCCGTAATACAGCTTGATCCCGAGCGCGCCAAACAAATGCGCGAGATGCAGGCCAACTACGGAAAGACCTGGATCGCGGGAAAGGTTACTGCCATTGACGGTGTCAAGGTGACCCTGATGGGCGCGATGGACAATACCGCGCACAGCTTTGTGGCCGACGAAAACACCACTTTCCGCAAGCGCCGCGACCCCATCACGCTGGGCGATATCCAGGTCGGCGACACCGTCCGTGTGGAGGGTGCGCTGAAGGATGGGACGTTCCTGGCGACGACGGTCAATGCAATGGGACAGCCGCCAGCCGGAGGACCGCCGGCGGGGCCGGCAGGATCAGTTCCGCCGCAATAGCTTTTCTGGGTTCACCCGATGGAGTCGTCCTTGGTTTCCCGAATCATCAGCAAGCCAATAAACGACAGTACCGCCGACGCCGACAGATAATATCCCACATACGGCAGCCCGTAATGCGTGGCCAGCCATGTGGCGATATAAGGCGCCAGCGATGCTCCGAGGATTCCCGCGAAATTGAACGCGAGCGAGCTACCCGAGTATCGCACCGGCGTGGGAAACAGTTCGGAAACCACGGTCCCCAGTGGCCCGTAGGTGAGCCCCATCAGCGATAGTCCCAGCGTCATCATGCCCAGTGCGCCACCCGCACCAGCCTCGAACATCGGCGCAAGGATCAGCCCGAACAGAAAGATGGCGACCGTAATCCAGAGCATCGCGCGCCGTCTTCCCTGCTCCGCCAGCATTGCGGAGATGGGGATCATGACGGCGAAAAACAACGTGGCGAACAACTGCATCAGCAGGAACTTTTCTCGCCCAATTCCGAGCGCGGTGGTTCCCCACGACAGCGCGAACACAATCATCAGGTAGAAGAGAACGAAGGTCGCCAGGCACAGCAGAATGCCCGCTATCAGCGGCTTGAGGTAATCGCGAAAAACTGTGAGTACGGGGAGCCTTTCCTGTTCGCCGCGCTGGAGCGATGCGGCAAACACCGGCGTCTCCGTGATGGTGAGGCGTACCCACAAACCCAGGAAGACGAGTACCGAACTGGCCAAGAACGGCAGCCGCCAACCGAACGCAAGAAACTGGGCATCGGTCAGGAATCGCGAAAGCGACAGGAACACGCAGCTCGAAAGAAAAAAACCCACGGGCGCGCCCAGTTGCGGAAACATGCCGTACCATGCCCGCTTGTGAGTCGGCGCGTTCTCAATGGCCAGCAGCACGGCGCCGCCCCACTCGCCGCCCAAACCCAGGCCTTGGCCAAACCGGCAAAGTGCCAGCAGCAAGGGTGCGGCAATGCCGATGGAAGCGTAGGTGGGCAACACGCCAATGGAGACCGTGGAAATGCCCATAGTGGCCAGCGCCAGCACCAGCGTGGTCTTGCGGCCAATCCTGTCTCCAAAGTGGCCGAATAGCGCCGACCCGATGGGCCTTGCCAGAAACGCAATGCCAAAGGTGGCCAGCGAGGCCAGTGTCGCCGTTGCCGGATCGGTGCGAGGGAAAAACAGCTTGGGAAACACCAGCACGGCGGCCGTGGCATAGATGTAAAAGTCAAAAAACTCAATCGCTGTGCCTACCAGGCTCGCAAACAGAACCTGGCGCGGCGAATTCACCGGACCTCTCGCGCTCATTTACTCTCCGAAAGGCCGCAAAGGGGTGCAGACCCTCACTCTGGTTATATCGTTCCAGCCGCGCAATCGGAAATACGTACGGCCATGCGCCAGGCCGGGCGGCAAGGTCAGGCCCGGGGCATGGGGCGTAGAATCGTCTGGTTATGCATGAGCTTTCGATTGTTTCGAGCGTCGTGGACACGGTCGTGGAATCGCTGGAGAGCTACCCCGGCGCGCGCGTGGTTGAGGTGCGGCTGAAGGTGGGAGCGCTGGCCTCTGTGGTTGTCGACTCGCTTGAGTTCTGCTGGGGGATTGCCACCGAGGGAACGGCGTTGGCGGGGTCGCGGCTGGTGGTCGTCTCGCTTCCCGTGGTTATGCACTGCGCGCATTGTGATGCAGACGTGGAACTGGATGGCGTGCAGAGCTTCCGGTGTCCGCGCTGCGACGAGCCATGCGGTGACCTGAGGCAGGGACGGGAGCTGGATATTGAGTCGTATGAGATTGAAGAAGCGGATGAGGCCGAAACGGCCGCCAAAGGTGAGATCGAGGTGAAGGGATGACGACTCGCATTGTGGAGTTGCGGCGCGGGATTTTGAAAAAGAACGATGAGCTGGCAGCGGGGCTGCGGGAGCGGTATACGGCCGGCGGCGTGCTGGTGCTGAACCTGGTGTCGAGCCCGGGGACGGGGAAGACGGCATTTCTTGAGCGGACGCTGCGGGAGTTGCGGGAGCGCGGGTCGAAGGTGGCGGCGCTGGTCGGAGATTTAGAGACTGATAACGACGCGCGGCGGCTGGCGGCCAGCGGTGCTCCGGTGCGGCAGATCAATACCCACGGAATCTGCCACCTGGACGCGGAGATGATTTCAAAACATCTTGACGGGTGGGAGCTGGCGAATCTGGATTACCTTTTCATTGAGAACGTGGGGAACCTGGTTTGCCCCTCAAGCTATGACCTGGGAGAAAAGATTCGCGTGGCGCTGCTGTCGGTAACCGAAGGCGAAGACAAGCCGCTGAAGTATCCCACACTGTTTAACTCGGCTGACGCGGCGGTGATTACCAAGATGGATATTGCGGAGCCGTGCGGGTTTGACCGGGAACTGGCGCTCAGAAACATCAACGAGATTCGGCCGGGGATACGGATCTTCGAGACTTCGGCGAAGACCGGGGCGGGGATGGAGGAGTGGCTCGCTTACCTTCAGGAAGAACGGGTGAGGCGCGAAGCCTTTCAGTAGGGGGTTGCGATGGCGGTAAAGAAGACCGCAGTGGATGGCAAGGCGGAGGTTGAGGCGTACCTGGCGCGGGTACCTGAACCGGCGCGGACCACTCTCGAGAAGATGCGCGCGATGATTCGAGCCGCCGCACCTAAGGAAGCAACGGAGGCCATCAGCTACGGGATTCCATCGTTCCAGTACAAGGGGGCGCTGGTTTGGTATGCGGCGTTCAAAAAGCATTGCAGCTTTTTCCCCATGGACCATTCGCTTGAGGAAGAGTTGGTAGATTTGCTGAAGAAGTATAAGACCTCGAAGGGGACGATTCAGTTCCCCATGGATGAGCCGTTGCCCAAGTCGCTGGTGACGCGGATTGTGAAGGCGCGGGTGACGCTGAATCAGGTCAAAGCTCGATGAGGCCCCAGGGCGTTCGGGTGATTTAGATCACATTTAGTGGTTGTTTGGGCGGCGTATAAGAGGACTACTATGTGTCTTGCGATTCCTGGAAAAGTGGAAGAGATTACCGAGGAGAACGGCCTCCGCGTAGGTCGCGTGAACTTTGGCGGGGTGGTGAAACGCGTTTGCCTGGACTACGTGCCTGAGGTTGTGGTGGGTGACTACACCATTGTCCACGTGGGGTTTGCGCTGTCGAAGATCGACGAGGAGACGGCGGAACAGACGCTGGCCGAGTTCAAGAAGATGGGCATTTTGGACCAGGAACTGGAGAGCGAAGAAGAGGCGTTTGTGCGGGCGGCAACGGCGCCGCAGATGGCGTGTCCCGACGGGAGCTGCTCCAGCGAATGAAATACCTGACCGAGTTTCGGAACGGCGAGATTGCGCAGCGGATGGCGCGGGAGATTGCCGCCATCACCACGCGGCCGTGGAAGATTATGGAGGTTTGCGGGGGACAGACGCACTCCATCATCAAGAACGGGATCGACCAGATGTTGCCGGCAGGGATCGAAATGATCCATGGGCCGGGCTGCCCGGTCTGTGTTACACCGCTTGAATTGATTGATAAGGCGCTGGCCATTGCCGCGCAGCCGAGCGTCATTTTCTGCTCGTTCGGAGACATGCTGCGCGTGCCCGGCACCAACATGGACCTGTTCCAGGTAAAGGGCGCGGGCGGAGATGTGCGCGTGGTGTACTCGCCGTTGGACGCTGTGGAATTGGCGGCGAAGAATCCAGATAAGCAGGTGGTGTTTTTCGGCGTGGGCTTTGAGACGACGGCTCCGGCGAATGCCATGACGGTGCATATGGCCAAGCGGCGGGGGCTGAAGAATTTTTCGTTGCTCGTCTCCCACGTCCTTGTCCCGCCGGCGATTTCGGCCATCATGTCGTCGCCGGGAAACAAGGTGCAGGCGTTTTTGCTGGCCGGCCATGTGTGCAGCGTGATGGGTTACTGGGAGTATCCGCCGGTTGCGGAAAAGTTTGGGATTCCGCTGGTGGTGACGGGGTTTGAACCGCTGGATCTGCTGGATGGGATTCGGCGCGCGGTGGTGCAACTCGAGGCCGGCAAGCACGTAGTTGAAAATGCCTATGAGCGCATTGTGACCTATGACGGCAACCGCGCGGCGCAGAAGATGCTGGCCGAAGTTTTCGAGGTGACGGACCGGGCATGGCGCGGCATTGGCGTGATTCCGAAAAGCGGCTGGCGGCTGAGTGAGGCGTATCGCGAATTCGACGCGGAAGAGCGTTTCCAGATTTCGGGGATTCATACGGAGGAGTCGCCGTTATGCCGTGCGGGGGACGTGCTGCGCGGAGCCATCAAGCCGGCCGAGTGCGCGGCGTTTGGCAAGGAATGCACGCCGCGGCATCCACTGGGAGCAACAATGGTTTCAAGCGAGGGTGCCTGCGCTGCTTATTACAACTATGGGCGGTTTATTTCTGTCGAAGAGTTGGCCGGTGCGGGAAGTGCGATCGCTCATTGAGGGGTTCGGCACATGAACCATGAACGGTGGCCCCAGACCGACTGACACAGAACGGGGCGATAATCAGGTTATGGGGCGACAGCTAAGGTTCTTTCTTCTTCCTTCTGAGGCGAATAAGTTGGTCGACGAGTTGCGAAGTCGGTTCGAGGCAAAGCTTCTGGTTGATTATTCACCGGAACGCGATTTGGTTGAGGTGGAGAGACCATTCCAAGTGGCTGAGAGCGGAACGATGGAACCTGTGAGTTTGTTAAGTCGATACTATCTCGCACCGAGCATCAATCGTTTAGCGCGCAATTATTATCCCAAGCCAAATTGGTGGGTCATCGATTCGGATTCCGAGGGGATTGAGTTTTCGGCTTGTAAGGTTGACGGAGCGGCGTTGATTATCGGTCGGGTTTGGTATCAGAAAGACGTCGTAAAGAATCTGCAATTTGTACCGAAGAGCACGGAGTTTCTGAATTGGGCCGAAGCAATGTTCCGCTATATCAAAAAAGCCCTTCGATATGAGTCCGAGATTTACGCCTATGTCGGGGCTGAGGCGTTAAAGTTCCGAGAAAGCGGCGGGCAGTTCGGCTCAGGGATCCGACCGGACGGGAAAGTCATTTCAGCATGAGTAATTCAAACGCAATTTCCGAATCCCCCGATTTTTCAAACTGGTCCTGCCCGCTTCCCTTAGTAGGTTATCCAACCATCGTGATGGGCCACGGCGGCGGCGGCAAGCTGGGCAACGAGTTAGTGGAGCACCTGTTCCTCCCAGCCTTCCGCAATGCAGCACTTGAGAATCTGGGCGACGCAGCCGTGCTGAATCTGGCCAGCGGACGCATTGCCATGAGCACCGATTCCTTCGTCGTGCAGCCTCTGTTTTTCCCCGGCGGATCCATCGGCGAGCTGGCAGTCAACGGCACGGTCAACGACTTGACCGTCTCCGGCGCAATCCCCAAATATCTAAGTGCAAGCTTCATCCTGGAAGAAGGCTTTCCACTGGCCCAACTGGCTGCGATTGTGAACGCGATGGCGAAGGCCGCGGCAACCGCGGGCGTGCAGATTGTAACCGGCGACACCAAGGTGGTCGAGCGCGGACACGGCGACGGCTGCTACATCAACACGGCTGGGATCGGCGTGCTTCGCGAGGGCATACAAGTTGGTCCGCATCGCGCGCAGGTGGGAGACGCGGTGCTGGTTTCCGGAACCATCGGCGACCACGGCATGGCCATCATGAGCGTGCGCGAGGGCCTTGAATTTGAAAGCCAGATCCGCTCCGATTGCGCAGCGCTCAACGGCATGATCTCCGATGTGCTGGATGCGGCTGGCCCCGACGTACACGCCATGCGCGACCCCACACGCGGCGGCCTCTCTTCCACGCTGACTGAGATTGCGCTTGCGTCCGGCGTCGGCATTGCGATTGATGAGGCAAAACTGCCGGTGCGGATCGAAGTGCAGTCGGCATGCGAGTTGCTCGGCCTGGATCCGGTATATGTGGCGAATGAGGGCAAGGCGGTGTTCTTTGTCGCGCCGGATGCGGCGGAAAAAGTACTCGCTGTCCTCAAGGCTCATCCGCTGGGCCGCGACGCCGCCATCATCGGCCGCGTTACCGCCGAGCATCCGCGAATGCTGGTGGCGCGAACGGCGATGGGCGCGAACCGCGTGATTGCGCAGCAGATCGGCGAGCAGTTGCCGCGCATCTGCTAGGGACGCAGGAAACCCGAACCCCGAAGGAAGCTAGACCGGATACCCGCCCGTAATGTAGCCCTGCAGCGCCTGGATGGTTTCCTCGTGGCCGCTGATGACCCACTTCACCAAGTCGCCGATGGAAATGACTCCGACAACTTTTTCGCCTTCCAGCACCGGAAGGTGGCGAATGTGGTGCTCGGTCATCATCGCCATGCATTCATCCACGGTGTGGCGCGGGCTCACGAAAACCACCTGGTGGGTCATGATCTGGCCCACCTGGGTTTCCCGCGATGGATGGCCCATGAGGATGCCTTTGCGCGTGTAGTCGCGCTCTGACAGAATGCCCACCAGCCGATTATTGGAAAGCACCAGCAGGGCGCCCACGTCGTACTCAGCCATCTTTTCGATCGCTTCGTAGACCGAGTCTTCTGGCGCTATGGACAGGACTTTGTTTACCGATTTGCTCTTCAGTATTGATCCAATCGTGTCGGAAGTTCTCATGGGTCCCTCCTCGTTCCTGTCCGCCCCTTAAGGCCTGCACAACCAAGCCAGGCAGCGGGTCGATATCGTGAAACAGCGGTCCAATTCAATGAAGGCAGCAAGGCCGCATCGGCTTCCAGGTCGGAATTGTGTGCTTGCTCTGCGCCTGTCCGGCTTCTGAAAATGGAGGACTGCCCTGCCCGAACTTCGCAGATTGCCAATAATAGTCCATCCGGGCTGCGACAGGACAGGGCAAAATGAGACAGAAAGAAAATGATTGAGCTTTCGCCCATCACCGCGGCCAGCATTACCCAGTTCAAGGCCGTTCGCCTGCGCGCCCTTCTGGATTCGCCGGGCGCCTTTGGGTCGACCTACGCGTGGGAATCCCAACTCACGAATGCAGATTGGCTGGAGCGCATTCGCCGCTGGGAAAACGGCAGAGGAATTGGCTACCTGGCGATGGACGAAGGAACTCCTTGCGGTATTGCCGGCTGCCTGTTTCACGAAGATAACCTAGCCGCTGCGCAACTCATTTCCATGTGGGTTGCGCCATCGCACCGGCAACTCGGCGTGGGCCGGCTGCTGGTGGAGGAGGTGATTCGCTGGGCCCGGTCACGCGGCGCACTCCGCCTGCAACTGACCGTCACCGGCAGAAACGAGTCCGCCATCCGATTCTACAAGCGGCTCGGATTTGCCTTTACGGGCAAGACCATACCCTACCCCAACGACCCAACAGAAATCGAGCGCGAGATGGAACTGGCGATTGCTGATGCGACCTAAACTTAATCTCTACGCGATGCCGACTTTCTCTGAGGTCAGATGCTTCTTGAGGAAGTCCAGCGAGCGCTCGCGTGCTTCCTTTGCTGCGGCGGCGTTATAACTGGCGCGGGCTTCGCAGTTGAAGCCATGGCCGGCGTCATACCAGTAGATTTCCACGTCAGGGTGGGCGGCTCGAATCTTCTCAACATCGGCAGCGGGAATGTGGCCGTCCTGCTTGCCGAAATGCAGCATCACGGGGACGGCCGGCTCTTCATCGATATGCTTCGCAATCTGACCGCCGTAGTAGCCCACCACCGCTTCCGGATGAAGCCGGGTTGCGGCTAACCATGCCATGGTGCCGCCGTAGCAGTAGCCGATGATGCCGATTTTCTTGCCCGTGGAACTGCAGGCGAAATCGCTCGCTGCCGCGATGTCAGCCAGTGCCAAGTCGGGAACCAGTTTTTGTGCCAGGCTCATGCCGGTCTTCAAGTCTTCGCCCTCGTATTTGAGCTCGACGCCTGGTTGAATACGGTCGAAGAGGGCCGGAGCGATGGCCAGGAATCCGTCTTTCGCGTAACCATCGGCAACGGAGCGGATGTGCGCTTGACCCCGAAGATTTCCTGCACGACCACTAATCCGGCAATCGGATCGCCTTCGGGCCGAGCCACGTAGGCACTCAGTTTGTGGCCGTCCGATGCTTCCAGAGTTACGTATTCGCTCATGCAGACATCCCTGCTGCTTAGAGTAGCTTCGCAACAGGGGAGTTGTACACAGAGGCCATACCCGCAGGCATTGCGGAGCGGCGAGCCCTAATTGACGCGGGGCGGGAGCATCAGCGGCTTGCGCGGGCCCAGTTCTTCGCGCACCAGCGTAAGGCCAAGAATGCAGCGCTCGAAGCGGTCGGAGAGCCGCGCGAACAGCGGCGCTTCCTGCTCATACTCGAAGAGATTGAACTGGCTCACGATGAAGTAGCTCTCCTTGCCCGCACGGATCAGTTCCCCGAGGCTGGGTTGATGACGGCGAAGACGCCGCGGCGAGCCGGTGGCTTCCGGATACATGCCCGCGACGAACAGCGAGTAGTCGCCAATGTGCTTGCGCACGGCGCGCTCGGCATCGAACGAGGGCGCCGATCCATGAACCGGGTCGGCCGCCAGCATCATGTCCGTCAACTCCGCGATGGGACGGCCTTCCTCATCGCGCACTCTGTAGAGATTGTCTGTATCGGAGAACTCGCAGAGCAGGCGGGCAACATACGCGGTCACATCTGGATCGTTCAGGCCCAGCTTGCCTTCATAGCTGTTGCGGACCATATGTTGGAAGAACGGTTCGAGCGGATGAGACTGAGTCTGCATACACACCTCCCGCGACTGCCTGCGCAGCCATTCTGCTGAGTGAGGCCTTGGCGCGTCGCCGACGATGGAAGCGACTGGGCCTGCCTGTTTATCTTCCTGTAACACTGAGATTATCGGAATGGTTGCGGAGTTTTCTAGGGGTTCGCCAAATTTGTTGGCAGACGGGTGTGCCGATTGCAAACAGGAATCTCTCCGGAACCGAATGCGAACCGGTCCACCAGGACAAAGGGCAGCCGCGAAGGCTGCCCTCTGACTCATGAAATGTGAACTGCTTACACTGTTTGCGGCGTACGCTGCTCTATCTCCGCCAACCGGTTTGCCAGCAGCGTTTCCAGCTTGACCAGCGCTGCGGAGAAACCTTCAATGCCTTCCTTCAGCTTGTCTGTGGCCATGCGATCCGCGGCGTGCATCGCGTCAAACGTCGCCTTGTCCACATCGATCTTCACGATCGTTATGGTCTTGGCGGCTTCCGGATCGAGCTTGCGCGGCAGGTCGCCTTCAGTGGATTCGAGCTCTGCCAGCAGTTGCGGCGAGATGGTGAGCAGGTCGCTGCCGGCCAGCTCTTCAATCTCGCCGATGTTGCGGAAGCTGGCGCCCATGACCAGCGTCTTGTAGCCGAACTTCTTGTAGTAGTTGTAGACCTTGGTTACCGATTGCACACCGGGATCGTCGGCGCCCTTGTAATCCTTGCCGGTGTCTTTCTTGTACCAGTCGAGAATGCGGCCCACAAACGGCGACACCAGCGTGACGCCGGCATCGGCCGCGGCAACAGCCTGGTGCAGCCCGAACAGCAGCGTCAGGTTGCAGTGGATGCCTTCCTTCTCCAGCACTTCCGCGGCGCGGATGCCTTCCCACGTGGAAGCGATCTTGATGAGGATGCGCTCGCGTCCAATGCCGGCATGGTCATACTCGGCAATAATCTTGCGGCCCTGCGCGATGGTGGCCTCGGTGTCGTAGGAGAGGCGCGCGTCCACTTCAGTCGAGACGCGTCCGGGAACAATGGCGAGAATCTTTTTGCCGAAGGCAATGGCGAGGCGCTGGAAAGCAAGGTTCGCCACGTCCTTGTCGGTTGCGCCTCCGCCCAGCTCGTTGCGGGCATCCTTCAGCACGCCATCGACAATGGGCTGGTAGTGCGGCATCTGCGCCGCAGTGGTAATGAGTGACGGATTGGTGGTGGCGTCCTGGGGGCGAAACTTTTCCATCGCCTCAATGTCGCCGGTATCGGCCACAACCACGGTGTACTTGCGCAATTGTTCGAGTAGGTTTTGCGGCATGATTTCCTCCTGGGGAAGGGCGCTACGGTCATCGAGCGCGTTCGAACTTAGTGTACCGCTGTTTGGATGCGGGAAGATGAACAGTGGTTCCATGACACGAAGAACGGCGCCGTTTTCCCTCTGGGTGGACTAGAATGGCGCGACGGATTGCGATCGTTTGGGGTATGATCCGTGGCATCCCAAGGTCTGCTGAAGATTAGGAGACCCGTTCGCAAGCCTTAATCGATATTCAGATCGATTAAACCGATATCCTGCCCAAAAGCCTCATCATACGGATCCACAAGAAAGCCGCCCAGCTCCGCCTGCTGGACGGAAAACCTGTCCGGTTTCCGTGGGTTATAACGCACTTGGATCTTCTGGTCAATCAGCTCTTCTGGTGAATGGTCGTGAGTAGAAAACGAGCGGGAGATAGTTACCCTCCCGGAATGGTACTCATCGTTGACGGTGTAAAAGAAGTCGCCGATATTCATCGAGCCGGGAATTCGTTCCGCGCGAGTAACAACTGTGCGGACTGACTGGATTGTTCCTTCGGTCACAGGCCAATCAGCGGTATTCTCCGGGCGCGCCAGTCGACGGATAAGCAACACCATGAGGGCCACGAACGCACAAAGCGTAAGGAAGATGATGAATCCTGCCGCGGAAAAATACATGGCCAATATAGTAACTCAGCAAATCTCTTTCGAGATGTGGTCAGCACGCGTCCGGCTGGAAAGTATTTGCGAGCACGCCAAGTCCAGGGACCGAAACGTCTACACGATCGCCAGCGGCTAGCGGCCCAACGCCCGCGGGAGTCCCCGTCAGCAGCAGGTCCCCCGGTTGCAGCGTGATGGCAGCGCTGACGTAAACCAGCAATTCTGGAATACCAAAGATGAAATCGAGCGTCGACCCATGCTGGCGCAGTTCGCCATTCACGCGTGTCTCGATGACGACGCCGGCAGCGGGATCGATTTCATCACTGACGAAGGGCCCAACCGGGCAGAACGTATCGAACCCCTTGGCACGCGTCCATTGAGCTTCTTTCTTTTGCAGGTCGCGGGCGGTTACGTCGTTGGCCAGCGTGTAGCCGCGCACCAACGACCGCCAGTCCGCTCCCGCCGCGAACTTCGTCACGCGCTTCCCAATCACCAGCGCCAGCTCTCCTTCAAAGTCGACGCGGCTTGAGGCGGCGGGCATGCGCACCACCCCGCCCGGAGCGAGCAGCGACGAAGGCGGCTTGAAGAAAAGCAGCGGCTCAGTCGGAACCTCATTGCCCAGCTCTTTGGCATGGTCACTGTAGTTGCGGCCCACGCAGATGATCTTCGACGGCGTAACCGGCGCAAGCAGTTCCGCGGAGTTGAGTGGCAGCGGCTCAAACGCGAGCGACTCGAAATCGAGAGCCGGAACAGCAGCGCGCGCATGCGCCAGCCTGAAGGCCAGGTCTTCTTCCGGCGCGTGCGCCAGATCGGTGATCCACGCCTCGCCGTTGCGGTCTTCCACGGTTCCGTAGTGGGGTTGGTCGTCAAGCAGAAAGCGGCAATATTTCATCGGGAAAACTCCTCGCGGGTGCGCAGGCCATCAGGGGTTGGGCACCGTCTCTTCGGTCTCCGCCGACCGTCCGCTTTCATGCCCACCCTGGTCGATTGCGGTGACGGCATAGCGATACGTATGGCCCGGCTGCACCTGCGCATCATGAAATCCTGGCGGCACAACCGGCTGAGCCGGAGAGATGCGCTGCCACTGCCCATCGCCCTCGCTCCGGTAGACAGCATACCCGGCGAGATCCGCGTCGGTCACCGGCTGCCAGCTAAGGTCGATTGCGGTTTCAACTCCAGCCTGTGCCAGCGTGGCCACAGCGGCCAACCCGGTGGGTACATTCGGGGGAAAGATATCGTTGGCCTCAACCCGCACCGGCTCGGAAAACGGGCCGGCCAACTCCACCGTCTGACCATCCGCAGTCACGCGCTCAATCCGCTGCGCACGATACTCGTAGACCTGGCCAAAGCGAATGTCCTGGTCCAATGCACGATCGGGGGCTGTGCCTGCTTGCGATCCTGCATCCACCAGCAAGTTCCGTTCTACCGGTTCCGGCGTCGGCGCCAGCGGGCCTTGCTCTTTCTGCGGCTTGCCCTCGGCCTTCGGCGTCAGCAGCTTGCGGTGCAACCGGATCGCTTCGCCGGGATGCTCTGGAGTCCAGTGCAGAACCACGCCCGCCTTGACCACGTTTGCGGATAGGTTGGCGACCGCCGGTGGCGCCTCCCCTGCCAGCACCGTCGCGGCATTTGAAAGGCCAGCGGAACGCCCGTTCCGGTTGAGCAGCTCCACAAAATAACTGAGCGAACGCGGTTCACCGGCTGTAAGCGCCTGAGGCAATGTCTCCTTAAAGCTACCTGCCGCTTCAGGTGGAAAACCAAGATTGCCGGGAACCGGCACGCAAGGTCCAGAGCCTTCCTTCCGGCATACGTGCACCGGAATCAAGCCCCGCAGCAGCAGCTTGTCGGTGCTCTTCTTTGGCATCTTCCAGGTAAGCAAAACCTCGTTGCCGGTGCGAACGGCCGTCAGGTTGCTCACCGGATCAGGCAGGTTAAGCGAGGGCGGCATGGGCGCTCCCGGAGTTCCGCATCCGGTTACGACAAGGCAAACGGCGAGGCATGCAGTGAGCGCGGTCGCTCGCACGGAACTGCTGAATTTGTGCGCTTGATGCATTGCCATTCCAGTCTACTGGAGCGGGCGCACGATCAGCCCGCAGTTCATTGGGAAGACTGCATTGGTCGGGTTAAGGCGCGGGGCGCTACAATGGCCCGTCGAGCCCAAAGAACCTTTGAGTAAAGGGAGTTCCGCCGCATGTTGATCTTTGCCGCCATCCTCGCGATCTTTGTCTACGGAATGATCGCCGCCATGCTGGGTACCATCCTTCCCGATCTTTCCGAACGGTTCCATCTAACACCTTCGCAGAATGGGACCATCGCCTTTGCACAAGCCCTCGGACTCATGATTGCCTCTCTTGGCGTGGGGCCGCTGCTTGATACCCAGGGCGACAAAGTGGGCCTCATGCTTGGACTCGCCTTCATCGTGGTTGCACTCTTCTGGCTTCCGCGGTCCAGGGGGTTTGGCAGCGTCGTCTTTCTGCTGTTCCTGCTGGGTGTGGGCGGCGGAATCGTAGTGACCGGCGCGAATGCGCTGGTGAGCGGAGTAAGCGAGGCGCATCGCGCCACAGCACTGAACCTGGTGAATCTCTTTTTTGGACTGGGCGGCCTGGCCACGCCGTTCATTTCCGCGAATCTGTTCACGAAAAATTGGGTCCGCCTCTGCTATACCGTTGCATCGCTTACGGTGGTGGCGCTTGCGATCCAGGCGGCGACTAGCATGCCCGCGCCGAGCGGGGCCGCGGGTTTTGTGCTGGCCGATGCAGGCCCTATTCTTGGCCGTCCTCTGCTGTTTCTGCTTGGCTTGCTTTTGTTTCTTTACGTGTCGTGCGAGGTGGGCGTATGGAACTGGCTGCCACGCCACCTGATTGCCCAAGGGATTCCGGAGTCTCGAGCGCTGAACATTCTTTCGCTCGGGTTTGCGCTGGGATTATTGGTTGGCCGCGTGGGAGTGTCGCCGATTTTGATTCACGTGCCCGCGGTAACCGTGACGCTGGCGGCCTCCATCGCCATGGCGGTGACGACGTTCCTGATGCTGAGAACCAGCAAGCCGACGATGGCGGCTGTGCTGGTGTTCATTGCCGGGTTGGCGATGGCGCCGGTATTTCCCACGACACTGGCGATGGTCGGCAACGCTTTTCCTCGCATGAGCGGGACGGCGATCGGCTTCGTAATTACGTGCGGATGGGCTGGCCTGGCGGTGAGTTCGCGCTTGATCGGCGCCATTGCGGGCGGCGATCCGCTACGGCTGAAGAAGGCTCTCCTGCTCATCCCCGGCGCGGCCCTGGTGATGGTGGGTGTGAACCTGGCGATCTTGGCCTCACTGCGGTAACGCTCCGCAGCGCCACCAACGCCGTTGCATAATCACTCGCCAGAATTCTTTGGTGCAGGCTAACTTCGAGGTGTCCGACAACGGGATCCAATGACGTAATTGCCATTAGCGGGATCGCAGTCACGTTCGTCGTGAGCGTTGCGAATCTAATCTACAGTTTGCGAAGCAATAAGCGGACAGTTTTCGTAAACACGGTGACGACATCGCGGTTGAAATGGATCGACTCCTTGCGAGACAAGGTATCGGAATTCATTGCGGTAACAGCACGTTTGTCACATCGAGCAAACCATTCGGAAAAAGCGGAAGATTTGTTGTTGCAGCGGGACACACTGCTTCATCAAATCACCTTGCATCTAAATCCCTCCGACGCGGAGGACCAAAACATAAAATCGATTGCTATTCGCGCATGTGCGTTGTCGGACCAAGTGGCCATCGTTGAGGAGCTTGACTCGGCATTGATCGAACTCCGCGATGGTACTGGAAGGTACCTCAAGAAAGAATGGACTAGGGTGAAAGCGGAGTCGAAAGGACGGTGAACCGAAGGTAGTTCACCGCCCTTATCAATCATGTGCAATGGCGTCTTGTTCGCCCATGCCCGGGAATGCTATTCCAAGGAGAGAGTATTCCTTGTCGTTCAATTCCATGTGCGCCTGGGGATTTCGATTTCCTTGGGGGTCAGCCAATTTTGAACCGGCATTCGAGGTCGGAGTGGCTCCCGAAGAGAGCTGTTGTTCACGCTTAAATTGCTTTGCAAGTGCAAGTCCCTGCTGTTGGTAATTGGAGCCAATGGTTCCACCGTACACCTTGCTTGGCTTCGCGGACATATTGTAGTAATTCAAGCGTCCGACAAACTGCTCATCTTCGAGAAGGATCGGCATCTCGTTCGCGCGAACTTCCAGAACTGCCCTTGTTCCTGGGATCTCGCCATCCTTTCCATAGCCAAACCCCGGATCAAAGAATCCTGCATAGTGGACGCGAAATTCTTGCGTCGCCAGATCATAAGGCAGCATTTCGGCAGCTAAGTCCGCCGGAACACGAATTCGCTCTTTGGAAGCCAAGATATAAAACTCTCCCGGCTCAAGAATGTATTGACGCTTGTCATTCTTGTAGATTGGCCTCCAGAAATCCGCTACATCATAGTGGTTGATTTTGCCGAGATCGATCGGGGCTGCGTAACGGTTTGCTTGATACGCGACCACTTCAGACCCGTTTCCCCCGAGATCAACTGTTACGCGAAGGCCACGGTCAATATTGAACCTCTCAACGTTATCGTCGGCATCAATCAGTTGCGCGTCGTGATCTAACTGCTTGAGCTTTGCGTCTCCGGCAGCCATGAATTTGCCCCGTCCGAACCTGAGTTGATTTAAAGTCATTCCTGCCTGGACTAAGATCGGAAAGGATTGGGAAATTACCTCGATGTACAAACGTCCCCGATAGCCTTTACGTACGCGCTCAAATTCATCACCATGCTCGGTAATTAGGCGGGTAAATATATCAAGTCGTCCCGTCGTACTCTTAGGGTTTGCGATCCCGAAAACGTCTGAAGGAAGCTCAAGGCTCTCCATGAGCGGAATGATGTAAATCACGCCGACTTCTAGAAGCGTTGGTTCTGAGAGGTCCATTTTCCCGGTGAGCAACCCTTTGTCGGTCGCCTTGGTGAGAAGAGTCGTAGACCTGCCGGGTAAGAAGCTCGCGCGAACGCGGTAAGCCTCGCGGGATAGACGGAGATCAATGCTTGCGGGTTGAATCTGCTCTTCCCCGATTTCTCGATCAGAACGAATTATCCCGGTCTGGACGAAATGGAGTATCTCCTGTGACGGCAAAATGCCCTCTCCAGTTGGCAGACGCTCGGGGAACAATGGTTGATAACCCAAATCTTCCTCCACTATTTCCTAATTCTTGGGCGCGGACGCCAGCCGCCGCGCTCTTTCCCTAAACTCTGCGTCGTGAAAAAGAGCAACGCACTCCAGACTGCAAAACAATCCGGGACCTCGTGCAACGGCCTTACCCTCCGGAATTAAGCGCCCGCAATTTGGGCAGACCCCTGCCTGACGCAATTCATTCAGTTTGGCGTCCTCTTCAGACCCTGCCAATATGCCCTCTCTTGCGAAGAACCTGAAGCATAGCACTTGCCCTATCTGTGGAACATTTGGGAATCTTAGCCGATTTGGTGGATTTCTCGGTTGGGCTTGTCTTGTACTTACAACCACGCTGGTTATGGGAGCGGAACGCACCGGATTTGGAGCAGCGACTGTGCAAAAATGGGGTCGTCGCCTCAATCTCACGACTGCATCGGCGCCTGTCATCTTCACATTGTCCGCAGCCGCCGGCAGGCCTCATCCAGGTCTTCATCCTTCTTGGCAAAGCAGAATCGCAGCAGGTTCTCGCCGCGTCCGGGACGGAAAAATGCGCTCCCAGCCACGGCGGCCACGCCGGTGGTGGCCAGCAGATTCCGCGCCTTCTCTGCGGCGTTCTTACCGGGCAGATTAGTCGAGTCGGCCAGCACATAATAGGCGCCCGCCGGGGTCGTCGGCGTGAGTCCGGCATCCGTCAGCGCGCCCAGGATGCGGGTGCGCTTGTCCTGGTGGTCGGCGGCCAACTGCGTATAGAAGCTGGGCGGAAGCTGCTCCAGGCCGGCCGCTGCGCCGTGCTGCAGGGCGCTGGGCGCGCAGACGTACGTCAGGTCGTGGAAGTAATTCATAGCTGGCAGCCAGCGAGCATCCGCGGTCACATATCCCAGGCGCCAACCGGTGACGCTGAACGTCTTGGAAAAGCCCGAGAGCGTAATGGTGCGCTCGCGCATGCCGGGCAATGTGGCGGGACTGACATGGCGCTGCCCGTCATAGACAAAGTATTCGTAGATCTCATCGGTAAAAACAAAAAGGTCATGCGCCTGCGCCACTTCCGCAATCACTTCAAGTTCAGTGCGGGAGAAGATCTTGCCGCTGGGGTTCGCCGGGGTATTGATTACGATGGCGCGCGTCTTAGGCGTAATGGCGGCGCGTAGTGCTGCGGTGTCAAGGGCAAACACCGGCTCGGCCAGCGGGACGAAGACTGGCTTTACACGCAGCGAACTGAGTGTAGACACATGGTAGCCATAGAAGGGCTCAAACAGCAGCACCTCGTCGCCGGGGTTCAGCAGCGCCATGCAGGCCGCATGAAATCCACCGGTCGCACCGGAGGCGACCAGGACTTCGGTCTCCGGGTTGTAGTTGAGCGCGTAGTCACGTTGCTGCTTGGCGGCGATGGCGTTGCGCAGCCGCGCAATGCCGTCGAGACGCGTGTAGATGTTGTGGCCGTCGCGGATGGCCTGGATGGCCGCTTCTTCCACTACCGCCGGAACCGGCGTGTCGCACACACCCTGCGCTAGGTTGATGCCGCCCATCTGGTCGCAGGCAACGGACATGGCGCGAATTTCAGATTGAAGCGCGCCGGGAGCAAGATGGCTCAGCGTGAGCCGTGAAGTAATGGGGGCAGTTGCCATGGGGAAGTCCTTTTTTTCTGTCCTGTTCTGTCCAGTTCTACCAATCCTTCCTATGTTACATTTACGCTGGCTTGCAGGTCGCGGACCCTTGTTCAGGCAAGGCGTTCTGCATAGCTCGGCCCGGTCGAACCGGACCGCCATACGTCTCGGGGGTCGCAAGTTGCGTCAAACCACTTAGTGAATATTTTCGCCCCAGCACCGGCCGCCCGCGCACACCACTCGTTGATACCCCACTGGCTCGTACGCCTGGGCCCGGTCGGCTTGTTTGCGGTCGCCATAGTTGACTCCTCAATCATTCCGCTGCCCATTCCCGGAAGTACGGACCTGCTGCTGCTCCTGCTCGTCTCGCACAGCGGGAATCCCTGGCTGCTGACCGCGTGCGCCATCGCCGGCAGCATCATCGGTGGGTACACCACCTGGCATTTGGGCAAGAAGGGCGGGGAAGCGGCCATGAGCCGCTGGATGTCGCCACGCATGCTGAAGCGTGTCAATGTTTGGGTCGGTGACCATCCGGTCCTCGCAGTCTTTCTCCCAGCCGTACTGCCTCCGCCCATTCCGCTTTCGCCGTTCATCCTTGCGTCGGGCGCTCTTGGCGTCTCGCGCGGCCGCTTTCTGGCCGCGTATTCAGCGGCGCGCATCCTGCGCTACTCGCTGGTGAGTTGGCTTGCCGTGGCGTACGGACGCCATGTGGTTCGTCTCTATAACCAGGAACTCGGAAAATGGTCGGCCCCGCTGCTTTGGATGTTTCTGGCTGTAGCTGTGGCCGGCCTGGGTTATGGCATCTGGAAATTTCGCCGACTCCGCCGTTCCGATGCCAGGAGCCCGCTCAACTTCGAATCGGAACCCGCGCAGTAGGCTCGCACACCGGAGTCGCCCGCTGATCTTACCCCGCGGAGACTGCTGCTTCCTCGCCGGTTTTTGAAGTCACCCCGTCCGCAGCCCCGTTGCTCTCCGCGGCATCCTGAAACGGAAGAAAGACGGAGAACGACGTACCGCTTCGCCCTTTGCGCTGCGTGCTCCATACCCGCACCTCGCCATGGTGCCGCTCCACCAGTTGCGCCACAACCCACATGCCCAACCCGGTCCCTGTCTCCATCTTGGTGGTGAAAAACGGCTCGAAGATGCGCCGCATGGTCGCCCGGCTCATGCCCACACCTGAGTCGACAAACGTAATCCGCATACCGGCGATCTTCGCGTCGCGCCAACTTTGAGAGGGCCTGAGACGTACCACTAGCCGGCCGCCTTGCGGCATCGCATCAATGGCGTTCGCTACCAGGTTCGCGAAGATCTGCTGCGTCTCGCTTGGCATGCAGTCCACGCTCATCTCGCGCGCCGCTCGCACCTCCACCGCGATATCCGACGCCACCAGCTTGCTGCGAAACAGCGCCAGCACCGATTCCAGAACCTCTGAAAGCCGAGTGCTCTTCGGCGAGCCCGCCTGGCGATGGAACTTGAGCGTCTGCTGCGTAATCAGCGAAACCCGCATCAGTTGCTCCAATGCATGATGAGCGTGTTCCTGTGCGGTTTCCGCCGTCTCGGCCAGCGTCACCAGGAACAGTAAGTTTGAAACCGCCTCGAGCGGATTATTGATCTCATGCGCGATGGAGGCCGCAAGGCGTCCCGCGATGGCCAGCTTTTCGGTACGCAGCAGCGCATCTTCGGTTCGCTTGCGAAGCGTCACGTCCGCCACCACACCCACAATGCGCTCTACCTGCCCGGCGGCGTCACGCTGACATTTTCCCTGCGACTCCAGCCAATGCACTGAACCATCCGGCCACACCACGCGATATTGATTGTGGTAATCCGCGGCTACGCCGTCCCGGGCTGCCATCACGGACTTCCTCACCGCTTCCGAGTCTTCCGGGTGAACCGCCGCCAGCCAGACTTCCGTTGCTGGCGGCACAGACCCCGGCTCAAGCCCGATCATCCGGTACTTCTCCTCTGACCAGTGGATCGTGCCCTGTTTCAAATCCCACACCCACAGAGCCATGCCGTTGGCTTCAAGCGCAATCTGCAGCATCGCATCCCGATCGCGCAACGCATCGCTGGCCGCGGCGCGCTCTTCCGCCAGCTGCCGCTCCGCGTTCGCCCGCATCAGTCTTTGCTCCAACTCCTGGGTGCTTAGTTGGGCCCGTTCCCGCGATAACCGCCGTATCCCCCAGCCCAGGCTGAGCGTGATGGAAACAAAAACCGCAAGACGCAATTCCTCGGTTGCATTTCCAATCGAAAACCGGAACTGCGCCTTGGTCAGGAATGAATCTACCAGGAAGATTTCCGCCAGCGCGCAGAATGCACCGCCCCACATCCCCAGGAACCAGCAGCTCAAAATCACCGTCGGAAAGGCCAGAAGCAGCGGAAAGGCGCGGAAAGGGGGAATCCAATAAGCTATTCCCGCGCCCAGGCACGCAGCGCAAAAACCCAGCAGGGCGCGCAACGGCCAGGGCAGGCGCTCGACCATTGTGGATGCGGGAAGCTTGGCAGGGTTCATCCGGTGTTTGCTCTCGGGGACCGAATGACGATTTGCGCGCCGATCGGCAAGCCCTTTCGCTTTTTGAAGATACTAAGATTTTCCTGAAATTGGAAGACTTTACCTGACATACGCTTCAGATGCGCGCGCCCGAATTCTCGTCGCCCAGTCTTGCCGATTCCATGAACCCCAGAGCGGCCTAGCCGAATCTACTTAAAAGCACGTTGAACTTGTTCTTCAGCTAAACGCTCCCCGGCCACATTTCACCCGGAATGCGAATCGAAAAACAGCACCAAACTCTTAGGAGAGCCCTTTGCCCGAATTGCAACCCGCTGCGCCGGCGATGTCCGGTGCAGCACCCGCCGTCCGGCAGGTTGACAATCCGAATCTGTCGCTCCATACCGCCTGGAAGCCAAGGGTCAATCCCTGGCTGATCGCCATGACCGTTGCCCTTGCCGCATTCATGGAGGTCCTCGATACCTCCATCGCCAATGTGGCTTTGCCCCACATCGCCGGCTCGCTCGGCGCCAGCACGGATGAAGGCACCTGGGTTCTCACCAGCTACCTGGTCTCCAACGCCATCGTGCTTCCTCTGGGCGGATGGGCCTCAAGCGTCCTCGGCCGTCGCAATTTCTTTGTCCTCTGCATCGTCATCTTCACCGTCTCCAGTTTCCTTTGCGGCGCGGCGCCATCGCTCCCCCTGCTGCTTCTCTTCCGCGTTTTGCAGGGCGCTGGGGGCGGCGGACTGCAACCCATGGCCCAGGCCATCATGGCCGATTCTTTCGAGCCCCAAAAACGCGGCCAGGCCTTCGCGCTCTACGGCCTCGTTGCCGTGCTCGCACCATCCATCGGTCCCACCCTCGGCGGATGGATCACCGACAATTTCTCGTGGCGCTGGATCTTCTACATCAATATCCCCGTCGGCATTCTTGCCTTCATCCTGGTTACCCGGCTCGTTGAAGATCCCCCGTGGATCAAAGCCGATCGTTCTCGCTTCTTCAAGATGGATTACGTCGGCCTGGCCTTCCTCACCATCGCCATGGGCGGCATGCAGATCATGCTCGACAAGGGCGAGGAGAATGACTGGTTCGCATCCAACTTCATCTGCTTCTTCGCCTTCCTCTTTATCGCCGGCATGGTCGCGCTTGTCTGGTGGGAGTGGCGGCAAAAAGACCCCCTCATCAACCTCAGAGTCTTCCGCTATAAGAACTTCGCCATTTGTTGTTTTCTTATGATGCTGGTCGGCGGCGTGCTCAACGCCAACACCGTGCTTCAGCCTGAGTTCATGCAGCAGCTTCTCGGCTGGACCGCGACCACAACCGGTCTCGCCCTTACCGGCGGCGGATTCACCCTGCTCTTCGTAATGCCCCTGGCCGGCATTGCCACCAGCAAAGTTGCCGCGCGCTACCTTACCGCCGTTGGATTCATCCTCTTCATCGTCACCTTCCGCATTGCCGCCGAGGTCACGACGCTCAACATGACCTTTGCGCAGGCCTCCTGGCTGCGCGTCGTGCAAATGATCCCGCTTCCCTTCTGCTTCATTTCCATCACCACGGCGGCCTACGTCGGCATGCCCAAAGAGGACTCGAACCAGGTCGCCGGCCTCATCAACTTTGCCCGTAACATCGGCGGCAGCATCCTTATCGCGCTCACCAACGCCCAGGTCACCAGCCGCTCCATGTGGCACGAGCAGCATCTGCAAAGCACCATGGGCCCCGCTTCCATCGGCTACCAGCAGCATGTGAATGCGCTGACGGGCTTCTTCGGCAGCAGCTTCGGTGGCCCCAACGGCGCAGGACTGGCCATTGCCAGCATTTATAACCAGCTCAACCAGCAGGCCGGCGTGCAGGGCTACCAGGATGTCTACATGGAACTGTCTTACATGTCTATCTTTCTGGTATTCCTGGCGTTCCTGCTGAGCAAGAACAAGCCCGGCGCCGCTCCCGGTGGTGGCGGCATGCACTAGGGAATTCCCTGGGCCGGTATCGGTCGAACCGTTATGTCCGCTAACCGTGCCGCTAAAGTGCTACCGCGTTGCTGAAAGTGTTATCGCCTTGCTCCCGCAGTCCCCATAATCTGGATTCTCGATCAGCAAACGGGTCGTTCTGCTTAGGGGATATCCAATTGCCAGGAATCAACCGCCAAAACTCAATCGTCGAACCAACTGCGGTGGATTCCCTTTCCCCCTCGTTCGCTGAAATCATTTCGGCGCTGTCCTTTGCTCTTGATCTCACCGAGGGCGCGGTTCCCGGACATGCGCTGCGTTGTTGCCTGTTGGGCATGCGCATGGGCAGCGAACTCGGCTTCTCCGATTTCGAGCTCGCCGACCTCTATCATGCCCTGCTCTTGAAAGATGTTGGCTGCAGCAGCAACGCCGCGCGCATGTGTCAGATCATCGGCGGTGGCGACGACCGCCTGATCAAATCCTGCGTAAAGCTGGAAGACTGGACCCGCCCGCATCAGCCAAGCCTTTCCGCCGTGCGCCTCTTGTGGAACAGCGTCCTGCCCAATGAGGGACCACTCCGCAAGGTCGGGCGCATGGTCAGAATCGTGCTCACACAGCACACCAACAACCGCGAAATGATTCAGATGCGCTGCGACCGCGGCGCCAGCATCGTGCGCAAGATCGGCTTGAGCGAGCAAACCGCGCTGGCCGTCCGCGCCCTCGATGAACACTGGGACGGCGGCGGCTATCCGGAGCGTTCCACCGGAACCGCCATCTCTCCCCTCGCCCGGGTCATGGCCGTCGCGCAGCATCTTGACGTCTTCGCCCTTGAGCGAAGCCCCGCTATGGCCATGCAGGTTTTGCGCCAGCGCAGCGGACGCTGGTTCGATCCCGAGGTCGTGAAAGCCGCCGAGTCGCTCCACCGAAAGGGCGCCTTGTGGATGCACTGTCTACGCAACTCTGCCGAATCTGCTGTGGAGTCGCAGCGATTTGCCCGGTCCGCCGTGCTCGACCTTGCGCCTCCGCAAATTGCCGGCACCAGTCACTCGCATATTGACTCCATCTGTGAAGCATTTGCCGAAGTGGTCGATGCCAAATCTCACTTCACCTTCAGCCATTCCGTCGGCGTCACCAGCGTTGCCTCTGCCGTCGGCGACGTGATGGAACTCAAGCCTGAGCGGAAACAGTTGCTGCGTCGCGCAGCGCTCCTGCACGATCTCGGAAAGCTTCGCGTGCCCAACTCCATCCTTGACAAACCCAGCCACCTCGACGCCGATGAGTGGTCTATCATGCGCGAGCATTCCGGCCTGACCGCCTCCATTCTGCGGCGCGTGCAGCAGTTCCGCGAGCTGGCCTTCATTGCCGGCGCCCATCACGAAAGACTCGATGGCTCGGGATATCCGGACGGCCTTCGCGCGGATGACCTTCCGCTCGAAGCCCGAATTCTGGCTGTCGCCGACATATACAGCGCGCTCACTGAAGATCGCCCCTACCGAACCGGCTACAGCCACGAACAGGCAATCGAAGTCATGGCCCGTGAAGGCTCCGGCAAGCTGGACGCCGATTGCTTCGCCGCCCTCCCAAAAGCAGCCGAAGCTCTCAACCAGAAGGTGCCGGTCCCTGCGGAGCCCATGCGGATGCCGCCCGTTCTCGCGTATACATCCCACGGCCCGGACCGCATCGATCCCAAGCGCCCGGTCTCGCTTGTGCAATAGTGTGTCCAATAGTGTTGGTTGCCCGTAGCGCTGCGACGAATTCTTTCTTATGCGCCGCTGATCGGGTAGCTCGGCGTGAAGGGGAAGATCAACTCCGCTTCGGACGGAATCGGCTTGCCATTTATCGTGGCCGGCTGAAAACGCCACGTCCACACAACGTCCAGGCAAAGCTTGTCCAGCTTGGCGCTCACGCTCTTTACCAGGGTCTCGCTTACCACCTGGCCCAGTGCGTCCACCTTCACGTCCACCACGACTTTTTGTTCATTAGACGGCAGCAGCGAACGGTCATGCACTGGCGGATGTGGCGAGAAAATCGGGAATCCCGGATGCACGTCTTCGGCATCGCTCCCGTTCCCGGTCAACGCCTGTCCGCTTCCATCTCCCGCGTGCGGCGTTTTGGGCGCGCCCCCGCCAGACACCTTGGGATGCGTATGTTCCACAGGAACAACCGTCTTGCGGACGACATCTGGTGAATGGTCAGGATCCTGGATGCGCGCGGAGGTATCCATCGGTGGCAGCAGGAACTTCACCGCATGGGACCCGCCTGAAGTTTCCACCAGCGTAATCACACGAAAAGAAGTGGGCGCAACCACCCTGGTTCCAGCCGCGGTGCCAGCCCACAGCGCCAGAGCCAGAATGCCGCCGTGCGCGGCAATGGAGAGCAACACGCCGCCAAAGCGACGCTTGACCGGCGGACTTCCAGCCAGTGAGGTTGGGACCAAATGAGTATGCTCCGGTTCAGTTGGCGACTGCATGGTGACCTCCACTAGGCGCTTGCAACATCCGGTGCATCGATTGTCGCACAGGCAGTGATGTCGAGCTGCTGGACGAGAAGGCTGGCTAAGGTTACGTCAACCAGCTCTCGTCACCTAGATACAGTCTATTTTGAGCACAGTACGACAACTGGACCCATTGATAGGGTAGGAGTTGCAGCAAGTGTCGATAGGGCTCCGTTCCGCGTTGTGAGCGGAAAGCGAGTTGTCCAGTCCGCTCCCAGAGGCGCATGCCCCGCACCAATTGTGGGAACTTCCTTAAGTTCGAACTTTGCGCAAGCGTGCTGCACCATCTGAACGATGCGGGGGACAAGCGGGAGGCCATCGTCGCACCCCATCAAGGCCTTAAACTGCATGTCCGCTATTTCCCTGTCGAGCCTGCTAATCTCAGCGACGATTCCCGCTGAGACGGTTCTCACCTCGGTCGCAGGAAGGCACCGCTTGGCTCTTTCGAATGCGAGTTGGAGCCCAGCCCGATATTCTCGCGATGCTTGCAGATCGGTCATAGAATTAGCCCCTCAAATCGTTCTAGATCGATTTTAACAATACCACGCCTTTTCGTCCTCTGTTTATTCATCCGCCAACCGTCGAGCAGGTAGGCTACTGCATTCGGGTCATCAGAGCAACACCACATGTCCCAGCCACAACGGGCCCTCATCTTCTCATAGTTGAGCAGTTCTTTGCACTCCGGGCCTAATGACTCAAATGCTGCACCTCGATACACCCACATGAGATCGATATCCCCTGGCTCATTCTTCCCGCTGATAAAAGAGCCAAACATGTAGACAGACCGAAATCCGCATCCACGGGCTGTTTGGATGAATTTGCTCATTTGTTGACAGAGATCCATCCTGTACTGCCCAGAACCAAACCTCTGCTGAACTTCAATCCATGTGGCGTCATGGTCACCATCGGGGAGAAATTGACCGTCATAAAAATCGGGAATCATACCTTAGTCGACCGGGATCATCGTCTCGTCGGAACTGATGCGAATCACTTTTTGGGTCTTTCGCAACTGGGCCTGTAAACACAGCTCCGGGCGCAGGAAATCAATAAGCAATGGCTGCCGTGGTTGTAGCAAGACCCCCGGCGCAAATACCGGGTACGGCGAGCTCATAAACGGAATTGGTGAGGTTTCCTTGACATAGACACAAGGGACCTCTTTCAGACCAAGCTGGGCAAGGAGGTACGCCCGATGGATTCCATTACGGAGCACAAGCCTACCAGCAACATCCGATACGACGATTCCTGAAGCATTCCCGGAAATCACGTAGCTAACCTCCGTGCCCTCTGGGGTCGACCGAAGGCGAACTGGGCTGACGGCCATTGCTTTTTGGCGAGACACGAACGACACCGTCTGCTGACTTGGATCTCCCACAACAGTTATCGGAAATGAGACCTGTTCAGGAAACGCAAATCTAGCGACTTCCATTGGAGAGGTTCCTTCGATTTCGGGCTTTAAGTCCTCAAGCAATTCATAGTCTATGAAAACCAAGGGGTTCGTCAGAGCCTCGATCGACACATACCCGACACTCATCTCCAATCGCTCTTCTGCACCCCTTGACTCTTGAACCTTGCCGAGTGTGGTGTTCAGATACTCACTCAAGTCCTTCGGCAAATCTGGCAATTCGGCAAGGGCTGTAAACGGACGCTCTGACGTCAGAGGCCAAGCCGTGGTTTCAAGTCGCTTTCTCGATTCTTTCCAAGCTTCTTCGAGCTCTGCAATTTGCTCGCTCGAAAGGGGGGTAACAGCATTAAGGAAGTTCCGCGCATCTTCCCAGCGCAGGAACGCCCACATCACAAGTCCGGTGGGTTTCAGCTGTTCTCTCACGAGGTCCTCGAAATCCTTGTCTGTGTACTTGATGTACGCGGCAGTTGACCAGTTCTTCTTGAGCCCAAGGGCGTCCACATACCCGGTACGATAGTCCGATTCTGACGGCACATGCCGACAGTCTCGGAGAATGTGGATGAGTGCGGCGATTGCGCCCTTGTCACCGAATTTTTCTCGAACTTCACGTATTCCCCGGTCATGGTGCCTCACACGCCGATGGTATGGTCCAAATTGGGTGAAACACGCATCCAGCCAGCGATGCACATCCTCGAAATCGTTCCCGAGAAATTGGATGCAATCTCTCTTGTGCTGGGCCAAAGATGCCATATAGAGCCGCGCATAGAATAGCAGTTTCAATAAGAGCAAGTGCACAGTTTCTCGCACCGACGGCCACACACGCCCGAGCCCATCCGGAATTCAAATCTTCTCTCTGTATGCCCACTCGTGGCGTACCGTTCCCGATTCAAATACCGAGCGAATCACACATGTCTGCTCCTGGTGAGCAACCAGCCGCCTACACGCCGCTGACCACCGCCATCTGTCTGACGTCCTTCGTCAGCATATGTTTAATCCCCCGCAGCGCCTGCCGCGTCCGTTCCTCATTCTCAATCAGAGAGAAGCGCACGTGTCCATCGCCATAGTCCCCAAATCCGATCCCCGGCGACACAGCAACCTTAGCCTCGTTCAGCAGCAGCTTTGAAAATTCCAGCGACCCCATCTTGCGATACTGCTCCGGAATCTGCGCCCACACAAACATGGTCGCCTTGGGCAGCGCCACCGGCCAGCCCAGCTTGTTCAGCCCTTCAACCAGCACATTGCGCCGGCTGCGATAGATCTCGCAAATCTCGTGCACGCAATCCTGCGGCCCTTCCAGCGCGGCAATCGACGCCACCTGGATCGGCGTAAATGTCCCATAGTCGAAGTAGCTCTTCAGCCGCGCCAGCGCCGACACCAGCACCTTGTTGCCCACCATGAAGCCCACGCGCCATCCCGGCATGTTGTACGACTTGGAAAGGGTAAAGAACTCGACAGCCACATCCTTTGCCCCCGGAACCTCAAGCACGCTTGGCGGCTTGTATCCGTCGAAGGCAATATCCGCATATGCTAGGTCCTGAATCAGGTAGAACCCGTACTCGCGTGCCAACTCCACAAGCCGCGCCAGAAACGGCAGTTCCACGCATTCGGTGGTCGGGTTCGATGGGAAATTCACAATCAGCGCCTTCGGCCGCGGCACCATTCGCGGAATCAGGTCCTCCAACTGGGCGAGGAACTTGCCTTGGTCGTGCACCGGCACACTCACCACATGCGCCCCGGCAATCACCGGCCCGTAAATGTGGATGGGATAACTCGGGTTGGGCACCAGCACCGTGTCCCGCGAATCCAGAATCGCCAGGCACAGGTGCGCAATCCCTTCTTTTGACCCGATGGTGACGATCGTCTCGCTCTCCGGATCGAGGTCCACGTTGTAGCGCGTCTTATACCAGGTTGCAATCGCCCGGCGCAGTCGCGGCAATCCCCGCGAAACCGAATAGCGGTGCGTCGCGGGCTTCAGTGCCGCCTCCACCAGCTTGTCTACGATATGCCTGGGCGTCGCCCCGTCGGGGTTACCCATGCCGAAGTCGATAATGTCCTCGCCAAGCCGGCGAGCCGATACCTTCATCTCCCCCGTAATGTTGAACACATACGGCGGGAGCCGCTGAATACGACTGAACTCTTCCATCCGACAAGTTTAAGGCAAAGCGCGCGATTGCGCAGCGAGGAGCACCGAAGAGGTTACAGGTTATTTGCCAATTTCACTGAGCGAGCCGCGAACGACCTCATTGGTTTCTACTGAGACAACGAAAAATGGACATGACAGCCATAGCGAGGAAATTGACGCGTCTGGCTCAACTCCCGCACCTGTTTCATTCGGCTGAGTGCATCGCCGCCGCGGCCCTCGCAGGCCGCACAGCGCGAGAATTCCACTGCCTATCCCGCCGAGAATCGCCGCTCTTGGTGGATATTTGGTGGATTTGAGAAGGAGTTTGAAAACATTTCTAAAAAGTGTTCGATATTGCACAGTTCTTTCTCTCCGGGAAATGAGATACATAAGGTTGCACTCCATAACATCGTGGGTTTTCGTGTGTCTTGTTGAACTTGTTGTCACTCGGTTCTCTTCCTGAAGCTATTCCCCCTACGCTTCGGGACAGAGATTTTTTCTGGTCGTCTGTTTGCAAGAGGAGGGGAAAGCTGTGTCTAGCGAAATCGAACGCATTGCCAATGAAGTCATGAGCCGGCCCGACTTCGATTGGTTGTATGAGACTTTCGGCAAGGCTCCCGCGGGGCAGCCGGAAAGCCCCTATATATCTGGAAACGCCGCGTTTTCCGTTAACATACGTCCCGCAAGAAAGGTTCCGCGGCCTACAAGATTCCTCATCGATGAGTGATCCAGGTTCACGACACCTCTCTGCAGTCTCAACCATGCCTGTCTTTCATGGGCAAGCGGGTTGGCACGTCTGTGTGGGATGGATAACCGAGAGCGTCTCCGGGGCTATAGCTTCGGGGACCTCGTTAGCTATGCCCCTACCTTCAGCATCACCCGGAACAGCACCTTCCCGCTCATCATGTGGCCAAACGTTTCTTCGGCCTGTGGGAGCGGATACGTCTCGATCATCGGCGTCACGTCCGCCAGCGCGCTGAATCCTGCTGATCCCTGTCGGCCACCTTACACGTGTAAGCCGAAGACAGCACACTGGGCTACGGCGATGCCCGCACCGAATCGGCTAAGGGAAGATATTTTCGTCAAAGTTGTATAATTGTGAACAGTTTTTCTCCTTGAGAAATGAAACGACCAACGAAACGCGAGTCAAAAATGAGCGCAGAAGCCCGATCCTGCCTCCTTTACGGGAAACATGACCCTATCTTCCCGAATATGCTCGCGGCTCCATTTCCCCCAAAAAATCAATCATCGCCACACAGAGCGTCAAGGGAGAAAATACACGATGGCCAGTGAAACGGAGCGCATCACCAACGAAGTCCTGAATCGGCACCCATGGGACAAGTTGGAAGAGCGTCTTGGCGAAGTCTGCCTTGGCGATGCGGAAGGCGACTTGCGCACGACCGATGAACTTCGCGACTCCAACGGAGGCTTCGCCGGAACCGACGAAGCCCTCCTCTAATTTCCCCAATAATCAGGTCGGAATTGCACGGCAGGGCATCGAGCAGGTGGCTCGCGCCAGACGGGCAAGCGCAAATTACGCTCCCGTCGTCAGCACCACGCGGAACCGCGCCTTCCCGCTCATCATGCGGTCAAATGCCTCTTCGGCCTGTGGGAGCGGATACACCTCGGTCATCGGCTTCACGTCCGCCAGCGCGCTGAAGTTCAGCGTATCTTCTGAATCCATCCCCGTGCCCGACGCCCAGCCGGCAATCGTCCGGTTTCCCATCACCAGCGGGATCGCGTTTGCCTCAAACGGCTTGTCCGGAACGCCGACAACGATCAGCTTTCCGTTCGGTCCAAGCCCATTCACTGCCTGCGTCAGGCTCTCGGCGTTAGTCAGGGTGGAAAGAATCACCGCCGCTCCGCCCAGCTTCTGCAGTTCCGCCGCAAAATCGTGCGCGGTGCTGTCGATGTAGATGTGCGCGCCCAAATCCTTTGCCAGCGGAGCCTTGCCCGCTCCGCGCGCAATGGCCACTGTGCGGTAGCCGCTCTTTGCCGCGTACTGCACTCCCAGGTGCCCCAGCCCGCCAATGCCCAGGATCGCCACCAGGTCGCCCGCCTTCGCTCCGCTGTGGCGCAGGCTGTTGTACGTGGTCACGCCCGCGCACAACAGCGGCGCCGCGTCCACGTCCGATAGATCGTCGGGAATCAGCGCCAGCGCGTTCGCCGGAGCAATCACGTAATCGGCATAACCACCGTCGAAGGTGATTCCGGAGATCTGCGCGTTCTCGCACAAAATAAAGTCGCCGCGCCGGCAGGGCGTGCAATAGTTGCAGTGGCCGCCATGCCATCCCAGCCCCACACGCTGCCCCGCCTTAAAGAGCGGCACATCGGCGCCCACGGCATCCACTACACCGGCGACCTCATGCCCCGGCACGCGAGGAAACGCAATGGGGAAGATGCCAAACTTGGTAATCGAATCGCTGTGGCAAACGCCGCAAGCCTGCACGCGTATGCGCACGTGGCCCGGCCCGGGCTCGGGATATTCTTTCTGCACCAATTCAAAGGCTCCGCCTTTGGCGGGAACCTGCATTGCTCGGCCAGTTACGGAAGGCATAAGGGTAGTTTTCTCCTCTGGCTTGGATGAAATGGTGCGACACGGAGTTTCATGAAGAAATCAAGAAGGCACCAGGTACCGGACAGCCGAAATGATCCCTATTGCTCAGTTTTTCTCCACGCCAGTGCCACAATGGTTGTGGGAGAAGGAAGCCTGCGTGAGCTGGCCGCACTTGTTTCCGTCGGTGGGGAACACGGCCCGGATCTTCGTCATCAAACTCACCCGCTTCCTTCTTCCGCTAGAGCCTTTAGCGCTTCCAGGCTCTAAAGGGACTGAATGAACGCCCTCCTCATCTACCCGGAGTTCCCAGATACCTACTGGAGCTTTAAACATGCCTTGGCTTTCCTGGGCAAACGCGCCGCGCAGCCGCCCCTCGGACTCATGACCGTCGCCGCGTTGCTTCCTTCCACCTGGAACAAGCGCCTGGTCGACACCAACGTCGAGCGTCTTCGCGACCACGACCTGGCCTGGGCAGACGTTGTTCTGCTCAGCGGCATGCACATCCAGCGCGACTCGTTGGTCGCCATGGTGGACCGCTGCCACGCGCGCGGCCTGCGCACCGTGGTCGGCGGACCCATAGCCAGCAGCCTCTCGCCCACGGAACTCAAGGCCGACCATATTGTCATCGGCGAATCCGAAGCGCTCATCGCCACACTCGCGCTCGACCTTGAGCAGGGCACCGCCAAACCCATCTATAAAGCCGCGGAACGGCCTGAGATGAGCTTGAGTCCGCCGCCCGACCTCAGCCTCATCAAGATGCACCGTTACTCCACCATGGCCGTGCAATACTCGCGCGGGTGCCCCTTCAACTGCGAGTTCTGCGACATCATTGAAATCTACGGTCGCCGCCCGCGCACCAAGGTCGTCTCTCAGGTCCTGGCCGAACTTGACCAGTTGCGCGACGCCGGATGGCGCGAATCCGTGTTCATCGTTGACGACAACTTCATCGGTAACAAGGCGCGCGCCAAAGAGTTATGCACTGCGCTCGCCCAGTGGCGCAGGCAACACAAGACCTGCTTCGACTTCAATACCGAGGCTTCGCTCAACCTCGCCGATGATCCTGAGCTGATGCAACTGATGAAAGACGCCGGCTTCACGTCCGTCTTTCTCGGCATTGAGACCCCCGATGAATCCGGTCTCATCGCCAGCAACAAGCTGCAAAACACGCGGCGCAGCCTGCTTGACAGCGTGGCCACCATCCAGAGCTACGGTTTACAGGTCATGGGCGGTTTCATCCTCGGCTTCGATACCGATCGCGACGACATCTTCGACCGCATGGTTGAGTTCATTCAGAAAAGCGGCATTCCCGTCGCCATGGTAGGGCTTCTTCAAGCCATGCCCGGCACCCAGCTCTTCCGCCGCCTCCGCAAGGAAGGCCGCATTCTCGATGCCGGCCACGGTGATAACACCAGCGACCATTTGAATTTTCTTCCCAACATGGACGCGGCCAAACTCATCGAGGGCTACCGCTCGGTGCTCAAGCGCATTTACTCCAACGCCGCTTACTTCGAGCGCGTCAAGCTCTACCTGAGCCGCACACATCCGCCTTCCGAAGTGCGATCGTCGCGGCAGCAATGGCTCACCCGCGGAAACGTGCGCGCCTTCGTCACGTCCATCCTCCGTCAGGGAGTCTTCGGCCGCCAGCGCTGGAGCTATTGGAAGTTTCTGCTCGCGGTCGCTACACGCTATCGCCATTGCGTAGGGCCGGCCATGACGCTGGCCGTCATGGGCTATCACTTCCAGGTCATGACCCGCAGGCTCTCCAAAGCAGTGCATTCCTCAGCACAGCCATCGGAACTCGAAGGGACCCTGCCGCCGAGGCGCGCAGGTGTTTAAACAAGAACCGGAGTAGCACAGAAACGTCTGAGGGTCTGGAACTTTATACTTGTTCTTGCCATGCAAGAATTTCTACCCGTCGACGAACAACTAGACCTGCTCGAAAAAGGCGCTGCCGAGATCATCCGCCTCAGCGACCTGCGCGAGCGCCTTGAAGAAAGCCGCAAAACCAGACGCCCATTGCGCGTGAAGGCTGGCTTCGACCCCACCGCTCCCGACCTGCATCTAGGCCACACCGTGCTGCTGCGCAAGCTGCGCCACTTCCAGCAACTCGGGCACACGGTCATCTTTCTCGTCGGCGACTTTACCTCGCTCATCGGCGACCCGTCCGGCAAGAGCGTAACGCGCAAGGCCCTGAGCCGGGAGCAGATTAACGAATTCGCCAAGACCTACCAGGAGCAGGTCTTCAAAGTCCTCAACCCAACAGTCACCGAGGTTCGCTACAACTCCGAGTGGCTTGGCAAGCTGGGCTATGAGCAGACCATCCGCCTTGCGTCCCACTTCACTGTGTCGCAAATGCTGGAGCGCGACGAGTTCCACAAGCGCTTCCAGGCCGAGCAGCCCATCAGCCTCCACGAGCTGCTCTATCCCCTCATGCAGGCCTACGATTCGGTGGCTTTGGAAGCCGATGTGGAGTTGGGCGGCACCGACCAGCGCTTCAACCTCGGCGCCGGACGCGAACTGCAGCGCCATTACGGCCAGAAGCCGCAGATCATCCTCATGACGCCAATTATCGAAGGCCTCGATGGCGTGCAGAAGATGTCGAAGTCGCTCGGCAACGCCATCGGCATCAATGAGCCTCCGGCTGAAATGTATGGCAAGCTCATGAGCATCAACGACGACCTGATGTGGAAGTATTATGTCTTCCTCACAGACTTGCGCCAGTCGGAAGTTGACGCGCTGCAGGCAGAAGTTGCCGCCGCCAAGCTTCATCCCATGGAGGCGAAAAAGCGCCTCGCCCGCTCCATTGTCGCTGACTTCCACGGCAAAGCCGCCGCGCTTATCGCCGATGAAAATTGGGCTCGGATGTTCCAGCAGAAGGAAACGGTCGAGGACCTCGAAGAAGTCGCCGTTGCTTACGCCGATCTGGTTGGACCGTCCGGCGCGCCTGGCACTCTCGCGATTCGATTGCCCAAGCTTTTAGTGGCCGTTGGGTTAGCCGCGAGCGGCGCTGAGGCCAGCCGCAAAATCGCTGAGAACGCAGTGAAACTGAATGGGGAGCCCACTTCCAGCGCACTCATCCCGTTGCCGTCGCTTCCTGCGCGGCTCGTCGTTCGACTCGGCAAACGCGCCAAAGTCGCCGTCATCGCATAGCAACGCCTACTGCATCCGAACCGATACCGCGCCGAAGGGGGCGACGCCTGAGGCCGTCTAACAGGTCCTAGGACCCACCCAGCGAGAAAACCACATTCACCGTGGTTTGCATTTCAATCGGCTGGTTGTCGAGCATATAGGGTTTGTAGCGCCAGGAGCGCACGGCATCAACAGCAGCTTGCCGCAACATCTCCGGTCCGCTCACCGCCTTCACCGATTCGATTGTTCCGGTCTTTGAAATCGTTGCCTCGAGGACCACCGTCCCAGCTACCCGGGCTGTCTTGGCGATAGCCGGATAATTGGGCGTTGACCTCTGAATCAGCATGCCTTGAGCAACGCCGGAAGAGATCGTCACGAATTTGGGCTGCGCGAACTTCACGTTCGGAGCGGTATGACTTCCAATAGCTGCTCCCATCGCACTACTCGCACCACCCAGGCCTTCCAGGCCTCCGGCCGCAAAGCTGGTCGGCGCCGCCTCCTTGTCAGGAGACTTGATTGAAATCCGGGAAGGCTCATTCAGCTGCTTGGCCATCAAATCCGACGGCACCGGCGCCTGCGCGGTCTGCGCAGGCGTGGCTGTTGCGGCCGTTGAGGCGGCCGCTTGTTGCTGTTGCTGCAGAGGTGTTGCCGCAGCCGGCTTCGTCGCCGGCTGATCCAGCGGCGCTTCCGCCCCAGGTTGTGTCACTACCGGTTGCGACACAACCACCACATTGTTCTTCGACGCCGGCTTGGAGCGCATCATGGGAATCAGAACGGCCAGCAGCACGATCACAAGAACGACAGCCCCAATGCCGGCCATCATCATCGTCTTCTTGCTCTTGCCCGTTTCAGCCACTACTACCGGCTCGGGCTTTGCCTGCGGAACCGCACGGGGTGCTGGGATCGCCTCCGCTCTCTCTGCTCGGGCAATCGGAGTTGGCTGTGGTCTCGGAGCAGCCCTTTCAGGTCTCCTGTTCGACGGGAGGGGCTTAGGGCCTGGTGCCGGCTTCACTGCCGGCGAACGCATGGCAGGAAAGTCTGGCTCCCTGTTCGCTGCAGGCGGCAAGGCGACCGCCTTCGGTGCCAGAGGCTCTAGGATGGGCGCGGGGCCCGAATCGAATCCTTCGAAATCGTCCGGCAGTGTCGTGGGAGGTGTTGTGGGAGGTGCCGCTCCGCCATCCCATTCGCCAAAATCATCGGGAAGCGTGCTTGGTACCGTCTCCTCTATTCTTTGAGGTGCCATTGGCCGTCTGTTCCTTTCACATAGGTTGAACCACGATAAGTGCGCGTTTCGAGCTCTGCCGGCTGATTATTCGTGTTTCCGGATTGCACTGGTCGTGAATTCGAATCCCCGTGTTCATTGCGAATCGATTTTTCAACTTGGCCGAACCGCATGGCCATTGCCGCGGCAACTGGTGTTTCTTCAAAAGCGGAGTTCCCCTGAACCTTCCGCGTTTCTCCACCAGTCCCACGGTTTGCATAGTAGCCCATTTTAGAAACTTCGTCCCTACCCCTTTCGTTGGATATGGGCGTAACCGATTCCATTTGAGCCAAAGATGTCACCAGAAGCGATACGCTGGCTCGCGCCGTGTCGTAGTTTCCGGTGTCCTCAGGTGTGAAACTTGCTTCCAGGGTTTGAGTCCCGATAGTCAGCACTGTGCCCTTCGCCGGGGTGAATACGAAAGTCCCTGGAACTGAAGCCTTGGCATTGAACTCAGTATCGCCAAGCGGGGTGCCGTAAGTAATGGGAGACGGCGCCGGCCATGAGATCATCGGCTTCGCCCGGGTCACTGTCAGTTTGACTTCGGCCGCCGCCGTTGTATAGTTTTCGCTCTCTTGGGGAGTGAATGTGGCCCGGAGCGTCTGAATGCCCGCCCTGGGAACATCGCCCGCCGGAGG
This sequence comes from Occallatibacter sp., assembly GCA_049514915.1. Lineage (GTDB taxonomy): Bacteria > Acidobacteriota > Terriglobia > Terriglobales > Acidobacteriaceae > Telmatobacter. The sequence continues at coordinate 35,466 of JBEKUP010000008.1, read as the reverse complement.
GTTATAGATGAAGGTGCCCGGCACAGATGCCGTGGCATTGAGTTCGGCTGCGCCAAGCGCCGTGCCGCACGGAATCGGAGCGGGCGCGGGCCATTCGATGGCCGGCGTCGCTTTCCTCACCGCCAGAGTCACTGAGGCCTCCGATGCCGGAAAATTGGTGTCCGTCGGAGTAAACACGACCGAGAGCGCATGCGTTCCCGGGGTAAGCACATCGCCTTCCGATGGACTGTATTTGAATGTTCCCGGTTCCGATGCCGTGGCATTGAGTTCAGCGCCGCTCAGTCGGGTACCGTAGGTAATTTCGGATGGCGTCGGCCACGTGATCCTCGTTGGCGTTCCCTGGGTGACGGAGAGCGGCACAGTGGCTGTTGCTGTTGTGTAATCGACAGTATCGGCGGGCGTGAAAGTTACCGAGAGCGAATGCATTCCCGCTTTAAGTACTTCCCCGTGCGTAGGCGAGTAGGTGAATGTTCCCGAAACCGATGCGGTGGCATTCAGCTCGGCATCGCTCAGCGCCGTACCGTAGGCGATCGGATCAGGTGGACCCCATTGAATGGAGGGCTCTGCCTTGGCTACCGTGAGCGATATTGAGGCTTGCGCGGTAGTAAACTTGTCGGCCTCTGTCGGAATGAATAGTGCCGAAGGCATGTGTGTGCCCGCCGAGAGCACGGCGCCGATTCCAGGAGTGTAGGTGAAACTTCCCGGAACGGAACACGTCGCGTTCAGCACGTTGGCGCTGAGCGGGGTGCCGAAGCTGATCGAATCGGGTGAGTGCCAGGTAATGACCGGCGTTCCCTTCCGGACATTCACCAGAACAGAAGCCTGCTTGGTGGTGTACTTTTTGCCGTCCGCGGGGGTGAAGTTGACCGTGAGCGTGTGGATCCCCGGTGGAAGTATCTCGCCGGCGCCGGGTGAATACCTGAAGACTCCTGGAACCAGGGAAGTGGCATTCAGTTCAGCGGCTCCCAACGGCGTGCCGTAGGGCATCGCAGAAGGCGTCGGCCACATAATGATGGGCGTCGCCATGGTCACGGTGACCGACACGAAAGCCTGAACGGTAGCGTACTTTTCGGTGTCCACAGGAACGAATGTTACCCAGATGGTGTGCGTTCCGGTGGGCAGCGCGAAGCCCTTGGCCGGTGCATACTCAAATCTTCCCGGAACCTTCGAAGTGGCGTTCAGCTGAGCTGCACCGAGCACGGTGCCATAGGCAATGGGGGCGGGCGTCGGCCATTGGATCTCAGGTGTTTCGAGAACGGGCTCTTTGGCCTGTTCCTGAACAGGCTCCACAGCCTCCTCATTTTGGAGGTGCCATTGCCCGTCGGCGCCCTTTACATAGGTCACACCTTTGTAAATGCGCGTTTGAGGTCCGTTCTGTTGGTTAGTGTTGCTATTACTCTGCAAGGGATCCCCCTTTGGGTCATCAAAGTCGGCGTCTTCGGAGCTTTCCTCGAAGTCGGGAATTTCTGAAAACGTCAACGGTTCAGCCGGGATGAGTGTCCGCGAGGGAGGGGTTACGAACACTTCCGGTTCCTTCAAATTTGAATCCGGCCGCGATGATTCTGACGTGCTCGCAGCGCCGTTGTATCGGGGTATCAGCCTTGGAATCGGCGATACATCCTCGGTGGTTTCATTCTTCGTCGAATCGCCATTCTTTGTCGAATCGCCGCGTCCGAGAGATCTAAAACTGAAGCCTTTCTTCTTTGCCTGAGGTACGGGTTGTCCGGTAATAACTGCGGCCATCTCCCGAATGCGGAGCGACAGAGCAGAATCGCCGAGAACAATGGGAGTCGCGGTGTTCTGCATTTGCCGAACCGCAGCATAATCGTTCGGGATTTTCCATTGTACCGGACGTGTCAATGCTTTTGTAATATGTTCGTCGCTCACCCCCAGGCTGTGGGGCTGATACCGGTTGATCACAATCTCCAGACCCGGGCCGCCGGAGCTGAAGTACTGGTTGATCAGACGGTGCGAATTGCGCAGTTCGGGGACCGATGCCTGGGTAATAAGATAGATCGTTTTCGCGTCTCTGAGCATTGCCGTACCGGCAAAATCAAGCTTCGACCCGATGTCGATCACCACGTTATCGAAGTTCTGCCGCGCAACCGTCAACAACTTGTCGACGGATTCGCTGGATGCCGCGTATTGCGGAAACTTGCCCGGCGCCGCCAGAACCTTCAATCCCGAACTATGCTCCACAAGCAGCTTCGAGAGAAAACTCCGGTCCAGCCGTGCGTATTCCTGAAGAGCGCTGATCGTCGAGTATTCCGCCTCAAGACCCAAATTCAGCGCGGCATCTCCCAGCGGCAGGTCGAGATCGATCAGAAGCGTGGTTTGTGAACTGTCCTGAGCAAGCGCCACTGCGAAATTGCAGGCGATCGTCGTCACGCCCGCTCCGCCCTTCGAGCCCAGGAATCCAAACATCCTGCCGCTCGTCTCTTTGCGAGGGGCGACTGCCGGACGGCGCGCGGCGGCCCGAATCAGCGCCGCTGCTACCGTGCTCTGCGTGAATGGAAGCGTCAGAATATCCCGGACACCCGAACGCATGCACTGCAGAATCAGCTCCGGATCTTCCTTCGCCGTGTAAACCATCACCGTCGCTACGCCGTTCGCGCAGATGTTTTCCACCAGCTCAAGGGCGTATTCCCGGTTGCTCTCCAGATCAATAATGATGACGTTATAACGCTCGTCAAGCAGCCTCGGAACATCGTCAAGACTCGGCGGATAGGAAGAGAATTCACGCACCTCTCCCCCGGATCGGCAGTCGACAAGAGCTCGAGCCACTTCTTTGCGAAGTGATTCGTCAGGGCCGATCAGTGCGATCGACAACTTCCCGACATCAAAGAAGTCGGGGTAGTCGGGATACCTCGTGTCGACATTCGGTGATGAGTCTGAGATCATGACAACGCCTTCCGCCGCTGACTCCAGCAATCTTGCCGGTCTGGCGCAACTTTTGTGGCCATCTGGGAGTTGAGCATGGCAACCTCACTCCCTATATACAAAGAAGTGTACGTTTCGCAGCTCGAAAAATCTTGCCAAAGCGTAAAGTGTGCCAAGTTCGTCTACCACCCGTCCGGTCAGAGAGATGATCGTTATTTCTTATTACAGACGATCTTTCTCCTGAAAATGGTGATAGTGAATGATTTTATCCGCTTTTTTGCACAATGCAAGAACTTTAGTAACATCCAGGTAATCTTCGCCAGAGATTCGCCTTTTTTCGGCAGCTCCCTTCTTTCTCTTATTGACTCCTTAATCAACAAAAGAAAGGGGATGGGCCAGCGCTAAACCCGAAGTGCAAATTGCGGGGAAAGTTCTGCGAAAAACCGTCTGTCCATCCCTCCCAAGATGGAGTGTCTTTTTCATCGGCCGGAATAATCGCCGACATTAGGGATTTCTCTCCGAATTGCGTCGGAGATTCCGTAAACAAATTTGAGCCTGAGAGACAGACTATTCTGAGAAGGATTGATCGACTATCACCAAAAAGGCACATCCCAATGACCATTTCCGGGCAACTCGCCCCCGTAAATCGCACTCACGAACAAAAACTCGACCTCCTCGCCGAAGTTGCCGTCAAAGTCGGCCTCGGCCTCCAGTCCGGCCAGGAGCTGGTCATGACCGCCTCGCTCGACGCGCTCCCGCTCGCCCGCCGCATCACCGAGCAGGCCTACCGCGCTGGCGCGTCGCTCGTCACCACCCTCTACGCCGACGACGAAGCCGCCCTCATGCGCTACCGTTACGCAGATGACGCCAGCTTCGACCACGCCGCCAAGTGGCTCTATGACGGCATGGGCGCGGCCTTCAAAAGCGGCGCCGCCCGCCTCGCCATCGCCGGCGGAAATCCCGCCCTGCTCTCCAATGAAGACCCTGGTAAAGTCGGCCGGGCCAACAGCGCCGTCTCCAAGGCCTACCGCCCCGCCCTCGAGCTCATCACCCGCCACGCCATCAACTGGACCATCGTCGCCTCCGCCACTCCCGCCTGGGCCGCGTCCGTGTTCCCGAACGAGACCCCCGAAGCCGCCCTCGCCAACCTGTGGGAAGCCATCTTCCAAACCACGCGCATCAACACCCCCGATCCTGTCGCTGCATGGAAGTCCCACGACGCCGGCCTGCACCAGAGAGCCGCCTATATGAATGAAAGGCGCTTTTCTTACCTGCAATACCGCGGCCCCGGCACCGACTTCAAACTCGGCCTTTCCGACGACCATCTCTGGCTCGGCGGCGGCACAACAGCCGGCAACGGTTTTTATTGCATCCCCAACATGCCCACCGAAGAGGTCTTCACCACGCCCCACAAGGACCGCGCCGAAGGCACCATCACCGCCACCAAGCCGCTCTCCCACCAGGGCACCATGATTGAAGGCATCCAGGTGCGCTTTGAAAACGGCCGCATCGTCGACGCAAAAGCAAGCCGCGGTCAGGAAGTGCTGCAACGCCTCATCGACACCGACGACGGCGCGCGCCGCCTCGGCGAAGTTGCGCTTGTCCCCCACTCCTCGCCCATCGCCGCCAGCGGCATGCTCTTCTTCAATACGCTATTTGATGAGAACGCCGCCTCGCACATCGCCCTCGGCCAGGCCTACAGCTCCTGCCTCAAAGACGGCGACACCATGACACCTGAAGAACTAGCCGCCAAAGGCGCCAACGACAGCCTCATCCACGTCGACTGGATGATCGGCTCCGGCCAACTCGACATCGACGGCATCACCGCCACCGGTGCAGTAGAACCCCTGATGCGCCAGGGAGAGTGGGTCTAAGGATTCTCTGCGCTGCGGGCTTTGTAATAAGGGCACGGCTTCAGCCGGGCCGATAGAGTCGATTAGAAGGGGCTGGGCTTCAGCCCCTGTAGAGTTCCCGTTCCATCATTCCGTCTTTCCGTGCCAATGCGAAGCGTTTATCCCTCCGCCTCCATATCCGGCTCTGTCCACAGGAGAATCGCCTGCGGCAGCGTCAAGAATGGGACATACGAAATTTGCAACAGATAATAAATAATGCGGTTCGCAGAGTTGGAGGACAACCCAATACTTTCGAGCCCGCCCCCTACACTAGAAGAATTGCTGCAGAATTCGAGGATGAATCCGACGCTCACCAAGGCGCCAAGAAATCTATAGGCAAGAGAGTGAGCGTAATCTCGGCGGCGCAGGGTGCGCTCGTCGACGCGTAGCTGGGGGTCATTATCAACCACAGGATAAAGCAGGGTTGAAGGCTTCAGAATGCTCACTGATTCCGGGTACTTCAGGACTCTTTCCGCCTTAAACGGCTCAACCAAGCCTCTTCTTCCAAGGTTCCCAACGTGGGAAAAATACCCGCCCAGAATTGGCCCTACAAGAAGAGTGAACATTACTGTCCAATACGCGCCATCTGAATGCAACCCCATGAACCAATTCGCAAGTAAGAGCGCGCCGAAAATTCCGTAGAACAGCACCACCAAACGCCGGCGATTTACGCGCGGAGCCATGTTGATGTGCTGCCCGAAGAGAACAAGCTCGCTCTTCATCCCTCCCCCTCCATATCCGGCTCCGTCCACAACAGGATCGCCTGCGGCAGCGTAAGGGACACGACGATCAGAGCCATCACCAGACCATAGAGAAGCATATTGGCAGGAATCAAACCGATGGCTGGCGGGTTCGGCTCCAAGAGTGCCCAGATGCAAAGAAACCAAAGCAGAAAGAGCCCGGCAATCAGCGCTCTGTATGCCTGGTAATGGACGCGGTCGCGCTGCTGTAGTTCACGCTCGTCGTTGCGTAAATCGCTCGCGCTCGCCTCGCGAATCGGTCGAAGCCCCCATCGCAGGAGCCGCACGGCAGGCGCGGGCATTCGAAATGTCGGCCGATTGATGAAAGGCCTGATCAAGCCGCCGAACCCAATACCGCCGAAAAAGATGCTGTTAGCTAGGCTAGCGGCACAAAACAGAAAGACCATGCTCTGGCCTTTCCAGTGGTCGAAATACCAGAAGCCAGTCATCAGGGCGGTTAAGCCGGTATAGACCAGCACCACCAGCCAGCGACGCCGACGGCGAGAGGACATGTCAACTGCTCTGCCAAAGAGAAAAAACTCTGCTTTCATCCAGATTCCTCCGCTCCAACTCGGACTTTAGCGCGGCTTTATCCTTGACTGCCCCATACATCTACCCCCTCATAGGCTGAAACCGCAGCTTTGCGAAAAACGCCCGCACCGGCAGGCCCAAGTACCCCCCGGTCAGCGCCCGCCGCGCCATATCCACCCGCGTGCCCATCAACACAAGTTCAGCCCTCATGGCAGTTCCTCCACGTCGGGCATAAACCAGAGAACGATGGAGTCCGGAAGCGTCAGAGCCGCGAACAACAAAATGGCAGCAAAGCCGAAGAGAAAGTTATCGTTGATCCACGGATGCCGAACGGCCAATACCGGCCATGCCCGTTCGTGAATCTGGGTCTGCCGTTGCTGAAAGATCAGAATCCAAATCCATAAAATCCCCAGGTTGAGTATGTGGTAACTCCAGAAATGTGCCTGGTTGCGCCAGCGCAATTCCCGTTCATCCGGCATATCGCGCAAATCCGCATCCTCTGGAAACAGAAATCTCCCGATCCACGATTTGGGTGGGGCCTTGATCCTCCACAGAATCCTCTTGCTTCGGTACCGTCCCGTCAGTCGGGCAAAAATAAGCGCGGGCACTCCCATCAGAAACGGGATCCAAATCATCGTTGAGAAGCCCCATTGATCGACGAACCACGAGGCCGCCAGATACGCGACGAATCCAGCGTGGATCAGAGCAACCAGCCAACGACGCCGCGCGCGGGAAGCAAAGTTTGTGTGCATACCAAACAACTCAAGTTCAGCCCTCATTGCGGCTCCTCCATATCCGGCTCACTCCACAGATAAACGGCGTTCGGCAGATTCAAGATCACGAAGAAGACAAACCAGATGAGAAGTTCGCGAGAAACACGCGAGCGAGGCATCCATCCGAAGTAGTGGATGGAAAGGAAGAGCAAGCACCCCAGTAACAGGAACCCGTATGCCACTCGGGTTGATTTGCCCAATTGGCGTTCTTCCCGTTCGTCGGTTGCGGGGTTCCTCTTCAGCTCTGCGCGAAATGCGGCGTCAAACAGCGTTCGTATGCCCGCTGAGAATTTCGCTGGATCGGGCCTCGGCACCCACACGAACCACCCAAGTGAGTTCATCGCGAAAAACGCAAAGAAGAAGCTGTATCCAAACAGAAACGATTGCGGCCAACCACCATGCGTGTTCAGCAGGAAGGCCGCCAAAGCAAACAGCAGCGCAACAGCGAGCCACCACCCCGTCACCAGCCAGCGCCGGTGAACGCGCCGGTTCAGACGTATTCCAAGAAAACTTTGCCTGTAGATCACGGCTGTTTGTCCCCCTCGCCGCTTCTCATCCCATACACCTGCTGGCTCAACGGCTGAAACGGCTGCCGCGAGAAAATCGCCTCCACCGGCAACCCGAAATACTCCCCCAGCGCCAGCGCCAGCTTCAAACTCGGCGAGTAGTCCCCGCGCTCCAGAAACCCAATCGTCTGGTAGTTCACATCCATCGCGTCGGCTAGGTCTTGACGGCTGATCCCACGCTCGGCCCGCAACACCGCAATGCGGTTATACAAACCGCTCTCACCGGAACCCTTCTGGTTCTGAGGATTCATTTACGAAACTAATTGTTATGTAATTCAAACATTATGTCAAGATATAAAACAACTATGGCCGCACAACCCCCGCACTAAAACTCAACCTCTAATCGGTAGACCCGGCGAATCTCTATTCCACTTCCAGGACCACCGTCGACGACGTCGTGTAGTATCGTTTGGAATCCAACGGAAAGAACGTCGTGGTGAGTGTGCACGTTCCCCGCGGAGGAACGTATCCGGCGGCCGGGGTGAAGACAAACGTTCCCAGCACATCCGAAAACGCGTCCAGTTCCCTTCTCGTCAAGGGCTGTCCCTGTTTGATCGGAGCAGGATCGACCCATGTCCCAACGGGCATCCGTTGCAACAGCGGCAATACCTGCTCCAGCTCCTGCTCCCGTTCTCTCCTGGCCGCCAAGGTTTTTGGCGAAACCTCGCCTTCCTTCAGCGGCTTCAGCTCGCGCGGTCCGGGGTCCCTGATGGGACGCGGCGGCAAGTGAACCACAGGTGCCGATACTCCACTCCCGCCAAATTTGGGAACCTCAGTTTTCGATGGGCTTTGCACCGGGCCAGGCGCAGTGGGTGCCGGTGTTGCTGGATGCGCGGCTTTGGAGGCATTACTTGCGAGCGTTTGACCCCAAACCCGGCTCCCAGCTGCAGCCAGAGCCATCAGGGCAATTGCGACAATCAAACGGTTCGCCATAGTCCACTGTTCCTTCCGGCAATACGCTTAATTGATCCCTTAGACAAGTTCGGAGAGAATTCGTCTCCTAAATTCTCGCACCAAAGCTAGTGCGAACCTCCCGCGAGCGACTGCCGCATCGCAAGGTGCCGAGCGTCAACCCCACCGCAGAGTCCCGAGGATGCCCCATCTGAACCCGCAAAAGAACCACCCGACGCCCGCCCTCGGCGTTACTTCAGCAGAACATCCGCTGGCTTTCGATCCGGTGAGACCAGCAGCTCATCAAGGAAGTTGGGGTCAAAATATGCGTTCCAGGGCAGAAGCCGGTGGTAGGCGCTGAGAAAATCAGCCACAATTCTGGACCCATAACATTTGGCGCCGACAAATCCTTTCCTGCGCAACCCTTCCAAGTCGAGGAACCTTTGCCCTTGAACTACGATGGGACCATTGCTCAGAATCTTCCAGTATCCGCGATCCAGCAGGTCCCGCGTCACAAAGAGCACTGCAATTAGATTAGGCTCCGTAATCGGGACGAGGCTATCCGGACTGGTTTCAAAACGCCGCGAAGAGAATGCGCACACGGCGCTGTCAAGGGCGTGCAGTTCATAGCCGAGGACCTGGCCTTGGCCAAAGGTGCCATCCTCGAGGGGGACAAGGAAGTTGTCGCCGGCCTTCCATGCAATTCTTTTTCTTCCCATCGCTTACTCCATTCTAGGGAACGCAGGAACCACAATTGCTGGACACACCGCGGGTGGTTATTCGCCCAGCGCAAACTTCCGCGCCGCCTCCAGCAGCTTGGCCACCGATTCCTTCGAGCAGCTCTCCGTATAAATCCGCAGCAGCGGCTCAGTCCCGCTGGCCCGCAGCAGCAGCCATGTCTCCGCGGCCTTTGACTTGGTATACGATTCCGGGTTGTCCAGGTAGAACTTCACTCCGTCCAGATTCTCCTGGCAATGGATCGCCATGTCCGCAAAGACCGTATCGCCCGGTTCCAGCGCTTTGGCCCGCGCAATGGCCGCGTTCTTCAAATCGTCCGCGATATGCAGGTCGATACGCCCGTACTGGTGCTCGCCGTACTCTTCCTGCAGATCGGCCACCAACTGCCCCAGCGTCTTGCCTTCTTCCGCCATCACGTTGGCCAGAAGCAGAGCATTTAGCAACCCATCCCGTTCCGGCAAATGCCGCTGAAACCCGATCCCGCCTGACTCCTCGCCGCCCATCAGGATCTCCCGTTCCAGCATCAGGTCGCACACATATTTGAATCCGATTCCGTGCTCAATCAACTCCCGCCCATGCTTCTGGCAAATGCGATCCAGCATCTTGGTCGTATTGAATGCCCTGGTCACCGCGCCCGGCCAATGCTTGCGCCGCAAAACCCAGCTCAGAAGCACGGAGAAGATCTTGTGCGGATCAACGAACTCGCCGTTCTCATCCGTCGCGCCAATCCGGTCCGCGTCTCCATCGGTACACAGCCCTGCCTCGCATTTGTTGGCCACCACAGCCTCACCCAATGCTCGGATATGCGGTTCGATCGGTTCCGGATTGATGCCCGGGAACAGTGGATCGGCGTTCGCGCGAATCTGCACATGCCGCACGCCGAGGCGCTTAAAAATATCGGAGAGTATCGTCCCTCCCGCGCCGTACATGGAGTCGATGGCCACGCTCATCCCTTCCGCGCCAACCTCCGCAATCAGCTTCAGGTCTGCAAATTCCTCGATGGCCTTCAAATAAGTCGGAAGAAAATCGACCTCGGTAATCGGCGCAGGCCTTTCGCTCTTCGCCACGGGCTGGCCCAGAAAGTTTTCAATCTCCGCAATGATCGATGGCTTGCCCGAACCTCCATACCACGCCTTGTACTTCACGCCATTCCACTGCGCTGGGTTATGCGACGAGGTGATCATGATGCCGCCGGCCGCCCTGCGCTCCCGCACCCCGAAGCTCAGCGCCGGCGTGGGCGTAATTGCATTGGCCAGCATCACCGGAATCCCGGTAGCCGCCACTACCTCCGCGCAGGTCCGTGCAAACGCCTTTGACCCAAACCGCGTGTCGTAGCCGACGCAAAGCCCCTTCGCAGCGTCTTCCCGCGCATGTATGTATGCGGCCACCGCCTCGGCGGCAATGCGAACGTTGGCAAATGTAAAATCGTCGGCGATGAGACCCCGCCAGCCGTCAGTGCCGAACTTGATTGCGGAATAAGCCATTTAGATAAATCCCTTTTCCTTTGCAAATGAGTGTAAACAATTGCGCTAACCCATGTCCTTCGACCCATCTGCGCCTTGCGCCGGGCAGTCAGCAACACCACTCACCCGCACCGTCCACTCTGGTGGTACCATCTCCGTAACGGCAGTTCCCCACTGCCGGCCCGCACAGCAATCGGAGGTCCTCATGAGCCCGTTCAATCGCCGCGAATTCCTCAAAACCTCGCTCGCCGTCGGAACCGTCGCCAGTGTCACCAACCTGCACGCCACTCCCCGCACCGCCACTGACATGGTTACGCTCGGCAATTCAGGCATGAAAGTCACGCGTCTCGCATTTGGCACCGGCAGCGCAAATGGCCATGTGCAGGCCTCGCTCGGGCAAAAGGAATTCTCCCGGCTCATTGCCTACGCCTACGACCGGGGCATTCGCTTCTTTGAGACCGCCGAGTCCTACATGACTCCCGCCATGCTCGGCGAGGCCCTCAAGCCCTTTCCGCGCGACAGCTATCAACTTATGAACAAGGTCACCACCGACCAGGGTGTCGATCCGCACCAGCGCTTCGACGAAATGCGCCGCATCTCGCAGACTGAATACTTTGACATCATGCTGCTGCACTGGCAGCACACCGACGATTGGGTCAGCGAGACCCGCCGCTGGCAGGATGGCATTCTCGAAGCCCAGGCCAAAAAGACCATCCGCACCCGCGGCGCATCGGTTCACGGCCTGCCCGCGCTCCGCCAGATGCCTGGCAACAAATGGCTTGAAGTGGCTATGATTCGCATGAACCACAATGGCACGCGCATGGACGGGCCCACCGGAGCCGACAACAACAACCCCGATCACCGCGACGAAGTAGTAGCGCACGTCAAGCAGGTGAAGAGCGAAGGCATGGGCGTCATCAGCATGAAGTTAGTCGGCGACGCCGCCTTCACCCGCCACGAAGACCGTCGCGACGCCATGCGCTTCGCCTTCAGGAACGCGGGCATCGATTGCGCCACCGTGGGCTTCAAAAGCACACAGGAAATCGACGAAGCCATTGACAACATGAACCTCGCATTGGCCTAGATTCTCCAGTCTCTGTCTCTGAAGTTTCCTGAAAACAGACGCTATCATTCTGAGCGAACGGGGCCCCGAACGTCTTTCAGTTCGGGGGTGGTGAGTCGAAGAATCTGCTTCTGTTATTCGGGCGTTTTACAAAGGACCCTAACCGCAGGATTCCAAGCTCCATGTTGAATCAGCGCTTCACCGCAAAGCTGCAAAAGAGCCCTGCAAAGGGAGGCTGGACCTACGTCGTCTGGCCCTCCTCAGCGGAATTCTTTCGCACTCGCGGCCTGGTCAAAGTCGAAGGCAAAATCGACGGCGTCTCGTTTCGAAGCTCTTTCATGGCCATGGGCGACGGCACCCACAAGCTCCCGGTGAAGGCAGACATTCGACGCGCCATCGGCAAAGATGTCGGCGATACCGTAGACGTGCTGTTGGAAAGAAAGATCTCTTGATCCTCCCATCTCCACTACAAGAAACGAGCGCATAGAAAACCATCCATGAACAACACTGAGACCCAGCCAGAGAAGCGCATGCCCTCGCGGACTTCCATCATGGTAGCCGCGGCACGCGCCTTCGGTTCGCGCGAACCGGACGAGTCTGTGCGCAATCCCGACATGCTTGCCGATCACCTGATTGGCGACGAGGAACTCGCTCTCATCGCCGGCCACCCGCTTAGCCAGGGCTTGCGGCAGGACTACCACGAAGCCAGCCAGAACCCCGCTATCGTAGGCCTCGCCTGGATGATGCTCCTGCGCACCCGCTTCATCGACGATGCGCTGTGTTGCGCCGTAAAGAAAGGCGCGACTCAGATAGTCCTTCTCGGAGCCGGCTTCGACACCCGCGCTCATCGCTTTCGTGAACTGCTGAAGGATTGCCTGGTGATCGAAGTGGATGCCGCGCCGACCCAGCATCACAAGCGGCGCCGCCTCGCATCCGTCGTGAGCGATGAGCCCCCGAATCTCATCTACCTGACGATCGACTTCGCGACCGGAGATCTTGGTGACGCCCTTCGCTCCGCGGGGCTCCGTAGCGACGAAAAGACGTTCTATATCTGGGAAGGCGTCAGCATGTACCTTACCGAGGAGGGCATTCGCAAGACGCTCGCCTTCATCGCCTCACATTCGGCTCCGGGCAGCTCGGTTGTATTGGATTACTTCAACAGCCTTGGAATCGAATACATGAAGCTGGCGCCCCCGGGGGCTGGCGGTGGAGACCCGTCAGGCTGGGGCGAGCCATGGCTCTTCGGCGCGCCGGCTCCAGACGGCGCGGAATTCTTTCGCGAACTTGGATTCGATCCGGGCCAGCCCGTCTCCATGTACAACCCGGAACTCGTCAAGCGATATACGATCGGCAAGAATGGCATCGGCTACGGCGCGAATGTCTTCGAAAAAACCAGAGCGGCAGCGATTGAAGCCCGAGCCCGCACGGAAGCGGAGCCGGACACTCCCGAGAAAAAGGCTGCCGCCGATTTCCAGAAGGCCATCGCAGCGGCCGGCGGCACCTATTGGCTTGCGGAACTCACTGTCCCGGCGCATTGAACCACCGGGCGCACCTTGGTCAACAGCTCTTGCAGGAACTGCTCCGGTTGCGTGAAAGCTGCAAAGTGTCCGGCATTTTGAATCAAGGTCATACCTTTCACCGGCGCAATTATGTCGTCGAAATAAGCGTTGGCAAGATTGGGCGGCGTAAGCACGTCATCCGCCCCTTGAATGATGAAGAAAGGAACCTCGATTCGAATGCCCTCTTGCCACGCGTCATAGCCCCTTATGTCGTTCATAAGCCGGTCCAGGGAAAAATGCATTCCCGTGATGAAATGTCGGATGTCGAGCAGTGAATGCGCGGGAGAAAACCAGATCGAATCTTTCAAAAGCGCCATCGTCTTCTTGAAGAATTCCGGGTCTGACTTCATTGTCCATCTCGCGACAGCCATGAAATCATCCGCAGTCCAGCGCGATGGATCCCAGCCAATCCTTTCGAGCTCTGCAACGCCTTTTCGTAGTCCGATGGTGCGCAGGCGGTCAACAACGGAGTCGTGGATTCTGTTGCGGTCCTTCGCCATTCCAACGTTCTGATCCGTGCCCACGTAGGCGCTGAATAAATCCGGTCTGCGCCGGACCATGGACAAGCCGAATGTACTGCCCAAAGAGCATGCCAGCAATATCACCTTGTCCTTGCGCAGCCGGGCGCGGACAAGCTCTGCTACTTCAATGCCATCTTTAGTAAGCCTATCCATAGTCAGCTCGCCCGTTCCATGCCGTCTGGTTCTTCCCAGCGTCTTCCCGCTCCCGCGCTGGTCCCACTGGACCACGGTGAAGTGAGTCTCCCAGGAGCGAATAACAGGTGTGAAGATGCTGCACGACGACCCGGGACCGCCATGCACGATCAACAGCACTGGGTTCTCAATATTGCCGCCGCGAATCCCGATCCACTGCTCAATCCCGCCGATAGCGAAATACCCCTCCTCTGCCAAGCCATGAGGTCCATGAATTCGAAGCGTCGCGGCAATTCTTCGCCGCCGCAGTCTGCGTTGAAGCAGAACACTCGCCGCCAGAACCACCAGCACAAAGACCGAATCCGCCAGCAAAGCCCAAAACATCTTCGCTCTCCTTCTAATTGCGTATAGTATACACAATTAACAATCCAACTCTGAAGAAATGTAAGATCAAGGCAGTCCCTGACGGAAGCGGGAGTCCAGATTGGCAAAGAAAACGACATCCAGCGTGTTGAATAAGGCGGGAAGAAAGAAGCCTGTTCAGCCTTCGCAAGCCGCAAAGACGCCGCCTTCCAGCACAGGCCGCACGGGTCCTAAGCCAACCTTGACCAAGGATCAGATTGCCTGCGCCGCCATCGCAATCGCAGACTCTGACGGCCTTGAAGGGATATCAATGCAGAGAGTAGCCCGCGCGGTTGGTGTAACCACCATGGCGCTCTATCGCTATTTCTCCAGTAAGACTGAGCTGATTGAACTCATGATCGAAATAGCTGGCGGCCCCGAACCGAATCTCGATACAATCGCGCCCGGATGGAGTTCCAGTCTCGCGGAATGGGCTCATCAATGTTCAGCAATCTATCGCAGACGCCCGTGGTTTCTTCAGGCCACCATGACTCCCGGACGGAAGATGGGGCCAAACGAACTTGGCTGGCTGAATGCCGCATTCCTTGTGCTCGGCCGCACTCGATTGGAAGCTCGCGAACAGCACCAGGCGTTCCTTGCGCTCATTGGCCACGTTCGCAGCAGCGCCGAATTCGCCGCTGCCTGGAAACAGCGCAAGCCAGGATCATTGGAACTGGCGACATTGCTCCTGCAGTGCCTGGAACGCTACCCAGCCTTGGCGTCTGCTATCGAATCAGGTGCATTCGCCGAATCGACAGACGACGACCTGGATTTCGGCCTGGAGTGCATTCTCAGCGGAATCAAAACAATGACCCGTGGTCGAAAACAAGCCGGAAAACTCACCCCGGCGCCAATCCGGCGCAGATCACTGACAACTGAAAGCTGACAGCTGTCAGCTGTTTCTAAATCAGCTGCGTCCGTCCCGACAGTCCCAGTTCCTTCACAATCTTGCCCACATCCTGTGAGTGATCCCGGTGCGCAATCAGCAGTGCGTCTTCGGTATCCACAATCACCAGGTTCTCCACGCCCACCAGAGCCACAAACTTCTTCGGGCTGAAGATATAGTTATTCGCCGAGTCAAGGGCCATGTGCCCGTCGGTCTCGGAAACGTTTCCTTCCCCATCGCCGCGCAACCGGCTTTCCATTTGGTACTCGTATAACGAAGCCCACGACCCCAGGTCGTTCCAGCTGAACTCCGCCGGAAGGCAATAGAGGTGCGACAAATGCTCGCCCTTCGCCGACCGCGGCTCCAGCACTGCGTAATCCACTGAGATGTTCTCGCACTTGGGATACAGTTCGTGAAACACCTCTTCGAACTTCGGTGTCCCGTAAGCCGCCGCAATCTTTTCGAGCAACGGCGCCGTCTCCGGCAAATGCTCGCGCACCGCGTTCGCCAGCGTCTTCGCCGACCACAGAAACATTCCCGAATTCCAGTAGTAATTACCCGCTGCCACAAACTCTTCAGCGCGGTTCTGGTTGGGCTTTTCGGTAAACCGCCGCACGTGCAGCGCGGTGTCGTCCGCCGTGTAGTCGCCCGTCTCAATGTAGCCGTAACCGGTTTCCGCGCGCGTAGGCTCAATGCCCAGCACCACCATGTTGTCGCCGGCCGTGGCCACGGCAATACCCTTCTGCAGCGCCTTCAGAAACCGTGGTTCATCAGCAATCACGTGATCCGATGGAAAGATTCCCAGCACGGCCTTCGGATTCTCCCGCTCAATCAGGAACGCAGCCAGCCCGCACGCCGGCGCCGTATTCCTTGCCACAGGCTCCTGGATAATCTGCCGCGCGGGCACCGCGGTCAGTTGATCGGCAATCTCATGGGCGAGGTATTCGTTAGTGATCACCCAGATCTTGTCCATCCCGGCCAGCGGCTTCAGCCGCTCTACGGTCTGCTGAATCATGGATCGCTCGCCATCCAGCGCGAGAACCTGCTTGGCGCGTGCACGCCGCGAACGCGGCCAGAACCGGGTGCCGCTACCGCCGGCGAGTACCACTGGGCGAAAATCGATTTGCTTCGACATGGAAAACACATCCTAATCCACTGAAGCCATGTTTGCACAGTACCGGCGACACATTTCGCCCCGCGCGCGCTCCCCTGGTCGCAAACTGTGCCAAATGCTGGGATTCGGCCGCTAGCCCAGCTTAGCCAGAAACTCGCCCATGCGCCGTGTTCCCTCGTCGATATTCTGCCTGGTCACCGGATACGAGATGCGCAGATGCTCTGCCGTCCCAAACGCCTCGCCCGGCACCGTCACCACATGCCCTTCATGCAGCAGCCGCGTTGCCAGCTCCGTTGAAGTCCGCACACCGCCTTTGCCCAGAAACGCTCCAATGTTTGGATACACATAGAACGCGCCCTCCGGCGTGGTGCACGTCAGCCCCGGAATCTCCTTCAGCTTCGTCAGCATGTAGTCCCGCAGACCGATAAACTCCGCCCTGAACTCGCACACGCAATCCTGAGGCCCTGCCAGCGCGGCAATCGCCGCCTTCTGCACAAAACTGGTCGCGTTCGACGTCGACTGCGACTGCAACTTGCTCAAATTCGCCACCACGGCCTTCGGCGCCAGCGCATAGCCCGCGCGCCAGCCCGTCATCGAGTACGTCTTCGACAGCGACCCCAGGATGACAATGTGATCTTTCGCCCACGTAAACGACCCGCCGCTCACCGGCTTCCCGGCATAGTTCAGATACACATAGCACTCGTCCAGCAGCAGGAAAACCCCGCGATCGTGCGCCAGGTGCACAATCCGCTCCAGGTCCTCCGCGCTCACCACGCTGCCCGCCGGGTTCGACGGCGAATTCAAAATAATCGCCTTGGTCTTCGGCGTAATCGCCTGCTCAATCGCATCGGCCGTGATGCGGAAGCTCTCCGCCTCGCTCGTCTCGAGGATCACCACCTTGCCACCCGCATACTGAATAATGTCCTTGAAGCTCACCCAATACGGCGCCGGCAGAATTACTTCGTCCCCATGGTCCACCAGCACTTGGATCGTGTTAAACAGCGCCAGCTTCCCGCCCGTTGTGAAAATTGCCTCGTCCAGCCCGTAGTCTGAGCCAAAGTCGCACGCATGCCGTTCCACAATCGCCTTCCGCACGTCCGGAATTCCCGGCACCACCGTATAGCGAGTGAAGTTGGCGTCAATGGCGGCGATAGCCGCGTCCTTGATGTGCCGCGGAGTGGGAAAATGCGGTTCCCCCGCCCCGAAATCCACCAGGTTAACGCCCTGAGCGCGCAGTTTCGCGGCCTCCGCAGCCACAGCCATGGTTGCGGAAACCTCAATCCGGCCAATCCGGTCGGCAAATACTTGGGCCAATACTTGAGAAGGAGCAGTCACTGTCATAGCACAACCATCTTTACAGATTTCGCGCCAATCCCCAAGTGCGGGTTCCCCGGCGATGAGATTTTAGATGCCTACCCGCCCTCACACTGCCGCGCGCACCTTGTCCAGATGCGTCCCGTGACTGCGGATCAGCTCATGCAGCTTTTCTCCGCTCACGCCCAGCTCTTTTGACCAGTAGGCGATATCGGACGACAACTTGGGATTGATCTCCTTGGGATCGTGCGGCCCCTTGGCAGCGTGATCTTCATGGACAGCATGGGCAGTGTGCCCTTTACCCGCGTCGTGGTGCTCAGTCATGGATCCTCTTTTCGGTTCTATCAGTTGGATGAGTTAGCGCCACGCGAAGATGTACCCAGGCCCGCGAACATGTCGTCGCTCTTCACAAATATCCGTCACCCTGACGACCGAAGTGCAGCCAGGGGTCGAAGGACCTGCTTCTTACAGTTCACTACAAATGATTGTCATCACAAATGCTTGTCACCTGTGCGGAGCGCAGCGAGTCGAAGGACCTGTGGTTGCTTTTGCCTTTCGTCGCTTCCAATCGGGGAACGGGCGGTAGGCCGGGGCTTCATCCCCGGCACAATTCCACCCCAAAAGAATTGAGAAATCAAGTACGCGACGAAGTCGTGTTAATCCGCACCCGCTCAATCTTGCGCTCAAACTTTCAGCCGCTCTCGCGAAGTCGCGCGAAGGGGGCTAGAGCGCCCAAGAAAATCTTGACTCCTTCAGAAGCTATCGATACGTTTGGGACATCTCGTGTTCGCTCAAGAATGAGAATTGAATGGCAGAGCCAGTAAATGAGACTAGCGGCGTTCAAGAGGCGTCAGAGCAACGTATCTTCGCCCAAGCCAGTTCGGTAGGCGATAGCGCATCTGCGGTCGACAGCCTTGGATTCGAGCTGTACGTGAATGCCGTTGCCGACTTCCTTGGCGCCCCAAACACACGTGCACCGCTCACCTGTTCTATCGAGGGCTCATGGGGAAGCGGCAAATCATCGTTTATGCTGCAGCTCAGGAACCGTCTCAGAGCCGTGGCGCCCGCGAGCCGAACCATCGAGTTTAACGCTTGGAAATACGATAAGCAGGAGGAATTGTGGGCAGCATTTGCGCTCAAGGTGACTCGATGCCTGCGCGAGAATCTTAGCTGGGCCCATCGCATCCAATGTGACTTCCGTCTCTTTTGGATCCGGATCAGAGGCTGGAGCGAACGGCTGGCATTACTCGCACTTGTCCTGGCGTGGCTCTTGCTTTTGACCGGATTTGGTGGCGTGATCGTCTGGACCACCCGCGCATCGCATGACCAGCGCATAGGTCTCGTCAAATCTATAACTGGAACCAAGGATCAACCCTCTGAAGCCAAGGATGTGAACGGAACAACGCCCGCCAAAACGGTTCAGGCCCTTCCCGAGCCGTGGTACGAGTGGCTATCGTGGTCCCCGCTGGCAACATCTGTCGTGCTCATTGTGCTGCTAACAGGCAAAATCCCCGAAAGTCTGCGCAAGCGACTTTTCGAGGCACAACTTGAACGTTACATCGACAAGCCCGACTACAAGGGCAAAGCAGCATTCGTCGACACCTTCTCCGAAGACTTCTCGAAAATGATGGAAGCTTACGCGCCCGTTGGAGGGGGTAAAACGTTCGTATTCATTGACGATCTTGACCGCTGTGAAGCTCCAAAAGCCGCTGACCTGATGCAGGCCATCAACCTCATGATTGGCGATGGGAATTCACTGATCTTCATCCTCGGTCTCGATCGGGCGAAAGTTGCCGCAGCAATCGCGTTCAAGTTTCGGGATATCGTTCCCTACTTGGACCCATCCTCCGACCCGGCCATCCATCCAAACTCTCTTCGCAGTTTCGGCGATGCCTTCCTTGAAAAATTCATTCAGCTTTCGTTTCGTCTGCCCATTTCGTCGAACGATACCCAAGCCCGGAAATTCATCGATAGCCTTGTAAGCGGCGCTTCCAGACATCCTCCACAGCTGACTGAACCGCCGACAAAGGAAGAAGCTGCCAACGCCGCCGCAGAGTCCACCCGGCGCGCATTGCGCATCGAATCCGGCGCAGAATCCCAACGCATCCGCGAAGTCGTGATGATGGTTCGCGAAGTCCTTGAATATAGCCCCCGCCGGATTAAGAACTTCCTCAGCTCTTTCCGGCTCGCCCTTTACATTGCGAGCGCACAGGGGCTGCTTGACGAAGACAGCAAGACAGGCGAAGCAGAAGTTACTCCAGAACGACTCGGAAAATTCCTTGTGCTCACCAGCCGTTATCCCGCTCTCCGACCGATCCTCGACACCAATCCGGCATTCCTCTACGAGATTGAGAGGCTCTCTCATGACATTCGTGAAAAGTCGCAATGGAGCGAACTCCACTGGGAGTGGATCCAATTACCTGGCGTCCAAAAGCTCATGAGATTCGGCATCGTAGATAAGACGATGACAGTGGCATGGTCAAAACAGTATTCCATGAAGAACTTCCCTGGATGGAAGTTTGCCACCATTCTCCCGAGCATCCCCACACCCGCCAAAGTAGGAGTCGATGCTGTCGAAACTCCTCGATTGGAACCAGCACAAGCCCCGGCAGAGTTCCCGCGATCAGGGACGACATCGGTCGATCACGTTCTCAACATCGACTCGACACAAGATCTTTCACCCTATATCACGGAGTTCAATCACACACCATCACCTTCATCTTCGTCGGGGCGTTCCCCCGGCGACGCGGCACGAGTGACATCGGAATTTCGCAGCCCTCAAGGTGAATACGATTTTGAAGAACCCAACGACGAAGAGATTGGAAGCTCATCCAATTCGGGGCCCGGATCTCAACTTCTCTAGTTCTTACTCATTCGCCCCCGCCGCCGCTTCAGCACATCCGGCGACACCAGCCCGGTCACATCCCGCCAAAGCTGAAGACCTCCTTCAGCTCCGCTAGTCACCTTAGTAGCTTAAGCAGCTCCATGCAAATCAAAGTTCAATACAGCTTGCAGTCCAAATCCGCAAAGAACTTGATTCCCGGAACCAGCAGGGTCCGAAGCTTTTTGTCGTTGGTCACGAACAAATCAACCCCGGCAACTGCTGCCGTGGCCAAGTGAATCGCGTCCGGCTGGCTTACGTTCCCCTCTGCGCGAATCTGGCTGTATCTGTCCGCAACCTCCATGTTAAACGGCAGGATTTCGACCTCTTTGCCGCCAAAAAACCTCTGGATGGCCTGAATGCCCTTGGCGTCACCGGCTTTACGCGGGCCGGTAAGCACTTCACCCACAGTGAAGACGCCAGTGCATAAAATGTCGTTGCGCCGCATCATGGCTTGATACATCAGCAAAACCTGTGCGCCGAACACCGGGTTCCCTTCCAGCAGATAGATAAACAGCATCGAGTCCCAATACACCCGGCTCACTCGGCCGCCTCAGGGTTCTCCCGCGTCCGCTTCTCAGCCTCATATCTGTCCCAGGCGTCTGCGCCCCAGTTCCGCTCCCGGCGCAGAAACTCTTCGCCCCCGCCGAGCGCCGCGAAACCTTCGGAACAGATCCCATAAAGAGCCAGGAGTCCGGCCTTCTTCGGCTCCGCTTTCTCGGACTGCTCGTCCCGGCCGCCATCCTCCAGCAACCGGTAAACAAATTGCCAGGTTGTACTCGGGCCACCGGACCGGGGACCACCAATCCGTTCGATCAACGCCACGCCGGCTTCCTGCTGGAATTCCTTCGACATCAGCGTCGAAAAAACAGAGGGAGTCCGATTTGTCCAGCCCAACTCCTTTTGGACATTTCCCACTCTTACTTGGATGGTCTTCTCGCCTTTCGATCGCGCGGGCTCCACGTACCTTGCTATAACATGCCGTTTGGTTTGTTCTGTGGGTTTCATTGCGTCACCCCGCTTCGATATACATTCATAATGTGTACATACATTACAACGTTCTGTCAAAAAAGGACCCCAGCCCAATTTTCCCGGTCCGCCACGGCTCTGTTTCCCTAGCTCTTGCTCATCCGCCCCCGCAGCCGTTTCAGCACATTCGGCGGCACCAACCCCGTCACATCGCCGCCGAAGCTGAAGACTTCCTTCAGCATCCGCGAACTGATAAACGAGTACCGACCCGCCGGCTGCAGAAAGACAGTCTCAATCTCCGGGGCCAGGCGCCGGTTCATCAGCGCCATCTGAAATTCGTGTTCGTAGTCGGAGATGGCCCGGATCCCGCGCAGCACCGCCCGCGCATCCAGTTGCCGCGCGAAGTCCACCATCAACCCGTCGAACGTTGCTACTGACACGTTGCCCAGCGCGCTGGTGGCCTCTTTGAGCATCTCTACCCGCTCCTCCACCGTGAACAGCGGATTCTTCACCGGGTTCTTCAGAATCCCCACCGTCAGGTGCTCAAACAACTTGGCCCCGCGCTGGATCAGGTCGACGTGGCCGTTCGTCGGCGGGTCAAACGTTCCGGGATAAAGGGCCCTCACACTCATGCGGTTTGCTCTATGCGGATTCTAGCAGCGCCCCCGGCCAATTCCGGCAGCGCCCGCGGCAAGTCAGGCCAGTCCGTCGCGCATTCCCGCTTGCCCCGCTGACGGAATCAAGGCGCGCAAGCCTGCAGAATGCGACAAATCGAAACGATAACCCGTCAGAAACCTGTATTCCCGCCATGTTTCGAAACATGTACATCGAGCACGGTGAATAACAGGCCATTTCGTAACCTTCTTTATGAACAAAACCGCCGCGTACTCCAATTCTCTGGTTAACTACGAAGCGTTTCCTAACCATGCGCGGGAATGTTTGCCGCCCGTACCTAACCATTCAGGCCGACTTTTGCGCTTTTTCAGGAACTCCAGGCAAGCTTTGCGCTGGTATTTCTGTTCGAAGCCGTGAATCCCTGATCGATTCCTCCTAACCGCTGCGGAAACAAAGGTGTCTAATGTTGCGCATGGACAAGAACGACCACGCGGCGATCCAGGCGGTTCTCTCTGGAAACAAGGACGCTTATGGGGCGCTGGTCGTGCGCCACAGCCAGAGCCTCTTCCGGGTCGCATTCCGCATCACCGGGAACGAGGCCGACGCGGACGACGTGGTGCAGGAAGCATTCCTGCGCGGGTATCTGAAGCTTGAAACCTTTGAGTCCCGGGCCAATTTCGGGACCTGGATTTATCGCATCGCAGTGCGCTGCGCACTCGACAAGATAAGCAGTATCAACAGGATGAACGACCGGATGCGGGTTGGAGCAGAGACCGATCCGGAGCAGGATGAGATACAAGTGGCGGACGAAACGGCAGGCCCGGACCGGCTCCTGCTCAGCGGCGAGATCGCTGCGATGCAAAAGGACGCGATGTTCTCTCTTACGCCGATAGAGCAGTCGGCCTTTGTTTTGAGGCATATGGAAGGCAGGACGACCGAAGAGATTGGCGATGCGCTGGGCATCGCGCCGAACGCGGCCAAGCAGGCTGTGTTCCGAGCCGTACAAAAACTGCGGCGCCGTCTGTCCAGTTTAAGGGTGAGGACATGAGGCATTTGTCCAGCTTGAGGGTGAGGTTATGAAGCATTTAACCGAAGAAGAACTTATTGAATATGGCTACGGCGAAGGGGACAGAGTCCTTATAGAGGAGCACTTTTCAGTTTGCATGGAATGCGAAAAAGCCTACGGCGCGGTACAGGCGGACTTGGCCGAAATGAAATTCTCCGATCCGCCGCCACGCCCGTCCAATTACGGCGACACCGTCTGGGAAGCCCTGCGGAATCAGCTACCTGCGCATGAAGCTCGGAAGCGCACCTGGCTGGGCGGAGGGCTGTTTCGAGGGTTAAGTTACGCGGCAGCCTGCGCTTTAGTGCTGGCATGCACATTCGTCGGCGGGCGCCTATGGGAGCGCCGCCAGACAGCGATTTCCGCCAAAAACCATGCGACCCCACCGCAGCCGGCAACTGCACATGCTCCACAACGGGTGGTGGTGGTGGTTCTGAGCGATCATCTCGACCGTTCAGAACGTCTGCTCGTCGAACTGAAACACGTAGACGCCGACAGCACGGAGATGGTTTCTCCGCTTCGCGACGAAGCACGGAGCCTTTTGGATGCAAATCGAATTTGCCGGCAGAACGCGAAGAAGGATGATGACCCGGCGCTGACAGACGCTTTGGATCACCTGGATCGACTGCTGGCTGAATTGGCGAATGAGCCGGGCGGTTTGAACCGGGCGACCATCACCCGGCTTCAGGATGAAATGAACAAGGATGGGCTGCTGTTTGAAGTGAGGGTTCTGCGTTCAAGGATTCCCCATGCACAGGGAACGGGAGCGGGCAACTCCAAGGGAGGGACAATATGAAGACCGGAAAGTCCTACGCGACTGCAATCGTTGCAGGACTGATTTGTTTGCCAGTACTCAGTTCAGCCAATTCAGCAGCGGGTCAGGAATTTACGGGAGGATTGCCGGCGGCTAGAGCTGAAGGCGCTGCGCTGGGAGCGAGCACGGCAGAGAGCAGTCTGTATGCCAGCGGAACGCGCGCCATCAACGAAGGTCATTGGCCGGACGCTGAGGCAATCTTTGCCAAGGTTGCCAGTGAGCACGGCGAGCACAGGGATGGAGCGCTCTACTGGCAGGCCTATGCGGAGAACAAACAAGGACAAGCGAGCAAAGCACTAGACACTTGCGCCCAGCTCGGCCGTGAATTCCCCGGCAGCGGCTGGATTCATGAGTGCGGAGCACTGGAGATTGAGATTCACGCGCGAAGCGGGAACCCCGCCGAACCCAAGCCTGGGGATGACGACGACCTGAAACTGCTGGCGCTGAACTCACTGATGCAGAAGGATGAATCAAGGGCGCTGGCGCAGATCCAGGAGATTCTGAACAGCAGCGATTCGAGCGAAAAGCTGAGGAACGAAGCTCTTTTCATCCTTGGGCATCATTACTCGGACGCATCTTATGCACAAGTTGTCCGCATTAGTTACGTCGAAGGAGATGTGCGGATTGCGCGCGGCGAACAGAACGAGAAGCCGGCAGGACCTGTGTGGGAGAAAGCGACCGCCGATTTGCCGCTTGAAGTCGGATTCAGCCTGGTAACCGGCACCGGACGGGCAGAAATTGAGTTTGAAGATGCCTCGACTCTGTATTTGGGAGAGAACTCGGTTTTGACTTTCAACGATCTGCATACAAGAAGCGGCATTGCACATACCGAGGTGGCTCTGCTGAGCGGCACTGTGACACTGCACATTCGCCCAACTATGGCCGGCGAATCGTTCATCTTGCGAACGCCCACGGATGAGCTCACAACGAGCTTTCCGCATAAGACCTACATGCGGGTAAGCAGCTATACGGACGCCATTGCAATTACCGGACAGGACGGCGGGTTTCTCCATTTGCAACAATCTGGCGACGAAAAAATGTCTGTCGGTCAGACGCTGTTTTTCAGGGCAGGCGTGAGGGTGCCCCCTCCCGCAACGGATAGCGGAAGCGAATTCGCGGCATGGGACAGGTGGGTTGCAGAGCGGGTTGAGCAGCGGAAAGCGGCAATCACCGAGGTGATGAAGGCCGCTGGGTTGAGTTCGCCGATACCTGGACTGGCAGAGATGCAGGGGCAAGGAAGATTCTTTGAGTGCAAACCCTATGGAACCTGCTGGGAGCCGAATGCCGGGGATGAGGCGGAGCAGGCGAGCAAAAGTTCTCCGCAATTCGGTACCTCTTCTGCCAGGACCGCTGGAATACTAGCGCATTTTGTGCAGACCAGCTTTCTGAAGACGAACGGGACCCCGGAAGCAACGACCGTGCAATCGAGCACTTCCGCATCGTTTGATAGCCCATGGGATGAAGAGCCGTACTTTCCTTGCATGCCGCTCGCTCTTCGTTACCGGGTGGTCCGGGATCCGGCAACTGGCAAGGAGAAGGTAGAAGCGACCTTGTTTGATGCGCACATCTACCCATATCGCTGGGCTGTGTGTCATGCCGGCAGTTGGATTCATCACAGGCATCACTATGTGTGGGTCGCGGGTCACAAGATACATCACGTTGAGCCCGTCCGCTGGGTAAAGAGCGGCCACACCGTGGCCTTTGTACCGATTCATCCATATGACGTGAAGGGGAGACCTCCAATCAATCAGAAGGAGGAGGTGTTTGCGGTCAATAACAAGAACGGTCTATCAATCGAAAAAGTGAAGTTCGATCCCGCCCATTCTATTGAATATTTAAAGGAACCTCCCAGGGAGTATCGAACTACGTACCTTCGCCCGCTCCCAGGAGCCGAGGCTCCTCACATGGAAGCTCATATGATGAAGGACTCTCTTCCTCGTGACAAGGCGATTGCCGGCAAGGCAACCGGCATTCCGCTACATTTCGATCCGAAACAGCAAAGCTTCATGCTTGCCCGGGAGGTAACCAAGGGAGATAAAACCGTGACGGTTATGGCCCCTGTTTCCAGTCGATTTGGCAATCTGCAAGCAAGGGGTGGCAGCTTTACTGGAACCCATGGCAGTTACAGCGGCGGGGGCACGTCGCACAGCGGTGGTGGTGCTGCGAGTTCCGGCAGTGGCGGGTCGCGTGGAGGTGGCGGAGGCTCGGGAGGCGTCAGTTCCAGCAGCAGCACTTCAAGTGCAGCTACATTGAGCTCCGGTAGTTCCGGCACAGGCGTAACCAGCGCCGGAGGTGGGCATCACTAAATCTGTCATTTATCCAGCAAAGAAGGGCTGCCACGCAATGCGCGGTAGCCCTTCTTCATTCGCAAGACATTTTGCTCAGAGAACTCGGCATGAGTTCCCTGCCTGGACTACTTCGCGGCAACCAGCGGTTGAGTTGTCAGCGACCCATCAGCGTAGCCCTTGGCGATCTCCTTGATGTCGATCGGAGAATAATCGCCGGCGTGTCCGGCCTGCCCGAACTGGGTCATACGCAGAGCCACAACCTTGGCCATGGCTTCGCGAGCGGGCTTCAGGTAGTCGCGGGGATCGAACTTCTCCGGCGTCTCAGCGAAGACCTTTCGGATGGCGCCCGTGATGGCGAGGCGATTGTCGGTGTCCACGTTGATTTTGCGAACGCCGTTGCGGATGCCGAGCTGAATCTCTTCGACCGGCACGCCCCAGGTTTCCTTCAACTTGCCACCATATTGGTTGATGATGTCCTGCAGGTCCTTGGGCACCGAGGAGCTGCCGTGCATAACCAGGTGGGTGTTAGGCAGACGCTTGTGAATCGCGATGAGCACATCCATCTTGAGCACTGAACCGTCGGGCTTCTTGGTGAACTTGTAAGCACCGTGGCTTGTGCCAATGGCGATGGCCAGCGCGTCGACGCCGGTGCGCTCGGCGAACTCGACAGCCTGGTCGGGGTCGGTGATGTGATCGAGGCCGCTTCCGCCTGCGCCATGGCCGTCTTCCACGCCGCCGAGGACACCAATTTCGCCTTCGACAGTGACGCCGCGCTCGTGTGCGAAATCAACAACCTTGCGGGTGACTTCGACGTTCTCTTCGAAGGTGGAAGGGGTCTTGCCGTCGGCCTTGAGCGAGCCGTCCATCATGACCGAGGTGTAGCCCAGCTCAATGGCGCTCTTGCAGGTCTCAAAGCTGTTGCCATGATCCTGGTGCATGGCGATCGGAATGTCGGGATTGAGTTCGGCGGCTGCCTGGATAAGCCTGAAGAGGTAGAGGTCTTCGGCAAACTGACGTGCGCCGCGGCTGGCCTGAACGATTACCGGCGACTTGGTCTGCTTGGCAGCGGACATGATGGCTTGAATCTGTTCCATATCATTGACGTTGAATGCGCCGACGCCGTAACCGCCCTTGGCGGCCTCGTCGAGGAGTTGCCGCATGGAGACTAGTGGCATAGTGGTTCTCCTTACTTGGGATGCCCGGCCGCCGGTGCGCTCGGGCCCTTGAGGGCAAGAAAACAGCCTCGCGGGCGGCAGGAACTGCAATCGTCCTTATGGTAGCAGAGGTTCGCAAGGGAAAAATGTGCTGGGGAACACCTTTTCTCAATCAACAAGAAGGCGAAGAGGCAGGGGCTCGGCGGTATATGGAATAATCTGCGGGTGAGTTTAGCCGCCGCAACCCCGCACGGCAGTTGGTTCCTGGTGGCCTGCGCCGCGGGAACGGTGCTGTTGCTGCTCGTCCTGATTGCGAAGGTTAGGCTGCATCCGGCGCTAGCGCTTGCCGTGGGCGCCCTGGCATTGGGCGTGGCTTCGGGGATGGCGCTGAAGCAGGTGCCGCTCTCATTCACAACCGGCGTTGGCAACCTGATGGGGCATATCGCGATCGTCCTTGGCCTGGGTGCCGTGCTGGGGAGGCTGCTATCGGGATCGGGAGGGGCGGCATCGCTGGGCAGAGTTCTGGTTGAGAATTGCGGACCCAAAGGGCTGCCATGGGCACTTCTGGTGCTGGGGATATTGGTAGGCATGCCGGTGTTCTTTGAAGTTGGACTGGTTCTGCTGATGCCGATTGTGGCCGAAACGGCGCGACGAACCGGACGGCCACCTGTGCTTGCAGGCATGCCGCTGTTGGCGGGGCTCTCAATTGTGCACGGTACTCTGCCTCCGCATCCTGCTGCGATGCTGGCGGCCTCGATGTATCACGCGGACCTGGGACGGACCATCCTGATGGGTCTGGCGGTGGGATTGCCGGCTGCCGCGCTGGCTGGACCGGGGCTTGGCTGGGTGCTCACTCGCAGGTGGGAGAAGCGGCAGTCGAAGCTACCGAAGGAAGCCGCCGATGTTGCGCAGACGTTGTTTGCGCCCAGTGCGGAAGAGGAGTTACGGATTGAGCGGCGCGAGGAAGCCGAGATTGCGCACGCGAAGATCACCAAAACAGGGGTTCCCACCCCGGCTGGAGCGGTTTTGGCGGCGACTGCGATCCTGCTGCCCATCGCGCTGATTTTTCTGGGGAGCTGGGCGGACTCAATTGCTGCTCCCGCGAGCATGGGGAACCAGGTGCTGCACTTCGTGGGCAGCCCCGACATTTCATTGCTGATCGCCGTGCTGGTGGCGCTGATGACACTGGGGCCGCACATCCAGACGGGGCAGCATCACGGGCGGGAGTTGTTGCGGCAGCTTACCAGCGAGTCGTTTGAGCCGATTGCCAACGTGCTGGTGATTCTGGCCGCCGCAGGAGGCCTGAGCGGGGTCCTGAAGGATTCTGGCGCGGCGCAGGCGACTGTGAGTCTTGCGCTAGGCGCGCATATGTCGCCGCTGGTGTTGGCATGGTCATTAGCCGCGGTCGTCCGCGTATCCATGGGTTCTGCAACCGTGGCGATGGCGATTGCCTCAGCGGTACTGGCGCCGATGGCTGGCCATGCGGGCGTAAGCCCCGAATTGCTGGTGTTGGCCACGGGGACCGGGTCGCTGATCCTCTCGCACGTGAACGACCCGGGATTCTGGATGATCCAGTCGTTCTTCAAGCTGGAGTTGAAGGACACCCTGGCCACCTGGTCGGTGATGGAAACCGTACTCTCAGTGGCCGGGCTGGGGACGACGCTGCTTCTGGCGGCTGTGCTGGGATAAGCCTGGGTTTTACTTCGGCTGGGCGACAATGCGCAGGTAGGGCTTGGGCGCGCGCCATCCGTCAGGGTATTTGGCCTTCGCTTGCTCGTCGGAGACGGCCCCGGAGATGATGACGTCTTCGCCCGGCTTCCAGTTCACGGGGGTCGATACCTGATGCGCGGCGGTCAACTGAATCGAGTCGAGCACGCGCAGGACCTCGTCGAAGTTGCGGCCGGTACTCATGGGGTAGCTGAGGGTGAGCTTGATCTTCTTATCGGGACCAACGATGAAGACGGTGCGGACGGTGGCGTTGTTGGCCGCTGTCCGGCCTTCGCAGGTTTCGCCCGCCTCGGCCGGGAGCATGTCATAGAGCTTGGCGATCTTGAGCTCGGGGTCGCCGATCATGGGATAGTTGACGGCGTGGCCCTGGGTCTCTTCGATGTCCGCCGCCCACTTGGCGTGATTCGTAACGGGATCGACGCTGAGGCCAATGATCTTGGTGTTGCGCTTCTCGAATTCAGGGGCGAGACCGGCCATATAGCCCAGCTCCGTTGTACACACCGGAGTGAAGTCCTTGGGATGCGAGAACAGGACGGCCCAGCCATCGCCAATCCATTCGTGGAAGTGAATCGTGCCGCGAGTTGTTTCCGCGGTGAAATCGGGGGCAGTGTCGTTGATGCGCAAGGACATTTCTCTTTCTCCGTGGAGTCTTGGGGAGTGGATTTGTGAAGATGGGTTTGTCCAGGATCGAAGACAGGTTAGCACGCGAAGCGAGATTCTGAAGAAGAACGAGAACAGAAGATACGTTCGCGAGGGCTCGACGATTGCTACCTGAAACAGCTTACCGCTGCAGCACCACCTGCTGCGCGGCGAAGATGTCACTGAGTCCTCCAGCGGCAAGATCGATCAAGCTGTTCAGTTGGCTGCGAGTGTAGCTTCCCTTCTCGGCCGTGGCCTGCGTCTCGATGAGGCCACCATCGGCGGTCATTACTACATTCATATCCACTTCAGCCTGGGAATCCTCTTCGTAGCAGAGGTCGAGCAACTCGACACCTCCGACGATGCCGACCGAAGTGGCGGCTACGAGCTGTTTCAGGGGCGAGTGCTTTAGCGTGCCAGCGGCGACGAGGGCATTGAGGGCAAGAGCAAGAGCGACTGCCGCGCCGGTGATGGCAGCGGTGCGCGTGCCGCCGTCGGCCTGGATCACGTCGCAGTCCAGAATCACGGTACGCTCACCTAGAGCGTGCATATCGACAACCGAGCGAAGGCTACGGCCGATGAGGCGTTGAATCTCATGGGTGCGTCCGCCGATCTTGCCGCGTTCACTTTCGCGAGGCGTACGGGTGACGGTGGAGCGGGGGAGCATTGAGTACTCAGCCGTAACCCAGCCGCGGCCGGAGTTGCGGAGCCATCCCGGCACCCCCTGTTCGATGGTGGCGTTGGTGAGTACGCGGGTGTTGCCCAGAGAAACGAGGACAGAACCTTCAGCGGTCTGCACAAAGCCAGGACTAAAGGAGAGGGGACGGAGCTGAGCCGGGGTTCTGCCTCCGGGGCGGAAGAAATCTTTCATAGCCCGATTGTACGGGAGGTACACAATCGGCAACGGCGCACGGCCTGCTTCGTGAGAATTGCCAAGACGGGAAAACAGCGCTCACGTGCGCCAGAATGGGAAAACTCGCGGAAGGCGCTTAAACGACAGTGCTTAGTCAGAACATTGGTGGTGTGGTCGTTCCATTTTGGGACAACCAGCCGGGATAGGATTCCCAGCATGATTCAGGGGGCTGGCCTTAACTGATTCCCTTATTAGGAACTTAGAGACGACGTTCCGGTTTGGCACGCCACGTGTAACAGAAGAAGACAAAAGAACGGCCTGAAAACAGCTGGAGCAATAAGCAAGCGAGAGCCGGACGGGCGAATTGGAATGAGCGAAAGAGGAACAACCATGCAGCAGATTGGACCTTCAGCTGAATCGGAGACAGCGGAGCGCAAGCGGGTAGAAGCGGTGGTGGAGACGCTGGCCGGAGTCCGTAGCAGAGGGGAAACTCTGGCCGAGGTCGCGCATGATGCCAGAAACATGGTTACGGCCCTCGGGCTCTATTGCGACTTGCTAGAGGAGCCGGGCGTGTTAGACACCCAGTTTCTTCATTATGGAAATGAGTTGAGACTGGTGGCGGGAGCCAGCCGCCGACTGGTGGAAAAACTGATGGCACTTGATCATTCCGGCGCGACCAGTGGCGATTCGTTGAATAGCTCTAATGGAGTTCTTCGCGGCCGCGGCACACTGCAGGCACCGGCAAATTCCGGCGTCAGGATTGCAAATCGCCTTGGTTTGGAACAAAAGCCTGCGAGGCCAATTGAGAGCTTTGCCGCAGAACTGATGGCGAATCGGAATCTGCTTGCTTCATTTGTGGGGCCTTCAATCTCGCTCATAGTGGACGCCGAAGGCGGTGCGCTTCCTGTGGGAATGACCGGGGAGGACCTGACCCGAGTGCTGGTGAACCTGGTGAAGAATGCGGCTGAGTCCATGGCGGCGGGGGGACGCATCACACTTGGTCTGCACGAGTTTCACGGAGGCGCGGATGCTGCGCCGTGGCTGGTGTTGACGGTCGAGGACAACGGATCTGGCATTCCTAGCGCTGCATTGGAGAAGATCTTCGAAGCTGGCTATACCACCCGTTCGAAGAAACACTCCGACACGGAACAATGGCCCGGATCCCATCGCGGACTGGGCTTGTCCATCACCCGTTCGATTCTGTCATCTGCCGGTGGGAACATTCGAGCGGCAAACCGTGACTCAGGTGGAGGACGCTTCATCATCGAGTTGCCGGTCCGAACGCAATGAGCACGATGGGGCACTGACGAGATCGCGGCGACGCATGGAATGGATGCGGCCACAAATCAAATTGAACTAACAACAGGTGAGGCGAATACAATGCTGGGAACAGTTTCATCGTCGAGAAACATGGAGTTTATCCCTCAAATTGCGGAGCCAGTGGTCCGACTACACCTATTGGTGGTGGACGTGGACGGGGCGGTTCGCTCCGCCTGTGCGGAGATTGCCGCGAGTCTTGGCTACGTGGTCGACAGCACCGGGGACATGGGCCACGCGCGGAGCCTTCTCCGTGGCCGAGCAGCCGACATTCTGCTGGTGAACCTCCCTGCGGGGTCGAATCAGGGTCTGGAACTGGTTTCGGAAGTAAAGTTGCTTTATCCCCAGACCGCTGTAATCGCGATGACATCATCGGGATCTGTGAACGCGGCGGTCGAGGCCATGCGCTGCGGAGCCCAGGACTATCTAACCAAGCCGTTCGCCATGGACGAGCTTTCTACGGTGCTGGATCGCGCCTCCGCGGGCTTTACCACCGATATTGCCAGCCGTCAGTTGCGGGAACGGCTACGTCTCTCACAAGGTTTGGGCGCAATGATTGGCCGCTCCGCGGAGATGGAAAAGCTCTACCGCATTCTCTCCAAGGTTGCGCAAACTTCGCATCCGGTGCTGGTGCTTGGAGAGAGCGGGACTGGCAAGGAACTCGTCGCACGAACGATCCACGCCTTCGGGCCGAATTCCCAAAAGCCATTTCTGCCGGTGGACTGCGGGTCGCTAGTCCCCACGCTAATCGAGAGCGAGCTTTTCGGCTATGTCAAGGGAGCCTTCACCGGTGCAAACCGTTCCAAGGACGGGCTCCTCGTTTCAGCCGAAGGGGGCACGGTTTTCCTGGATGAGATCGGAGAATTGTCACTCGACCTACAGGCCAAGCTGCTACGGGCCTTGCAGGAGAAAGAGGTTCGACCTGTTGGTGCAAATCACCGAGTCCCGATTCGCGCACGAATCCTGGCCGCGACCAACCGAAATCTGGCCGAAATGGTGGACAAGGGAACTTTCCGCAAAGACCTCTTTTACAGGTTAAACGTTGTTAATCTGCGGCTGCCCGCATTGCGTGATCGTCGTGAAGATATCCCACTCCTGGCTGCCCACTTCCTTGACCGCATAAGCAAAGAACACAGCGCCAAGTTCACGCTCAGCGATGAGGCACTTCGCATTATGATGCGGCACGACTGGCCAGGTAACATCCGTGAACTTGAAAACTCGATCGAGAGGGCCTGTGCGCTCTCTTCGGGCCCGGTCTTGCACCTTGGCGATCTACCGACCCAACTTCAACAGCAAGGTATGAATATAGGAAATGTCGCAACGAGTCATTCTAATGAGGCTGGAGTTGAAGATGCATCGCCAGTGAAGACTCTTGCCGAACTCGAGCGCGATGCGATTCTAGGGACTATTCGCAGACTGAACGGCGACAAACTCCAGGCTGCCAAGCTGCTGGGCATTGGCAAGACCACTCTATACCGCAAGCTCAAGGAATACGGCATTACCGAGCCGCTGCGTGAAGAGTAGTGGCGCATCTTGGGGTGGAAATCGATCGCATTGACAAGTCCACTTAAGAGAAGCCGCCCAACCAAGATGGATCCGAAAACAGCATCCGGTGGAAGATCGAAGTCGATCCAAGATCCGGCCGAGCACTCAACGAGGAAATGAAGATGAGCATTCTGATTGTGACCGGAATCGAAGGAGCCAACAATTGCGCTGCCGCAGTCGGTGCGCAACTCAAAATCGAAGTGGATGTGGTTGAAGGGCGGAAGGCCACGCTTGCCGCACTTCGCCGTCGCGAATACGACGCTGTGGTCGTAGATGAAACCATGGCCGAATGCGATCCATCCACGGTTGAAGCCATATGGGGTCGCGCCGGACTGGCGATTCCGCTACAAATCAACTTCGCACTCTCCGGCACCGCCCGTCTGGTCCGCGAAATTCGTGCCGCTTTACACCGCCGCGAGCGGGAGCAGACACTGGCTCACCGGGCAGCTGCGGCGGCAATCGAGAACGAACTTAAAACCACAGTCGCAGGATTGCTTTTGCAATCGCAGCTGGCCCTCTCTGTGAGCGAGGCCTCTTCTCCGCTTGCTGATAAGCTTCGTATGGTTGCCGAATTGGCAAGCAGCCTTCGACATCAGTTAAGCACACAAAGTGCGGTGCACCGGGGCTCAGCCGCCTGATGCTGACTTTGGGAAGGTGCTGCATTTCTCCGGACAGGACCCTAGAGGCCCGCTTGACTCAGATTGGAGCGAAAGATTCAGCACAACGAATTTGATTGCGTTCCACGGGCATCACCGGGACCACTTTGGTCCCGGTTTTTTTCGGACTTGAGATGAGCTTTCAGCTTGGGGAATAAAGCCGCGTGCCGATCGATGGATGCCGTAAGCTATAGGGAAGATGAAGGATTCGGCTGTTCTGCTGATTGATTGCCCCGACCGCAAGGGTCTGGTGGCGCGCGTTTCCTCGCTGCTATACGAGTGGGGAGCGAACATTTTGCATGCGGATCAGCACCAGGATCACGATCTGGGGTTGTTTTTCATGCGGGTGGAGTGGGCTATTGCTGGCCTGCCAGAAGGCTCATTGGGCTTGGAAAGCGGAACTGTTATCTCATCGCAAATATTTGATTTTAAAGGCTTTAGTTCTGCGTTTTCTCCACTCGCGGCGGAACTGGGGATGCGCTGGAAGATGTGGGGGAGCGGGCACAGACCGCGGGTGGCGTTGTTTTGTTCGCAATATTTGCATTGCATGGCGGATCTTCTGCATCGGTGGCGGGCGGGGGAATTGCGCTGCGATATTCCGTTAATCGTTTCGAATCATAGAGATGTGGAAGGACTCGCGGAGTTCTACGGGGTTCCGTTTGAATTTGTGCAGGTGACGGGCGGGCGGCGGGAGGAAGCCGAGGCCCATCAACTGGAAGTGCTTGAATCAAAAGGGATTGAACTTGTGGTACTGGCACGGTACATGCAGATTCTGTCGCCGGGGTTTGTGGCGCGGTACCCGGAGGCGATCATCAACGTGCACCACTCGTTTCTGCCGGCGTTTACGGGGGCGAAGCCGTACCATGCGGCACATGCGCGGGGGGTGAAACTGATTGGGGCGACTAGCCACTATGTTACTGATTTACTTGATGATGGACCGATCATTGAGCAGGATGTGGCGCGCATATCGCACCGCGACCAGGTGGAGGACCTGGTGGCGCGGGGACGGGATCTAGAGCGGATTGTGCTGGCCCGCGCAGTGCGCTGGCACCTGGACCGGCGGATCTTGTGCTACGGGAACAAGACGGTGGTATTTGATTGATTATAAGACAGTTATAAGTTCTAAGTTCGAAGTTCTTAGTTCCTATCGACGGAGGCCTGTTGTTGTCACTCCGGGCCGTGGTCAGACCTTGGGAGCGAAATGGCTGCTTAAGGGGTTGTTCACCATAGCTGAAAAGGCTGCTCAAGTGGTTACAAAACATGCGAAAAGGCCGCTCAAGTGGTTGCATTCCGCGTCGACATGAACCTTGCGGGCAGCCTTTTCGATATGTTTCGCTTGCAGAGAATTGAACTAAATGAGGCAAAGGGTTGTTTAGAATTGAACTGGGGTGACCCCCTAAGTTGAGACAGTTCAAAATCGGCGCATTTGCCGTTTGCTGTTTTTGGTTATGCCGAGAGCCATGTTCTGGTCGATTCTGG
>JBEKUP010000007.1:0-164970 GCA_049514915.1 Occallatibacter sp. | reverse complement strand
GCCTCCGCGCGGCTAAAACTACGCTTCGACAACGCAGTTATGCCATGAAAAGACGGCCTTTCCAACGCTTTTCCTATCTATCGTCACCGCTATCGGCAATGCCCGCGTGAGAAATGCGGGCTAGTCGCGCATGTCGATTCCCGGGCAAGGCCACTCGAATTCCTGGATGAAAATCATCGCAGGAGTCCGCAATTCGCTGCGAACTCCGAAATGGCGTTTTGGCTTTTGAAAGGCAGAAAGGTCGGTCGAAACTATAGAACGCGCAACGGTAGCATGCGCAGTCGGCTTACCGTGGCCGCAACGATTTGATTGAGTCCGGAAGCCGCTCTTCCAGCAGTCGCGCACGCTCGGCCGCAATTCCGCCCAGGTACGACGGCACAGGCGTGGTCGTCAGCACCAGCAGAAAAGCGATCACCGAGAAACAGATCCCTGCCACAGCCGCCGAAACCAGCATATGGTACATATCGAAAACATCGAGGCCGAAGATATTGAACGCAACATGTTCCAGCGGCTTGATGTGCCGGATCACTGCGAGTGCAAATAGGAAGAAAATAACCGCCAGGGACGTCAATACCGCAAGCGTCACGTCCAGGCTGCGATGAAAATGTTGTTGGGCGCGGCAGTGGGGGCATTCAGCAAAGTGCTGTTCGTAGTCTTTGCGCATCTCAGGGCTGATACCTGAGATGTCATAACGCCAGCTTGCCAGAATGGCGCCCACGACTCTGTCAGTGCACTTCGTTCTTGCCATAAGGAATGACCTGCTTCTCAAACGAGGTGTCCAAGCACTATCTTGCAGCGCAACCAATATTCAAACAAAGGCTTACAGGCATTAGACGCTTCAACGGCGATGTGGATTCACCTTGAATCGAACTAACATTGCCATCCCATGGCGGAAATCCTGGCGTTTCCCTCGCCTAACAGCTTGGTACTGTCTGATGCCATGTGTGTGACCATTGTAACTTACTTTACCTATAAATAGATAGGCGAAAGTGGTTCGTGCTGCGCCGCCAGCAACAGCCGATTGGCCAATAGACTGGCGTGTCCATTCAGCGCGCGCTCCGCCGCAACCCTTGCCAATTCCGGAAGGTTATTGCTTTCAGAAAGATGCGCCAGGATCACGTAAGCCGCCTGCCCGTCGTACTGGTTTTCCAGAAAATCCGCGGCAGCCTCGTTCGAGAGGTGACCAACGCGCGACAGTACCCGTTGCTTCACCGACCACGGATACGGCCCATCCCGCAGCATTTCCAGGTCATGGTTCGATTCCAGTAGCAAAAGGTCCACGCCTTTCAGCTGTGCCTTCACGTTCGGCGGAATATATCCCAGATCCGTAGCTACTGCCATCCGCACCCCCTCTGTGCGAAACACAAAACCCACCGGGTCGGCCGCATCGTGTGGAATGGTGAAAGGGCTAACCGCAATATCGCCAATCTGGAACGCCTGGCCTGCCTGAAAATACTCCACTGCAGGCAGCCACGTGGGGTCTTTCGCCGCCACAACCGGCTCCATATCCGAGTCCTGTTCAGCACCTGATGCTTCAAGATCAACATCTTCCGCTTCGCCCTCCGGCTCGCATTGCCCAGCTTCCGCCTCCGCCTGCCGCTCGGCTGCCTGTTTCCGGCACTGCTCAATCCATTGCGCATACGTCATCTGCCGCCGTGGCGAAATCCAGCGCATCCACGCCCGGTGCGTGCCTTCGGTCAGATACACCGGAATACCCAGTTTCCGCGCCGTCACAGCCAGCCCATGAATGTGATCGGTGTGCTCGTGGGTGATGACAATCGCGTCCAGCGTCTCCGGCGCCTCGCCGGCCAGCTTCATGCGCCGGAACAGCTCCCGGCAACTCAACCCGGCATCCACCAGGATGCGCGTGCTGCCCCCGGTGACAACCGTCGAGTTGCCTTTCGAGCCGGACGCAAGCACCGTGAAACGAACCATAGTCTGAGAATAGCGCGGAAGCCTGTTGATCGCGCGGAGGGGATAACGGCCAAGGTTCCGTCTTGCTACTTCGGAACAGCAGTACCACCGACCGCCTTCCGCAAGGCCGCCCGCGCCAGCAACCGTGTCGAGTCCAGCACCGGCAGCGGTGAATTCCCATCGTCAATGATGAGCGGAATCTCTGTGCAACCCAGTACCACGGCGTCGCAGCCCTCCCCTTGCATCCGTCCAATCACTTGCTGAAAACTCAGCACCGACTCCGGCTTGAAAACCCCATAAACCAGCTCGTCCATAATGATCCGGTTAATCTCCTCGCGCTCCCCCGCGTCCGGCCTCACAAACTCCAACCCCCGCGCCGCAAGCTTTTCCGGATACACTTCGCTCTCCACCAGCCATCGAGTCCCCGTCAGACCGACACGCCGGAAACCGCGTCTTACCGCATCCTCGGCAACCGCCTCTGCAATGTGAATCCACGGTAGCGGCGATTTCGGCTGCACAAAACCCAACGCCTGGTGGATGGTGTTGTCCGGGCAAATCAGCAAGTCGGCCCCAATCGCCGCAAGCTTATCGGCGGAGGCGAGCATCAGCCTAGCAACCCCCTGCCAGTCGCCCGTGTAAATCAGTTCCATGTAGTCGGCCAGTGAGTGCGTGTGAAGCGAGATTTCAGGATGCGCATGCGGCCCCAGAACCCGCGCCCCTTCTACGCAAATTGTCCGGTAACACAGCGAAGCTCCCTCGGACGAGCAAGCGACGATCCCAATATGGCGGCCCATGGGACAATTCTACAAAGCCGCAACCGGCTGCTGTTCAAGCTGTTCTCCCCAAAGATTAGTGTTCCCCGAAGGTAACCTTCTCGGTTACTCTCAGACATATACAGCCGATTTTCCCCCACACCGGCATTTGCAATACTTCGATCGCAGTCGAAGGAGGTCCTGACCATGCGTAGCATCTCAAATTCCCCCAATCGGTTCATGTTGGGACTGCCCATCTGCGCCGCCATAGCTGCCACCCTGCTCTTCGCCCTTTCCAATCCTCCCGG
The DNA here is from genome assembly GCA_049514915.1 of Occallatibacter sp. Lineage (GTDB taxonomy): Bacteria > Acidobacteriota > Terriglobia > Terriglobales > Acidobacteriaceae > Telmatobacter. The sequence continues at coordinate 161,996 of JBEKUP010000007.1, read as the reverse complement.
CAAAACCGTTCTGGCCGCGGACAGGTCAGCTTCCACAGAACCTGTCGTCTGGGACCGCGCCGCCGCCGAGCGCTACCTGGATAGCCGCGAGGCGTGGTGGCAAGACTGGGATCGCACCCATAAGGACCACGGAACTTACTGCATCTCCTGTCATACCCAGGCGCCCTATGGCCTGGCGCGCCCAATCCTGCGGCAGGATCTTCACGAGCCCGCCCCCTCAGGCGCTGAGCGCGTCATGCTCGACAGCATTGAGAAACGCGTGCGCATGTGGAAAGACGTCGAGCCCTTTTACCTCGACGCTCAATACGGGAAAGGCAAGGAGATCGAGTCGCGCAATGCCGAGGCGGTGCTGAACGCGATCATCCTCGCCAGCTACGACGCACACCTGGGACGCATCACCGAAACCACCCGCTTGGCTTTCGATAATGCCTGGGCGCTCCAATCCAAAGATGGCCCTGCAGCGGGAGCATGGGTATGGCAAAACTTTCACTACCCGCCATGGGAATCGCCGGAGAGCGAGTATCACGGCGCAGCCTTGTTTGCCGTCGCTGTTGGCGAGGCCCCGGCCTTTGCAAAAAATGAGAAGCTGTCGCTCTTTCTCAACGGGAAAGCAGACAAGTATCGCGACGACCCAAAGATTGCCGGCAATCTTGCCGCGCTGCGTGGCTACCTGCAGAACCATTACGATGCGCAACCGCTGCTAAATAAAACGGTCGCCCTTTGGGCCTCGGCACACCTCCCCGACCTCCTCACACACGCGCAGCGCGAAAAGCTTTTCGCAGAACTGCTCAATCGGCAACGCACAGACGGCGGCTGGAGTCTGAAAGACCTTGGCACCTGGGAGCGGGTAGACAACACGCCGCTGCCGGATAGTTCAGATGGCTACGCCACCGGCCTCGTCGTGCTTGTCCTCCAGGAGAATGCAGTCACTGATCCTCGTGTGAAACGCGGACTCGATTGGCTCGCAGACAACCAGGACAAAACCACCGGCGCCTGGGCCGCCTGGTCGCTCAACAAGAATCGCGACCCCCAATCGAACATCGGACAATTCATGAGCGACGCCGCCACCAGCTACGCCGTGCTCGCGCTCGATGCACGAAAGGCGTCCGCTCCTGAAAGCTCCTCAATTCCTGATTCGCGACGCACCCCTGTCACGCGCTAAGGATGCCCTTCATCCTGAGCAAGCGCAGCGAACCGGGCGGGTGTTCCCTACGCACAGCGATAGGTCTTCGTCGCTGGGGGATGGGAATCAAAGAACCTGCTTCCTGCGCTTTCTTTCCAGAGAGGATGGGAGACGAGAACCCATCGCTTTACTTGACTCGTAACGCAATCAATGGGAACATCCTCTTGACTTCATACAATTATCTGATTTCGCTTCGAAACGGAAGCTTGGAGGAAAATCATGGGATTCATGACGCTTCTGAAGATCTTCACGAAGCTCGTAAAAGGCGAGGATCTGCTCGCATTCATGATCTCAGCCTTTATTGCATATTTGGTTGGCTCGTTTTTGCCGGAAGGTCCCTGGGTGAGTTATGTTTTCATCCTTCTCTTTTACCACCTGTTTCTGACATGGGTTGTCATTGACCCCGATCGCAAAAAAATTCACTCTGTGTCCATCGCTCCAACCATTGTGATGCACCTCACAGTTCTCTCGCTCATTGTTGGCTTCATAATGGCGCGCAGCAGTGTCCCGTTCTTCGTTATACTTCGCTTCAGTATCGTTGGCTTGGCCATCGCCGAACGCAGAATGCTTTCCACCTGGACTGTAGAGAAGAAAGAAGTCCCGGTCGTCGACGCCAAGGCAGCCGCCATTTCCGCCGCCGCCGCCGAGGTCAGCGATTCACTCACCGGGGAAGAATACGAGGAATGGGTCAGCTATCTTAGCAAGCGAGATCCGCTATCTGTGAAGGCTGGAACCACCGTGAAGCAAGAATACGAGCAATGGCTCCTCGCCCGCGCCAGGAACCGTTCCGTGGTTTCTTCAAACGCGAGTCCGGCTTGAAGCGCGCTCTGTATCGAATCCACCTGGTTGCCGTTTGACACATTCGGCTAATCCAGCACCGCACTCGGCGCATTTCGGAACGAGACGGCAATCGAATCACCGCTGAAATCGCAATCGGCACAACCTGAAGTCGATATGAAGTTCACGCAAAGGAGAAAGTTATGGGTGCATGGCTCGGCTTGGAAGGTCCGGATATCTTCGCATACATGGTTTCGGACGTTCTCGGAATGCTCGTTTTTTTCTGGCTTAGGCCAACAAGTATCACCTTGGCCATCACAGCGTCCATTTTTGTCTCATTCCACCTCTTCCTTGCGTGGTTGGTAGTAACTGCTGATCACGAAACGGGCTTCTCCCTGCCAGTCGTTTCTACCATCGTCACTCACCTTTCCTGCCTTGTGATCGTCTACCTCTGCTCCGCGCTCATCGCCGCCATCTCGGCTTCAGCGCTTTTCCTCCCAATTTATCTCCTGCTCCCTCTTCGCCCAATTCGTTACATTCTTGCCCTGTGTATTCCGGGCCTCGCCATCTTTGAGCGCTATTGGCTTTTCAGCGGGGGCGTCAAGAAGAAGGAAGTTCCGCTCACCCCCGAAGCCCAAGTCCTCGCTGCCGAGACAGCCGCAGTGGCCGACGCAGCCACCGCCAACGATTACGATGACTGGCTCCAGTTTGTTGCTCGGCAAAAGCCTCCGTTCCCCAAACCCGGTAGCTCGCTTAAGGTCGAATACGAACGCTGGCTTCTCGCAAGAGCTAAGACCCGGGCGGCGGCGCCATCGAACATCAAGCAGGCTTAAGCAACATAGGCGGGTAAGGCGAACCCATAGCACAAATCAGCGCAAAATTTGGCGCATCGCCGCCGCATGCACGGGCAGAAACTTCCCAATCGGCGACAAACCGACCGGAATCGCCAATCTTGTATTCTCTCGATGAAGTTAGTACAAGGTTCGTTTACTAGCCCTAGGTAATCCGATGTTCCGAGAAGACCCATGAAACTCCATCGCATAATGGACCCGAAATCGATTGATGAACGGTTGCTTGCCCAGGCACTTGCTGACGATGCCAACGGGGTGGTGATGCAATTCTCCCAGAAATCTGCTTATAACACTTCGCTCCTTGAAGAAGTGAATGGGGCCTGCAGAACATTTGGAAGAAAGGTCAATGTCCGATTTTATGCACATTACGGTAGCCATTTCGATTGTGCGCATCTGCGGCATCTTCCTGAAGTGCGTTCTTTGAATCTCGACTGCCTTGACGGCATCTCGAACGCTGACGAATTGGCGCACCTTCAGCACTTGGAAGAGTTCGATTTTGGCGTATATGATTCCGACCTACCCGAATTACTGCGGATTCCGTCCTTGATGAACCTGCGCAAGTTGATTATTGGGCCTTCGCGGAAGAACAATATCGACCTCTCGCCACTTGCGGGTTATAAACGATTGGAGGATCTGTCACTGTGTGCTCAGACGCGCGGGCTCGAATCCATCGCACATCTTGATATGGTGAGGAGGTTGTTCTTCAGCGGCATGGGCAAGCGGCAGTCTTTGCACTTTGTGCGAACAATGAAGGGCTTGGTTTCCCTTAAGATTATGCTTGGGGGCCGCGAGGATTTTAAAGACCTTGCACACCCTGGAATTGTGAATTTGGACGTGATACGGGTTCGCGGCCTCTTTGAGGTCGATTTAGAACTGTTCCCGAATCTCGAGAAGCTGCGAATCGAGGATCAACTCCAGATTTCAACATTAAGTCTGACGAACGGACCGCATCTAAGGCGGCTGTCTGTAGCGAATTGCAAGGCCCTCCGCCTCCTTCAGGGGATCGGCTCCGCAGAGCGCCTCGAGTCCCTGCTCCTGTCAAGGACCGCTATCGAACCCGAATCTATCCTGCGTGACCTCCCCGAATGCCTCAAATGTCTTTCGCTGAGTGGATACGGAAATCGACGCGACGATGAACTCCGGAGCAAGATCGAATCGATGGGTTATGTGCCAGCTAAGTACATGCATGATGAACACGCGCTTTAGCGGGCGATCTGTCGGAGGAACTGGTAGATGCAAGGCAGAATCGAGCCAGCATGTGCGTTCTGGGCGGTTGACCGCCTATGCGGAAGTTTCGATTGAGGCAACCCTTCCTCCTAATCCTGGCGCGTTCCACCGAATCTTAATTGGAGCCAGTTGCCCCCATGGCCGGGACTCAGACTAAACGCGCGGAACCTCGCTCTGCATGCCCAGCAGATTTCCGTCCGGGTCATTGAAGAAGGCCATCCACAAATCGTGATCCGGCATCCTCGCCACAAGGTGCGGAGCGTGCGTGAACACCACCTCCTGCTCCAGCAGCAGGGCATGCGTCCGTTGAATGTCGCCCACCTTGAAATAAATAATCGTCCCGCCCGGTGTAAACGGCTCCTCTTGGACCCCGATCATGAAGCGAACCTCGCCGCAAAGAAAAAATGCCATGCTGCCCGCATCGAACAAGAACTTCATCCCCAGCGTGTTCTGGTAAAACTCCTTCGAGCGCGCCAGGTCGGTCACCGAGAGGGCGATCTGGCCAATCTTGTCGAAATGAACGGCGGTTTGAATTTCATCGGCTTCGGTGGTCATCGGGTCCTCCATTTACTTAGCTCACCTAACGATATACCATAAATTTGTCCTGCCATGGCAAACAAAATTCCACAAGATTCTCAAATAGTTGCCGATGAAATCCATTCCGCGGCCATTCATCTGCTCCGGAAGCTTCGCAGAGAAGACTCGCAAAGCGGTCTCAACTCTCCCCGTCTGTCGGCGCTCTCAGTGGTTGTCCTTGCGGGGCCGGTGACTTTGGGCGATCTTGCCGCTGCCGAACAGGTGCGTCCGCCGACCATGACCCGGATTGTGGATGCGCTGGCCGAACTGGGATTCGTAACCAAAAGAAAAAACGCAAAGGACGGGCGAAGCACGATTATCACCGCTACGCCGGCGGGCAGAAACCTGCTGATGCGAGGCCGTGAGCGCCGCGTGCGCGCGCTGGCCACGCAGATCGATAAGTTGAATGCAGAGCAACGGGCCACGTTGCAGGACGCGGCAAAGATTCTGAAACAGGTTATCGCAGCCATTTAGATCCCGGTCCGAAAGCTGCCTTGTATAGATCGACCACAGCCGGCTCAACCAGACGACCCGCCTGATTCTCAGCACCTAAATAACATCCGGAAGGTTAGCCGGTATCTCGATCGAAACCAACGTCCCCCGCCCCGGATTGCTCACCACGGTAAAGCTGGCCTGGTCGCCATAAAGCACCTCCAGCCGCTCCTGCACGTTCTTCATGCCAATACCTGCCCCGGTCCGCCGCAGTGCCGACACCGGCCGGTTGCTCATGCCCACACCATCGTCGGCCACCTCAATCAACACGCGGTTTCCATCCAGCCGGCTGCGCAGCGTCACCGTCCCGCCCTTCAGCCGCGGCTCAAGCCCATGCTTGATGCTGTTCTCAATCAGCGGCTGCAGCAGTATGCTCGGCACCATCACCTCTAACGTCCGCGGATCAATCTCCTTCTCCACCCGCAGCTTCTCCGCGCCGAAACGCACCACTTCAATATCCAGATAATCGTCCGTAAAACTCAACTCCTCGCGCAGCGGAACATAGCTGTCGTGGTCCTTCAGCAACGCCCGCAGAATGTTCGCCAGCTTCACCGTCATTTCGCGAGCCAGCTTTGGTTTCGTCCGCACCAGAGATGCGATCGAGTTAAGTGTATTGAACAGAAAATGCGGATTGATCTGCCGCTGCAACGCATCCAGCCGCGCCTCAAGCAGCAGCCGCTTCTGTTCTTCCAGCTTCAGTTCGACGCGCAGCGTATTCCATACCTTCAACGCAATCCCCACCACGATCGGCGCGCTCAGCCACACCATCACCTGCAGCCACCACTGTGGCGCCATCAGCGCAAAGATCCGGTTCGGAAACTCATGTTTCAGCCAGGTACGGCAAGCCTCTGCCGCCACAATCAAAAACAGCATCAGGAACTGCCGATCGATGCGTGGCTGGCGAAGATTGCGCCTCACCCAGCGGTAAAGGCTCAGGTCGATGAACGGTGTGAACGACCAGATCTCTTCCCTGCCCACAAACCGCCCCAGCAGCCCATACCCGAGCCCCAGCGCCACGTTGAACGGCAACGCCAAGTATTCGTGATGTCCCACCGCGGGAGCCGCAAGCACAGCCCCGCCCAGCATGGCCCACACCGGTCCCAGCAGCAGCCCCAGCAGAATCACAGTTTCAAGTGAGATGTCCGCGGCCAGAAAGTTCGGCACCCTGATCCGGATCAGGACCCCCAGCGTCAGCGGCACCACGATGAACGCCAGCAATGCCAGGGTCTGGCGCCCGGTTCGCCTCTCCGCAAAGATCAGCCGCCGGAACGTCGTCACCCGCGCCAGCACGCTGGCAACCGAGGCGGAAACCCCCAGCTTCACCAGCAGCGTAATCCAAATCAGGTTGACGGTCACCCCATCACTGTACCGCGCCATGGGCCAGACAAACTAATGCGCCCAGCCTACTGCTCATCCACAGGAACCGGCGGCGTCAGGTGCAACGCCTTCAGGAAATCCCAAGCCTTCCTGTTCACTGAATCGGAGATCGCATAGTAGTTATGGTCGTGCTGGGGAATAATCGAAAGCTGCAAAGCGTTCCCATGCTTCTCGAATTCCTTCTTCGTCGCGTTCACCAGGTCTAGTGGAAAGTTCGGGTCACGATCCCCAACCCATATCGCCACCGGCATCTTTCGCGCGGCGTAGTCAAATAGGTTGTATTGATCGGTCCGCAGCGCCCCCGCGTGAACCGCCGCGGCAGCATAGTATTCGGAATCAATCAACGAAAGAACCAGCGAAAACGCCGCGCCGGCCGAATGCCCGAACAGGTAAATCCTGCTTCGATCGATGGCGTGCTTCGCCGCCACGTCTTCAATCATGGCGTGGAAAAAATCGACCGAGTCCGGTCCAGTATCCCAGCCTGCCGAGTTCCACGCGTCCGGCGCCGCAATAATGAAATGCTCCTTCGCCGCCAGGTCCTTCCAGCAGTCGGCCATCACCAGCCCGTCCCTCCCCGAGCCATGCAGCAGAACAACCACGGGCAGCGGGCCTTCGCCGTCCGGTATAAGCGAATAGTAGGTCCTCGTATTCCCGGCAAATTGAAACGTAAGCTTCGCCACTTTCTCTTTCGCCGACGCAGTGACCGCCAGCAGTAGAGCGCAAAGAACGAGTGTTCCAACACGAAAGCTTTTCAATGCCATCTCCGGGTTGTCCGTGAAACGCAGCCAGTATAGCCCCAGTCTCTCAGTCTCTGATCTCTGATCTCTGATCCCTGATCCCTGATCCCTGATCCCTGTAGAATGGAACCATGGGCTACGTCAGCATCAACAAGATCGCCGAAGCCGATTTCCCCACACGCTGGGGACACTTCCGCATCCTCGGCTTTGAAGGCCTGCTGACAGATCCGCGCCCCTGCTGCGAACACGGCGCCCGCGAAGGCCGGCACGTCGAGGGTTTGGTCGCGCTGGTCATGGGCGATATTCACGCCGCTCCGCCACTGGTGCGCATCCACTCCCAATGCCTCACAGGAGATGTCTTCGGCTCCCTGCGCTGCGATTGCCGCCTGCAGCTTGAACTGGCGCTCGGCAGCATCTCACAGGCGGGCGCAGGCATTCTGCTGTACGAGCAGCAGGAAGGCCGCGGCATCGGCCTCATGGCCAAATTGAAGGCTTACGAGCTGCAGGACCACGGCATGGACACCGTCGAAGCCAACGTCGAGCTTGGCTTCGCCGCCGACTGTCGCGCATACGAGCTTCCCGCCGAAGTCCTCAAGCTCCTCGGTGTCTCGTCCGTCCGTCTCATCACCAACAACCCTGAGAAAGTCGCCGCCCTTGAATCAGCCGGCATCGCAGTGGTCGAGCGCGTCTCCGCCGAAGTTGTCCCGCAAGACAGCTTCGCCGGCTACCTCAAGACCAAGCATGAAAAGATGGGCCACATCCAGGACTCGCTAGTCACCGAAGAGCGGGCAACTTAAGCGTCGACTCCGGCCTGCTACCGAGTCGTCTCCGGCAACTCAAAGTCGATCCCTGCTTCCGAATTCGCTTTCGCCGTCGCAACCATATCGATCTGGTCGATCGGGATCACGCGCTGATGCCGATCCCACACATAGACAACGTTGCGCGTCAGCACATAGTCATGGATCTGCACCGGAGTACGCCCATCCTTGAACACCAGCGTCACCCCATCCTCGTTGGTCAGTCCCTGACTCAGTTGCGAACCGCCAGCGGACTGCGGGTAAACACCAGCAGCAGGTGGATAAACGCCGGCAGTCTCAGGCGGCTGCTCCGGATACGGTGGCAGCATGTCAGGCGCCTGGTAACCATTGTCCAGCGGGGTCGAAGCAGCGTCGTAGTCGTACCCATCCGGATAGTCAAGAACGTAGGGTCCGGGAACACCATATCCGGAGACCCCGTAGAAGACCGTCGATCCATAAGGCGATACATACGGCCTGCGATGCTCATAATTCCGCCGATACGGCGCGCGTCCACCGGCATTCGCGCCGCCATAGCCGCTGTATCCCCGTTGCAATCCCTGAACAGCCAACGGAGCACGACCCAACGGAGCACGGCTTGGAGCCACGCCGCGATACCCTGAAAATCCTCTGGGAGCGGAAGCAGAAAATCCGCCGCGCCCACCCGACATGGAATGGCCTGAAAAACCACCCCGCGCTCCGCCCCGCTGAGCGCAGACCGGCAGCGCAATCACAAAAGAAGCCAACGCAACCGCGACAAGACGCTTCATGAGCACATATTACGCCTGTTTTTCAATTAATAGCAGTGTGCAATCGTTTCCGCCCATTCAGAAATGCACCCTCAAATCGGACGAAGCTGGCATCCACCCGTGCGAGCCTCCCACGATCGTCTGCCCCACCGCAGGTGGCTACGCCCGCAAACCCCTCAAAACCTTGGCAGTAGTCACCACCTGCCCCGCATGCCGCTGTGTATGGTCCGCCACGTGGATCAGCGCCCCGCCAATCGATGTCGGCAACTGCTTCCGCCCCACCCCGCGAAACTTGTCGAAGTCAGCCGTAGCCAGCACCCGCACCCGCTCCGCCGCGTTGCTGAATGAAACCTCAACCTCGGCCAGCAGCATGGAAAGCGTCTCATCCCCAAGCTTCTCCGACTTCAACGCAGCCAACTGCTCTTCGCTCAGTTGTTTTCCTTCCGCATACGTCAGCAGCCGATCCGTCGACCGCGCAATGTGACGCAGATGAAAGGCCACCGAAGTCAGTCCAAGCGGTTGAGCATGGATCTGGCTGTCCGTCAGCCCCTCTGTCCACTTCGCCAGATCATCCAGGGCCAGGTCCAACGCATGCAGCACGGCCCGCCCCACCGCCGGAACGTCAGCATGGGTTCCGCTCAACCACGGCTCAACATAAGGTGCAGAAACAGAAGAACTACTCATAGGAACGTCCTCAAGATCATTCTAAATTTTGTCCCGGGATAGGAACTCAGCCGGTGTCAGGATTGCCACTCCTTGCCACGGGTGCAACACCAAAAGATCCTCGTCGCTTGTGACGATAACCTCGGCTTGTGCGGCAAGGGCCAAGGCCAGAATGAAATCATCTGTCCCATCACGGCATTGCCCCTTTGCCTGGTTCAGAACCGCACCGGTCAACGCGAATATCTGAGAATGCCTTCGGATCGTTTCATAAAATGCCATCCGGGTATCTCGGCCACATAGGCATCGAATCGTGGCCTATGAAGAACTTCTTCGAGTTCTCCAAGAGAGTCGGCACATGAACAAAGTTGGCAATTCTTCAACGCCAGCGTCAAAGCCCGATCCGGAACGGAAGAAGGCCGAAGCGATGCGCTGACCAGAGAACTTGTGTCGAAGACGACTCTGCCTTTCATCGGCTGCCGGGAACTGCATTTCTAACGTCCAAAAGCTCCTCACGGACCATTCGATTGACATCCTCATCCGTCAGCACCGCAGCGGCTGGAGTAACACTCTTCAGGGCCATCGCGCGCCAGGCCTCCAGATCTTTCACGGCGTTGGCTCGTCTCTCTTTTATCGTTGTGAGTTCTTCCATGTCCCTCGGCGAGATAATGATCGCCGCTGGACGCCCATGCCGGGTAATCACGACCGGTTCTCGCTGCACCGTATCCAGCAATTGCCCAAACTGATTCTGCGCTTCTGCCGATGTCTTCGTAATCATGGCTCACCCTCCAGATATAGCTATTATAGCTAAAATAGCTAACTTGCGGGCTCTGCTCACGTTGTCTGGACCGCCGAAGAACACTCCGCGGTGCTACATTTGTTTCTGATTCCTTCGGAGACCATTGTGTACCACCAACTTGCCGTTGTTTCCGTTCTTTTACTCACATGCCTGCCTGCCGCCTGCGAGCGGGATGCGCAGGACGTCTCCACAACCGGCACGACGCCTATTGCACCCCTTCTGTTGCCGCAGGTCCTGACGATCTCTACGCCGAAACACTGCGACGAACTCGATGGCATTGTCAAATTCGCCGCCACGGTCGACGCTAACGGTTTTCCGCAAGGGTTGAAAACGCTGGAAGCCAGCGACCGGCGTCTGGTTAACTTTGCGACGAAACTCGTCGAAGCCCAGCGTTTCAAGCCTGGCACCATTTATGGCTCGAACACGGCGGTCCCCGTTGAGTTGACCGTCGGTTTGCATACCTGCGCTCAACGCGAGAAGCACCCGACCGATGGAGATTTCTACAGATTCACGCTCCGCGCGCACCCGCTGTTTGCGCTTGCGGTTGTAGCGGCTCCAGCGGTGCAAGAAATCGTCCCGGCTCCCCCCACAGAGGCTGCCACAGCCGAACAGGTGGAAGGACAAATCAGCGCTCCCATCCCGACGGTTCTTATTGATCCGGCAATTCCCGTTTCCGGGAAACTTCCGAAACGCGGTGCGTGTTTAGTGGGCGTGACGATTGATGCGAACGGACTTCCACAGAATATTCATGTGGTCCGCAACCTCGATCCGGAACTCGATAACAACGCGATAGAAGCGGTGAAGAACTGGCGTTTCAAAGCGGCGCTCCGCGATGGCAGCGATCCGGTTGCCGTAGCTGGAACGATTGAGGCAACATTCGAATATGTCGACAAAGAACCCGTTGCTTTTGCCACCTTCGTCCCGGAAACGCCAGAGGCGATTCAGGCCGCCATTGCACTCCATGGCAGGAAGCGACCCAACCTGGAGCCGGTCAATGCCGACGAAGTGATCGCGCGCTACATGCCGGTGAGCCGCGTCCCGGGCCGCTGTCTTGTCTCCCTGTTAGTCGACACAAATGGAGTGCCGCAGAACGTACACATCGTCAAAGGCCTGGACTCGGGCGTCGATGCGGACACAGTCGCGATGGTCGAGCATTTGCGATTCAAGCCTGTGACGCTTGATGGGACTACGCCGGTTACAGTTGGGCTCATCGTACCCGTGCGCTATAGAACAACGGTGCAAAAGCCCACGTGGAGGGACGTATTCTTTGATCTCGCCGAGATTCCGATCCTTTTCTTTTTGTAGTACTGCTCTGTAATACACGCCAGGAACACAGAACGGTCGAGCGCCGGGCACCCCTCAAGGTCTAGGGCAAGACGTAAGGTGTAGAACCGGCGAAGGTCTCCTGATCACCCCGCGCTCTTAACCCTTACCACCGTAATCTTGTCGAACCCCTCTTCAAACACCGGCGGCTTCAGCTTCTCCGCCATCTTCCGCATCACGTCTTCGCTCACGCTGCGGTCCCGCTGGCTATTCCGTTGCAAACACACTTCCAGCGGCACGTCGAAAAACACCGCATGCACTTCATACCCGAAGCTCTTCGCCATCTTGATCCATTGCCGCCGCTCGTGAATCGACAAATTCGTCGCATCCACATAGTTCCACGGCATCCGCGCAATCAGCCTTGCCCGCAGCAGTGACCGCAGCGTCGAGAAGACCAGCCCCTGGTACCGCTGCTCTTCCACATCGTCAAAAAGAATATTGCGCAGCAGATCGCTCGAAAGCGGCGTCACGCCCCTGCGCCTGAACCACGTCGTCTTCCCCGAGCCTGGCATCCCGATCGCCAATATCACGTAGCCTTTAGGCGCCAGTGACGACCGGCTTGCCGCCTCCGGCTCCGGCGTAGGCGCCGACGGAATCTCCGGCTGCGTCTCCAACTCGAACCGCCCCGATCCCGCAGCTTCATCCCAATCCTGTTTGCTGGGCCGGTCCGTTCGCGCCGGGCGCGCATGGGCAGGAGCCTTTACCGCCGGAGCCCGGTTGGGCTGCTCCTGAGCGCGCGGAGACGGACCTGCATGTGTGCCCGAGCCGCCCCGCGGTGGGTCGTCCCGATAAAACGGCACCAGCGGAGCTGGCTGATTCGATGGGAGTTCCTGGCCAATCTTGCCTGTGGATTCCGAAGTGTTTGGTGCACGTCTCGAGCGTCTTCTCATTCCGCCTTATACCCTTGCTAGTTACCCGAATACCATACTTGGCAAGCCCGCTGCAAATAGTGTGCAGCCCGTCACATACAGTGGTGAACCACAGACGTCATCCTAGCGATGAGCGGTTTTTGGTGTGGCGTGAAGACGGAGTGAGTTTTCACGTCGTTCCCCACGCCGGAGTGTTACGATCAAGGGTTTGGTGGAATCGCTTTCTGGGCCTTATCCAGACGCCGAATGCAGCAACCTCTCACCCATAGCCTCAAAGATTACGAAGGAGAACACAAACATGGCAGTTAAGGTTGGAATCAACGGCTTCGGCCGAATTGGCCGCAACGTTTTGCGCGCCGCGCTTGGCAATCCCGAAATCGATTTTGTTGCCGTCAATGACTTGACCAGCCCGGCCACACTGGCCCACTTGCTCAAGTACGACTCGATCCTCGGTAACCTGAAAAATGAGATCGGCTCCGGCGAAGACTTCATCACCGTCGATGGCAAGAAGATCAAGGTCTGGGCAGAGCGTGACCCCGCCAAGCTCGATTGGGCTTCAGTCGGCGCGCAGGTCGTCGTCGAATCCACCGGCCACTTTACTGATGCCACCAAGGCCAAAGCGCACCTCGGCGCGACCGTGAAGAAGGTCATCATCTCCGCCCCCGCCACCAACGAAGACCTCACCGTCGTCCTCGGCGTCAACGACGACAAGTACGACGCGTCGAAGCACAACATCATCTCCAACGCCAGCTGCACCACCAACTGCCTCGCGCCTGTCGTCAAGGTTCTGCTCGCTCACTGCGGCATCGTCTCCGGCATCATGACCACCATCCACAGCTACACCAACGACCAGGTCATCCTCGACTTCCCGCACAAGGACCTCCGCCGCGCCCGCGCCGCCGCCATCAACATGATCCCCAGCTCCACCGGCGCCGCCAAGGCCCTCAAGCTGGTCATCCCTGAGACCGCCGGCAAACTCGACGGCTTCGCCATCCGCGTCCCAACCCCCAACGTCTCCATCGTCGACCTCACCTTCATCAGTGAGAAGGCGACCGACGCCAAGGCCGTCAACGCCGCGCTGCAAGCGGCAGCGGAAGGTGAACTCAAGGGCATCCTCGGCTTTGAGACCAAGGAGTTGGTCAGCTCCGACTTCAAGGGCAACAGCCTATCCTCCATCGTCGACGCCCCCCTTACCAAGGTCGTCGGCAACAGTGTCAAGGTTCTCAGCTGGTACGACAACGAGTGGGGCTATTCCAACCGGGTAGTCGACCTCATCGGCTTCCTCGAAAAGAAGGGCCTGTAGTCCGCAGGGATCAGGGGTCAGAGATCAGTGGTCAGTCTTTATCTAATGACCGTCTCCGTCCCCTGATCCCTGAAACCTGATTCCTGATCCCTTTTATGCGAAAAAACATACCTGGCGGTTCCCCCTACGAGCCCATCATCGGCTTCTCCCGCGCCGTGCGCGTGGGCAACGCTGTTCACTTGGCCGGCACCGGTCCCGTCGGTGCTGACAATGAAGACGTAACTGGCCAAACCCGCCGTATCTTCGCCATCGCTGAGAAGGCCCTGGCGGAAGCCGGCGCATCCCTCGCAGACGTCGTCCGCACCCGCATGTATCTCACCCGCGCTGAAGACTGGGAATATGTAGGCCGCGTCCACGGCGAGTTCTTCGGCGACATTCGTCCCGCCGCCACCATGGTCGTAGTTGCCGCCCTCCTCAACCCCTCATGGCGCATTGAAATCGAATTCGACGCCGTCATTCCCGAGGATCAGCTTCTTGATCCGCATTTCTTTGACGACTACAAACCTGAACCCTGATCCCTGAACCCTCAAGGAAGACCCCATGCCCAAGCTCTCCATCCGCGATATCGATCTATCCAACAAGCGCGTCTTCATCCGCGTCGACTTCAACGTCCCCCTCACCGAGGACGGCAGCGAAATCACCGACGACACCCGCATTGTGGCCACGCTGCCCACTATCGTCTACGCCATCAAGCACAACGCCAAAGTCATCCTCGCGTCGCACCTCGGCCGCCCCAAGGGCAAGCCGAATCCCAAGTATTCACTGCGCCCCGTCGTCGATCGCCTCCGCGAACTCCTCGACAAGGAAATCGGTTCCTTCGAAAACGTCGCCTTCTCCCCCGACTGTGTCGGCGAAGTCGCCTACGAAATGGCCACCAAGCTGGAATGCTGCCAGGTCCTGCTCCTTGAAAACCTCCGCTACCACCCCGAAGAAGAAGCCAACGACCCAGCGTTCTCCAAAGCCCTCGCCTCGCTCGCCGATGTCTATGTAAACGACGCCTTTGGCTCCGCCCATCGCGCCCACGCATCCACTGAGGGCATCACTCACTTCCTCAAGCCCGCCGTCGCCGGCCTGCTCATGGAAAAGGAAATCACCTACCTCGGCAAGGCGCTTGAAACCCCTGAGAAGCCCTTCGTCGCTATCATTGGCGGCTCCAAAATCTCCGGAAAAATCGACGTAATCGACAACCTCCTCGACAAAGTCGATACCCTCGTCATCGTCGGCGGCATGGCCTACACCTTCCAGCGTGCCCTCGGCGTCACCACCGGCAAGTCCCTCGTCGAAGAAGACAAAATCGACATGGCCAAAGCCGCTCTCGACAAGGCGAAGGCCAAAGGCGTCAATCTCCTCCTACCGGTAGACAACATCCTCGCCGACAGCTTCACGCCCGACGCCAAGACCCAGCCCTGGGATACATCCGTCAACTTCCCCGCCGACTGGCAAGGCCTCGACATCGGCCCCAAGTCCGTCGCCGCAATTGAGAAGGTAGTCGCCACGGCCAAGACCATCGTCTGGAACGGCCCCGCCGGCGTCTTCGAATTTCCCAGGTTCGCTGTCGGCACCAACGCTATCGCTCACGCCGTAGCCGCCAACAAATCCGCCATCTCCATCATCGGCGGTGGTGACTCAGTCTCCGCCATCAACCAGGCCGGCGTAGCCGACCAGATCACCCACATCAGCACCGGCGGCGGCGCCAGCCTCGAGTTCCTCGAAGGCAAGAAACTCCCCGGTGTAGAAGCCCTAACCGACAAGTAGCCACTTCGCGCAAATTGCCGCATAAATGTTGGGTGCCCCATTCATCGCGCAGTTTCATCGCGCGATGAGTGGGAAGCACGAAGCCCTGCTTCCGATGCTCCCCTGCTCCACATCACTCCTTGCCTTCCCCCGCCACAATATGTTCCTTCCTGGCTGATAGCACCGCCCTCGAATATATTTTCGCCGATCCGACTTTCGGGCGATTCGCGCCGTTGTCATTGATGTCTATAGTCGGTGGCGCTAGACAAGCGGGCGAATGGCGTAGCGACAAAAAACGCTTCCATCCGCGCCTATAGCATTTTCGGAATGGATGTAGACCGAAAGCACTCCCCTCAAAGGTCTACGTGTATTCCGGAAATGCTCAACTCCCGTGATGGGACTACTGTGTCCAATGTGAGGTCACTATGAACAAGACATTCTCATTTCCACTCGGCTATGTGCTCGCAATCGCTGTACTCATCACACTGGGTTCCATTCCCCCTCGCGCCCATGCCTCGTCTTTCGCCTATGGAGCCGATGTGGGCTGGTTAACCCAGCTTGAGAGTCTCGGATATACCTACGTTGACGCGGGCACGCAAATGAGCGCCCTCCAGATCCTCAAGAACGATGGCGTCAACACCATCCGTATCCGAACCTTCGTGAATCCCACCATCACTGCCGGCAGCCTTGGCGTAGGCAACTGCAACCAGGCGGGCAGCATTGCGCTCGCCAAGCTTGCCAACTCAATGGGCTTTCAGATCATGATCGACTTCCACTACAGCGATACCTGGGCGGACCCCGGCCATCAGACCATTCCCGCCGCCTGGGCCGGCCAAACCTATGCCGAACTCGAGACCAGCGTCTATAACTACACTTTTAACTTCATGAAAGCACTGGCCGCCGACGGCATTTATCCGCAGTGGGTGCAGGTCGGTAACGAAATCAACTCCGGCTTGCTCTGGCCCATCGGAGAGTACACAAATTTTCCACAAATGGCGGGCCTCATCAATAGCGGCTTTAACGCGGTCAAAGCGGTCAGTAGTAACACGGAGGTTGTCGTTCATTTGGCCACTCTCAGCAATCTCAGCGACTTCGAATGGTTCTTCGACAACCTCAAAGCGAATGGGGGAAAGTGGGACGTCATTGGAGCCTCTTACTATGACGGTCCCAGTACATTGAGTACCATTACAACCAACATGAACACTCTAACTGCTCGTTATGGCAAGCCGATCATCATCTCTGAGATCGGTCACGCAGTGAGCGACTTGAGTGGAAGCGAAGACGACCTGAAGACGGCCATCGCGGCAGTCAAAGCCGTTCCCAACGGCATGGGTCAAGGTGTCATCTGGTGGGAGCCCGAAGCTCCAGACAACTCCACCACCAGCAACTACTCAATGGGCGCAGCCACTGTTGTTTCAGGAAAGGAACTGCAATTCACCGCCACCATGAATCAGTTCTGACCTTGGGGTGTATCCCTTCGCCTGCGGGCAGCCCAGGTTTAAACCGCCACAAATTCTGGGTGCCCCAATTCTTGAAGGCGGTCCAAGTTCGATGAGATGAATGCTCTAAAAAACACGCTTCAATATTTGCGCTAATTCTGAGCCATTCCATACGCGGCAATCTTGTTCACTGAGAGGTAACCGCCGGTTGGCGATCATACATCCGGAACCCGTTGCTTTCTCATGACGATTGACGAGTGAGCACATTTCGGGCTCAACTCTGGATTAGGATTACACTGATTGGCATGGAAAACGACGCTTCAATCAGGAATCCATGCTGGTCCGATGAAAAGCCGCGCAGAGACAACAGCGGAAATCGTTGGAACTTCCGCGATTGGTATGCGGGTGCTCTCAGCGATCCAAAAAGTCAGGCCGCGCGCCTGTTCTTCTGGGATGATCAGAAGACTTCCTGTGGCGTTGTGCTCCTCCCGCCAGATTCGGTAAAGCCTTACTCACAGCTAAAGTCTCTAATTGAGAAGTTGGTTGCTGATTCGAAGCTCAGAAAGCGGCACCAGCGAGAATTGCAGTTTCCGCTTGAGGCGCACTACTCTGGATACCCCGCGTTCCCCGAGGAGGTCCGTGAAGGGCCCTCGTCCTCACAGCCGGGAAGGGCCAAATGAAATCAATGGCGATCAAGGCTAAGGCACTTGCGGCAGTGGCCTCGTTACTTGCTGGTTCGCTAGCGTTGGTTCTGTCATACGAGGTACTTGATTGGTTCCTGATAAGGTATTGGGAATGGCAGCACGATGGTCGCGAAATGGTGTACACCTTTTGGGCGGATTTTCGGACCATTCCATTCGCTATTCTGGTTTCGCTCGTCGCGGTGTTTCTAACGTATCGATTTATTCGACGCCGATCCAAATTGAGCCGGTCGAGTTAGCGAGAGAAGCAGTTGATGGTGCTGTCAGGCGCTTCTGGACGTATCACCGGTAACTCGTCTCCAACTCCCTTTTCGACTTTCCCAAGGTCCCTGACGGCCAGAAACCGGGGTTAAGTACGGTTGGCCGACAATTCAGGTGCGACTGCGAACTTGGACCCTGCGGCGTTTTGCCTTTACTAATGTGCCGAATGCATATGGTTCCCGTATAAGATGAAGCTAGCGTTATATGTGGGCACCGTCTGTCAAGGAGGCGACATGCAGCCGGGTGCCCCATCCGCAGCCTTATCGCGGCAAGGGTGGGCGGGCACACAGCTCAAGCCCCTGCGTCCATCGCCACAAAGTGCCCTTGTTTCGCAAACTCCAACAGCGCTCCATCCGCCGTAACCAGCGTCGCACCCAGATGCCGCGCCGTCGCAACGAGTATTCGATCAGCCGGATCAGCGTGCATCTCAAACGGCAGGCGCGTGCTGGCCACTGCAATCTCCGGTTCAAGCGGAGTGAGTTTTAACCCTGGCAAGGAGAGTGCATCTCGAACCCAAACCAGAACGTCTCGATAGAGATCAATGCGCTTCTTTCTTACCAGCACACCGATCTCCCACGGCGTGATCGCCGAGATACACGCGCAATCCCCTGCACACGCCCGGCCTATTGCCTCCCCAGCGTCCACGCCCAATTTTGAATCTCCGAACATCAACCAAATCAGGGTATGCGTATCGAGAAGAAGCACAGGCCGAGCAGAGTCGGCAGAGTCCGTCACCGGTTGGCCTCCCACTCGTCCTCTAATGGCGAAATAATGTCGCCCAGGATCACTCCGCTACCGCGCATCGATCCAAACGGATCGAGGTATATTTCCGCCGGCACTGGCACCAGTTGCGCCACCGGCTTGCCATGCTTCGTAATAATCAGCGGTTCGCGTTTTTCCGCAACCTCATCCAGCAATTTCAGGCATTTCGCCTTGAACTCCCCGGCAGCAATTGTGGTTGGCATGGCAATTCCTCCCATGGTCACAGACTATGGTCATATTTTAGCACCAACCTGACAATGGCGAGTCAAGTCACTCAATCACGATGCGGCAGTCACGAATCTTCGCTCAAGCCCAACTGACCATCGAACTACTGACAACTGCCATTGATAAAATGGGCAACGATCCAGGTCAGGCGGAAATCTCCCATGCATTCACTGCGGTTGGCATTCCTCACGGTCTCAGCATGCCTTTTCTCGACACCCGGCGTCAGTCAAACATCGCCGTCATTACCAACGCCGCCAAACGCCCCAGTTCCCAAACCGGCCGGCCCCATCGGCAATCTGAAGGTCCTCAACTGGGCAGGCTTCCACGCCGCCCTCACCTACACATTCGACGACTCCATCCCCTCGCAAATCGCCAACTATCCCAAACTGCAAGCCACCGGCGTCCACATGACGTTTTTTCTCGTCGGCGCAAGCGACGGCAACTCACCCGTCTGGGCGCAGGCCGCGAAAGACGGCCACGAGCTCGGCAACCACACCGAGCATCATTGTCATGCGGACGCCACCGGCTGCGCCTGGGGACCCTACGCCGGAAGTCTTGAGTCTGAATACGATCTTGCAACCGATCACATCAAGCAGACCTACGGAGTCAGCAACGTCTGGACCACCGCCACTCCCTACGGCGACATGGGCTTCGACGACGTGGCAAAGACCCGCTTCTTTCTGAACAGAGGCGTCCGCGGCGGCCAGATCGCTCCCAACGACGCGAGCGATCCCAGCAATCTCCCAACTTTTGTCGCAGGCGCAGGCCAGACAGCCAGCGTCTTCAACTCCCTGATCGATGCTGATCGCGCAGCCGGCAACTGGCAGATTCTTCTCTTTCATTCGCTCGGCGGCGATGGCGGTTACGCTCCCGTCGACGTTGCAGACGTCATTGCCAGCATCGATCACGCCAAATCCACCGGCGACATCTGGATCGATAGCTTCGTCAACGTCGGCGCATACTGGGCGGGCCAGAAAGCCGTCACCAATGCCACCATCACCCGTGTCGGCGCCAACACTCTGCTCACTTGGAAATTGCCCGATCACTTCCCGTCCGGAAGATCCATCCGCGTCACAGTAACCGGAGGCAAGCTCTCGCAGGGAGGCGCCACTCTTCCGTGGAATCCCGCCGGCTACTACGAGGTCGCCCTGGATCCCGGCTCCCTCACAATCTCAAAATAGGGAGACCCGCTGCTACCGGTTCCCTGAGTTTCACGGGCTCGCCTCGCTACCGCTCCACGCCCGAATCTGTACGCATCTTTGCGCGTCCACGCGAGTGCAATTGCACTGTAAACAAAACCGAAATAAATCGCTCACTATCAATAACTTAAGCCTCTATCTCATGCGAAATCAGCGCACTTTCCAAAAATGCGTTCAATTCTAAGCAATCCTTTACTTCATTTAGTTCAATTCTCTACAACCGAAACACATCCAAAAGGCTGCCCGCAAGGTTCATGTCGACGCGAAATGCAACCACTTGAGCAGCCTTTTCGCATGTTTTGTAACCACTTGAGCAACCTTTTCAGCTATGTAGTACAACCCTCCGAGCATACGTTTGGCGCCTCAGAATTGACCTCTGTCGGGGTCAAAGCGAGCGCCATCGAGTAGCATTCTGATGAGACCCAGGAGCACCAAATGCCCTACTACACGCGAGTCCTAACCAAGCAGGAAGACTTCCCCTCCCTCGATGAACTCGCCCAATTCATTCATTCCGAACACCCTGAATACAAGGTCACTCTCGAAGAAGGCACAGAAGAAGACTGGGAAACCCTCCTGCTCTCCGGCAACGACGAAGTCGAAGTCGCCGTCCTCGAACGCTACCCGGTCTCCGACGGCTCCGTCGGCCAGGACGAAGTCGCCGACTTCATCCTCGACCTCGAAGACTGCAAGCCCGAATCAGGCGTCGACTGGCTCATCGAATACCTCGGCGAAGTAAAGATCATCTACGCCTTCCAGCACCTGCAAGGCGCGGAAACGGTCGACGGCAGCAACGCCCTTCACGTACTCCGCTCGCATCTCTGGGAACGCGGCGATGCCATCCTGCAGGCCGATGGCGAAGGCTTCACCAATGAGGACGGCTTTCACATTGTCTGGCAGTTCTCTGAATCCATTTCAGGCCCATGGAATATGGGGATTTACAAAGATGACATCTGGTACCACTTCAAGATGGACCTCGGCGATCCAGATCATCGCGCCGCATTTCTCGCCGGCGAGGTCCCTGAAGATTTATCCGCAATCCCCATCACCGGCTCGCGAGGCTAAAGGCCCTTTCGCATCCGCGTGTGAGTTCGACCCGCGCTGTGCCCGCCGTCACCCGGCATCGCCAATCCCATCCACTAGAATCACCCTGAGGAGTTTGACAAACAATGCCCCGTAAAGCACTCATTGCCGCCAATTGGAAGATGTTCAAAACGCCTGCCGAAGCCAAGGCGTTTGTCGATGCTTTTCTACCTCTCGTTGCCGGCCACGACCGCGACGAAATCGCGCTGTTCCCTTCGCCGGTTCTTTTGCCCACCGTCGTTCAAGCCGCCAAGGGTTCGAACGTGGCCGTCGGCTGCCAGAACATGCACTTCGCCGAAGAAGGCGCCTACACCGGCGAAACATCCGTCGGCCAGCTCCTCGCCGTCGGTGCAACCCACACCCTCATCGGCCACTCCGAACGCCGCCAGTACTTCTCCGAAACCGACGAAATCGTAAATAAAAAACTTCACACCGCCCTCAAGCACCACGTCATCCCCATCGTCTGCATTGGAGAAGTGCTGGCCGAGCGTGAAGCCGGAGAAACTGCAAGCGTCCTCACTAAGCAAATCGTTGGTGCTTTCGCTGGCATTACCGCGGCAGCCGCCGCGCCTATCGTGATTGCGTACGAGCCCGTCTGGGCCATCGGCACCGGCAAAACAGCTACTCCGGAAATCGCAGTCGACGCACACAGAATAATCCGCGCAGAAATCGCCAAACTCCTCGGCGCGGAAGTTGCATCCGCCATCCGTATCCTCTACGGCGGTAGCGTCAAACCCGATAACGCAACCTCCCTCATCGGACAGGAAGAGATTGACGGCGCACTCGTCGGCGGCGCCAGCCTCAAGCCAGACTCTTTCGCGGCCATCGTCAAGTACTAAATTCTTCCATAGCGCGGGCTGGTCAACCCCGTCCGCGCTGCAACAAAGTCAAAGCTTCACACGCACTTCGCCGTCCGCTACTGTGGCTTCCAGAACCTCGGCCTTTAGATCTTTGTCCTGCTCAGTAGCGCCCGTGTGCACATCAAACGCGTAGGCATGCCACGGGCAAACTACCCGTCCGTCTTCCACGATTCCCTCCCCCAGCGGCCCTCCCTCGTGAGGACACGTCCCATCGAGGACAGCAACTGCTCCACCGATGTGGGCCACACACAACGCACGGCCTTGAACGGTAAACTCGGCAACTTCGCCCTCGGGGGGCAATTCGGACTCTGAACAGATGCGAACAAACTGGGGCATGACGAAAGCTCCTTGCCACTCGGCCGTCGTAACCGGCCTGCGCAATTAGCATAAAGGAGAAGCTCCACCGACGGCGCAAGCGGAAAAGAGTGCCCTGATGTCTCCCAGGAAGGTCAAAACGAAACCCACTGCGCCAACGCGCGTTTCACCAAAACTGACGTCTGCTCTGCCGCGCAACAATCTGAGGACACCCCCGCCAACGGTCTCAGGGAGATGGCTGCTCACAGCCGCAACTCTGTCTATTCTGGCCGCAGGCTTTTGCGCCTGGGGTGCGCTCTGCTTGCTTTTCTGGCAAGGAAGCTGGCAGCTCTTGTATCACCCCGCATCAGCCATTACCAGCACCCCGGCCAGTGCAGGCTTGCCCTTCGATCCGGTAGCCTTCGCCACTACGGAAACCGGCGAGCAGCGCCTCAAAGGCTGGTGGATCCCTGCCGCACCGGGCGACCGATACGCCCGCTTCACCGTCCTTTACCTGCACGGCCAGGATGGTAACCTCAGCGACTCGGTCGACGCCCTTACTACCCTGCACCAGGTCGGCCTGAATGTCTTTGCCTTCGACTATCGCGGCTACGGCCAAAGCCAGTTTCAACGCCCCAGCGAAGCCCGTTTGCTTGAAGACGCCGATTGGGCCATCCAGTACTTAACTGGAACCCGTCATGTTACCGCCAGTGCCATCGTCCTTGACGGTCGGGACCTGGGCGCCAACCTTGCGCTTGAAGTTGCCGCAGCCCACCCCGACCTGGCTGGCGTCGTGCTCGAATCGCCCCTCGACTCGCCCATGGATGCCATCTTCAATGACCGACGCACTCGGTTGGTTCCGGCTCATCTGCTTGTGCAGGATCGATTCGATATGAACCAGGCTGCAGCAGGATTGAAGATTCCATCGCTGTGGTTTGAGTCGAGGAAGCCGCCAGGAGTAGCCAATCTCCACGAGAAACCCGCAGCTTTCCGGAAGGCAGGCTCCACAAAGACCTTGGTTTGGCTAGTCTCGATCAGCGATTCTCCGAAAGAGAATGCCGACGCACTCGCGCACTGGCTTGACGATCTGCCAGCGAAGGCGGGCAATTCATGAAGCTGTCGGCGAGCTTCGACTTCGAAAACGCGAATCGTTCCGCCTCTATCGATCGGTCGTCTGACGATGAGCCCACCCGTGGACGGCGTGATCAGAAACCGGCCATCCGGGCTGAATGCCACGCTACCGCATCCCAGATCGGACACCTTCTTTTGGTCAAGAATCTTTCCGGTACCGACATCGATCAGGAACACGGTTCCAGTTCCGTAGATTCCAACAGCGACTAGTCGCCCGTCGGGGCTGAATGCAGGGTCTGATACATAGTCATAACCGCCAGGAGGGTCGATAGCATAAAGCATGGTTTGATGCTTTACGTCCCAGATTTGGAGTCGGCCTGAATCGGTGCCTGCCGCAAGTAACTTGCCATCTCTGCTGAAGGACAACCCACACACGTACCGTCCAAATCCCCGGAGCGCCCCCACCCTTTCACCGGTAAACATGTTCCAGAGCGTTACTACGTCCCAATGGCCTGTGGCCAGCGTCACGCCGTCGGGGCTGATTGCAATCGAGAACCCCCCATGCCTTCCAAATGCACTGACCTGTTTGCCGCTTTGAAGCTCCACTAGGCGAATGTGTGGACCCTGAATACCTTTGCCTGATAGCGACTCGACGACGTACCGGCTATCGGGGCTAAACACATAGCCCGGATAGATATTGTCCGCCGCCGAAATCAACAGTTTTCCGGTCTCGATTTCGGCGACCCCGTGAGCGCTTGCATAGTATTTCCAATCCGCGGAAATGGCCATCGGTCTAACCGACAGCACCTTCACCAGACGCCCCGCGGGAAAGCTCCATAGAGTGAGGTTGCCGGACACATCGTCTTTCGCTGTCGACGCGTCCGAGGCAACCATCGTTCCGTCTGGGTTGAATGCCACAAAGGTCATCCAACCCCATTTGTCCGTCTTCCAACCAACTCCAATCTGCTTCACGAACTTCAATGCAGGGGTCTCACCGTAGGAGAGCGTCTGCACCAAAATCATTATGGCAATAAGAAAAAAGCGGCTGCGGTCCACCGGAGGTTCTTTCAATCTCATCATCGTCTCTTACACCTATTGACTTGCTTCGATCATCGCGGCATATCCCGATGCAGCGGCTTCACGCGGTAACCCGCCTTCTTTAGCCGCTTGCACATCTCCTCCGCCATCATCACGCTCCGGTGCTGGCCGCCTGTGCAGCCAAAGGCCACTGTCAGATAGCTCTTTCCTTCCTCGACATAATGCGGCAGCAAATAAAGCATCAGCTCCGTCACACGCGTGAGGAACTCTTTAGTTTGAGGAAATCCGCTGATATAAGCCGCGACCTTGCGGTCTTGGCCTGTCTTTTTCCGAAACTCCGGCACAAAGTGCGGATTGGGGAGAAACCGAACATCAAAAACCATATCCGCATCCAGCGGCACGCCGTTCTTGAAACCGAAGCTGAGGCAGGAAACCAGCAGGTGCTTGGTCTGATCCTCGTGTCCAAAACGGTCGAGGATGTGCGCACGCAGCTCATGGACATTGAAGTTTGACGTGTCGATTAGCGTGTCCGCCAAATTCCGGATTGGATCCAGCAACTGCCGCTCCTCAACGATCGAACGCGAGACAGTCTCCGATCGCCGCAAAGGGTGCGGGCGTCTCGTCTCGGAGTAACGGCGAACAAGCACCCCATCCTGCGCATCCAGAAAGACAACCCGGGTAGGCAGCACTTTTTTCACTTCCTTGAGAATCTCCGGCAGTCGGTCGAGGGTTGTTCCCTCGCGAACATCGACCACAATCGCGGCCTTCTCCAACTCCTGGGAAGCCCCGACCAGGGAAGCAAAATCCGGAAGCAGTTCCAGTGGCAGATTGTCCACCGCGTGAAAGCCAAGGTCCTCAAATGCCTTGAGCGCCGACGCCTTGCCCGCGCCGGAGATCCCGGTCACGATAACAAGCTCCTTATCGAGATCACCCAATTTTCCCAATTGCCCCGCGCTCTTGACGCCCGCATGGGCCGGTTCGCTTCTGCGGGCCGACTTCGATGACTTCATGGGCACATCCTACACTGAACAAGAGGGCGCCGAACGCGCGGATTCAGGAATTAGACTCGCGGCGCGGAAACCGATGGACCAAGGATCGAATGACTGATTGCCTCCGCCGGCTCCATTATTCCTGAAAACAGGTCGCCCTGCCCCAGTTCGCAGCCCATCCGGCACAGCGCGTCCAAATGCCCGGAGGTCTGGACACCTTGCGCAACCACCTGCATTCCGAGACTCCGGCCAAGGCGGATTAGTGACTCGAGCAGGCAAAGTTCGCTCCCCGTCGAGTTCGAAGCCGCCGCAAGCCAGGGAGCCAGCTTCAGCACGTGAATCGGGAGCCGTACCAAGTGATTCATCGGTGCCAGGTAGGAACCGAAGTCGTCCAGCGCAATCCGCACGTTACAGTCCACGAGGTGCTGCAAAATCGCCCGCGCGGCGTCCGGGTTCTCGTTCACCGTGTTTTCCGAAACCTCAATCAGCAATCGCGACGGATCGGCCCCGCTTTCCAACAACGCCGCTTTTAGTTGCGGAACCATGGATAGGTGGTAGAACTGCCGCTGCGTCACGTTCACCGTTATCGTCAGATCTCGGTCCGGCATCTCATCCGTCCAGTTGCGCAGCTGCCTGCAGGCTCTTTCCAGCAACTCCCGGCCGATGCTGATGGACAGCCCCGTATCTTCGGCCACTGGAAGCAGGTCGCTGAAATTCGCCACTGAGCCATCTTCTCGCCGCCAGCGAAGCAATGTCTCAAAGCCCTCGATCTTGCCGTCCCGCAGCCGGCAAATCGGCTCGTACCATAGCTCGAATTGGTGTTTCTCCAGCACTTCCCGCAACTCACGCTCGAGGTCCCGCTGGCTGGTCACGTCCGATTCCAGATGCTTGTCGAAAATCTCGTAACGCCCCCCGCCCTTCTGCTTGGCGCGGTACATGGCAAAGTCTGCATCGCGAATCAACAGCTCCGGACGCGTGTGATCGGCTCCAGCCATTGCAACGCCAATGCTCGCTCCAGCTTGAAATGTGAGCCCATGAATCTCGAATGGCCGCTCCATCTCTCTCGAAACGCGACTTGCTACAATATCCAGGTCACTCAGTTGCCCAATATTCTCTACCAGGAGAGCGAATTCGTCCCCACCAAGTCGGGCCGCGGAGTCCTGCGGACGCAGTGCTGCGCGTAGCCGCTGGGATACAGCAACAAGGAGCGCATCGCCCGCTGCGTGTCCCTGTGTGTCATTCAAATCCTTGAATCGATCCAGGTCGAGGAATAGCACCCCGCAATTTTGATCGCGGCGACGCAATCTCCGATTGAGAGCAACAGTCAGCCGATCCAGGAACAGCGCGCGATTCGGCAATCCTGTCAGCACATCATGCAACGCATCATGCTGTAGCCGGGCCTCTTTCTGTTTCCGCTCGCTGATGTCCCGGAAGCTCAGGACGTATCCTTCCTTGGCCCCTTCTACAAGCAGGGGACCGGCAAGAATCGACACGTCCATCATGCAGCCGGACTTGCTCACACGCACCGTTTCAATCTGCGCAAAGCCATTTTGATCCACGGCCATCTCAAGCATGGCATGCTCATGCCTGCATCCCTCCGGCACAATCAGTTCCCAAAGGTCACCTTCGCTGGCTTCATCGGCCGCGTATCCAAACATGCTGGTGAATGCCGGGTTCGTGTACAGAACCCGGTTGCAATGGACTATCAACAGGGCTTCGGGAACGCTGGAGAGAACGTCTTCCATCAAATTCAGCTTGGGCACCCCCGAGCGTCCTTTGGAATGGGCCACAAGCACCACTTCGAGTGGTTCTGTGTTCAGAATGCTGCGAAAACCTTCGACCGGCAAAAGCTGACCGTTACCGGCCAGCAACGTGGCGTGAAACGGGCCTCCCCGC
The DNA here is from genome assembly GCA_049514915.1 of Occallatibacter sp. Classification (GTDB taxonomy): domain Bacteria; phylum Acidobacteriota; class Terriglobia; order Terriglobales; family Acidobacteriaceae; genus Telmatobacter. The sequence goes on along the minus strand of JBEKUP010000007.1, from coordinate 134,730 downwards.
CTGGAGCAATCCACCAGGGTCTGCGTCCCGGCCGTTCCTGAAGAAAGCCTCCACAGAATTTCTTCAGTTGGGCGCGGAGTCCAATCCCTATCTGCGACACCCAACATCTGCCTCGCTTCAGCATTGGCAAAGACAATCCGCCCCTCGCGTTCAAGAAAGACCAGCACCGGCAAAGCGTCGAGGATCTCACGCTGTTCCGCGGAGTCCGAGTTTAGTGGAAGACTCAATCGGTCGATCTCCCAGACAATTCGCGCAGGCTCCAGGTTCGTTCGTTTCCCTGGCATCCAAGTCGCGGCGTCTTAATCGAATAAGGCTTCGTCAGTCTACGTGTTGTGCGTGAAAACATCTATCCCCTTATGCTGTTAGAGAATGTGACCAAAGCGCTTGATACTCCGAGTTGGTGCGGGCCTCATCCCAAGGGAATCTCCACTAGTTCCATCTGTCCGTCCCGGCGACGGTGCAGCACATACATCTCCCCTGCCAGGTTGCGGAAAATCAGCAAGTCGCGGTCGCGAAATTCGGCTTCCTTTACAGCTTCTTCAATCGTCATTGGTTTCAATGAAATGGCTTCCGCGCTCTTTAGAATGTGTGGTTCCACCATTGCGGCCCGAAAAGGGAATGAGTGTACGGCAATCGAACTGCGTAGCCCTCCGGTGTGAGCCCGTTTGCCATCTTCGTCCGCACTCTCCTTCTGGGCCGGACGGGCCTTGGGCCGCGACACTGGAGGAGCGCTGAGGACCTTCTCTTCCTTCGGCAGCCGTTTGCCCTCAAGCCGCCGGTCCCGATGCCGGCGCGCCTGATTCTCCGCGTGCTCCATCGCCTGCTTCAAAGCGGCATCCAGCGAGTCCGCCTTGCCCGTCGCCGCGATCGTGTGCATCCGCGCTTGCAAAGTCAGTTCCACAGTCTGCACATGTCTCTGCGCACCAAAAGTAATCGTTGCGCGCGCACTCTTGCCCAAGATTCGGGCAATCCGCTCCAATCCCTCCGCGGCTTGCGCGCGCAGGGCCTTGGATATCCTCACTTGCCTGGCTGTGAACTCCACTTCCATGGTCAGCCTCCGCTTTTCGTTCTCACAAATCGTCTTCTGTGGTGAGAACTTCGGATTGTATAGCCATTCCTTGCCAGTTGTCGCTCCTCAGGGCGTTCGGATGAAGTTCAGGATTGCAATCTTGGTCAGACGACAAAACGAACAACTGACCACTGTCTTTCCTGCTAATCGCGCCGGCGGCGCTGGTGCGTTGATGGAATGTTCATGTCTTCCCGGTACTTGGCCACTGTTCTGCGCGTCAGTTGTATCCCCTGGGCTTGCAGCGTTGCGGCAAGTTGGTCGTCGGTCAGCGGATGGCCCGAGTCCTCGTCCTCGATCAGCTTCCGCACCTTCCTCTTCAGCACTAAAAGCGGCGTATCGGCGCCTTCCGGTCCGTTTGACCCTTCTGAAAAGAAGAAGCGCAGCTCGATCACCCCTTGTGGGGTGTGCGCATACTTGTTGGCAACTGCTCGGCTCACCGTAGACGGGTGAACTCCGATCTCCTCGGCCACTTCCTTGATCATCATGGGCCGCAGGCCCTCCACACCGAGTTCGAGGAAATCCTGCTGGCGCCGAACGATTATTTCGCAAGTCCTTAGAATTGTGCTCTTCCTCTGGGCAATGTTCCGCATCAGCTGCATCGCGGAGCGGAAACGCTCCTTCACGTAATCCTTGACTTCCTTGTCAGTATTTTCCGCTACCAGCATCCTGCGGTAGCGCGAACTGAGCCGAAGACTGGGAAGGTCCTCCTCGTTCATCGAAACAATCCATTCCCCGCCCCGCTTAATAAACACCACGTCAGGTTCAATCAGACGGGTCTGCTCCCGGTTGTAAAGACGCCCCGGACGTGGGTCCAGGGTCCGGATGAACTCCACACCGCTATCGGCTTCTGCGGGAGTCACGTGCGCCGCCCGCGCAAGATCCTTCACGTCGCGCTTTTGCAGCAACTGCAAATGCTGATCCACAATCAGCGCTGCGACTTCCATGCCGCGCCGCCGCTCCTCCCATTGCGCCTCAGCCTCGGCGCGAAAACTCCCATGCGGATCCCCGGATGCATCCGGCGTCTGCCGGGAGCGCAACTGGCTGAACTCATGCTGCTGCGCCGCAATCTGAATCAGCAGGCACTCCCGCAGATCTCTGGCGCCTACCCCGGCGGGGTCGAGATGTTGCACAAGGTCAATCGCCCGGCGAACCACGTCCAACGCCGCGCTGTATTCGGTATCGTGGCCGTTCTGCGCAATCGGGTCCTGCTTCAACCCGTCTTCGAGACTCCGGTTTTCTGAAAACTGGCTGAAGGCTTCCGCCAGTTCCTCCTCGCTCGCCACTAGGTAGCCCGCGTCATCCAGATTGCCGATGATGAATTCCGAGGCCGCAAAAAGCCGCGAATCAAGGGTCAGAGCCCCCAGTTGCCACGCCAGATGATCGGACAAAGTCGTAGGTTGGGAGAGAAAGTTTTCAAACGAGGGCTTTTCGCTCTCTTCGAACTCCGGCTGCGTGCGGTACCCGGGATCAAGATAGTCCTGAAAGTACGATCCAAAGTCAATCTCGTTGAAGGAATCCTTGGGCGGGGCCGCTGGCTCTTCCGCTCCGCGTCCCAAGAGTTCCTCGCGGCCCGCAACCTGATCCAACATCGGAACCGATTCATCGATCTCTTCCAGGACGGGATTCTCCACCATCTCGGCATCGATCATCTCCTTTAATTCCAGCTTGTTCAGCGCAAGAACGCTCACCATCTGCATCAGGCCCGGTGTCAGCACCTGGCGTTGGGAGACTTTCAGACCTAATCGTGGTTGCAAAAGTGGCATAAATGAGACTCGTTCCGCTTTCGAACTCAATGTAAGTGTAATCTGGCACGAAAATTGCTAAAGAGCAAATTGCCTCATTCCCGGACATCTTTCCCGCTTCGGAACGGTAACGCCTTAGAGGATTTCAATTCGGGAACCTTCTTGTATCTTTCGACTCAGAATTGGCCCCTCGCTATCCAGTTGCCACGTAAATGGCTCAGCAATTCCCAGCATCATCCCAGCGAGAATCCCTCGCCAAGATATACGCGCCTCACCTCCACATCGTTGCCAAGTTCGTGCGGCGTTCCGGCACGGAAGATTCGGCCCTCCGCGATAATATACGCCCGGTCAGTCACGCTCAGCGTCTCGCGCACATTGTGGTCCGTAATGAGGATTCCGATGCCGCTAGCCTTCAAATCGAAAATAATTCGTTGCAGCTCCAATACGGCAATGGGATCAATGCCGCTGAATGGCTCGTCCAGGAGTATGAAGCTCGGCTGGATGCACAGGCAGCGCGCGATCTCCACCCGACGCCGCTCGCCTCCCGAGAGCGCGTATCCTCGGGTGGCGCGAATATGGCCCAGATTGAGCTGGTTGATCAGTCGCTCAGTACGGGTGCGGCGCTCCCGGTTCCCCAGGGGCTGCGCTTCCAGCACTGCCAGGATGTTTTCCTCGACCGTCAACTTGCGAAAGACGGAAGGTTCCTGCGGCAGGTAGCTGATTCGGTAGTTGCGCGCACGCAGATACATCGGCACCCGAGTAATATCCTTGTCGTCCACGAGAACGCGCCCGCTCTCCGGCTCCACAAGCCCCACAATCATGTAAAAGCTCGTGGTCTTGCCTGCGCCATTTGGGCCCAGCAGCCCTACCACCTCACCGCGAGAGATGCGCAGGTCCACGCCGCGCACCACCTGGCGCCCCTTGTAGCTCTTTCCTATCCCCTCGGCAATCAGTGTTTCCATCTATCCTGGCTCGTTCTCGCCGTCATTTTGGCGCTGTGGTCTCTGTCGTGGTTTTGCGGCCGCCGCTCTCTACGCTGACACTATCGTCGAAGCTATGGAAGATCAGCGCCTCACCCGTCACAACTCCCCGGGCCGGATCGGTCATTTGCGGAGGCACGGCTGCACTACCAGTCAGCACATATTCCCCTGTTTCGCTGGTATAAACCAGCTGTTCGCCAGTTCCGCGGCGCCCATCGGAGGTTACCGAAACATGGCCGCTGGCCACAAGACGGTCCACCTGTCCCTGGCCGCCATCTTTACCGGCGTGATTTCCCTCGGGCAAAAGCGTGAGGTCAGCCTCCTTCGATACCGATGTCGCCGTCGCAGTCTGGGCAACGACTGTGCCCAATGCGCCCCCGCGCATTAGAGCCTTCCGCTCTCCCGCGGAGTATCTCAGATCGCCCCCACTCACTTGAATCACGGACGGTGTTGCCTGCTTCGCTGCGGAACTCCGGCCGGACCCGACGCTCCCGGCCTTCGCAGCGCCAGGAGCATTCTGAGCCACCAGCACCGCCATGACCGGCTGCTTCGAATCCCCGCTCCGCGCCACCAGCGTTTGCTTCTCGCGATTCAACACGATGACCGGCGCGGTAACGGAGTTCCCCTGTTGCCAAAGTCGCGCGTGTTCACGGAACGTGGTCTCTCCTGTGGCATGATTCAGTTCCGCTTCCCCTGAGACAACGTGCACCGGACCGCTCCCGCCCAGTGCCACCGTGCCCTGGCCGCTCTTGCCGCTTCCCGTTTTGCCCGGCTGGCCTGCGCTGCCTGCACCAGCCTGCCCCGTGCCCGAGTCAATCCACGTTGCCTTCACGTTTCCGTGCGCGAATGCGTCGCCCGATTCGTGCGACACGTCGATTTTCTCTGCGGTCACCTGCAATCCGCCCTCTTGCACGCGCGGATTCAGCATCAGATGTATCCATCCACCCGCGCCGTCGTAGACCGCGCGGCCCCCCGTGGCCGTCATCGCGTCGGCGCTCTGCGCTCCGGGCTTCGCCGCCGGCTCCTGCGTCAGGACCACGTGGCCATCAAGCACTGCCGACTGAATCTGCGATGCGCTTCCCTGCTCGTTCTTCGCCGCGCCATTGCCAGAAACCGGAGTCGGAGCGAAATGCACTTCCAGGCGGTCGCCTGTTGAGGACTGCTGCGTTCCCGTTGCAGTGGTCTCTTGCAGGCTCCCATGCCCAACACCGGTCATCGCCGTCAACTGCTGCCCCGGCGTTCTGGCAGACACGCCCCGGTTCGCAGCGTGGTTCGATCCATATCCGAATTCTCCGGTTACCTCATCGGCCGCAAACCTTGAAGGCTCAATCGCGCCGTTGCCTCGCTGGCTTTCTCCGGTGATGACTACGCCCCCGGTCCCATGCATCGAAGCCAGTTCCGCGTGGCCGTGTCCAGCATCGCGAAACTCCACATCGGCCACCGGCGAGCGCCATGTCCTACTCACTCGCAACGCGCCCTTTGAATTGGCTGCAGCCAGGGTGGTCTCTTCGCTGTGCATCTCTACGCCACGCTCCATGTGGGAGTGGCGAAGCTCCCCCTGCGGCGTGAATTCAAGTTCCATCGTGGGCGCGGTTCCGTTAAAGTGCCGCTTCAGATTCCCTTGTTGCCTGGCAGAATCCATCACCACACCGCCCTCAAGATGTCCGTTCCGCGGCTGATTGTGTTCATTGAAGTCCATCGCCGCGGTTGGCGAAGCAACATGATCGCCGTTCGCCGTCACGAGCGTAAACCCCTCCGATGCATCCAGTCGTACCGCAGACCCGTCATCGCGGAAAAGGATCTTTGCCACCCCGGCAGTCGCTTCCCCTCCCCGATAATCCACCGTCGCACCTTGAAGATTGCATAAATCGATCTTGCGTTCGAATGCGCCGTGCCGGGCATGAATCTGGACCGCCTCGCCATTGCGCTCGGTGTTCAAAACTACCGCCTCATCCAGCACCAGTTGTCCCTGCTGCGAGTCATATGTGGCGCCGGTCGAACTGCCGCTTCCCTGCACCGTGGAAAAATCCACATGCTGGCTGGTCGTTGCAACTCCGGTTTTCAGATCGTAGGTGAGCCCGCTTGTCTTCACATGAATTTCGCCGGATTCAGCATTCCCGGCTGCCGCGGCAAGCGTGCCTTTGGTTTTATCCCCCACCACGTGCGCGGGCGTCGCCCTGGGTGCAACCGCCGGCGCAACGCCGGGCTTCATCAGCGTAATCTCAACCGCCCCCGCTGCCTTGACCGTACCGCCCTTTTTGTCGTATTCAAACTCGCTGCCCTCAATCCGATCCACTCGGCTTCCGTCTTCCCCGTATAGCTCAATCATCACGTCATGCAGCACCCGATGCTCGTCTTTCAGCTCCACCACCTTGGACGCATGAATCTTGTATTGCGAGTGTGCGCCAAGGGCATGCGAGAAAGTAAACCCGTTGGCCTCTTGCGTAATGTCCGCTCCCAACGGCTTCAGCACTTCGCGAATCGTGAAGTGGCGCTTCCACTTGCCCACGGCCAGGACCACAATCAACAAGCCTACCAGCAGAATCCCCGCGGCCAGCACCAGGGTCCGCAGCCGTTCAATGGTGAATCCCGCGCTCAGTTTGCCACTCCTAAACGCATCGCCAGCCTTTGGGCAAGGCTCTCTCCCAACTCGCTCCAAAGCAGGCGCGCAGTCGCCCCGGAAGTTTTTTCGACAGCAGCGGTGAGCGCAATCAGTTGGCGGATATTCTCCTCAATGTGCCGTGCTGCAACCGCGTTCAGTTCGGTTTCATCTTCCCATTCGTCAAGGAATGGAGCGTCTGGGCCGAAGTCGATTCGAATGTGGCCATCCGCCTCGTAGGCTCCGTCGTCAAATAGTGGCCCGTAGCCCGTTACCCGCACCAATCGCGGCTCCCGCACCCAGGGTCCGGACTGGTTGTCATCGTGAGCGGAAGGATGCGCAGTCGAAAGGCGGCTCTGAGCTTTTTGATGGGAACCTGCATTATCGGCTTTCAGCACCCAAAGATTCCAGCCGACCTGAAACTCGTAGGCGTAGTCGTCATGAAGCAACTCGAGCGTCTCGTCAACCGCCAACCGGGGTTCAACGCCCCCTTCGGATGCATATTGTCCCCGGCCCCAAACCCGCTGGAAGACGGGTGGCTCACTCCAGCTCACCGGCCACACGGTGGCGGCGTAAACCCGCGACTCGCCACCATGCGCAGCAAACTCGCTCAGCACTGACGTTAGCTTATCTGGAAGCACTGCCAGCCGCAGATTCGGATACCACAAACTCAAATAAAGCGTGTCGGACATCTCTATTGATTGTAGACGCGCAGCGGGACCCAAGGGTGCAGCGAAGTTGCCCCTAGGTTGTGACGATCTCACTAAAGTCCGCTATACCGGAAAAGCCGCGCAGAACTTCATCGATCAAGGCGAGGTTTGCGCCGCGAATTGCCGGGTCGGGATCGAGGACCATCACCTTGTCAAAGAAGGCGTCGACAGCTGGGCGCAGAGTGGCGATCTGCGCGAGAGCTTGGTCGTAGGCGCGTTCCTGGCGCAGCTTCGCAACTTCGGGAGCAAGAGCAGCCGTTGCATCCGCGAGCTGCTGTGCTTCAGGCGAGAACCCTGCATCCTTCACCGAGCCCAGAGCAAATCCCTTTTCCTCGGCTTGGCGGAGGATGTTCTTGATGCGTTTGAAGGCGGCGGAAATGGCGGCAAAATCAGCGGACCGGCGCGCTGCGGAGAGTGCCTCTGCACGGGCGATGACATCGCGGACATCGTCGGCTCCAGCAGCAAGAACGGCACTGACCACATCGTAGGCAAAGCCGCGCACGTCTTTGAGGTAGAAGTGGAGGCGCTCGCGGAGGAAGGCGGATACCTGGTCCCTGTTGGCCGAATCGTCCTCGGCTGCTCCGATCACATCGGAGAGCGTCAGCGGCAAGTTCGACTCAGCGAGGATTTTCACAATGGAGTTGGCTGCACGGCGGAGCGCAAATGGATCTTTGGAGCCGGTGGGCGCGTTGCCGATGCCGAACATGGAGGTGATGGTCTGAATGCGGTCAGCTAGGCCAAGAAGCTGCCCTTCGGTCGTGCGTGGAATCGCGTCTTCGATCGAAGCGGGCTTGTACTGGTCGTATATAGCTTTTGCTACCTTCTCGCCCAACCCCTGGGCTCTGGCATACAAACCACCGATAATTCCTTGTAGCTCGGTAAACTCCTTCACTAACTCGGCGGTCAGGTCGGTCTTTGCAAGCTCAACGGCCCTCAGAAGGCCGGTCGCTTCAATTGGAACGCCAGCAGCCTTGACTGCCGAAACGAGTGCGACCGCAATATCCAGATTCTGCTCAGTCTTCCAGTGATAACTGCCTAGCTCCTTCTGGAAGGTGACTGACTTCAGGCTCTCAACTCGATCTTCGAGGAGCGTCTTCTGATCAAAGTCCCAGAAGAAGCGGGCGTCCTTGAAGCGGGCGCGGAGAACGCGGGCGTTGCCGTGGCGAATAATCGCGGTGCCAGCCTCGTCGACCTGGGTGTTTAGAACTGCGAGAAAGTGTGGAGCGAGTTTGCCTGCGGCGTCTTCCACCGCAAAGTACTTCTGGTGGTCGCGCATTACGGTGACCAGCACTTCCTCAGGGAGATCGAGGTACTGGGGCTCAAAATCGCCCAGTACGACGGAAGGCCATTCGGTAAGATGAACCACAGTTTCTACGAGCGGCTCATCCTCACGCCAGCGAGCGCCAGCGACGGTGCGGGTTGCCGCATCAAGCGCTTTGCGAATAAGGTGGCGGCGCTCGGCTACGTCGCAAACGACAAAGGCCCCGCGCAGCGATTCGGAATATTGAGTCGAGTGCTCGATGACGACCGGCGCTTCGCCGTGCAGGATACGATGGCCGCGACTGGCATTGCCCGCGGGAATGCCGCCGATTTCAACCGGAACAATGGCGGAGTCGAGAAGGGCCACAACCCATCGCAAAGGGCGCACAAACCGCTCAGACTTGGCGGACCGCCAGTACATATTTTTTGCCCAATAGAGACTGAGAACCTCCTTGGGGAGTTCCGCGGCCAGAAGGTCAGAGGTCGCGCGCCCCGGCCGCTTGACGGTTGCGCCAACGTATTCACCTTTGGCATTGGTGATTCTTTCAAGCGACTCAACAGTCACGCCGGCTTTCCGGGCAAAGGCTTCCGCTGCAGCGGTGGGCGATTCGTCATTGAAGGCGACTTTCCACGAGGGGCCGGTAAGCTTCTCTTCCGCGTCGGCTTGACTGCCAATTACGCCTTCCACCAGTACGGCCAGGCGGCGCGGTGTAGAGTAAGTGGTCAGCTTAGAGCCAGGGCCGAGCAGGCGTTCACGAGTGAGCAGATCGTTGACGCGCTTGCCTAACTCGGCTTCCGCCGCGGCAATCATGCGGGCTGGAACTTCTTCGAGGCCAATTTCCAACAAAAAATCAGACATTGCTTTTGATTCTTTCTGCGACTTTCAGAGATCAGAAGAGCCGGTTCGGATTCCACCGGCTTGATGGAGTTATGCTGCCTGCTGCAACGCGTAGGCTTTCGCTACCCCTACTGCTAAATTGCGAATGCGGCCAATCACTCCGACGCGCTCGGTGACGCTGATCGCGCCGCGCGCATCGAGAAGGTTAAAGAGATTTGAGCATTTGAGCGCTAACTCATAGGTTGCGAGTAATGGGAAACGGCGCTTGTCGATCAAGCTAGCATCTTCGGCAGCGAAAAGTGCGTTGGCCCGGGCGAGCAGTGATTGCGCTTCAGATTCATAGAGACTGAAGTGCTCCCAGAGCTTGGTAACATCAGCAACCTCGAAGTTATAGACCGAGAACTGCAGTTCTTCGGCCAGCCGCACATCGCCGTAAGTAATTTTCGCGCCTGTCTCCGGATCGACTGCCCAGACAATCTCGTAAATCGAATCAACATCCTGAAGAAATGCGGCGATCCGCTCCAATCCATAAGTCAATTCGGCGCAGATCGGGTCCAGATCCATTCCCCCGCACTGCTGGAAATAAGTAAACTGGGTAATCTCCAGCCCGTCCAGCATCACTTGCCAGCCTACGCCCCATGCGCCACCCGCGGGCCACTCCCAGTTGTCTTCTTCAAACTTCAGATCGTGCTTCGACAGGTCAATTCCGATCGCCTCAAGCGACTCCAGGTAAAGCTCCTGCACATTGACCGGCGGAGGCTTCAGAATCAGCTGGAACTGGGTGTGCTTGAACAGCCGGTTTGGATTTTCGCCGTAGCGCCCGTCCGCCGGACGACGCGAAGGCTGCGCATAGCCAACGCGATAGGGCTTGGGCCCAAGCACCCGCAGAAAGGTTTCGGGCGCCATGGTACCGGCGCCAACCTCTACGTCGTACGGCTGCTGCAGCACGCATCCGCGCGCCGCCCAAAACCCCTGCAGCCGGAACAAAAGCTCTTGAAATGTAAGTGGGATGCGTTTCGAAGCGAAAGCAACCCCAGAGGACGATTCGGTGGATGAAGGCACGGGAAACTCTCTCTCGACGGGACTTCACCGATTTTATCAGCCCACCCGTGAAATCTCAGCACCCAATCCAGTGCCTGGCTTCACCGTGCGATGGTTGAGATGCGGCAGAGCCTAAATCCGCCCCAGCACCTCGGCAGATCGCAGACGTCGCTCCAGATGCCGCTCAAGCGCCTGCAACGTAAATCTCCGTAAATCCTGCCCGCGTCGCCGTGGCCACGGTTCGCCCGCAAATGCGGCGGCAGGCGCCCGCAGCATCCGCTGCGCCAACTGCCACGAGTCCGCCGACAGCGCACTTGCACTCCCGTTCCGATGAACGGCACAGAACAGGCCATCCGCGAGAGCGTTGAAGCTCGTCTCGCCGGCCACCAGCGCTTCCCCGCATGACGTGCAGTGCCCCATGTCCGGCAGGAGCCCCATCAACCTCGTCATCCACAGCGAAAAATAGGTCAGGGGCATCCACGGCTGTTCTATGGTGGTCTGCTCCAAAACCGCCAACAGCAGCCGGAAAACCGTCTCCTGCGGATCGTGTTCTGGCAGCGCCTCGTCCAGTAATTCGGCAAAGAAACTCAGCACGGCCACGCGCACATGATCCACCGGGGCCGAAAGAGGCGAGGAAACAATCTCCAGTTGATCGAGTCGAACCAGTTCCTGCCTGGGACGCTCTGCAAACCACGCCCGCGCCACCGTCATCGGCTCCAGCGCGCCGCCAAACCGCTTCCGACTCTTCAGCGCCGACTTCGCAATGCCCTTCAATCGCCCGTAGTCCCGCGTGAAAAAACTCACGACCAGGTCGGCTTCCTGCACCGGCCAAGTGCGCAGAACTACGGCATCTGAGGTCAAAACGCTCATGCGTTTACTATCTTCGCACTCCACACGCATGGGGGGCGTAGGTTAGAATGGTTTCAGAGGTACCAAATGCCTTCCGCGATGGTCACGTTTAATGGCCGCATTACTCTTCCCCTCCACGTACGAAAAGAACTCGGGCTCAAAACAGGCGATAACGTCGATTTCGTTGAAATCGAGAAGGGCCGGTTTGCCATTGTGCCGGGCGCTGAACCAATCGACGATTCCGAGGCATGGGGTACAAAGTATGACTCCGTACCGGAGTTCGAAGACGCCGATAAAAGCCACGTCTATTAGCGCGCTATCTCTATCTTAAAAAGTGGAAAAAGAATTGTCAGTCAGTGATGGTTTCGACCTCCACTTATCCTTACTTATACTTATGCCTGTAATTTGCTGGTCGGTTGCGATTGTCAAGGCTATTGGCTAACTTCAGGTTGGGCAGATAAAGAAATAGATTGAATACACGAAAGCCAATAAATAGAACTCATATCAATAACCCCATCTCGAAACCCCTTTGACATCAAGTGCTATCGTCGATTTGGACTATACCTCCGCGCGTAGGTTCTAACTGGGGCGATGGGCAACGCCCTGCGCTGATCCGCTATCCAATCAAGACAGCACGACTTTCCCAAGGAGGGAAAATCATAATGGCACAGAATCAGATGGATCAGCGGCCCCAGAACTCGCAAACGAAGAGTGGCCAGAACTCCCAACCGAACCAGGGAAATACCGGCCAATCAAGCGACCGTACGCAAACCGGTAACTCCGGAAAGCAGGGCCAACAGAATCAGCCTAGCAATCAGTCGGAAGTTCGCGGCGGCCAGAATTCGCACTCCGGAAGCTAAGTTGCACAGCATCAGCAGTAACTAGATGGGGACCGGAGTTAGGGGACAACTCCGGTTGCCCACTCAGCTGAAACGTATGCTCGGAGGGGTGTTCTACATAGCTGAAAAGGTGGCTCAGAGGGTTGCAAACAGGGCCAAATGGCTGCTCGGAGGGTTGCACTTCTTCGAGACATGAACCTACCGGGCAGCCCGCGCACATGTTTCAGGTTGCTGAGAATTGAACTAATTGAGGGTTTGGGTTGTGGAGAATTAGCCGATTTTTTGAAAAGTGCGATAAAACTGCACGAGTTTATCGCCTAACCTATTGAAAATATAGATCTTGTTTCGTTTTTCGTTGCTGTGCAATTGCACTCATAATCGGTGCACAGAAGGCTTGGTGATCCGTTCATTGCTTGGGTGCAGCACAAAGGCGCGCAGCCTCGAGGGAGGAAGCGCGCCTTCGGTCTTGAATGAAATCGAGACTAGCGGCCGAAGTGAGCAGCGTTCTTCTCAGTAAAGTGAGCCCACTTCTCCGGCAGATCGTCCTGCGCGAAAATGGCAGAGACCGGGCAGGCCGGAACGCAGGCGCCGCAATCGATGCATTCGACGGGGTCGATAAAAAGCTGGTCAGCCTCGGCGTGGCCGTCTTCGTCCTTCTTGGGGTGGATGCAATCGACGGGACAGGCGTCCACACAGGCGGTGTCCTTGGTGCCGATACAGGGTTCTGCAATGATGTAGGCCATCTTTGAATTCTCCGTGGAGACGTACTCTCGACGCTGATAGTAGCACAGGACCCCGAAGGATGACTCACCCCTGGGTGTCCAGAGTTTTGCGATGCGGGAATCGGGGTCCGCCAGTCCCGAAGGCGGGATTGTCGAGGAACGCGAGGCTATCCCACAATCGCCGCCCGCGTGGCCCGGAGTTCCGCAAACTCTTTGGCAGTGGGGATGGGAGTCAGTTCGCGGCCGGCAAACATGTTCCCGAACAAGGCCACCAGCTCGTCCTGAATGAGCCCGTTCGACGCCAGGATCTCATTGCTGTTTAGCTGGAAATGTTGTCCGGAGAAGTCTGTCAGACGGCCTCCGGCTTCTTCTACAAGCAGGATTCCCGCCGCAGTATCCCATGGATTCAGGTTGAACTCCCAGAACGCTTCGAGGCGGCCGGCGGCAACGTAAGCCAGATCCAGCGCAGCCGATCCTGCCCGCCGCACCCCATGCGATCGCAACGTGAACTCATGGTAAAAGTGGATATTCGGGCTGGCATGCCGCTTTCTGCTCGGAAATCCCGTAGCCACTAGTGACTCGGCCAGTTCCGGCGTTCGCGAAACGCGAATCGGCTTGCCATTCAGCCACGCGCCATGCCCCTGCTCCGCTATAAACAGCTCGTCGCGCATAGGGTCGTAGATTACTCCGGCCACCAGCGTTCCGTCCTGCCCTGATTGCAGATTCGCAGGGCGATGCTCAAGTCCCAGCGAGACGCAAAACTGCGGAAAACCATGGGCAAAGTTGGTTGTCCCATCCAGTGGATCCACGTACCAGCGAAACGCGCTTTCCATTCTGTCGCGTGTGCCTTCTTCGCCGTAGACGCCGTGCCCTGGAAAGGCTTCCGCCAACCGACCGCGGACCAGCTTCTCCACTGTGCGGTCAGCGACCGTCACAATATCCACGTCGCCCTTATATTCAGTCTCCACACCGGCGGTAAAGAACTCGCGCAATCGCGCGCCCGCCTCTTTGGCGATTGTGGATGCCTTCGGAACCCACTGCAAATCGCTTACCGAGGTGCCGCTCAAATGGCTCCCCCGGCTCCGAGAGAGTCAACCCCTTCACGAGCGGCCTCCGACGGAGAAAGGCGCTTCCGCCCGGCTTCGGTGATGGAGCGAATCTGGTGCTTGTAGATAAACAGGTTGGGATGTCCCACGCGCGTCAGCCGCAGCATCGCGTCGTCGAAGTATTCAATCCAGCCGCGCACGGTTTCCCCGTCCCGCAGCTTAACGGTGACTATCACCTGGCGGTCGCTGAGGGAACGCAGGTAGAGCGCTTCCTGGCCAGTTTCGCCGGGCGGAGGCGCCTTGGAACGACGTCGCGTGGATAGTGGGGGTGTCATGATGCAATTTTAGATGCAGGAAAGCTGGAACGGGAAATGCGACCGGAGAAAAATGCCACCTGCGGTGGGGCAAACGCTCGCGGGAGGCTCTCACAGGCTTTATTGCTCTCCCGCCCTCGCGCCAGAAAAAGCGCAAGAACGAGGCACGGAGCTTTTGTGGGCTGGTCCGGCGACTTGAAGGACGACGGCCTTAGTTCTCTTTGGCTGCGGCGTCTGCGTAATAGCCGGTTTTATGGCGCACGTTGAAGTCCTGTGTGGAGGCCCTGGGAACCGTGACGAGCAGGCGGTGAAATATTCTTCCCGGCTCCTGATGCCTTGGGTAATAGCCGATCAAATACTGCGTGCGCAGATCGCTGCTGACGTGGGCGAACGCCTTGTCCAACCCCTCTTCGCTGACGTAGTAGCTTTTGCCGCCCGTTTGCTCGGCAAGGGTGATCAGCGCGTGCTCGCCGCCCAGGTCGCGGCCCGCGCTGGCTTCAATGGGCACATCGATGAGGGAGTAGATCATGACCTCGTTGCGGAGGGCCGCCTCCAGCGCCTGGTCATATGTACTGCTCTTGACTGTGTCCCCGCCATCGGAAATGAGCACCAGCACTTTGCGTCCCTGCTTGGGCCCCAGCTTGTCTGAGCCCAGAACAATGGCATCGTACAGGGCCGTGGCATGGTCGGCGTGAAGCCGGTCGAGTCCGCGGTCGATGAGGCTTATCTTGTTGGTGAAGGGCGTGAGTTCCGTTACGTCGGTGGCAAACTGCAGCAGGCTCATCTGATCCTGCTGACGCATGATGGCGTGGACAAAGCGGTGCGCCGCAACCGCCTCATCCGCCATATCCTTTTTGACGCTGCCACTGGTGTCGATGGCGAGGGTTAGGTTCAGGGGCAGCTCCGATTGGCGTTCGAAGAAGGATATCTTCTGCGGTCTTCCATCCTCTGTTACCGCGAAGTCATCCTTGGTCAGATCGCCCACAATGGCGCCGTTGCGGTCCGTCACGTTGACAAAAATGTTGACCAGCTTCACGTCTACATGGAGCGTGACATCCTGCGCTGCGAGCAACGGGAGGAAAAGCAGCATGAGTGCAAGCGAGAATCCGAGTGGCCGGGATGTATCGACTCTACTTTTCATCGGCGGACTCCGGAAGCGCCACAGCCATCTCAGCGGGAAACGGTTCGCCTGCCGCCCACACAGCTCCATCGACGAACGTCTCTTTCTTCCAGATGGGCACGGTCTTCTTGAGCGTGTCGATAAGCCAGCGGCAAGCTTCAAACGCTGCAGCACGGTGCGCTGATGCGACCACGATGAGCACGCTGGTTTCGCCCACCAGGAGGCGGCCCAGCCGATGCACGATCGTCACGTGCCGGACACCGAATCGTTTGCGCGCCTCGGCGGCGAGTTCCCGCATCTGCTTTTCGGCCATCTCTTCGTAAGCTTCGTAATCGAGATGCAAGGTCTGCCGGCCGCGCGTGTGATTGCGCACAATGCCGTCGAAGATCACCACCGCCCCGTCTTCGCCGCGCTTGGCTGCTTCAATCAGGTTCTCCGCGTCGATTGGCTCGCGGGTGAGGCCAGTCACGATCGTGAGATCTTCTGTGGTTTCTTCTGAATCGCTCGGCGTGCCCAAAGCAACAGGCCGCGAAGTGGAACCGCCGGAAACGGGAGGCAGTAACCCCACCTCGTCTCCCTCGCGCAGGACCTGCGTTGCCGCCGCGTATTCCGCATTGACACTCACAGCGATTCCCTGCAGAATCTCGGACTGCGGAGACTCCATGCTTCGCAGGCCCCGCAGCAGTTCAGCCACCGTGCTGCCTTCCGGCAGTTCCAGGGTGGCTTCGGATGAGCCGAGCCAGTCTTTCAACACGCCAAAGGGGAGAACTCGCACTTGCATCACGTTAGAAAGAATACCGCCTGGTGGTTAGACGTGCTGGAACAGGGATCAGGGGTAGATCTGAGTTCTGAGTTCGAAGGTCGGAGCGGGGCGGCATCGAGTTCTGCTATTCCCTGTTCCCTATTCGCTCGTCCCTGTTTTTGTCACACCAGCTTGTACAGAAAGGCGGTTGGCGTACCCCAGAGATTGCGGGCGCGGTCTTCATAGAAGATGCTGAACTCGATCCCGGACATGTCGTAGTCGAACAGGGGGACGCGGTCAAACGTATAGTCGCCTCGCACCGAGTATTCGTCTCCACCACAATCGACCATCAGCGTATCGGCATGCGATAGCCGCTCCGGATGCATCAGGAGCATGCACCCAAATGAGAAGACTCCTAATCCAAATTCATTGCCGGCCATGGCCACCCGCGTTCGGCGAGCCGAACTTCCGCGATGAAGCATCCCTGCCTGCGCCGCAACAACCAGGATGTCATTCCCTTCCTGCTGCTCCGCTAGAATGTTTTCCGCCAGCTTGGACCGCTCGCTTTGGCGCAGGAACTTTTCGCTCAATTTACCGATGATCCGATTCGCAAACCGGCGCTTGGTCGCCAATACCCCGATCAGAATCTCCACAGCCTCGTTATATGTGGGAGCCAGCGCCTGCCAGCGCGGAATGGCAAACCAGGCCTCGGCGCCCTCAGGAAGCGGTCTTCGTGCCAGTCTCTCGTTGCAACCTCCAAGGTTCGGGAAAAGCTTCCTCAGGTCCGTAACCTGCCCCTCGACAGGACGCACGCGATAGGTGGGCGGATAGACCCGGTTTGAGCCAACGTCCTCGTCTTTGTATTTGTTGCTGACGGTGTGGCGCTGGATAATCTCCACCACCCGCTCAGTCACCTCGGACTTGAGCTTCTTGTCCATCTCAAGCACGGCTGCCGCGCTTTGCCGGTCAAGCTGTTCAATCGCGGCCCGGTAGGCATCCTGTACGGCCGAGCCAAGAAACTCCTGCAACATCTGGTTCTGCTGCTCCGTCGTATTTCCGGACAGGTGTAACGGAACCATCGTATGTGGGCCCGCTTGAATGGTCGCCATGGTCACCGCTTTTCGAGCGCTTGCGCGCACTGGATTCTGTCCTATTTATCGGCACCCCCGCCGCTTCCAAGAGGGGAACTGAACGATTGTTGCGCAATTGTGCGCCATGCGCGTGCAGAGCCAAAGCGAAACACACCCGCAGGTGCGACGTCCTGAGTCAATCCCGATTCCGAATCCCAAAGTAAAAGGCCGGCAGCGTGGCCGGCCTTTTGTTGGTTAATGACGGCTGAATCAGGCGGCGAAACTGACCGGTTTCACCTGTTCGATGGGTTGGGCATCTTCGATCGAATGGACATCTGCCCGTGGTTTCAGCAGTGGCAACGCGACGGCCAAAACGTCTTCGATCCGGCTGGCGTAGTGGATGGTGACGCCAGCAGTCAGTTCCGGTGTCAGGTCCTCTTCCACATCCTGACGATTCTCGGCGGGCAGAATGATGGTTGTCACTCCGGCCCGGCGCGCCGCCAGGAACTTCTCCTTGATGCCGCCCACGGGGAGCACGTTTCCGCTGAGCGTAATTTCGCCGGTCATCGCGGTCAGCGGACGAACTGCTGTATCCGTGAGCAACGAGGCCAGCACCGTCGCCATTGTGACTCCAGCTGAGGGACCATCCTTTGGAATGGCACCGGCCGGAACGTGGATATGCAGATCGATATCCTTGGTGAAGTCCTCCGGAAGGCCAACACTGGCGGCGTTGGAGCGGACCCAGGTCAGCGCGGCCTGCATGGATTCCTGCATCACCTCGCCGATCTGGCCGGTCATTGTGAAGCCGCCTTTGCCTTTCATCTTGTTGGCTTCGATGAAGAGGATGTCGCCACCCGCCGGCGTCCAGGCAAGCCCAACAGCGACGCCGGGCCGCTTGACCCGTTCCGCCACTTCCGTCTCCACGCGGACTTGAATGCCGCCAAGGAACTCCTTCAGCACGTCGCGCGTGACGACAAGCTTCTCGGTCTTGCCTTCGACGACACGGCGAGCCTGTTTGCGGCAGACTGTCCCCAACACCTGCTCCAGCTTTCTGACACCGGCTTCCCTGGTGTAGTGGCGTACCATCCAGCGCACGGCGTCTTCAGGGAATTCGATTTGCTCCGGGTTAATACCGTTCTCCTTGATCTGCCGCGGAATGAGGTATTGGAAGGCAATATGCACCTTCTCCTCTTCGCTGTAGCCCTGCAGGAAGATCAGTTCCATCCTGTCGAGCAGCGGCGGGGGAACGGGGTCGAGCACGTTGGCCGTGCAGATGAACAGCACCTTGGACAGATCGAACGGGACATCCAGGTAGTTGTCGCGGAAGGTGTTGTTCTGCTCCGGATCAAGCGTCTCGAGAAGCGCCGAGGCAGGATCGCCGCGGAAGTCGCGTCCGAGCTTGTCGATTTCGTCGAGCATGATGACAGGATCGTTGACTTCGGCGCGACGGAGGCTCTGGATGATCTGGCCGGGAAGCGCACCTATGTAGGTCCGCCGATGGCCGCGGATTTCCGCCTCGTCGTGCATGCCGCCGAGGGAGATGCGCTGGAATTTACGTCCCAGAGCACGTGCGATGGAACGGCCCAGGCTGGTTTTGCCCACGCCCGGAGGCCCGACGAAACACAGGATTGGCCCCTTCATGTCGGGCTTCAGTTCGAGCACGCTGAGATAGTCGAGAACGCGGTCCTTCACCTTCTTCAACTCGTAGTGGTCTTCGTCGAGGGTCTGCTTGGCCACATTGATATCGATTTTGGAGCCGGAGCTCTTGGCCCAGGGGAGCACGGCCAGCCACTCAATGTAATTCCGGGTCAGCGAGTAGTCCGCGGCCATGGGAGACATCCGCGAAAGGCGAGAAAGCTCCTTGAGGGCTTCTTTCTTGACGTCTTCCGGCATGCCGGCGGCATCGATTTTCTGGCGCAGGTCTTCGGTCTCGCGCTGTCCCTCATCCTGGTCGCCGAGTTCTTTCTGAATGGCCTTGAGCTGCTCGCGAAGGTAGTAATCGCGCTGCGACTGCTGGACCTGGTCTTGGACCTCGCTCTGGATCTTGGTGCGCAACTGCTGCACCTCGATCTCCTTGGCCAAGTGTTTGTGCAGCAGCTCCAGCCGATCGACAATGTTGGCAGTCTCAAGCAGTTCCTGTTTGTCGTCTGTGGTCAGAAACGGCAGGGACGAAGCTACGAAGTCTACCAGACGGATGGGCTCGTCGATGTTCGCGGCAATTGTTTTGAGCTCGTCCGAGAGCGTCTGGGACTCGGAGACAATCTGCTGAAATTGCTCGATCACGTTCCGAACCAAAGCTTCGATTCCGGAGGTCGGCGCCGACTTTAATTCCTCCAGGGTCTCCACCTCGGCGATCATGAACGGCTCGGTCTGGATGTAACGCAACAGACGAACGCGCTCCACGCCTTCAGTAAACACGAAGCGGCTCTGGTTGGGCATGCGCACAACTTTGTGCACCGTGGCCAGAGTTCCGACCTCGTGCAGATCTGTGGGTTTGGGTGCGTCCAGCCGAGCGTCCAGCTGGGCTGTCACCACGATCGTCCGCTCCTCGCCCAGCGATTCAATCAACTGGATCGAGCTTTCGCGGCCCACGGTCAGGGGCAGCACGGCGTGCGGAAACAGTACAGTATCCCGCACCGGGAGAACCGGAACCCGGCGCAGGACGGGGGAACCGCTCCCGGCGGGATTTTTGGGTAAAGGCAAGTTCGAAGATTGGTTCTGCATTGAGTGCCCTCGTATCAACTTTTCTTCATTAGACAGCGCAGACCTTGAAAAGTTTCAGGAATCTCGTCGCCCCCTACCCGATCCGTGCGCACTCTCCTTATTACGAACGGGATTGCGCGTGTGTTCCCGCCACGGAGTTTACACCTCTGGTGATGATTCCACCGCTTCAGGGCCAGCGTCGAGAGGTCAAGACAGCACTGAACCGGATCCTGCTGTCGGGTTAGATGCATCCGGGATCGAAGTGTATATCGGCCAAAGCCGTTTGAATGTGAGGATGAGGACACGACAGATGGATGTAACACTGCGGCGGCCAAGCTCCGCCTGGAGCAGAAGCGACTGGTCCTAGCCACGGAATGGCTTGTTCTTTAGCTACCTTTTTCTTCGTCTTTTTCTGCGTCAGGACTAACGCCGCCGGATTCGTCCTTGAGCGCCGATTCGATATGTTCCCAGAGATCCTCGGGAGGTTCCACAATTGGAAACAGCTGGCGAGCCGCCTCTGCAATCGTTTCCAGGTCGGCGAGAAGGGCGCGGCAAAGCTCGCAGTTTTGCAAGTGGGGATGGGTTGAGGCGTCTGCTCCGCTGCCAATCAGTTCCGGCAACTGTGCCTGGAAGTCCGCGCAACTCATTGTGTTGCGATTGTCGGTCATCTCTTTGTCTCCTGCCGGGGGGTGTTCCGCAGAGTATCTCGAAGCTTCAGCCGCGCTTTGTGCAACTGGGACTTGCTGTTTCCAATGGAGCAATCGAGCATGGTGGCGATTTCATTGTGCTCATACCCCTCGATATCGTGAAGCACGAAGATGAGGCGATATCCGGCCGGCAAATCGGTAACTGCGCGCTCCAGTGCCAGCCGGTCGATGGCTCCTGTCAGGTTCAGATCCGGGCTTCCGAAACTTCGTCCCGGCCCTTCCTCTGGAGTGGGGTCCATGGCTTCATCCAGCGAAATCAAGGCGAGACCTTTCCTTCTGAGGTGCATCAGAACGACATTGATAGCCAACCGGTGCATCCATGTGGAGAATGCCGAGTCACCGCGGAAAGTGGCAATCTTGCGATGCAACTGCAAAAATGCTTCTTGCGTCAGGTCCTCAGCCTCGGCGGTGTTGCCTACCATGCGCAGACAGAGGGAATAGATCCGTCGCTTGTGCAGAGAGTAAAGTTGTGCGAAAGCCTGATGATCGCCGCGCTGGGCTCGCGCGAGGGTATCGTCGTCCGAAGGAACTAACGGATTCGCTGTCCCTGCTCCATCGGCGGGTGCACGGGCCGGAATCTTTGAGTCGGACGCCTCGGAAGGGGGGTCTGAGGGTTGAATCGGGAGGCTCGAATGGGGCATTCGCATCCTTGGGGAGAACAACTTACGTTACGGGTGCCGCAGCGCCCGGGGTGGTTCCCCGCTAGTATAAGGGAAGCGGTTCATTTTGCGAAACTCGGAGAGCACCATCCGGGTTCAACAATATGTAGAGGCTCGTGTCCCATGCGGTCCCGGCGGTCTTCCGTGTGATGCTTTGGAGATAGCGTGTTGAAAAGAATGCCGATATGGCAAAGAAGCAAACGGTACAGCCACGGCTTCTTGCTCGTCTGCATTCTCGTTTTCGGAATCGCGATAGAAAGAAGCGCCTGTTGCCAAACCCCGGACATCGTGGGCGCCGTTGAAACGGCCGCGGACGCTCTGCCAGCTATGTCCAGCCTGGAACCCGTGGACGGAACTTCGTTGGCTTCCGACACCGCCACTGAGTCTGCTTATCAATTCGAAGGGCTAGCGGTGGAGAAAATCTCCTTCGCGGGTGTGGACCCAGCCCGGCTTGGCCCCCTGTCCAGCGGCTTGCCTCAGGCAGTAGGAGAGCCGCTCGATCTGGAGAAGCTCAAGAGCAGTCTCCGCCAGTTGTTTGCCACGGGCCTTTACGAAGACATTCAGGTGGAGGGCTCCCCAGACGGAGACGGCGTGGACCTGGTGTTTCGCGGCGCTCCCCGCGCGTTTATCGGCATGGTCAGTGTTCTAGGCGCCAAGGGCGCAACCTTGAATGCCCAGTTGCAGCATGCCAGCCAACTGGCGCCCGGATCCCGATACACGGCGGCCAAGCTGAGCCAGGCGCTTGAACAGATGCGCCGCACCCTCGCAGCAAATGGTTTCAACGAGCCGACCATTACTCAAACCCTGACACCCCATCCCCGGGATCAACTCGTCGACATTGCATTCCAGGTGGTAAGTGGACCTCAGGCGCGGGTAGGATCCGTACAGGTTACCGGCGACCCTGGGATGAGCCTGGAGGAGTTTCGCCGTCATGCACATCTGAGAGCCGGCTCGCATGTTGACCACGACACCGCGAGCAGGGCTTTGGCGGGAGTCCTCAAGCGGTACCAGCGCGAGGAGCGGCTGGAAGCCGAGATCAAGCTCGAAGCGCAGCGGTATGCTTCGGCCACCAAAAAGGATGACTTCCGATTTTCCGCAAACCCCGGCCCTCAAGTTAAGGTCCTGGTGGAAGGCGTCAGCATGAGCCAAGAGCGCATCAAGCGAATCATTCCTATTTTCGAGGAGGGCGCAGTCGACGACGATCTGCTCAACGAAGGCAATCGCCGCCTTCGTGACTACTACCAGCGCCTGGGGTATTTTGACATCAAAGTCGACCATGAACAGCAGACCACGGGCGCAAACCAGGTTCTGATTCTCTACAAAGTGCAGTTGGGGCCGCGACGCCGCGTGGAAAGCGTATCTGTGACCGGTAACCACTACTTTGATTCAGCCACTCTGAAGGAACTGCTCAGCGTGCACCCGGCGGACTCGCTCGATCACCATGGCACGTTTAGCCAGGCGCTGGTCTCGGCAGACATTGGCGCATTGCAGGCGGTCTATCAGAACAACGGGTTTCCCAAGGTAAAGGTTACAGAGGAGACTGGCGCCGCGGCGCTCAGAACTCCTGCCGCAGGAGGAAAGAACCCCGATGTCGCGCCACTGACCGTGGTTTACAAGATTGAAGAAGGCGGGCAATTGCGCGTGGGGTCGGTTCGCCTTGAAGGCAACCAGCATGTGGAGGATGGCAAGCTCTCTCAATTGTTGAACACTACAAAGGGACAGTTGCTTTCTCCCGAGAACCTGGCCGGAGATCGAGACGCCTTGTTCACCGAATACCTGAGCCGTGGATTCCGCCAGGTGCAGGTGGACGTCGCTGAGCAGATAGAAACAGCCGACCCGGACAAGGTGGACGTCGTCTTCCATATCACCGAGGGGTCGCAGATTTTTGTGCGCAAGGTCTTGGTAACCGGGCAAGTGTATACGCGTGATGACACTGTGCAACACGCCATCACGTTGCATCCAGGCGATCCCCTGAACCAGAGCGCTCTTATGAACACGCAGCGCAACCTTTACGAACTGGCACTGTTTAACGAAGTGAACACCGCGGTGGAGAACCCGAATGGAGGCGACACGCAGAAGACCGTTCTTTTGCAGCTGACGGAAGCGCGGCGATGGTCGCTGACATACGGTTTTGGATTTGAGGCGCAGACCGGCAACCCGCAGTACAACTGCGCCGGACCCGACACGGCTGGAGTCACCTGCAATCCCGAGGGCAAGAAGGGAGTCAGTCCCCGCGTACTTGGCGCGATTACCCGCAACGATCTGTTCGGTCGGGAATTGTCTGCGTCACTGCAGGGCACATATGGCTTACTCGAGCAGAAGATCAACCTACTTTTTCAGGACCCGCACTTGAGGAGCAGCAAGGACTTCGGTCTTGATTTCTCCGCCGGCTACGCCAACAGCCTGGATGTAACCACGTATGTGGCCTCCAAGCTGGAGGGTAGTTTCCGTTTGAGCGAGCACTTCAGTTCGCCCGGCTCCTTGCTCTCCAAGGCCAACACGTTCATTTATCAATTGAACTTCCGCCGCGTGAAAGTGCAGGAGAACAGCCTTCAGGTGGCTCCCGGCGAAATTACACAGGACTCGGCTGCAACCCGCGTAGCAGGCCCTGCGCTCACCTGGATTCGCGATACGCGCGACTCTCCTCTGGATGCGCACCGCGGCACCTACACGAGCTTCCAGGAATTTCTTTCGAGTCAATACTTCGGCGCACAGGTCCAGTTCAATCGCCTTGACGTCTCGAATTCCAGCTTTTACAGCTTCGACAAAGGACGCCTGGTGATAGCCCGCAACACGCGCTATGGACAGGAGCGCGCCTTCGGCACACAAGAGGAGGAGCTGATTCCCTTGCCTGAGCGGCTCTTTGCGGGCGGTCCGACTGCGTTGCGAGGTTTTTCAGTCAATGCCGCGGGGCCGCGCGATCCCGAGACCGGCTATCCTACCGGAGGAGCGGGAGCGTTAGCCAACAGCACGGAGCTGCGCCTGCCGCCACCGACTTTGCCTTGGGTGGGCAACACGGTAAGCATCGTGCTCTTCCACGATATGGGCAACATCTTCACGAATGCTTCCGATGTCTGGGCGAGCGCGATCAGAACGCGTCAGCCGGACCGCGATAGTTGCAAGAACCTTAAGATCGTCGACCCCAACAGCCCGGATAAACCGCCCGCTGGCCCTGTGACTTCGACCGGCTGGGAAGGAGAATGCAGCTTCAATTACTTCTCGCACGCGCCGGGTCTTGGTTTGCGCTACCATACCCCCGTCGGTCCCCTGAGATTTGATTTCAGTTATAACCTGAACCCACCCATTTACCCGGTGATCTACAACTACTCGCTCAAGCAGTCGAGTTCCGACCCGCACGTCGGCGAAGCCGGCCACTTCAACTTCTTTTTCAGCCTGGGACAGACCTTTTGATGCGCACCTCGACCGGAATCCGCGCCACCACCGTCGCCGGAAACGCGATTGGATTCTCGTTCCCGGGCACCTTGACTTTGTGGATGGCTGCGACTTTGTGTATGTCTGCACCGGCAGCCGCTTCGTTGGCGCAGGACGCACCCCAGCCCGTAGCAAGCCCGGTGGTGATCGACCGCGTGGTAGCAGTGGTCAACAACCAAGCTATCCTCTCCAGCGACCTGGACGACGAAATCCGGCTCTCAGTTCTCGATCCCGGCAGAGGCGGCCTTGGCACGCTCACGCGCAGCGTGGCCCTGGAGCAGTTGATCTCCCGCGCCCTGATTCAGCAGCAGATCCGCGAAGAGGACGAACAGGCAGCCGATCCGCCGCAGGCCGAGGTTGACGCCCGGCTTGCCGAAATTCGCCACGACATTCCCGCGTGTGTGCGTCAGAACTGCGCTTCCGATGCCGGCTGGAAGGCGTTCCTGACAGCGCACCACTTGACCCCTGCGAGAGTGGAGAGCTATCTGCGCTACCGCCTCGAAATTCTGCGCTTCATCGAGCGGCGATTCCGGGAAGACATCCGGATCACCCCGCAGGAGATTGAGACCTACTACCACGACACGCTGTTACCTCAATACGCGCCGGGAGAGGAAATACCTACCCTGGACAAGGTTTCGCCACGCATTCAGGAGGTTCTGCTGCAGCAAAAGGTGAACGTTCTTTTCGGCGACTGGCTGGATAATCTCCGCAAGCAGGGGGATGTGGAAGTGCTGGACCCCGCGCTGATATCACCCGAAGGACAGAACGCGCCCGGAGCGGGAGAGGGATACCAATGACCGAACCTGAGTCCGCGCTGCCCATTGCCCCTCGACCCCGGAGACCACGTCATCAGAGCCGTCTGCGGCGCTTCTTCCTGCGCCATCTTCCTCTCTCCATAGCGGCGCTGGTGCTGATCGTGGTGGTCCTAATCATCGGCAGTTACTTCGTGGCCAGTTCCGCAGGTTTCGAGGCGATCGTGCGCCAGGGGTTGATCGCCCAGATGCAGCAATCCATAGGCGGCCGGGTTGAGATCGCTTCCTTCCATTGGCACCTGCTGGATCTTGAAGCCAATGCGGACGGCGTGGTGATTCACGGACTCGAAGCGCCCGGAGAAGAGCCCTACGCTCGCATCACACATCTGCGTGTCGGCTTCAGCATTTTCGGCGTTGTGAGCCCCCGCGTTCTGCTGCGCGAACTTGACATATCGCATCCCGCATTTCATCTCATTCTTTACCCCGACGGCACCACCAACCAGCCACATCCGCGCAGACCCGGAAAAGCCAACAATCTCAGCATCGATACTCTCTTTGATCTTCAGGCTGGTCATGTTGCAGTTCAGCAAGGCACCCTCGACATAGAGAATCGCGCCGCCTCCTTCGATTTCCAGAATCGGTTTGCACTGCTCGACTTTCAGGCCAACAACGTTTCCGTCCTGCTGCGTTATGTCCCGGCCTCCGTAACCTGGCCCGAGAGTTACCACATCGAAGCCGGAGCGTCCGACCTGGACTTGTCGCGCGATGGTTACAAGCCTACGCACGGGCGGATTCAGACAACGCTTGACCTGACGCGCGGGGCGGCTTACCTGCGTTCGCTTCAAATCACCACCAGGCCGCAGGGTGCCAATGCGGGTCGCTCTCCGGACCATGTATTGCTGGTTACAGGAACGCTTCAGAACTTCGCCCAACCTCACTGGGAGGGAAAAGTCACCGGCGATCTTGATATGGAGTTGCTGGACCCAGTATTTGGCTACCCATTCGCGCCAAAAGGCATCGCTCATCTCGACCTGGATAGTGCGGGCGAGGGCGCTGAATTTCGAGCCGACGGCAGCATTCATGTAGAGAGAGGCTCGTACATCGGGACCGGTGTCGTCGCTACGGGCATCCGTCTCGATGCGCATGTCCATGCGGACCCCAGGGAACTGCTCATCACTTCCATCGTCGCGCGCCTCCGGCAGGGCGGCCAACTTGAAGGCGAAGTCGCGCTGAATCCCTGGCTGCCCGAACTACCGACGGCCGCCGCGATGCGCAATCCAGGGATTGCCGTGCCCCGCGCTGCCGCGGACAGGAACCCTTCCACAATTCAGCGTCCGGGGCCTGTCGACATTCCCGTGAACGGTAAGGTCACAGCCCGCTTCAAAGGCGTTACTTTGGACACGGTCCTGGATATGGTGAGCCAGAAGCCGTTTCAGCGAGTGGGTTTGAACACCATTGTCAACGGCCCTGCGACGGCAACCTGGGTCCACGGCGACGCTGGAACGGTTTCAGTAGATGCGCTGTTGAGCCTCGATCTTCCCGGACACACCGTGCCTGGCGAAGTGGCCGCGGACGGGTTGATCGACGGAACCTACACGCAACATGACGGCGCGGTGGACCTACGCAATCTTGATTTGCACACCCCCGGCAGCACGTTGGAAGTGCATGGCCACCTCGGCGCCTATCCCCTTACCAGCCCGTCAGCGTTGGCGGTTGCTTTCCATTCCAAAAACCTCTGGGAATTCGACACTGTTCTTCGCGATCTTGGCTTGACCCGCTTCGGGATGACGGGTACCGCCGCTCTGCCGGTGGCTCTGAGCGGGCAAGGGGATTTTCAGGGTATGTGGACCGGCTCTCTCGTCGATCCTCATCTCGCGGGAGATGCCAAGGCCACGCAAATTGCAATCGAGTTGCTGCCTGTTCAGCCCGCCCTGAAGGCGCGGTTACTCCCCGGAGCAACCGCGCCCACCGGGCCTACTCCGGCTCAGCTTCTCCAGCCCGGATTCGTTTCGTGGGATTCAGTCCAGACTACCGGGAGCTACGCGGCGAATCGAATCGCGATCCAACATGCGGAACTACGGCGCGGGAACGCTGACGTGGTGCTGGATGGGACGCTCGATGCTGAGTCCGGCAAGCCGGCCACGCAGGCATTCGACCTTAACTCCGCACTCCATCTCCACCTGCTCGCCACAAAGGTTGGCGTCAACGATCTGCTTTCCATCGCAAACCAGAAGCTGCCGATCACGGGCCTGCTTGACACGCAAGTTCAAGTCGATGGCCCAGTCCGTGCTCTCAACGGCTCAGGATGGGTCGAGTTGGATGGGGGCACTGTGTACGGCGAGCCGATTGCACGCTTTCGCGCGCAGGGAAACCTTGCCGGCGATGTCATCAAGCTCTCCTCCGTGACCGTGAACGATATGGCTGGAAAGATCTCGGCCTCAGGGAGCTATAACCTCGGGTCACGCCATTTCCAAGTGAACGCCACTGGATCCGGAATCGACATTTCCAAAATTGAAACGCTCCGCAACAACGTTGAAGCGACGGGCAAGCTTGGATTTTCAGTGGTTGGCTCCGGTACGGTGGACGACCCGAACCTGGAAGCGCACGCAACGCTCAATGGGCTGACCCTCGAAGGAGAATCGCTTGGCACGCTTGTCTTCGCTGCGCACACCGACAACCGCACGGCCTTCTATGATGCGACAACCCGCCTCGCGGGCGCCGCAATCGACTTGAACGGACAGACCGCACTTAGCGGTGACTTTGCCACCCAGACCAAAATCGAGTTTTCGCAGTTCGACATTGGCGCTCTGCTCACAATGGCCCATATCGAGAGCATCCGCGGAGAATCCGCGCTGGCCGGTACGGTGAATATCGAAGGACCGCTCGCCAAACCGGAACTGTTGCGCGGCGATGCCCGGCTGCAGCAACTGTCGGTCACTCTGGCCGGCGTCCATCTCCAGAGCCAGGGCGGCGTACATGCCGAGCTTGCCAATGGGCTTGTAACCCTGGATCCACTGCATGTGACGGGTGAGGACACGGATCTCCGTGCACAGGGAAGCCTGTCGCTCAAGGGTGCGCGGCAACTCGACCTTGCCGCCAGTGGCTCCATCAATCTCAAGCTGGCCGAAACCATCAATCCCGATCTCACCACGAGCGGGACCACGACCTTCCAGGTGGAAGCGCATGGGCCACTGGCGAATCCCAACATGGAAGGCCGCGTCGACTTCCAGAACGGCTCGTTGTCCCTCGAGGATATTCCCAACGGCCTAAGTCAATTGCACGGGACCCTCGTCTTCAACCAGAACCGGCTCGAAGTCAAATCTCTCACCGCGATGACGGGCGGAGGCCCCTTGAGCGTCAGCGGTTCACTCTCTTATCAGCACGGGATTTATGCCGACCTCTCGGTTACGGGAAAGGGCATTCGCATCCGCTATCCGCAAGGCGTCAGTTCCCAGGCCGACGCCACGCTGCGCCTCCAGGGATCGCAGAACAATCTTCTTCTCAGCGGCAATGTTCTCGTCACCCGCTTCACGTTGAATCCTGATTTCGATATTGCGGCACTCGCGGCGCAGGCCAGCGCCGTGCAGACCTTCGCGCCCCCGGATGCCCCGTCAAACCATATTCGTCTTGACGTGCATGTGCTCTCTTCGCCGCAATTGAACTTCCAGAATGCCTACGCCAAACTCGCCGGCGACGTTGACCTGCACGTCCTCGGCACAGTGGCCTCACCTTCGCTGTTGGGCCGCGTCTCAGTCACTGAAGGCAGCGCCATGATCGCCGGAACCCGCTATGATCTCCAGCGCGGCGACATCTCCTTCACCAACCCGGTGCGTATCGAACCCGTCATCGACCTGACCGCTACGGCTCGTGTTGAAGACTACGACATCACCCTCAGCGTCAACGGAACTCCTGGTGGTAAGATCTCCATCACCCCCCGAAGCGACCCACCGCTTCCCGAGTCCGATGTTGTGGCACTGCTTGCTCTCGGCCGTACCAGCGACCAGCAGCGTCTCTACATGCAGCAGCAGGAGCAAACAGGCGCCAATCCGACCACCGACGCGCTGCTTGGTGGCGCCCTCAACGCCACTGTAAGCAGCCGTGTGCAGAAGCTCTTCGGCGCCGGTTCCGTCAAGGTTGACCCCAACTACATCGGTGCCTTGGGCAACTCCACCTCTCGCATCATTGTGGAAGAACAGTTGGGCAGGAGCATTACCCTCACCTATGCCACTGACGTGGATACAACCGGCCAGCAGTTGATTCAAGCTGAGGTAGCAATCAATCGCCATGTCTCGTTGCTCGTGGCTCGCGATGAGTCAGGCGTCTTTTCCATGGTCATCAAAGCAACACGCCGTTACCGGTGAACATCTCGTGTTGTCACGTACTCTCACGCATCATGCATAGGCATCCCAATTGAAAGCAACCCTTTCGTACTGCTGCCGCGTCAATAAACAATGACAGTTCCGTGACATACCGCGGTGTAGACTGCTTAAGAATAATAGTGTTGGAACACCAAATCCTCCCGCAGAGGCGACATTGACGATAGCGCATATCAATCGCATTGCAACGGCAGTTCCCCAGCACGACGTGCATCATGCCTTCATCGATTTCGCCACAGGCATGCTGGCCGAGGGCACGGTGCGCAATCTCTTTCGCCGCATGGCGCGCTTGTCGGCAATCGAACACCGCTACTCATTTGTGCAGCCCATCTCAACCGAGGACGGCGTATGGAAGGATGCGGAAGAGGTCTACGTGCCGGGAGATTTTCCGGTCACCGCGCGGCGTATGCAATTCTTTGAGCGATTCGCTCCGCGATTGGCTCAGTCTGCTCTCGACAAGCTCGCACTCACTGAAGAAGAACGCCGCAGCGTAACGCATGTCATCGTGACCTCCTGCACGGGACTCTATGCGCCGGGGCTCGACTTCGAGGTCGTCCGCCATCTGGGATTGAACCCCTCGGTGGAGCGCACCATGATCGGGTTTATGGGTTGTTATGCCGCCATCAACGCACTTAAATCAGCCCATCACATTGTTCGCTCCGAACCCAATGCCAAAGTGCTAGTGATGAACCTTGAGCTTTGCTCGCTTCATTTTCAGGAAACCGGGGAGCTCGAACAGGTACTCTCGTTCCTCGTTTTTGCCGATGGCTGCGCAGCATCGCTGGTCAGTGCGGAAGAGGAAGGATTGGCGATCGACAGCTTCCTCGCCGTCAACATTCCACAGACAAGTCATCTCATTACCTGGCGCATCGGAGAGCTCGGCTTTGACATGCATCTTTCTGGGCAGGTTCCCGGCGAAATCGGACGCGCACTCAAGGAGATGGGAAGCCAGGTCACGCGCGGAAGAGACTTGTCGTCGG
This sequence comes from Occallatibacter sp., assembly GCA_049514915.1. Classification (GTDB taxonomy): domain Bacteria; phylum Acidobacteriota; class Terriglobia; order Terriglobales; family Acidobacteriaceae; genus Telmatobacter. Next base: position 104,180 of record JBEKUP010000007.1, on the reverse strand, counting down.
TCGATCTATGGGCAGTTCATCCTGGAGGACGCTCGATTCTCGATTCCGTTGAGAAAGGCCTTGACCTCCCGGCCGATGCGCTCGCTGCCTCACGCAGTGTCCTCGCGCAATACGGCAACATGTCTTCAGCTACGGTCATGTTCGTGCTGCAAAAGCTCATGCGTGAATCGCAAAGTGGTCAGAATGGCTGCGCTATGTCATTTGGTCCTGGTCTGACGGCTGAGACCATGCTTTTCCATGCGGCCTAGCCAAGTCGATTCGCCACCGGACTCTACTGCTCTTCCTCACTGCTTCACAAACTCCACCACCCTCGGCCCAATCTGTGCCGCGCATTGACTCGGTGCAAGGTGGCCGCAGCCGGGGATGACTTCCAATTGCGACTGCGGAATCAGTTCGTGAATCTTTTCGCCCAGGCTCAGTGGCGTAATGCGGTCCGCCTGGCCCCACACAATCAGCACAGGCATCTTCAGCCTCGGTAACAAGCTGTCTGTCACATCGCGACCGCTCAGCATTGACCCCATGGCTCGCTGCGTAATCCATGACCGCTCTTTCGTGATCCGTAGAATGTCTCGCGCCACGAAGGGCGGAACATTTGGCGGAATGGGCATCAGCAGCGCATAGAACTGCTTCAATTGTTCCGGCGTGGTGGATGTGAACAGTGCTGTGTCCCAGTCCGGCTTCGCATAGAGTCCGGCGCTGTCAAAGAGCATCAGGCGCCGCACGCGGTCAGGATTCTCGGCGGCGATCCGCTGCACAATCCATCCGCCCATCGACCATCCGCCGAGGTCGACTTGTTTCAAGCTCAGCGCATCGAAGAACCCGATCACAATGGCCGCCTCGTCCGGCACCGAATAGGAAAAATCCGGAGGCTCTTCACTACGCCCAAAGCCCGGCAAATCCGGCATATAGACGCGAAAACCGGCCTTCGCGAGCCAAGGTGCAAAGTTGGACCAGTCCTCCGCGCGCCCTCCCAGCCCGTGGACCAGCACCACGACCGGGCCGCTCGATGGCCCTTCGGTAAGATAATGCACGCGGTGCCCAGCCACAGTAACCGAGCGGCTTTCTACTCCCGCGAGACACTCCCGCGCATAGGTCCACTGGTTCAAATAGAAAACCGGGCGCAACCAGAACCCGATCGCGGCCAGCACAGCAGCCACGCCAATCGTCAGGAACAACCTTCTTATCAGTTTCACGTTCCTTATCCTCTTTGTTGAAGCGTCAGAGCCCTTTGCCACCCCAGCTCAATCACTCGTGTCGTCACTGGATCGAGCCTCAGCGCGCTGTGGCTGTTCCATTCCGCTCGCTCAACCCAGCGCACCGCGTCGGCGTCTGTCGCCGCCTTCAATTCGCCGCCTACCACGCGGCACAGGTAGTCCGCAATCACGTAATGGTAGCGGACGCGCTTGCCAACCCGATGAATTCTGTCCAGCAACTCAACCAGTTCCAACGGTTCAACCGTCAGCCCCGTTTCTTCCTGCACTTCGCGAACCACGCCCGCAAGCAGCGACTCACCTAACTCGAGCACGCCCCCCGGCAGCGACCACTCGCCCTTCAGCGGCTCTGTTCCGCGCCGCACCAGCAGCACTCGCCCCTCATCCACAACCACCGCGCCCACGCCAACCAGCGGCGTCTCTGGGAACTCTCGGTGCATGATCCTCCTCTTGCTGCGAACCCTTTACGATAACGCTTTTAACTCCCCTCCGCACAAGTGGACGAGCCCGTGCTTCCACGAACCGCTCCACACCGCATCTTTCTTCCGGGGCTATCATCTAAATGGAGCGGGTGAACGTCATGTCGGAATTCTCTCTTCGTATCGATGGAATGCATTGCGGCTCCTGCATTCGCCGCGTCAGCCAAGCGCTTGCGTCGACGGCGGGAATCGCTGTCAAAGAGGTGCGCCTGGGCGCAGCGCGTGTGGACAGCACGGTGGACCCTCCGCCCGTCGATCAGTCCATCGCGGCTCTGGCCAAGGCCGGTTATTCGGCCCGTCTGGAAAACTAAGTGACGCCGTCCGAAACAGAATCGCTTACCTTCCCGGTCATTGGCATGACCTGCGCGTCGTGCCAGCATCATGTCGAGGCCGCGCTGCGCTCAACTCCCGGCGTCGATTCCGCACACGTCGACCTCATAGCCAATCGCGCCAGCGTTGTCTTCCATTCGGATGTCGTGCCTCCCCAGGCGCTTGTCGATGCCGTTCACAATGCCGGCTACGACGCTGTGCTTCCGCGCCCCGGCGAATCCCTGAAGGCGTCTGCAAACCAACTGAATGAATCGGCCATCAAGCCAATCGTGACGCTCGCCGCCGGCGTGCTGGGGATGCTTTTTTCCATGCCGCTCGGCAGTCCGATGAGCGAAGCCGATCACTTCCTCATGCGGAATATACCCTGGCTTTACGCGCTGCCGCAGGATCCACTGCGCTGGTTTCTGCTCATCCTCACGACAGTACTGATGGTGTGGGCTGGGCGCGGTATTTATCTCAGTGCGATCAGCGCTCTCCGGCACGGAACCACCAACATGAACACGCTGGTAAGCCTGGGAACCGGCGTGGCCTTTGCCTATTCCGCATTTGCCACGCTCCAGCCCGTCGCAAACCACCAGGTTTATTTCGACGCCGTTTTGACGATCATCGGCTTCCTGCTCCTGGGGAAAGTGCTGGAGGCGCGCGCTAAGCACCGCGCTCTTGCCGCCCTCGATTCTCTTTCCCGGCTTCGACCCGCCACTGCCCGGCGCATCCTCAACGGCGTGCAGGCTGTCGTTCCACTCGAGGAGATTCGGATTGCCGATGAGGTGCTGGTGCTCCCCGGCGAGCGCTTCCCCGTCGACGCCACCATCATTGAAGGCCGGACTACCGTCGACGAGTCTATGCTCACCGGTGAAGCGATGCCGCTGGACCGCCAGCCCGGCGGTCGCGTCCTTGCGGGTTCGCTCAATTACGACGGAGCCGTCACGTGCCGGGCCGATTCACTCGGCGAAGCGACCGTGCTTTCGCAGATCACCCGCATGGTTCAGCAGGCACAAGGTTCCCGCGCTCCTATGGAACGGCTCGCGGACCGCGCCAGTTCCATCTTCGTCCCCGTCGTCCTTGGTCTTGCGGTGGTCACGTTCGCCCTCTGGCTCCTCGCAGCTCACTCGCTGCCCATGGCCATCGCCAACACCGTCGCCGTTCTGGTAATCGCCTGCCCGTGCGCCATGGGACTTGCGGTTCCCGCGGCGCTCACCGTGGCCGTGGGTCGTGGCGCGCAGTTGGGCGTGCTCTTCAAGGGCGGCGAAGCGCTAGAACGCCTTGCTCATCTCGATACCATTGTGCTCGACAAGACAGGTACCCTCACTGTGGGCCGTCCCGCGCTGGAGTCCTTCTATCCCTGCGGCGAGAACACGGAGAGCGATCTCCTACGCATGGCTGCGGCTGCCGAAGAGCGATCAAACCACCCGCTTGCTCATGCCATTGTCGACGCAGCCCACGCACGCGGCCTGGTTTGGAAGGCCGCCGAAGACGTGCAGGTCTTACCCGGGCGCGGCATTTCTGCCACCATTGAAGGCCACGACTGCCTGCTCGGCAATCAGGCGCTCTTTCAGGAATTCAGCATTCCGCTGTTTCCGGATATCCTGCCGGCACCGCGCCCCGGGGTCACCCGGCTCTTGATGGCCATCGACGGCATTCCAGCCGGATGCTTCGATGCACGCGACGCCCTCCGTCCCGACGCTCCCCAAGCCATTGCCGATCTCCGTGAATCAGGACTGCAAGTCCGCATGCTCACAGGTGACTCAGCCGCGGCCGCCGCGCCCATCGCCCAACAAGCCGGAATCACTGAAGTGGAAGCGAATCTTGATCCAGCGGCCAAGCTGGCCCGCATTCGCGCGCTCCAGCAGAGCGGCCGCCGCGTGGCCATGGTGGGGGACGGCATCAACGACGCTGCTGCGCTCGCTCAGGCCGATGCGGGAATCGCCATGGGTTCGGGCGCTGACCTGGCCCAGGAGGCAGGTGACGTCCTGCTGCTCCGCGCCCAGCCTTCGGCCATCCCCACCGCCCTCGGCCTCGCGCGGCAGACTCTGCGTGTGATGCGCCAGAACCTAGTCTGGGCAGCCGCCTACAACGTCATCGGCATTCCCCTTGCCGCCGGCGCGCTTTACCCGGCCCTAAATATCCTGCTCAGCCCGTGGATGGCCGCCGCCGCCATGGCGCTTAGTTCCGTCTGTGTACTGGCGAACAGTTTGCGACTCCGCGGCTGGCAACCCCAATCATCCATTGCCGCACCAACCGCCGGGACCAGCATCGGCAAGATAGACTAGATAAAGAGCCAGTCTGTGCGCATCCTGACACGTTACATCCTCGGTGAGATTCTCTCCCACACGCTCATAGGCTGCGCGCTCTTCACCTTCATTCTCTTCATGCGCGACCTGCCTCACATCCTCGAGAGTGTGGTCCGCAACAGCTCCACGTTCGCCAACGTCATGGAGATCCTGCTCCTGATGTTGCCCAACACCTTCAAGGTCACCATCCCCATGGCGGTGCTTGTGGGTGTCCTGCTGGGACTCAGCCGTCTGGCGGCCGACAGTGAAATCATCGCTATGCGCGCCTCGGGCCTGGGCATCGGCTACTTTGTCCGTGTCGCTTCAATCGTGGCAATTGGCGGCACGCTGGTGGGCCTGGCCAACTCCATCTGGGTCGCGCCGCGCGCCAATGAAGCCATCCTGGAGATGCAGCAGGCTCTCGCAACCTCGCAGGCTTCCTACGAAATCCAGCCGCGTGTGTTCAATGAGGAGTTCAAGAACGCCGTCCTCTACGTGCAGGACGTTCTCGCAGGCGCCGGTGCCTCCAACTGGCGCCAGGTGTTCATGGTTGACGTCTCTGATCCTGCCAATCCCAAAATCACCACCGCTGCCTCCGCCACGGTGGTAAGCGATGCCAACCAGGAACTGCTCATGCGGCTCCGGAATGGAACCGAGCATCAGACCCTTGCGGGCAAGCCGCTGCAGTATGAAATTGAACATTTCGACACCATCGACATGCCCCTGGCTCTAAGCCAGCAAAGCACCGTGCAGCTTGGGCGCCTGGATACCGTCATTTACGCCTTGACCATGAACGCTCTGCTCCAACACACTCACGGTCCCAATCCCAAGGGTTTCCTCATCGAGCTGAATAACCGCTTCGCCTACCCGGCCGCCTGCCTGGTGCTGATGCTCGTGGGTGTTCCCCTCGGCGTTGCCTCGCGGCGTGGCGGAAAAAGCTCCGCCTGGGTCTTCACCATCGCGCTGGTCGTCGTCTATTATTCGCTTTCGCTCATCGGTACTGCGCTCGGCCGCCAGGACAAGATTCCAGTCGTCATCGCTGTGTGGCTCGCCAACCTGGTTTTCGCGACTGTCGGTGTTTTTCTGCTGTGGCAGATGGCTACTGGCGGGCGCGTCCTGAATGCGCTGACCAGTATCAACCTCCGCTCGCTCAAACCGCAATCCACAGGTGCACCTGAAATCAGTTGGGGTCCGCTCGCTGCATTCGTGAGGCGGTATCGGGCCCGTCCGCAGCGCGCCAAGGCCCGCAGCGTCTTCCCCCGCATCCTGGATGAATACGTGGTTCGCGAGTTCCTAAAAATGTTTTTCCTGGTTCTCGCCGCTTTCGTCGTGCTCATGCTGGTGTTTACCTTTTTTGACCTCTTCGGCGACATACTGCGTAACCACCCTCCCATGGCCTTAGTTGGCGACTACCTGGTGAACCTGACGCCCAGCATGCTGTACTTGATTTCCCCGCTGGCCGTGCTCATCGCCGTGCTGGTCACGTTCGGCGTCCTCAACCGCAACAGCGAATTGATCGCCATGAAGGCGACCGGCATCAGCATTTACCGGCTCGTGGTCCCCGTCGTCTCCATCGCCGCCATCCTGTCAATCGCGCTGTTCCTGTTCGATGAGTACTACCTGCCCCAGGCGAACCGTCGGCAGGAGGCCATGCGCAACATCATCAAAGGCCGTCCGCCGCAAACCGTCTCCCACCCCGAGCAGACATGGATTTTTGGCCAGCCACACCCCGGTGAACCAAGCCGTATCTTCTACTACCAGTTCTTCGATCGCGACCACAGTGAGTTCGCCAACCTCTCCATCTTCGAGTTCGACCCCTCCACCTTCGCGCTCTCGCGGCGCATCTTCGCCACCCGCGTCTACTGGGACGCCGACAACCATTCCTGGCGTTTCCAAAATGGATGGCAAAGGGACTTCCAGGGGGCCGCGCTCAGCCCCGACGGATACCGCACATTCCGCCAGACTTCCTTCTCTGAGATCCACGAAGATCCTAGCTACTTTACCAAGGAAGAGAAGCAGGCGCAGGAAATGAACTTCGGCCAGCTCGAGCACTACATCGGCGACCTTCGTCAGATCGGCTCCGACACCACACGCCTGCGCGTCGGCCTCTGGCACAAGCTCGCCTACCCGCTCGTCGCCATCGTCATGGCCGTGCTGGCCATCCCTTTCGCGCTTTCGATGGGCCGCCGGGGTTCCCTCACCGGGATTGCCGTCGCTATCTTCGTTGCTCTCACATACTTCGTCGTCGCCGGCACCTTCGAGGCCATGGGCAACGTCAACTACCTGCCCGCAGCCCTCGCTGCCTGGTCCCCAGATATTCTCTTCGGCATCACCGGCGGCTACTTGCTTCTGAAAACGCCAACGTAAGCGAACGCCGGTTTTCGAGTCGGCCAGCCCGCTCCCCGTACAATAAACTCATGCTTCGCGAAATGCGCCCCCTCTTCAGCTACATGCGACGCTACCGCTGGGGATACGTGTGGGGCACGCTCACCTGCATTGGCACCAATGCCGCGGCCGTCCAGTTTCCCAGGGTTCTGGGGTGGGCCGTGGACGAACTCCAGGGGCATCAGACCAGCCGCAATGCCGTTCTCCTGTTTGCAGGTCTGCTCGTCGCCATCTCCCTGGTCAAAGGCATCTTTCTATATGCGCAGCGCTGGATCCTCATCGGCATCTCGCGCGAAATCGAATTTGATATCCGCAACGACCTCTTCCGTCACCTCGAAAAGCAGGATTCGGGCTTCTATCAGCGCTATCGCACCGGCGACGTAATGGCCCGCATGACCAACGATCTCAATGCGGTCCGCATGCTGCTGGGCCCAGCGCTCATGTACAGCGCCAACACCGTCTTTTTCACCGTCTTTGCGCTTTACTTCCTGCTGCACCTCAGCCCCTGGCTCACTCTGGTCGCACTGGCGCCCATGCCGCTCGCCAGCATCGTCGTGCAATACCTCGGCACCCGGATTCACGACCGGTTCGAGCGCATTCAGGCCAGCTTCTCCGACATCTCCGCGCAAGCCCAGGAGAACTACTCCGGCGCGCGGCTCATCCGCGCCTTCGCTCGCGAAGAATCCCAGATCGGCCTCTTCGAACGGCTCAACCGCGAATACATTGCTCGCTCTCTTCGGCTGGTTCAGCTTATGGGCATGCTCTGGCCCACGCTTGAATTCATTCTCGGCGTCTCCATGGTTATCACTCTGCTCGCCGGCGGTCATCTCGTCATCGAGCACCGGATCTCCGTCGGCGACTTCGTGGAGTTCAACACTTTCATGATTCTGCTCATCTGGCCCATCATTGCCGTCGGCTGGGTGGTGAACCTGTTCCAGCGCGGCACTGCGTCCATCCAGCGTATCGATGAGCTGCTCCAGGCCGAGCCCGCTATCAACGACAGCGCCGCGGATCTTTCAATTCCTTCCGATGCATTGCTCCATGGAGAAATCGAATTCCGCAATCTCGACTTCAACTACGCGGAGACCCCGGTTCTGCGTAGCGTCAGGCTTAAAATCCCCGCCGGCTCCAGCCTTGCCATTGTCGGTCCAACTGGCGCCGGAAAGTCCACCCTCGTCAATCTGCTGTCACGGCTCTATGAAGCGCCCTCGGGTTCGCTGCTCATCGACGGACGGCCGGTCCGCGATTATCCGCTCGCCGTCCTTCGCCGCAATATCGGCATGGTTCCGCAGGAAACCTTCCTTTTCAGCGAAACCGTTCGCGGGAATCTCACCTTCGGCGCCGCTCATGCCGGCGCCGAAGAGATGCTCGAAGCCGCCGAAGCCGCCCACATCCGACAGGAGATCGAGGAGTTTCCACAGGGCTTTGAAACTATGGTCGGCGAACGCGGCGTCACCCTATCCGGCGGACAAAAGCAGCGCTGTGCTATCGCCCGGGCCCTGCTGCGCCGTCCCGCCATCCTCATCCTCGATGACGCGCTTGCCAGCGTGGACACTTATACCGAAGAACGCATCCTCGGCGGCTTGAGCGCCTACACGTCGGCATCCACTACCATCCTCATTTCGCACCGCGTTTCCACCGTGCGCCATGCCGACCGGATCGCCGTGCTCGACCACGGCCGGATTGTCGAGCTCGGCCGGCATGAAGATCTGCTGCTCCGCAACGGATATTATGCCGGGCTCTACCAGAAACAGCAACTCGAAGAGGAACTGACGGTCGCCGGATGAGTTCGATCATTGGAAATGGGATCTAGTCACGGTTTCCCTGTTCCCTGCATTTCACGCATTCCATCGTGATCCGCCCGCATGATTCGCGCCGAAATCGTCAGCCTCAAATCCCGCCTGCCGACGCCCGGCGTTGATTTCGATCACCTGGGGCGGAATCGGATTGACCTCGGGGTCCCTCGCCACCTGCCGCCACGCATCGCGAACATTGCGCACGCAGTCGATCGCATGCTCGAACTTCCGCTGCGATGCCGACTGCGAAGCCTGCAATATCTCCGAGAAGATGGACGCATAGAACTCGCTGAGCACCTGCGCCGGCCGGCCCCCTACATCCATGCGCAGCCGCGCCTGCAGGTGAATGATGATATCCAGGGCGCGCTTCACCGCAGCGCGCCGCCCTTCCTGATCGCCCATCTCCGTTGCCGCGCTTGCGGCATATAGAAACCGGATAATCCCGTCGTAGAGCGCTACCACGAGATCCACTGCCGACGCGCTTTCCAACGCATGCTCCTGATAACTTCCCATTGCGAATAAGCTCCTTCGAATCCGCGGCAGCATTAGCCGCCAGAGTTTTGGTTATAGCCAGTGATCGCCGAGTAGAGTTCGTTCACGCCATCCAGCTGCGATGGCAATTGCTGCATGATCTCGTTGGCGCTGTTCAGCTCCGCGGTCAGGCTCGTTTGCTGCGCGGAAACAAACATGTTCTCTTTCGATATATCGGCATTCAGCGTCGATTCGATATTGCTGTTTGAACTGGAAGCCAACGCCAGAATGCCCGTGCCCGCCGTTGTGCCGGAATCGGTCAGCATATTGGAGAATGTTTGGCCCCATCCGTTTGCGTTCTGAAAGAAACCCACTACCCCGCTGTAATCCGAGTTCAATACCGAATCCAGCGAAGTCGCATCGAGAGTCAGCGAGCCGTCGTTGTTCACGCTGATGCCCAGGGTTGTGAGGCTGTTGATGTCTGACCCGCCGTTGTTGTAACTCAAGACCTTCGCAGTGTTCGTGTCGGTAATGGACGGGGTAACCGTAAGCACACCGCTGGGTCCCTCCGTGTACGACACCAGTTCAAGCTGCGATCCGGTGCTGCCGGTCACCACGTTGGCCATGACACCGCTATGGGATGAGTTGATCGCGCTGGCAAGGCCCGCTAGCGTGTTATTCCCAGATGACGTTGGAACCTGAATGGTCTGCGTACTGATGTCCGCGATACTTGAGTCCACGGTCAGCGTCCCGGCGCTCCCGGTGGTTCCGGAGAGCAGCGACAGGCTCGACGAACCATCGCTGTTCGTCACGATTGATGCGGTAACACCGACATTGGCCGTGTTGATGGCCTGTTCCAGTCCGGCAAGCGTATTCGGTGCAGATGAGTCTCCCATATTGACGGTTTGCGCGGTGCCATTGCCCACCTGGATGGTTATGGAGCCGGACAGCGTATCGGCGGCATTGGTGATCGGATTCAGGGTTCCCGTCGAGGTTGTCGCGGCTGTGCCCGTCGTCGAGTCCGCGTCGATACCGGCCGTTCCGGAATAACCCATGGGAATACCGCCGGCCAGCGAAATATTAATTGAGCCAGTCAGCGCGTCCGACGAATTCTTGATCGCGTCGAGATACCCGTTTGGACTCGACGTATTCACACCATTCATCAACTGCTGCTGCAACAAGGTGAGCGTCGGAGAGCCAAACAGCGGTTCGGGAACGCCGGAGCTGTCGTTCCCATCCTGCGTATTCATGGCGCTTATCAGCGAGTTGTAATCGGTGACAAATTGGTTCACGGTGCTCTCGACATCGGTGTTGTCGTTGCCAATGACCACCTGCACCTGCGCGCCACTTGCGCTCGGAGCCAGCAGTTCAAAGGTAACACCCGGAATCAGATTGGCCACGGTGTTCGAGGCGCTGTGAATGTTCGACTTGCCGTCAATCGTCAGGTTCGCATCGACGCCCGTCACCGCAGAGGTATAGCCCAGCGTGCTGGAACCCGTATAAATCAGGTTAGAATTCACCGCCAGCGTCCCGGCGCTCCCCGCCGTCAGGGAAGTCAGCGAGAGGCCCACGGTGCCGTCGCTGTTGGTCACGGTCGTGGCATCGACCGAAGCGGAATAGTTGGTTTGCAAATAGCTCGCGATGTCTCCGATCGTTTCGCCGCCCGTGAGTGCCGCGACCTGGCCCGTTGTGAAAGATATCGGCGTTCCGCTGCCCACCTGAATGGAGAGCGTGCCGCTCAGGTCGTCGGCACTCGCAACGCCTGCCAATGTGCCGGTAGACGTTGTCGCATTGCTTGAACCCGACGAGTCCGCGCCGGCCGTGCCGGAGTAACCAAGGATTTGCCCGGTACTGGCGATCTGGTTATTGCTGACCGTGATATTCCCGGCTCCTCCAGAAGTCCCCGAAGTCAAGCTCAGCCATGTGCCGGACGAATCGCTTTCCACATTCGCCGTGACGCCCACGCCCGACGAATTTATCGCACTCGCCAGGTCGGAGAGTGTATCCGCACCACTTCCGGTATAAGTTGTGCCAGAGCTCGATGAGCCCGCGCCGATCACAAAGGTTTGCGCCGTGCCGTTGCCTACCTGCAGCGTGAATCGCCCGGAAAGCGCGGCCGACGAACTTGTAACCTCAGCCAGATATCCGCTCGACGTTGCCGCCAAGCTGTTCACCGTCACCGTATGCGTCCCCGCAACTGCCGTCGAGTTGGCTGCGGTCAGCGTCAGTACATTCTCATCAGAGCTCGAACCTTCCTTCTGCGAAAGAATCCCCTCAGCGTCGGTCAGCGAGCTCATGTCGTTCGTGAGACTGGAAAACAGCGTCCCCAGGCTGGATATCACCGTGTCCTGACCTTCCAGCGCCGTCAACTGCGTATTCCACGGGGTTTCCACGTTCTTCAGATTGCCCACAATCGAAGCCACGGTCGAGCTCACGTCAAAGCCGGCACCGCTCGTCGGCGAACCGAAACTCAGACCTACTGTACCCATCGCACCCTCCGTGGGGAACAAAGCAGCCGGCCAACCATGCGCCCCCGAACCTCATGGGGAAAAACTCATGATAGAAGACAGTTACCAGGCCTCGACGCAGAAAAGGGCGCCCTTGCGGACGCCCTTCTCGGGTTGAGCGGGGTTTATCTTACTGCAGCAGCTTGGTGACTTCCTGCTGCATGCTGTTGGCCTGGGCCAAGGCCGAGATGCCTGTCTGCGACAGAATCTCGTACTTTGACATGTTGGAGGTTGCGGAAGCATAGTCGGTGGCCTGCACGGCGTTCTGCGCCGATTGCACGTTTTCGGACTGAGTGCTGAGCACCGAGCTGGCCGAATTCAGCGTATTGATCTGGGCGCCAATGTATCCGTCCTGCGCTGAAACGTCGCTGATGGCCGCATTCAGGCTCGTCAGAGCTGCCTGGGCATCTGTCTGGTTGGACAGATCGGTCTTGGCCAGCGACTGGCCTGCGCCATCCGAGTAACTGATGGTGGCGATGCCGTTGGTGCCGCTGAGGTCGGACACCATGCCGGTGTTGCCTTTCACCGGACCGCTCCCACTCTCCGCATAAATCCCGGTGCCACCGTAGGTCAGAACCGGAGAACTGACTGTCCCCGTGTTGACTACCGTGCTGTAGTCCACGATGCCAGTGGAACTCGAAACTCCCACGTTGTAATACGCGGAGGAATCGGTGGCGCTTGAGCCGCTTAGGGTGGCGACAGGCGACGTGTACTGGTTCTGGCCGCTGAGACCAACAGATCCTCCGCCCGTCGCGACAGTCAACGGAGTGGCACCACTGGAAGTACCCATGTTGATGGCAATACCGGAGTTTGCCGAAGTGAAAACAATGTCCTTGTTGGCTTGGCTGTATGTGGCCGTCACTCCGTAATCACCGGCATTGATCGTCGACGCCAAGGTGGAAAGGGTATTGTCGGCCGAGGTGATGGCGAGGGTCTGACTGCCGATCGTGATGTCCGTGCCAGCAGTGAACGTGTCCGCATAGGTGCCGCCGGCGCCGACTGCGAGAGTGCCCACTGCACTCGAAAATTGGGCGCCCGTTGTCGGGGTACCGGCCATTGTGAGGCTCGGAGTCGTTGCGGTGCTTGTGTTGTCTGTGGTGACTGAAGTGTTGTTTGTCATCGTGGTGACGACAGTGCCGGGTGTCGTATTGGCAAAGATGATCTCGTTTCCGTTCACAGTGGCAGAAATTCCGTCGGTCCCGTCGGTATTCACTGCGGCCGCGAATTGGGTAAGCGTTTGAGCTACCTGCGCCCCGAGGTTTGTTAGGCCCGCGAAGGCTGCACCGGCCGTTATCAAGTCCGATGAGGTATTGAACGTCATGGTGCCTACAATGCTACTGCCCGCAGCGGCCGCGACGAATTTACCGAAATTGTCGGTGCCGACTGAATTGGCGGTGGTTGCAATCGCGCTGGTGACACCCGTTCCGCCGACTGTCACCGCGGGGTTAGCCGAAGTAAACGTCAAGACCGTTCCGATGCCCTGCCCGCTCGTGGTTTCAGCGGTGTTGATTGAGGTCGAAACGCCATAACCAGCAGCGTTGATCGTCGCCGACAAGTTTGCCAGGGTGTCCGTGGAGCCTGCGGTGCCCAGTGTGAGACTGTGTGACTTACCGTCGGACCCAACAACGTTGATGGTGCCGCCGGTCAGTGAATCACCAGTCGTGGCGCCGGTGACCAGTTGGCCAATTTCGCCGACAGTATTCGTGCCAGTTCCTACGCCGACACCCGAGATCATGATGCCGGTATCGTTGCCGGTGCCGCCGCCGTAATTGGCCGAGAGAGCCGCTGCAACGGCACCAGCTCCAGCCGCTGAGGCGGTGGACATGCTTGCCGTCAGACCCAGGCCCGAGCCGTTCACTGCGTTTATCAACCCCTGCGCGGTGTTGGCGTACTGCGTGCCCTGGCCAACTGTGAGAACAGTGCTGTTGGATTTTGCCACGCCGTCCGCTCCGGTCGTCAAATAGTTGACCGTAATAGAGGTCGAGGTTCCGGACGCGCCCAGGCTGTCGTTTGCCGTTGCCATTGTGCCGTCATTCGACAGGTCGATGAACACGTTGCTTGCAGTCTGGCCGCTTGAGTAGGCCATGGTGCCGCCCGTGTCGCCCACGTTTGCCGAAGACAGCGATCCAATATTTAGATCGTTGATTGCTGCGCCCTTCGCAGAGGAGTCGCCTGTGTAGATGTTGGTGTTCGAGCCGAAGACCTGCTCCTGGTTGAATGTGGTTGTGGTGCCGATGTTATTGACTTCTGAAAGAATCGACTGGTATTCCTGGTTCGCCGCGGTATCCTGCGTCGAGTTGAGGGTGCCGTTCGAGGCTTCGGTAGCCAGCGTCACGGCCCGGTTGAGCAGGCTTGTCACTTGCGAGAGAGCGCCATCCGCAACCTGCAAAAGGCCTACGCCTTCTGTTGCGTTGGTCTGCGACTGGTTGAGAGCCATTTGGTTGGCCTGCAGGCCGTTGACCAACGAAAGACCGGCTGCGTCATCGGCGCCGGAGTTGATCTTCGATCCGGAGGACAACTGTTGCAGCACGGTGTTCAGGCTGTTGGTGGTGTTGTTCAGGTTGTTCTCTGCATACACTGCTGAGAGGTTATTCAAGACACCCAGGGACATGGGGTACTCCTTGTTGGATGCGTGGATTTACGATCCTTCACCATTAGCGCCCCCATTGTTTTACTTACCCTGGGTGGCTGTTTCCGGTTAGGAACCGTCGCATCTGGCCCCTTCTTCGGCGCGGCAGTTACGGACTTTACCGTTTCGCGATTTGTGTCCCGCGCTGGACACTTTCACCCCATGTTTCTTAGTTTTTTAACCTTTCTCCGGACTCGCCGATAACCGTTGCAAGGAGATGAACGGCGATGATCGAACTTACTCGTCTCAATGGCAATCCCATCGTTCTCAACAGCGATCTGATCAAGACGGCCGAATCCTCTCCCGACACCATGCTTACGCTCATTAATGGTGAGAAGCTGATTGTCCGCGAGAGCTGCGCCGAAGTGACGGAGAAGGTGCTTGTCTATCGCGCATACCTGCTGGCCGAAGTCGCTGGACGCCAGCCTCCACTCCCAAATCTGCAGCAGGCGGTTTCCATCACCAGTCTCAAGCTGGTTGATCCGCCCAAGATGCTGCCTTCGCGGCGGGATCCGGCTCTGGATCACTGAGGAAGGTCTTTGGCATTTACGCCTCCAATCTCTAGAGGAGCAGCTCATGGATAAAGCAAGCGTTGGCGGAGTCTTCCTGGCGGTCGTCGGCATTGTCGCCGGCTTGCTGCTTGAAGGCGGCAACCTGGGCCAGATTCTGCAGCCCACCGCGGCGCTGATCGTGTTTGGGGGAACCATGGGCGCGGTCCTCCTGCAGTTCCCCCTCACCACCGTTATCGCCGCATTCCGCAGCCTGGGCAATGTCTTCACCGGTCCGCGTAAGCAAAACGATCAACTGATCAGCACCCTGATTCTGTTCGCCAACAAGGCACGCCGCAACGGAGTGGTCTCTCTCGACCATGAGCTGCAATCCATCGAGGATCCCTTCCTTAAACAGTCGCTGATGCTCGCGATCGACGGTACTGAGCCCACCGAGTTACGCAACATCATGCGCGTCAGCCTCGACTCAAGCATGGAAACCGAAGAGAGGCTTCCCATGGTCTTCGAGTCTGCCGGAGGATTCTCGCCCACCATCGGCATCCTCGGCGCCGTCCTGGGACTCATCCAGGTTATGCAACATCTGGACAACATCCAGGAAGTCGGCCGCGGCATCGCTGTCGCCTTTGTGGCCACCATCTACGGGGTCGGCGCTGCCAACCTCTTTTTCCTCCCCTTTGCGGGCAAAATGCGCATACGCCTGCACGAGGTGCACCAGAGCCGCGAAATGATGCTGGAGGGTGTCATATCCATCCTTGAAGGGATGAATCCGCGCATGCTCGAGGTCAAGCTTGCAGGTTTTCTGGACAAGTCAGGGCGGACAAAAAAGGAAAAGGCCGCATGAGTCGCCACTCGCGCAAAAGCCATCTCAGCCACGATCGCTGGCTGGTCTCCTACGCAGATTTCATCACCCTTCTGTTTGCCTTTTTTGTCGTCCTTTATGCCGCCTCGAAGGCCGATCAAAAAAAGCAGGTACAGGCAGCTCACTCCATCGAATCCGCTTTTCGCTCACTCGGCATCTTTGCCGACACTCGCCGCAAACCGGCAGGCCCAACCGCGGAACCCGAAGGCGTTGATCAAGCCGTCATCCCCATGAACATTGTGATGGGCGAAGACGTGCTGGCCCCCGCAAAAGTCAAAGACGATCTCGAAAAGATTCACCGAGAACTGCAACAGAAGCTCTCCAACCAAATCGCCCAGCATACCGTTTCCATTCAAATGGGGCATGACGGCCTGGTGATCAGCCTGCGCGAAGCCGGTTTCTTCAGTTCCGGCTCCGCGACCCCGCATCCGGAGACCCTCACTACTCTGCGCAATGTAGCCGCTTCGCTATCACAGACGCCCTATGATCTTCGAATTGAAGGCCACACGGACGATGTTCCCATCCGCACCGCTGAATTCGATTCCAACTGGGAACTTTCCACGGCCCGCGCCACGCGCATAGCCCGGATTCTCCTCGACCTCCACACTATGCCTCCGAATCGTTTATCCGCGGCAGGCTATGCCGAGTTCCACCCCGTCGCGTCGAACGAAACCCCGGAAGGTCGTGCAGAAAATCGCCGCGTGGACCTTGTCGTATTGCCCCGCTCCAGCGTCGATCTTTCCGCGCCCAATCTTTCCGCGTCCAACCTGCCCCACTCTGCCGGCGGCTGGCATAGAATCACCGATAAAAACTAGCTGCCCGCGAAAACCTATCGTGCTCTTACGCCAGCGGTTTTAGATCGCCAAGCACGGTCGGAATCAGTTCCGATACGGTGGGATGAATATGCATCGCGCGCTGCAACGTGGTGTAAGGGCTTCCGGAATACATGATGTCGAGGATGCAATGAATCGCCTCGTCCCCACCTGTTCCGAGAATTGCTGCTCCCAGAATCTTTTTACTTTCAGCTTCGACAAGCACCTTCATGAAGCCCTTGATTTCGCCCTTCTCCACTGCCCTTCCGACTTTGGTCATCGGCCGGGTTCCAATCAACGCAGGCTTCCCCGACTTCCGCACTTCCGTCTCTGTCATTCCGACTCGTCCCAGCGGCGGATCGATATAGAGCGCGTGCGCTTGAATTCGGTCGCTCACGCGCCTGCGATCGTTGTCCAAAAGATTTGCTGCCACAATTTCGAAATCGTTGTAAGACGTATGTGTAAACGCGCCTTTCCCATTGCAGTCGCCCATCGCCCAGATGCCGGGGATGTTCGTTCGCAATTCATCATCGACAACAATGTACCCGCGCTCGTCGGTCTGCACTCCAGCTTTCTCCAGGTCGAGATCGTCGGTGTTGGGTCTGCGTCCAACGGCCAGCAACACGTGGGACCCATGCACCTTGGGATCTCCCGCGCCACAACTCAAATGGACGAACGCACCCTTGCCGGTTTGCTCGAATGAGATACACTCAGCGCCAAGCCGGACATCAATCCCTTCCGATTCCAGAATCTCTTTCACTGCCGCCGAAATGTCCTCATCCTCGTGAAGAATGAGCCGTACGCCCTTTTCGACGATCGTCACCTCGCTACCAAAGCGGCGAAACATTTGCGCAAACTCGAGGCCGACATAGCTCCCTCCAACCACCACCAGGTGCTCTGGCACTTCCTCAAGCTCCAGAATCGTTGAATTTGTGAGGTAAGAGATTTTGTTCACGCCATGCAAGTCCGGCACAACCGCACGACCTCCCACGTTTATGAAGATCCGATCAGCGCCAATAATCTCCGAATCGACTGCGATCTCATGACTGGAAACAAACCGGGCCGGAGCATGGAAGACGGTACACTTCTCCATCCCGCGCAACCACTTTTCGATCCCATCGCGTGACTTGGTCAGAATGGATTCCTTGCGTGCCTTTACAGCCTTCATGTCCACTTGAATCGACCCCTGAATGCGAACCCCAAAATCGACTGCGCGGCGTGCCATGTGCGCTGCGTACGCGCTTGCCACCATGGTCTTTGTCGGAATGCACCCGGTATTGACACAGGTGCCCCCAAACAGTTTTCGTTCGATCAGGGCTACAGTTTGGCCTGCCTGCGTCAAACGTCCGGCCAGCGGCGGGCCCGCTTGTCCCGCGCCGATGATGATGTAGTCAAAATGTCTATTCATTGTTGCCTCAGCGAACCAGGAATATCGAGCCCGATGAAAACTGTGCCCGCTCTATTCATATTTCAGATGCTTCCATTCAGTCATTTGCTTCGCCTTCAAACGCTATGGGAGATTTGTTTTTTGAAGGGCCTGCCGGTTGGAGCGGATTAGGCAGGCGCTTGCCGAGGACTGGATAGGTGGCGCTCACTTCTTCCACTGTGCAGGCTGTGGCGGCAAATCGGTGGCATTTTCGCGGTACGATAGTTTTCTCGCGCAAGGGACTGGGTCGAGGCTAGGCGATTCGTTCGTTTTATAGTCGGTGGCGGTACTCAGACGTAGGGCACTTTTGCTGACTGGCAGTCGCTATGTGAACGCCGTAACATCGGGCGAATCCGTCCTCTCCACAAGCGACCTCGATCATGTGTAGCAATACCTTGCCCAGCAGAATCTCAACGAGGTGCTTTGCATATGGAGTAACAGTGTTGGAGAACCGAAAACGACCTTGTCCGACGCCGACGAAGAACTTCGGAGTAGACTCGTGGAGCGGTACATGGTGCGGCTGTTCCTGGCGGTGCAATCATCATTCTGCCATCTGCTCAACTCGACAACGCGACCGATTACTTCGTGAGCGCAAAGCGCCCTAACGAAAAGGGAGAAGCGCCGTTGGGTGGTGTTCTCTGAATTAGCTCCCGCCGAGTTCAGCTTTTTGTAACACCTCGCGCTCCTCACTGACCTACGTTCAAACAAACCGGGCGATATCCCCTCTCATGAACCATGAATCTCCTCAGGGACCCTCCCCGGTGCAAATTTGGTTTGACGGTTGGGCTTCGTACGGCGACCCAATGTGCAACGCATTGTTGCGCAACCGGCTGACCGTGCCGCAACGCTCTTAACTCGCTGAGATTCACAGTGCTCTCTGCGCCGCATGGTGCCCACACATCCCGTGGACCCCGCCGCCGGGAGGGGTGGACGAGGAGCACAGATAAAGGTTTGGAGTTCCCGTAGAGTAATTCCCCAGAGCAGGACGGAAGAGGAACTGCCGCACCGAAAGCTCGCCACCGTTGATGTCGCCGCCTACAAGATTTGCATCCATGGCCTCAAGCGCGGCGGGTGAAGAGACACATCGCGCAATCACGCAGTCGCGAACGCCCGGCGCGAATCGCTCCAATTGAGCTTCGATGCGCCTCGTCATATCCACGCCTGATCCGTTCGGCACATGACAGTAGACCCAGGCAACATGCTTGCCTTCCGGCGCCCGGGACCAATCAAAGAGAGATGGCTGGGCCACGATCACGAAAGGACGCTCAGCAGTGGCGCCATTGGTTGCAGCCCACTCCGACCGTGCGATCTCTTCCATTGTGCCGCCCACATGCACGGTGATTGCCCGCCGGCATTCCGGTGCGCGCCACGGAATGGGCTCAGAAAGCGCGTAGTCGATTTTAAAAACACCAGGGCCGTAGCGAAATCGGCTCAACGACTTTCGATAATTCCGATGGAGAAACGGACCAGCAATAGAGAGCAACTGCCGCGGTGTTACATCGCAAAGAACCAGAGCTCCCGGTAGATCCAATTCATCAAGAGTAGCAATGCGCCTTCCGGTTTGAATCGTTCCACCTAACTCAAGCAAGTGCGCAGCCAACGCATCCGTGATGGCTTGCGAGCCACCTCGCGGAATGGGCCATCCTACCGCGTGGGCCGCCGCTCCGATGACCAGCCCTATCGCCGAACTGAGCGGCTGGTCGAGAGCAAGAAAAGAGTGCGCAGCGAGTCCGGCGAACAAGGCGCGCGATCGCTCACCGGTGAATTGATGTGCTGCGAGCTTCAGCGCAGGTTGGAATGCGTACCATCCGAACCGTGTCATCACCAACGGATGGTGGGGAATGCGCGTCATCGGGCCGAGCGCGTCGTGTGCGAACTGTGGCCAACGGTCCACCAGAGGCTGAACGAGTTTCCGCCAGGCGTGGCCGTCGTGCCCGAGCGCTGTTTCGGCATCATCGATGTCGCGCTCCAAGATCACCGCCGAACCATCGTCCAGCGGATGCGCCAGCGGGGCCGATCCATGAACCCATTCGAGGCCGTATCGCTCGAGTGGAAGCGATGCGAACATGGGCGAGCTGGCCGCCATGGGATGCACTGCCGAACCAAAGTCGTGGCGGAATCCGGGCAGCGTCAACTCCATGGTGCGCGCCGCGCCGCCTGCCTGCGCCTGCGCTTCGAAAACTTCCACCCGCCAGCCTGCGCGCGCCATGGTGATGGCTGCCGCCAATCCGTTCGGGCCCGAACCGATGACATAGGCGCGCCGCAAAGGCTCAGTCATGTGGCGGCAGCTCCTGTGGCCATGCGACTGCGGCGAATTTGCCGCCGGGCCCCCGCGTGATCTCCGGGGCATACAGCCCCAGGAGCTCGCGCTTCCACCAGTTTCCGGTTCGGCGTTTTTCTTCCATCGAGGTAAACCAGTACTGCCACAAGACCGCTCTAATGTAGCGTGGGGGCGAGTGGCCAAATGGATTGGACTGGAACAGTGCAAGCACGTCGTTGTCGTTCTCCAGCAGGCGTTCTTCGGTGAGGGGCACAAGATCGTTTTGCTGCCAGTCGCCGAGCGAAGCGAACCACAGGTTCCACTCGAAGCGTGGCTGGTAAGGGGCATAGATACCCGGGGCTTTGTCGAGCGCCTGAGGCTTGTATCGAAAGAGATAGGGTATCCAGGCCTGGCCGTCGTTCGAACCCTGGAATTCAATTTCGTACCGACCGCGGGTCATTACGGCAAACAGTCCGTATTGGTTGGCAATTCGAAACGGTTCGAGTGCCACGACCGGAAGAGAGGGCAGCGGCAGATCTGGAAATGGCATATGAACCATCTCTGCCGTCGTTGCGTAGGCAATCCACGTGAGCATGGCCGCAGACAGGACAAGACGAGCCGCATTGAACCACACTGCAATGAATCGGGCAGCCGGACGGCGCACAGTTGGCGGGCTCTCTTCAATCTCCCCGGCAGGAGCCTTAAGAATCGAGAGCGCCTCTGCGTTGCCCGGCGCGGCCTTCGGCTGCGGGGTGGCCGGCAGCGTGTCGCGAAGCCGCCGCGGCAAAAGCCAACGCACACTATGATCGTCGAGCAGTAGAAACCCGAGCGATAGTACCAGGTAATTGAGAAACGTGTAATTGGCCGTGAGAATGACCCCGATCTCCCACGGCGTGACGATGAAGAAGCAGATGAGTCGCGCACGCCTGGGGAGAAACAGCATCCAGACCACCACAAGTTCCATCGCCAACGTGGCTGCAACAGTGGCCGCGTGAAACGAGTGCGGTAAATGCTCGACGTACCACCCAATCCACGTTGGCAACGGGCCGTTTTGGTAGTACTCGTCCATCGCGGTAAAGTTTCGCCATTCCTGATCGCCGCTGAGCAGCTTGATTATGCCGGATTCAAAATAGATGCGAAACCACTCCCATTGCAGAAGAAAGAGGCCGGCGCGCGAAGGTGGGCTCGCAATTCCCCAGCCCGGCGTAATTCCGCGGGGCGCAACGAATAAAACCAGGAAGCCCGCTTCCAGCAACATGCTGTCTGACTGATAGTTTGAAAACTCCTGTGCCGCGGTGACAAATGACAGGAAACAGACGAAGCAGACGAAGAAGCTGAGGCGCGGCCATAGATTGAAGAGCGCGGCAACCGATGCGGCCAGTCCAAACCAAATCACCGCCATGATCATGTGCCGCCCGGACGAGAGCCAGAATAGCGTAGGCGCGTACCAATAGCGGAGCGCCCCCATCTCGCCATGCAAGGCAAGCAGGAAGCGCTGCGCGGGCAAGACGCCGTTGGGTCCGTTCAGGCCTTCGATCTGGAAGAGCAATGGGAAAAATGCCGAAAAATAGATGGCTGCGAGCAGGCGCAGAAATACCCAACGCACCGCCAACCGGTTGCCCGGATCTGCCTTGGAATCGAATAGCCAATGCACCGCACCCCCGGCGAGCCTTGTCGCTCGGGTGGCATGCACGAGACTGCGCTGACTCCGTTCCATGACATTAGGCCTTCAGAATCCCATTGCACCTTCACGACGCGTTTTGAAGACGAGTCGGTTTGGGCGCCAAACCTGGCTACGGCTTGCTGACACGGCCTTCACCAAATCTTCGATGGGATGCCGCCCGCGCCGCCACTGTTGTTCTAGATGATTGTGCGGTTCGTTGCAATCCTGATTCGAGCCTGTTTCAGCGATTGTTAGCGAGTCGCGGGTGATCCGGAAATAACCAGTTGATCAACACCCAGAGCAAAGTTTTGTCAATCTTGAAATTTCCGAGTGGGCGACGATCGGACCAGAGCCCAAGGCACCGCCATCGATCACATGGAGAAGCCACCCGGCATTGAAACAATTCAAGCTCAACGAAGTCTATCCTACTGATGTACAAGGCCGCTTCGCACGAAACAGCTTTAAGCTGGAGGTTTTCGTTGCCTAAGCTCTCATTGGTTGCAGTCGACATCTCGGTTTCGATTTTGTTGTTATCGGCTTCGTAGGTTCAGGCACAGTCGCGGTCGCCAGTGGCAAATCAGCGGCAGTCTATACCGCTAGTCCATGGGCGCGTTATTCGAGCAGATAACGGTTCGCCCCTTCAAGGGGTCACGATGACGTTGATCACCGTCGAATTCGAGGGCCCCAATGCGTATCGTGAAGCTGCCCGAACTGACACTAACGGCGAGTTTCACTTCAAGTTCGCGCAGAGTCGTCCTTATCGGGTAAGAGCGGCGACGGACGGTTTCATCACCGCAACCTATGAGAGTGATCTATTCTCAGGTGGCATTGATCGGAATCGACAAGAATCCTTGACGCTGCAGCGGGGTCTCCATTTCAGGCTTGCGCGTGAGGCGATTATCCATGGTGTCGCGATAAGCGCGGAAGGAAAGCCGGTCGAAGCCGGCGTCCGTGTTATGGCTGTCGGGAGCGATAAACGGTGGTTTCCCTTTCAGCTATACCAAACGGCTGTAACAGACGCACAAGGGAGGTTCACACTGAGAGGACTGCCGTCCGGCTCCTATTGTGCGTGCGGGGAATACCGGCTCACCGATTCGACAATTAAGATCATCATCGACAAATGGGGCACATATCAGGAGATATGGTCCGGCAAGGGGGTCTCAGCCGAGGGCAGATTGCAACTCGAAGCTGGACAAGAACAGGACGACCTAAGAATCACAATTATGCCAGTTATGAAGTACTCGGATCGTGTCTGGTTCACTGGGCCCAAAGGCATTCCCCCCGAAGCTTACTATGTGCCGCAGCTAGAGCATCTGAAAGCCGGCGAGAAGCAGCCCGATGGTAGCTTTCTGATTTCTGATGTGCCTCCTGGTCATTATTCGCTGACGGCTTCCGCGTGGATTGATGCTAATCCTTGGTTTCTTGGCCAGGGATAAAGAGACTTTGATGTGTCAAACGAGGATGTGACGCTGCACGTAAATGTGGGCGGTATGTGCACGGTGCAGGGAGTTGTGAGATACGAAGAAGAGGAAACGGCAATTCCGCTGGGACGGAGATCGGAATTCGCGCTCTTGAAGGACATGGGGGTGGAAGAAGAGAGATTGATCTGAACGGAAAGTTCCTCTTCAATCGAATACCCGAAGGAAGATACATTTTCACCCTGGACCACTTACCCATGGAGACTCTTTGGCGAAGCGTGAGATGCAATGGCGTAGACGTGAATTTGAAGAGTCCGCTGCACATGGGAACTGGCGAAGCAATCACTGGTTGCGAGTTGATTTTAGCGAGTGATGCTAAATGATCCGAAAGGCGTTCACGAGAGGTTCTTCAATGTAAATGCGATGCGCTTGGAGGCCGCACAAGTAGCCCCAAAGGGGCCTCCTGCGCAAGCGGCAAACGGTCCTTGCTATCTCAGCCTATTTAGCTGAATCGTCAGCTTGGAGCGGCTTGAATTCTTCAATCGCCGTTACAAATTCATCGGCACGATTTCCATTTTCCAGGGGGTACGCATAATTCAACCTGAAAAAGATCCTGCGAGCGGAATGGAAGACAAATGCGTCTAACAGGCGTCCAATGAAAGAAACCTTTCTCGTCTGACGCGGTTCATGCGAACCACTTGCCCCGATCCTTGATGCTGAGGAATGGAGCGCGTATATTTGCGTGAAAGCGAATGACAGGGAGCGAGAGTGCATGGAGTCATTTCCTGCTCAGGTGGAACTCCGGTGAGTAGGCTGGAGAGTCCGCCTCAAAGTCCAGCGGCAGCAGTGCAACTGGATTTGGCGAGCCGCCCGGGTTTTCGGCGGCTGCCGCGCGGCATCGTCCTTGCATTGACTGTCGCATTGACGCTTGCGGTCGCTGGCACATTCCAGTTTCTGCGCACAAGGGCCAAGGCCCACAACAGCCCTGCTTTGCATTCTTCCCTGGGGTCCGGCGCCCCACCCGAAACTCTGCGCCTGAAGGGAATGACGTCCGCGGTTGCAGCCCGATCGATTATGGCCCCCCTCCTTGCCGGCCAGCAGTTTGGCGCACTCACTATTACCAAATTGGTCCCAAGCGGAACACGAGTCAAGCAGGGAGATCTGCTGGTCGAGTTCGACCGCCAGGCGCAGTTACGCGACTACATCGATAAACAGGCCCAGAGCGATGACGAAAATGAAAAGGTCATCGAAGAAAGGGCCAAGGAAGACGCAGCGCGCGCCAAAGACGAGACCGAGATCAAGCAAGCGGAAGACAGTCTCGCCAAGGCGAAGCTGGAGATGGAGAAGGTCGAGTTGCTCTCCCGGATTGATGCCGAAAAGGCCCAGGAAGACCTGGACGAGGCTCAGGCTACGCTGGCGCAGTTGAAGGAGACCTTCGACCTGAAGCGAAAGGCGGCGCAGGCCTCGATTCGCATTCTCGAGATTCAGCGCGACCGCACACGCGAGACCATGCTGCACTCACAAGCGAATTCCGCCTTGATGCAGATTCACGCACCTATCGACGGCATCGTCGTATTCAACACCATCTGGAAACAGGGAAACATGGGAGAAGTGCAGGAAGGCGATCAAGTGCGTCCGGGCGTTCCCTTCATGCAGGTGGTCGACCCTGCGATCATGGAAGTCCGAGTTCCGGTCAACCAGGAAGATCTGGTGGGCTTGAAGATAGGCGAAAAGGCTCTGGTGCATCTCGATGCGTATAGTGACATGGTGTTTTCGGGCCGGTTGGAATCCGTTGATCCCATGGGCACGCCTGGCGACTTCTCGCCGAAGCTTCGTCACTTCTCCGCTACGTTCTCCATTCAGGGCCACGATCCAAGGTTGATGCCCGATCTCTCCGCCGCGGTCGATGTCGATCCAGTAGGCGCAGCCAGCGCTGGGAGCAGCTCGAGATGAAGCGAAAGCTCAAGGACCTGTGGTTGAAGCGCCGGACTCTCGTGGTCGTCGTCATTCTCTCTGCGGCCAGCGCGGCCCTCTACGGAGTCGTGCATTTCTCCACAAAGTCACCAACCGTTCCGACCTTTGAAGTAAAGCGCGGCGAGTTTCTTGATGTTCTCCAGTTTCGCGGCCAGTTGAAGGCCATGAAATCCGTCACCATCACGGCGCCCGCCAATGCGGGAGACCTGCAGATTCTGAAAATCGTTACAGACGGAACGCAGGTGAAAAAGGATGACGTTGTTGTTGAGTTCGATCCATCCAAAACGCAGCAGGACCTGGCGCAGGACCAATCCCTGTTGAAGTCGTCGCAGGCGGAGATTGAGCAGGTCCGCGCGCAGGGCCGTCTCAATGAAGAGGTCGACACCACCGCTGTCATGAAAGCAAAATACGACGTCGACGTGGCCAAGCTCGACGCAAGCAAGGGTGAAGTCGTCTCTAGAATCGAGGGCGCTGAAGCGAATCTAAAGCTAGCCGATGCGGAACAGGTGCTGCGTCAGGCTGAGCAGCAACTCAAGTCCGATGCGGCGGTCGATCAGGCGACGATTCAGGACAAGAAGAATGCCAGCCGAAAAGCAGACTTCGACGCTCAGCGCGCCCAGTCCGCGCTGGCTGCGATGACGCTAAAAGCGCCCTCCGACGGCACCATCAGCCTCCTCTCCATATGGCACAACGGCGGAGAAAGTCCCTTTAAAGCTGGAGAGCGCGCATGGCCCGGTACGCCCATCGCCGAACTTCCGGACGCAGCCTCCATGCGCATCGCGGCCCGCGTAGACGAGACCGAGCGTGGCCGGCTGGCACTATCGCAGCCGGTGACCCTGCAGTTGGATGCCATTGCCGACCGTCAGTTCACAGGTAAGGTGGAGCGCATCGGAACCATCGCCACGTCCGACTTCTCTGCGGGCTGGCCCATCCCTCGCAACTTCGATCTCGAGATCGGCATCGATCAGTCGGACCCTCGCCTCAAGCCCGGGATGACCGTGCAAATCACCGTAATCGTCGACCGGATTCCCGATGCCATCGCCATTCCCGCGCAAGCTTCCTTCCTCAAATCCGGACAGACCGTGGCCTATGTCTGGAATGGCTCGGTGTTCCAAGAGCGCGCTATTCAAGTTGAACGAAGAAGCCGCGACCGCGTCCTGATCTCCAATGGCTTGAAAGCGGGTGACCCGGTTGCGCTCAAAGACCCTTCGGGGAAGGAGTGAGATGGCGCACATCAAACGACATCGCATCCTCGTGTGGGTAGTGGTTGGCGTTGTGCTGGCTGCAGGCATCGGTGCCGTTGTGGCCTCCAGCCGCGTCCCCTTGAACACAAAAAACGACAAGATTCCACTGGCTGAAGTCAAGCGCGGCGAAATCGATCTCAAGGCCCACGCCACCGGCGAACTCAGAGCCAGCCACTCGGTCATGCTCTCTGCTCCCGCCGTTGGCGGAGGTGAACTTCAGCTTATTCACCTGATCCACACCGGCCAGTTTGTTAAGAAGGGCGATGTCGTCTTCGAATTCGATCCCAGCGAACAGCTTTACAAACTGGAGCAGAACCGATCTGAGCTGCAGCAGGCCGAGCAGGAGATCACCAAAGCCAAGGCGGATGCCGCGGTCCTTACCGCAGTAGACAAAGTCACCCTGCTCAAAGACCGCTATAGTGTGCGCCGGGCCGAACTCGATGTTCAGAAGAATGAGCTCGTGAGCAAAATCGATGCCGACAAAAATGAACTTGCCATGGGGCAGGCAAAGCGAGTGCTGGAAGAAGAGGAGAAAGATATCGAATCTCACAAAGCTTCTGGTCAGGCTGCCACCTATCTCGCCCAAGAGAAGTACAACAAGGCCAAGCTGGGCATGGACCAGGCGCAGCAGAACCTGGATAAAATGCGCGTCACAGCGCCCATGGATGGGTTGGTTTCGATTCAAAAGAATATGAACGCATCGGGAGGCTTCTTTTTTACGGGGATGTCTTTGCCTGACTATCACGAGGGCGATCAGGTGCAACCCGGCAGCTCAGTCGCACAGGTGGTCGATCCCCAGGGCCTGGACCTGACCTCGAAAATCGACGAGCAGGATCGCGACAATGTTCAGGTGGGCCAGCCGGTCGAGGTCGCCTTCGATGCGGTGCCCGGACAGGTCTTTCATGGAACTGTCAAAAGCGTGGGCGGAATGTCCATGCGGCAGTTCTTCTCGTCGAACGCTAACGGCAACTTCGAGGTTGGCATTCAACTCGCGAACGAAGACCCCCGCCTGCGTTCGGGATTCACAGCCGAGGTCATCTTTCTCGGCGCCAGTAAGAGGAACGTCCTCTATCTTCCCCGCCAGGCGGTGTTCCTGAAGGATGGCAAGCGCATTGTCTATTTGAAGAAGGGCAACGGTTATGAACAGAAAGAGGTGAAAATTCAAAGCGAAAATGAAAGCCGCGCGGCCGTCGATGGACTGGAAGAAGGCAGCCGCGTTGCATTGGTCGATCCTACCGCGCCACGCAAGACTACCGGCGCAAGCTCAGCAACCGGAAGCCTGGGAGGGACACCCTGATGCGACCAAACAACTCGCATTTGCGTGAGCGTATTCTGCTCGGCTACCAGCAATGGACGAGAGACGCGGAACTGGGCATGCAGAACCTGCTGCTCCACGGCATGCGCTCGCTTCTTACCATGCTCGGCATGATCTTCGGCGTGGCCGCTGTTGTTGCCATGTTATCCATCGGCGCCGGCGCACGCCAGAAGGTCATGGCCCTCATCGAACAAATGGGCGTTCACAACGTCATTGTGAACGCGAAGGAGACTATAGAATGGCAAGCACATCAAAAGGTCCGCAAGCTATCACCAGGGCTCACTTTGAAGGACTACCGTATCATCCGCGATGACCTTGAAGGCATTGTCTCGTCCTCTCCGCGCAAGCAGCTTACCCCCTCAAAGATCATTCCAAAAGCGCAGCAGGACATCCCCAACGTGATGGGCGTCAACTCCACATACCAACAGATCGCTGGCCTCCACGTCTTGAGCGGAAGGTTTTTCGACCAGAAGGAGGACGACCGCGGTGCGGCCGTATGTGTGCTGGGCGCCGCAGCCAAATGGAGCCTGTTCGGCTCTTCCAATCCACTCAATCAATACGTCAAAGTTAATGAGGAGTGGTTTCGTGTCATCGGCGTGGTCAGTCCTCAACTCAGCGCGCAGGACGACAGCTCCGGTACGGGCTCGGTGGATGTGAATAACAACATCTATATCCCCCTGCAATCGGCATTCCTCCGCCTCGAAGACAGCTACAGCGATGTCCGGGACGAGATCGACGGTATTTATCTCAATCTCGCCGACAACGCGAACATTCCGGAAAGCGCGCAAGTTGTCAGGGCTGTTCTGGATTCATCGCATCACGGCGCGGACGACTTCAACGTCGTGGTGCCCGCCGAACTGCTTGCCGAACAGAAGCGCACGGAGCATCTGTTCAACACCGTCATGGTGGCCATAGCTTCCATCTCATTGTTGGTGGGAGGTATCGGCATTATGAACATCATGCTGGCCAGCATCCTGGAGCGCACCCGCGAAATAGGCCTGCGCCGCGCGGTGGGAGCGAAGCAGTCGGACATAGTGCGGCAATTCGTGGTCGAGGCCACCATGATCTCATTCGCCGGCGGAACCATCGGCGTGGTCTTCGGCTCTTTCATCTCCAGGCTGATTGCGTGGCTGGCCGGGTGGTCGACCATCGTGACTTTTAGTTCCATCGCTTTGGCTTTTCTTGTCTCCATTTCAGTGGGACTCGTGTTTGGAATCTATCCCGCCACGAAAGCTGCCCGCCTCGATCCGGTTGAGGCGATTCGCTATGAGTGATTCTTCCGCACCCATTTCACAACTGCCCGCTGAATACCGCTTCTTCTGCGGCCGACAATCTCCGCTCATTAATGGAGTCTTTGGATGAGGTTCATTCGCTTTAAGGTCGTTTCGCTCTTTGCCCTGGTCGGCGTCTTGTCCTCGCAGGCTCAGTCTCCTGAAAGTTATCGCGGCATGCTTACCGCGCGCGTCCGCGCAGACAAGCTCCCGCCCCCGCAACATCTTCAGAACTACGTCAAGGACGGCAAGCTCAGTCTCGGTCTGAGAGACACCATTCTGCTCGCGCTTGAAAACAACAGCAATGTGCAGATTGAGGAGACGCAGATTGAAGCCCAGAAGTTCGCGTTGCTCGGCCAGTTTCAGCCGTTCGACCCCATTCTCCAAAGCAGTCTCAATGTAAATCGTTATTCGTCTCCTTCCTATAGCCAACTCCAGGGCGTTGGAGTTTCAGGTAACATAACGCTTAATTCGCTGAGTCAGACAGGGCAGGTGAGTTACACGCAGACGTTTACTCCCGGCACGAATTTTCAGGCATCGATTTCTTCCAACAAGTATTCCACCAACAATTCCTATTACTACTTCAATCCATTTTTCAACTCTACGCTGACTTTCACCTTGACCCAGCCCTTGCTCCGGGGCGGTGGACGCTTTGCCAACACGGCGCTAGTCAAGATCGCGCGCCGTTCGCTCGAGCAATCCCGATCCAGCTTCGAGGCCCAGGTAAACGATGCCATCTTGCAGGTGGTTACTCAATATTGGTCGGCGGTTCAGGCGCGCGGCGCTCTGGATGTGCAGCAAAAATCGCTCAAACTGGCGGAAGCAAGTTACGATCGCGACAAGCACTCACTTGAGCTGGGAGCCTTGCCGCCACTGGATATATATCGGTCTCAGTCAGAGGTTGCTGCCCGCAAGGTTGGGGTCATTCAAGCTGGATACGCCCTCACCCAGGCCGAGGAGGATCTGCGCGTCACTATCGGCGCGGACCGTGACCCCAAGGTGCTTGCGTTGGAACTGGAGCTGACTGAAAAGCCGGAAACGGACGGGCAACTGCAGAATATGGACACCGAGACAGCTCTTGCGCTGGCGCTTAGCCAACGGCCGGAACTCGACGCTGTCAAGGATGCGCTCGCGAACGATGAAACCAGCATCAGGCTCGCACATAATCAACTCGAACCCAATCTCCAGTTGCAGGGCTTCTACCAGACAGGCGGCCTCGGCGGCAATCAGTATAACCTCGTCACGGGCCAGCTTGTCGCGCCCGGAGGATTTGGTTCTTCGATGAGTCAGCTCTTCGGTTTCGGCTATCCAGGTTATGGAGGAACTCTCTCGCTGACGCTTCCTATCAGGAATCGCGGGGGGCAGTCAACTCTGGGAAACGCCCTGGTGTCACGCACCCACGACCTCTACACCGGCGGCCAGGTCCGCGAGCAGATCACACGCGAGGTCCACGACGCCATTCATCAACTCGACGAAGCCACGCAGGCATTGACCGCCGGCACAACGTCCTTCGATCTGGCGCAGAAATCTCTGGCCTCAGAGCAGCGCAAATTTGAGCTCGGGGCGGAAACCAACTTCTTCGTGCTCGACGCCCAGACCAGGCTCGCACAGGCCGAACTTATCCTGCTGCAGACACAGGTTAATTACCGCATTGCTCTCGCAGCCGTCGGCCACTCAACTGGGGACTTGCTAAGCCCATATCGCGTACAGATCGCCGAGCGCTCCCGGTAACTAGATCGCTCGAGTCGAGGGCCATCGTTCCAACCCGGGCTGTTATCCTCGGTGCACTTTCAAGGGCGCATGACGAGTCCGCTGAGGTTCACGTTGGTATTTCTGGCGGCCTTCATTGGTAGCAGGTTCTTTCACGAGATCGGACATGCCTTCTTCGGCTGGTTCCAAGGTGTCCCTGTCATGCCGACTCCGGCCAAGGAGCACATCCCGCCTCTTCAGTCCTCTTCGGCACCCAGCGCGCGAAATAAAACTCTTCATCGATTCCCCTCTTTAGGCGCAACAGTTGAACGACCCGCGTTCCCTTATCCTAATGACAGCCGTGACCGAATCCAACGCCCCCACCACCGTATTGCTCAACCAGCGCGCCCTTGATCTGCTCGCCGCCGGAAAACCAGCGGAGGCAGCCAATGTCTTCCGCGCCGCCCTCGCCGCCGGACCAGAAAAAACAGAGGCGCATATTGAAGCCCATCACGGTCTCGTCCGCGCCCTCCGCGATGCCGGCCAGCTCGAACAATCCATTGCCGCAGCGCTCGCTCTCACGGCCATCACACCCGCCGATCCTCTGGCACACACCGCGCTCTCCATTTCGTTGCAACGCGCCGGCCATGTTCCGCAGGCCGAGGCTGCCGCCGCCCGTGCCCGCATCCTTGAGTGGAAGCAGCAGCTCCTGACTCCGCCTGTTGAGGAGCCCGGGCCGTGAAGGCCCGCCCCAGTCCCGTCCGTCCGAGCCCCGCTGAGCGCCTCCGTTCCATGCACGATCGCCTCGTCGAAGCCTACGGCCCACAGCGCTGGTGGCCCGCCGAAACGCGCTTTGAAGTGATTCTCGGCGCCTATCTTACGCAAAACACCGCATGGAAAGCCGTCGAACGCTCCCTCGCCAACCTGCGCAACGGCGGCGCGCTCACCCTGGATGGACTTCGCGGAATTCCAACTGCAGAACTGCAAACCCTCATTCGCCCGTCCGGCTTCCCCACTCGCAAAGCGCCGGCTCTGAAGGCATTCGTTGCCATGGTTGACGAGGAGTATTCAGGCTCGCTGGACGCTCTAGCGGCCACTCCAACAGCCGTCCTTCGCCCGCGCCTTCTTGCCCTGCCCGGCGCGGGACCGGAGACCGCCGACGCCATCCTGCTCTATGCGCTCCAACATCCCGTTCCCGTTGCGGACGAGTATCTGCGCCGCATTGCCGAGCGCCATCAACTCATCGTTCCGCCGCCGGGACGCAATCGGAAGGGCTATGAAGCACTGGCCGAACTGACCCGCCAGGCCTTCGCACCGGATCCGACTGCCCCCGTGGGCGCAAGCGCTGCCCTCTTCAATGAGTTTCACGCCCTCACCGTTGCAGTGGGGAAGTCGCACTGTGGCGCAGTTCCGCATTGCCACAGCTGCCCGCTCGCAAGCGACTTTCAATGGATAGACTTTTCTGAAATTAAATCGTGGATGCCTATCAAAGATTAGCGCTCAGTTCGAGCGATCGTACGCATTAATTCATTCGCAAATACTGAACCTGGAGCGCCGTGCAATCGTCCTGCGCCTGGTTGTGCGCCTGGAATTGCGCGACATGATCCAGAGTGTCCTCGATTTCCGTAAAATGCGCAATCCTGTCTAAGCCGTCATCGCCAAGCATTTCGCCGGCCTCGTTCTCAGCTTCCACCAGCCCATCGGTCACCAGCAAAAGCCGGTCTCCGGCTTGCAGAGTGAAGTGTGCTGAGCAGTACGTCACATCCGGCAACAACCCAACTACCGTGTTGCTCTCACAGAGCCGCTGCCTTTGGCCCCCTCGCACCAGAACCGGCGCAATGTGCCCGCAGTTCAAATACTCTACGCGCCCGTCCTTGTGGAGCTTCAGCAGCACCAGGGTTGCGTATTTGCCCACACCCCGCGCAAACAGAAACTGGTTTAACTGCGCGGCAATTTCCGGCAGGCTTTGCCGCGAAAGCAACTGCGCGTGAATGATTCCCTGCATCGTAGCTGCCACAATGGCAGCAGCAACACCCTTACCCGAAACGTCCGCAATGCCCGCGCACAAGCAGTCGTCCAGAGCCACTGCATTGAAGAAATCTCCACCCACCTCGAGGCACGGAATCATCTTGACCTGCAGTGCCGCCCAGGGCAGCACTGGCAAGGCGATGCTCATCAGTCCACTCTGAATCTTTGCCGCCACGGCAAGTTCCTCGCGCGCACGCCGAGCCTCGTGCTCCGCCTCCGCAAGCAGCGCGTTATGCAGCAGCACGGCCGCCTCAGTCGCAATCGTATAGAGCAGTTGGTGATCCACCTCGCTCAGATAGCCCGGACCAATCTGGCTGTCCAGATACAGAAGGCCCAGCAGCGTGCTTTTGCCGCTTCCCATGTCTCGCTTGCGTAGCGGAATGCAGTACACGCTCCGGATGCTGTTGGGGATTACGCTATCCCACGCGGACGCGGCCTGGTCCCTCAACGTGTCGCGAATGGAGAACTTCGAACCGCTCTCAATCGCCGCCTGCATTGCCCGCCGCGATACCGTTCCATCTTCGTCAATGAGGTGTCCGCCGGCATTCAAACCCCGCGCCAGCTTCATCTCGTCGCCTTCCATCAGGAAGACGAATCCTCGTTCCACCCCGGTAATCTGCAACGTCAGTTGCAAAAGAGTCATCAGGATCTCGCCGATCGCCCCTCCGGCGTTCAACAGCCGCGCCGCACTCAGCCAGCTCAGCTTTCCAATCTCGCCGGCAGTCGGATGCCCCGGATCCGCCGCGGGCGTGAGTTCGTGAAACGAGGAAAGCAACTCGCTCACAATCGTCATGTGTTCTGTGCTTTCCCGCTTGCCTGCGGTCGACCGAAAGTGCAACTTCAATCCGACCAGGGAGCCCAGTTGCAGCACATCCCCGTCCTTCAAAGCCGCCTGCTCAATTCGCGCCCCAATCACAAAGCTTCCGTGTGTGCTGCCCTGGTCCAACACCTGAAACACACCGTTTTCCCGCGAAATCACCGCGTGTTTACGCGAGATGCGAGGATCGTGCAGCACTAGGTCCTGACCAGCCGAGCGGCCAATCGAAGTGAAATCGCTATCCAGAACGAACGAGTGATCTCCATCGGCGTCGGAATAATTCAGCGTCGGGTTCAGAAGTGTGGGATTCATTGGAGACAAGTCAACTGTTGCCAACATAGCCAATTCAGAAGGGCTATGGATTTTGGAGGCCCTGCGTTAAATCGCGCTGTCCGTCGCGACCTCGGCCGCATCGGCTTCAAAGGCCGGGCTGTACCCCAGCCGTCGCCAGAAATCCTCAACCAGTGCGACCGTCTCCGGCGCGGTTCTGGAAGTGGTGCGCAGCAGGATCTCCGCCCCCGGATCTGCCGCGAAACTGCTCGCCTCCGCCGCAATCGCAATGCACTTGTCGGCGCGATAGGTACAGGCTGCCAGGTCCGCAATCGAAAGCCGCATCGTCGGCGTCGCCAGCACTGTCCGCGGCGGGGCCATCCGGTCAAGCAGGCAAAATATCTCAAGCTTCGATTCCAACTCGTCCGGCACGCAGTCAATCGCCAGGTCCGCCTCGCGCACGGCGTCCTCAATGGTGGAAACAAAAGTCACGTTTGGCAGCGCTTCAGCACCAAGCTCGGCCCGCAGCGCCTCCCGCGCGTGATGCAGATTGGTCGGCATCACGTCTTCCAACAGCACACGGAACCCCGCACGGGCTGCGCTCAGCGCAAGCCACCGGCCCAGCGGACCCGCTCCGATTATGGCGACAGTCTGCAAGGAAGCGGCTTATTCGGGCAATAGCGCGCGCGCAACATCCTCGGCGTTGGGGCGGGTCTGCAGCAGGTGCTCGGCCACTCGTGCGCGCTCGTCTGCGGTAAGCGTCGGAATCGTCGCAAGCACCCGGCGGAGGGTCACGGCAACGTCGTCAATGTAATTCATCAGGCGGATAGCTTCTCCGGAGAGCGGCATGGGTTTCCTCGGTGTTTGAAGTTCTCATCCATTGTAGGCGTTGTGGTCGGACCGGGGAAAGCTCTGCGCGGGATGAACCCACACCGGAATTCCCTTGAACCTCGATTCTTTTAGAGCTACCGTATTCGGAACGCTACACCTCCCACAGAAGCGCCCAATGCACCGGCCTGCGCACGAAAGGAAGCCCCCCATGCCAACTCCCCCTCTCACGAGCGATAACGCAGACGCACCACCAATGCCCAAGGTGACCGCCGATGCCGACTTCGACCCCACTCCCGCCGGCAAATACCGCAAATCCATCCTTGCCGTCCTCGGCACCCTCCAGGTCGCTGGCGTCCTTGCCGGCTCCGGATTCATCGTCAAATTCGCGCGCGAAGACTTCCTCGGTGTCTCGTCCGGCAGTTGGAACGTCTCCGACCTCGGTATGCTAGCCGGCTCCTTCTCGCTCAACAGCGCAACTCTCTTCTGCCAGTACATCCTTCATCCGCTTGTGGCCATTCCGCTGGTGCTAATCCTGGGTGGCTACATCTACGCTCAGAGCCGTTTTCAACGCTCAAAGCCGCGCATGGTCGAAATTCTCAACATGGCGGGTTACGTAGTCCTTGCCCTCATCCTTGGAGCTGTCTTCCGCGTGGAGCAGGCGCCCACTCTCTATCTCCACGATTTCCTCATCACCAGCCCCAAAGACCAGCCAAATATCTCCCCGCAGACCCCGGACTACAAGCAAACCAACAACCTGGTCCGCCTCATCTACGGCTCTCGAATCAAGCAGGACCCGACCCGCACCACCGATTTCCCCATTCTCAATGGATTCCGGCTCACCACCCAAAGCGCCTACGACGTTCTGAACGCACAATACGCCAGTTCCATGCTCATCTGCCTCATCGCTTGGAACTTCCTCTTCACCACCGAAAGAAGGGGCCGCTTCAAAGTGCACGGAGCTGCGATCGTCGCCGTCTTCGTTTTGCTTCTCCTCGTCGTCACCATCATGGTTCCCTACACCTACGGCAAACTCATCCATTCCACTGATTTCCCGTCCGCGACCGTGGAGTACAAGGACAGCTCGGTCGACCCGATAGATAATGGCATAAAGCACCTCGAGGGTCCGCTCCTTTTTGAGGACAGCCAGACCATCGCCATTCTCTGGGCAAAGGAAGGAAAAACCGCTGTCGTGTACATACCCGCTTCGGCGGTGCTCCTCATGCGCCTCCACGGATCGGTGGATGCTCTCACCTTCGTCCTCGGACGCCAGGCGTTACCCAAGCCCCTCCCGCCCCTCAACTAGCGCCTCGATACTTAGTGCTCAAATGACCACAACACTGCGCCTCGTCAGAGCTACAATCTCCGCATGGATAAGTCGGCGGAAGCAGTCGCGCACCTCTTCGTGCGCGCTATCAACAGGCAGGATGTGGCGGGACTCGCGGCCTTGATGACCCGGGAACACCGTTTCGTCGATTCGCTGGGCAATGTTGTAGTGGGCCAGGATGAAGCCCGAAATGGTTGGCTCGGCTACTTCAGCATGATCCCTGATTACGCAATTACCGTTCAGGAGAGCTACGGAACCGGACCTGTGGTCATCATGTTCGGCACAGCCAAAGGGACCTACGTCCCCTCGGCCCCTCCGCCGTCTTACTATCCCGCCGTGCAAACGAAACCTGCGGCAAAACTCGACACGCAACTGAATCCGGAAAATGCGTGGAAGACTCCCGCAGCCTTCCGCGTGCTCGTGGAGAATGATCGTGTTGCGGAGTGGCGTGTTTACGCCGACAACGAACCTATTCGCGAACTCATTAAGAAAAGTAACAGTAAGTAGGAGCGGGAAAGAATAAGTCAAGCCAGCCGGCACTTACCCAGACATCCGCAACTTCCTCCTCCAAAAACAGCAAACCTCACTTATTGCTAAGTGAGGTCCTAACTCGCTAGTCAATCACGTCCCGAGTTGCTGGTCCCAATCTTCAGCACTTCGCACCGCTCAGGAATTGCTCCCTGCTCGACACTTACATCCTGTGCTATACACGGAGTACTCCGTGGTTGACACCGAATGCCTGTGTTGGCCGCGGATTGCTCCGCGCTCAACACTTTAGCGCTTCGCACCGGTCACGAATTGCTTCGTGCTCGACACTTGGCCTTCCGCTCCGCGCCTGGATTGCTCCTGGCTCTTCACTTCCCGCCCTGCGTTGAACCCGGATTGCTCCGCGTCCAACCCTTCCGCTCCGCTTCAAGCTCGGATTGCTCCGCGCCCGTCTCTTCGCGTTTCGCCCCGATCACAGATTACTCTGCGGTCGTCGCTTGACTTCTCGTCACTCGCCCGGAGCGCTCCGTGCTCTTGACGTCCGCCCTGAGTTGCTCGCCGATTGCCCGGTGTGCAACCCTTTACGCTTCGCACCGTACACGAATTGCTTCGTGCCCGACGCTTGACCTTCCGCCTCCAGCTCAGATTGCTCCTCGCTCTCGACTTCCCGCCCTGCGGTGCCCGCCGATTGCTCGGCGCTCATCGCTTGGCTCTCCCTGCCTGTCATGGATTTCTCCATCTCCGGCACGGATCGCTCGCACCATTCACAGATTACTCTGTGATCGACACTTGACGTTTCCATAACTCACTCGGATTGCTCCGTGTTAGTCACTTAGTCCGCCCTGTGTTGCACTCGGATTGCTCCGCGCTCAACACTTAGTGCTTCCCTTTGGGGCCAGTAGTAAGTCCATTCAACGCCACGAAGTGAAGATGCCCAGACTTACTTAGCAACCCGGAATGAAAGTAACTATGCTCTTTGTCGTTTCTCCCTGTCAATTGTTAATTTTGTGGAAATCATACCGTTTAAGTGGAAATCTTCTTGGCATTAGAAAGGGTTAGTCTTCACCGCTTTTAAAGAAGGAGCTCAATGATGCGGGTCGGCTGCACAATGAAGCGGCTGCCAGACCCGGGCTCGCCCGCAAGCTCTTGATAAGGCTAAAGATCTGCTGCTCTGCAAAGTCGCTCGGGCTTAACGCATGTAAATGAAAATTGCGACCCCAAGCATCGTCAGATTGAACCCCGCATGAGCCGCCACAGCAGTCCAAAGATTGCCGGTGTATAGGCGAATTAGGGTAAAAAGCATCCCAGCCGCACTAAAAAGCACTAAGGCGATTCCACCTGAAACAAGACGAACATGGATTCCCGCTGCATCCGACCAGATCGCGTGAAAGTAAAGATAGGTGATTCCGAAAGCCACACAGTTCACCGCTGTCGCCACATAGGAGTTCCAGCGGCGTGTAAATGCTGTTTGAATGAACCCGCGGAAAAGAATCTCGTCGGCAATCGGCGCAAACAGGATTGCCGGCACCGCGAAAAGGGCAAATACCGCCAAGGGGTGCATTACACCGCGCAGCTCAACCAGGCGCAGATAGTCGCGCAGGCTGAGGCACCAGTTTTCCGCGGAGTCGCCATAGAGCACCATACCCAGCCCAAATGTAAGTAGACCGTATACGGCTCCAACCAGAGTTGCGAGCGCCATATTCGCTGCCGTCGCGCCCCGTTCACGAAGTCCAATCTGGTAGCGTCCATTGGTTGTAAGAACGACAAAAGGGATAGCCCACACGGCTGCAAACTGCAGAAAGAAAATCGCCTGGGCGGGAATTGGGCCGAACACCGCAAAAAAGCGTGTTCCGCCCAGCAAAGCCGCCAGCAGCAACGCTACGCCCCAGGGCGGCCCGAATGTGCGGGCCCAGAATGGCTTGAGAAATGCGGACCGATCAGGATCGGACGAGGCCGGTTCAGCGTTCATTGAGCCGGCTCCTCGCCGGGGGGGGAGTGTTACCAACAGGGTCGATTGTCTCCCGGTCGCGGGAATGAGTCAATGCCCATCTGGAAGTGTAGCAATGTGAGGAATTTGTCCTACGCAGCAGGGCGGCCCACCCTCCCACAAGGAGTGGACCGCCCGTTTGCATTCCGGAATCTCTTGAGTCGCCTCCCGGAAATCCCTTCATCGCATCAACGAATGCCCTATCGACAGCGTCTCTCATCGACCAACAACGCTCAACAGTCTGTCGATCTACTATTTGTAGACTGGTTGAGGACTCTGGAAGCAAGGCCGCTGGCAGCAGAGATTGTTGTCTTGCGCCAGTTTGGAGTGCGTCCACCGGCAGGCTCATCTGTCCTCGCCAATTCTTCGATCCAGTCAAGAGCTGCCCGCATTGCTTCTTCTGGGCCGTACGTTTCAGATACAGCTTCGTAAAATGCCGCTAATTCCCTCTGTGCCTTTGCGTGGGTCTCAGCGCCGGATGAGAAAGGAACCTGGCGAGCATGAAAGCTCAGAGCCATTCTTCTTTCGCGCATGACGATGGATACCCCTTTCATCCCACGGGACGAAAGTACCTGGCAAGGCCGCGATTCCTTTCCCTTGAAGTCATCGATCCAGCGGTGGAAGAGCACCGCGGGCCTCCAAGCGCAAAGGGAGGTGAAGTGACAATCTCTCGATTTTGACTTGTGCACGGGATTCCTTTCTTTCTATCTGAATCGGGTGATTAGCGATCTACAGCGTTCGCTTGAAGAGCGGTGTTGCCAGCAGGAGCGTGGCAATGCCGAAGGTAAAGAGGTACAGCAGGTCGAATCGAATCGCCTCAAAGCCGCCATCCTTCAGCAGGACCGCTTTGAACCCATGAACGCAGTATGTGAATGGATCCACAACAGCAATCGCCTGTAGCCACTTTGGAAAAGCGGAGACCGGGAAAACTGCGCCAGACGGGAAAAACAGCAGCGTGTTCAAAACGCCGAACATCGCGCGTGGCACCAGGGGGTCGTCCACCCGAACCATCATCAGGAACATCATGCCGTTGAACGCCAGCGAAGTCGCCACGATCATCAGGAACAGTTCCAGGTCGGCCATCGGGTTGAAAATCACGCCCAATCCTGCAATCAGAGACCCTATTACTGTTAGGCTGATACCAGCCAAAACCGCCTTTGCGGCTCCTGCCAGATTTAATCCCATGACTAACTCAAGCTTGGTAATTGGAGTTACAAGATATCCCTCGTGGACTCCCCGCGCCTTGTCGTCTATGTATAACATCCCGCCGCCGATCATCACCGAGATATACATCGCAAGGGAAATCGTGCCAGCCAGCAAGAACTTCATATATGAGACATACGGGTACAGCTCCACAAACTGCAGCGCGATGCTCGTAATCAAGCGTGGCTGAATCACCGGGGCATTCAGCGCGTCCACGAGCGATTGCATCTCGGATTCGATACTCG
This sequence comes from Occallatibacter sp., assembly GCA_049514915.1. GTDB lineage: Bacteria > Acidobacteriota > Terriglobia > Terriglobales > Acidobacteriaceae > Telmatobacter. The sequence continues at coordinate 64,471 of JBEKUP010000007.1, read as the reverse complement.
AACTCGTGAACTGGTCGGAGTTATCCACCACCAAACCAAGCTTCGGCGCGTCCTGCGCATACACCCGTCGCGAGTACTGCGCGGGAATGATAATGGCGGCATCGATCTTGCCAGTCTGCACATCGTTGCGCGCACTCCCTTCATCGCTGTAGTTGACCGTGGTAAACGTGGCGATGTTGACGGCGATGGCTGCGCAGGCCTCGCGGATTCGCACCGCCTGCGGTCCGTGGTCGTAGTCCACAATGGCAACCTTCGCCCCACGAATCTTGCCGCCGTATGCATTGCCCAATATGATCAACTGCACAATCGGCAGCATCATCGACATGATCATCAGAACCGGCGAGCGAAAGAACTTGCGCATCTCGCGCTCGAAAATGGCGAACATCCTGTTCATTGCTGATCTCCCGGCCGGGGCGGCATGGTAAAGGCGTGAGCCTTGACTTGCTCATCGCGAAGCTGACGGCCCGTATAGTGCACAAACACATCGTCCAGAGTGGTGTTCTGAACGCTAAGTGAAGTAAGTGTCTCTCCCAGTTGTGCGGCTAGCTCGACTAACTGCATCGTGGTCTTCGATCCGGAAGAAGTTAGAACCCTGTAGAATCCAGCGGACTCTGCCTGCACGCTCGTAACTCCCTCCAGGTCTTCAAGTCGCGATTTCCATTGATCTGTCTCCCTGTCAAAGTGAACCTCCACGACGTTGGCGCCCGGTACGCTTTGCTTCAGTTCAATCGGCGTGCCCAGGGCGACCAGAGTTCCATGATCCACAATGGCTATGCGGTCGCAGAGTTTGTCCGCTTCTTCCATATAGTGTGTAGTTATCAGCATGGTGAGGTTGCGCGTCTTCCGCAGATTGTCCAGCATCTCCCACACCGCAATGCGCGAAACCGGATCAAGCCCGGTCGTTGGCTCATCCAGAAAGAAGATGTGCGGGTTATGCACCAGCCCGCGCGCAATCTCAAGCCGCCGCCGCATCCCTCCTGAGAGCGTCTTGGTTTGCGCTCCGCGCCACTTCACCAGATCTACAGCCTCAAGCACTTCCACAATGTTCTTCTCGCGCTGCGCTTTGGGAACGCTGTAAAGCTTGGCGTAGATGCTCAGGTTCTCTTCCACCGTCAGGTCCTGATCGCTCGTCAACGCCTGCGGAATCACGCCAATCGTGCGCCGCACGGCATCTGGATCGTTGGCCACGTCGTACCCCGCCACACGGGCATGCCCGCTCGTAATCGGCACCAGCGTGGTCATCATCCTGATCAGCGTGCTCTTCCCAGCACCGTTGGGCCCGAGCAGCCCGAAGATCTCTCCGTCCGCCACCTGGAAGCTCACGCCCTTGACGGCTTCGAACGTGCCGTAGCGCTTCACGATGTTGTCCACCGCGATGGCGGGCACAGGATCGTTCGCCGATCCCCCATTGTTTGTTGCTGGTCCTGTCACGGTTTCACCAGCTTGCTCTTTGGGATAAACACGTCGGCCGTCATGCCCGGCACAAATTGCTCTCCCGGGTTATCGATCAGCAGCTTGATCTGTACCGTCTGAATATCGCGTTTCGGACCGCCATTGATGTCACGCTGCGTGGCAAAGTCCGCCTCCGACGCCTTGGAGATTACCTTCCCCGGCACTTCTCTACCTGAGGGCATTACCACCCGCAGTTGATCGCCCAGTTGCACTGCATCCGCCTGCGTTTCCGGCAACGGCGCATACACCCAGGTCTGCGTAAGATCCATGATGGTGACAATCGGCGCGCCCATCGCGACCACTTCGCCCTGCCTTGCCACACGCACGTTCACCCGCCCGCTCACAGGCGCAAACACTTGCGAGTAACCCACCTCCACCTGCGCTTGCTCGGCGAGATCTTTTGCATTCTGCGCCTGGTCGCGCGTCTCATCCACGGTCCGCGCTGCCACACTGGCCAGCAGTTCATGCGCGCGCGCCTGGTGCAGCGATGCTTCAGCGGCAGCTACCGTGCTTTTCGCTGCATCCACCGCGGCCTTGGCCGCGTCAAGGCTCGTCGCCGCGTCATCCTTGGCTTGCTCGCTCATAATCCCTTGCTGTGCGAGTGCAACCGTGCGGCTGGTGTCGGCCTGCTGATGCGCTAAATTGGCTTGCGCCTGCGCCAGCGAGGCTTTGGCCGCCGTCAATTGCGCTTCCGCGTTCACGGTTGCGCTTCCCGTTTCCCCGCGATCTTCCTGCTCAGTCTCTACGCTTTCTGAGATCCTCCATTTCTGGCTTGCGGCTGTAGCTTCGGCGGCATTGCGTGCTGCCTGCAGATCGTCGCTCTCAATCACCGCGATCAACTGCCCGGCCTTAACCTCCTGGCCCTCGTCCACCGTCAGCGTCTGAATACGTCCTGGGATCTTGGCGCTCACCAGCACCTCGTTCGCGTCCACCGTGCCAATCAATTCCAAGTCGCTCGATCGATGCGTGGTCGTCAAATACCACGCCAGTGACCCAGCGGTCAGCACACCCAAGATCATGAATACCCGATTGCGTGCGTTCACTTTTGCCTCGCTTCATCTGTCTTTCTTACGAAATATTCGTGGCACTGGCTACCGGCGTTTGCCGGCTCCCAACACATGCCCCTCAGTCGGCGCCCGTTCGGGCATCGGTGTGGCCGCCAGAACCCGCGCGGCAACTCGCGCCCCATGCTCCCGATCGTTGAAGATCGTTTTGCCCAGATACTCAACGGCCGCCTTGCGCCGATGCTCGAGAGTCGAACGATCAAAAAGATCGCGGCCGGTCAACAGCCCCATCACCGGCGCGGAGAGAAAATAGAAAACGTTCGCGCCCAACGCCGCATACATGATCTGCCACTCGTCCACATCGACAAGCTCCTGCGACATCCGCCCTTCGTGGTAAACCGCTTCAATTCGGCCCATCATGGGGCGAAAAACCTTCTCCACAATGGGAATAATTGCGTTCTCCTCGCCCAAGCGCAGACGGATCATCTCCTGCTGCATCAGGCTCTGGAACCCTTGCTGGCTGTGAATTCGGTCAAAATGATTCAAGGCAAACTGCACCAGACGCTCGCCAGCCGAGCAATTGGATTCGATGGCAGCCAAACCGCTCGTCACTACCCGGGCAGCCACGGACTCGAGTGCCGCGTCGTACAGCGCCTGCTTGCTTTGGAAGTAGTAGTAAAGAAGGGCTTTATTGACTCCGGCTGCCTCGGCAATCTGCTCAGTCCGCGCGCCGGCCAACCCATTTGCGCTGAACTCGTTCACTGCGGCTTCCAAAATGCGTGCGCGGGTCTGGTCGGCTCGATCTGCCTGGGTTCGGGATGGAATTGCATTCATCATTGTTAACTAGCCGGTTAGTTTTTAACTAACTGGTTAGTAAGTTAACGAACCGGCGCGAAAAATGCAAGTACTTTTCGAAAAATAATCCGTGAAACTTAGCCGGACCCCGATCCGGGAGTTCCATCAGTTGTTGCGCAAGGCCACCATCGGGTTCACATGGGAGGCTCGGCGTGCCGGCAGGTATCCGGCCAAGAGGGACACAATCCCGATCAGAGCTACCATGCCGCCAAACGCAAACGGATCACTCGGCGCCGTATTGAACAGCAGTGCGGCAATCGCCCTCGACACCAGCAGAGAGACAATCGCGCCCGTGCCAATCCCGCTCGCGGCGAGACGCAGAGTCGTTGCGACGACGTTGACCTGCACTTGCGATCTGGTCGCGCCCAGCGCCATCCGCACGCCGATCTCCTTCGTCCGCTGAGTTACCGAGTAGGAGATGACTCCGTAAATCCCCAGCGCAGCCAACAAGAGTCCGAGGCCTGCGAACGAACCCAGTAGCATCATGAAAAACTGTCGCGGCGAGTTGGCGTGATCCACCAGGCCCTGGATCGGCCGGAACTCAGCGGCGGGTTGCTTTGGATTGAGTTCACGGAGGGTGGCGAGAACGCTTGTGGCCAACGTCGACGGCGGGAGAGCCGTGCGGACTGCGAGTTGAGCGGAGTTGGGGAAGTTCTGGGTGATGGGATAGTAGATTTGCCAGCCCGTATCGCCTTCGGTACCTTCTTCACGCATATCGTCAACCACGCCGACCACGAGCGTGTCCTGATTGCCGCTGGTAAGCACCTGGCCCACCGCGTTGCCACCGGGCCAAGTGGCATAGTTAGCGAGAAAGCGTGCGTAGGACTTATTGATCAGCACCACATTGGTGCTTTTCGGGCCATCGTCCCAGGTGAAATCGCGACCGCGAATGCTTGTTCCCATGGCGCGCATATAGCCGGGAGTGGAGACATAGACGAGCGGCCCGCTTGCGATGCCATCTGGTGGTTTAACCCCTTTCGGGAACGGGAGTCCCCAGCGGCGATTCTGTCCGAGGGGAAGATAGTCCACGATGCCCGCGGCCTGGACTCCGGGAATAGAACTGACGCGAGTGAGGACCTGGTGAAGAACCAGGGTCTGTTTCTGGAGCGCGCCGTCGCGCGTGGGAGAGCTGTTGTCAAAGTCGACCGAGATGGCGGCGGCATGTTGCGGCTCGAATCCCAGATCGACGTCGAGAACTTTCAGAAAGCTGCGTAGCAGCAGTCCCGCACCAACCAGCAGAACGCAAGCGAGGGCGACCTCTGCCACAACGAGGGTTGAGCGTAGGCGCTCGTGTTTTCGGCCGCTGCCGGAGCCGGCGCCAGAGCCCTTGAGCGCCTCCTGCAGATTGCCGGAGGCCATGCGAATTCCTGGCAGGAGACCGAAGAGAAGGGCCGCGAAGACGGCGATGAGGACAGTCCAGCCGAGGGCCGCACCGTCGATCTGGAGCGAGCCGAGCAGCGGCAAGGCGATGGATCCCTGGCTCCGGAGCCATGCGAGGAGAAATGTAGCGAGAAGCAGACCTCCTGCAGCTCCCGCACCTGAGAGGATCAGGCTCTCAATGAGCAACTGGCGGACGATGCGCATGCGGCTGGCTCCAAGTGCAGAGCGCATGGCAAATTCCTTGGCGCGGGCGGCGGCGCCAGCAAGGAGCAGGTTGGACAGGTTCACGCATGCGATGAGCAGGATGCCGCCTACGGCCGACCAGAGAACTACAAGGGAGCGGCGAAGCTTACCGCTGACGTAATCCTTGAGGACAACCGGGACAGCTTGATAGCCGCCGCAGGACTGGAGGACCTCGACGTTATTGCATAGACGAGGCGCAATCGCGGCTGCGTCCTGCGTGGCCTGGGCGAGCGAGACACCCGGTTTAAGCCGGCCAATGAAGGTGACAATGTTGCCCTCATTGCGCGTCGCGTTGAGGTTCAGCGGGCCGATGGCGTCAATCTTTGTGCCGGGCGAGAAAACGGCGCCGAAATCAAAGCTCTTTGGCAGCACGCCGATGATGGTGGTCTGGCGCCCATTCATGTCGAAGGCCTTGCCAACTATGTTTGGATCGGCGTTGAACTGGCGACGCCACCATGCATCGGAAAGAATTATGACCGGGGGCGCACCATCATGCACGTCCTCCTGGGAAAAGGCGCGGCCCATGGCGGGCTGAACGCCGAGGAGCTGAAAGAAATTCCCAATGACGTCGATGCTGGTGGCCTGTATGGGCGCACCAGCGCCGATGCTGAGACTTAGATTGTCAGAAGTGTCGAAGGCGAAGTAGCCGGTCACGTCCTGAAAGGAATGGGTGCCCGCACGGAAGACGTCATAGCCATCGGAAGAATAGGTTGCGCAGGAGAGGCCGCACTTGGTCGGCGGCGGAGCGATCCACACCAACTGCTGCGCATTGGGGAACGGCAGCGGGCGAAGCAGCAGCGTGTTCACGACGCTGAACACGGCAACGTTGGCGCCGATGCCTAGCGCAAGAATCAGAATGGCAATCAGCGTGAAGCCGTGATCTCGGCGAAGGGAGCGGAGAGTGTAGCGGAAATCCTGCAGGAGAATATCTAGTCTCATAAGCCCTCGCGCTTCGCGCTGTTGGTCTTTCGCCATGTCCAGCCCGCCAAAGCGGATTATTGCCTGCCTGCGGGCTTCCGCAGCGGTGAGCCCGCGCTGCATGTTTTTCTCAATCGCCATTTCCAGATGCGACGTAATCTCCGCTTCGAGATCCGGGTCCAGCGGAGGCTTCTGCAAGAAGCAACGTATGCGGGCCAGCGCCCTGCGCAGCGCGCTCATCCGAGCCCGCCTTCAGCCGGCATGGCAAGCACCCGTCCCATCACGTCAGACAGTCGCTGCCAGTACTGTGCGTCTTTCGCCAGCTGTTTTCGGCCGCTCTCGGTAATCGAATAAAACTTGGCCTTGCGGTTATTGTCTGAGGTACCCCATTCGGCGTCGATCCATCCTCGCTGCTGCAGCCGCACCAGCGAGGCGTAGATGGTGCCCTGATTCAACAGCACTGTGTCTCCACTGACCTGCTCAATGCGCCGCGCAATGCCGTAGCCATGCAGCGGGCCAATGGCAGCCAGCGTTTGCAGGACCATCAGATCGAGCGTGCCTTGCAGCAGGTCAAGCTTAAGTTCCGCTTTCGGTTCGTCCACACCTAACTCCTGTGTTCATCCCACACAAGTATCGCACAACATATGTGGGTGTGCCACAGGAAAATAACCAAACACCGGCCGCTGCAAGGGAGGTGGTTTGGGGGGCTGATTTTGAGATTGAGTTCCAGGCGGGATTTCCAGGATGTGGTCGGGAGAGCGGAATTCCGAATCAATATTGCCCGGGGTCTGATGGTCGACGCAAGCTCTGGCGCGATACTGGCCCCAGGGTCACTAAGCGAAGTAGCTGATCGCTTTGCCCGAACCTGCCGGAATGGGGGTGGTCTCCGTCTGCTCAACTTCTTCCATCTCCGGAGCATCAGTCAGTTCGTCTTCATCGTCTTCTGCGGCACTCGCTTGCTTTCCGTCGCTCGGCGTGTAGGTCTCGTCCCCGATCCTCGCCAGTTCTTCGATGTCAGACAGGGCGGTGAGCTCAGATTCAGTTGGACGGGCCCTCAGCACCGGCAGAGCGCGAATTCCGCTGATCGGGCTGATCTCCATGGTCCCTCTCCATGCCAGAACTATCGGCGCAGAGGTGCCAAACTTTAATTTTTCTTGATGACTTTATGTTGGACTCCGTCCACTCCAGGCAGTCTGTGAGCGTCTGCCGTCCCAAATCGATCCACCCCTGCAAACTTACCGGCGCAACGCCAGCTCCGACGGAGTAATCAGCGCCGGGTGGTCCGCTGCCGGCTTGCTCGCCGACGTCTGCTGTAGCAGCGCCATGCCCTGGGCCAGGTTCATCCCCGACGGAACCGGCGCAAATCCTCCCCGCACCTCGCTGGTCTCCTTCGCAAACGACTTCACCAGGAGCGCCCTGCCCATCATGTGCACTTCAAGCCGCGCCGTCTTCCAGTCGTTCGCGCTGACCTGGCTCCGTTCAAGCTGGAACCATCCGCCTTTGTAGAGACGGCCCAGTATCCCGTACCCGAAATCCAGATTGTCCTGCACCCGGGCGTCCAGCCGCGCAAGCCGTTTCATCCGGGCGTCAACCCAGAGTGTCCCGCCCATCGCATGGAAGATGCGGGCCTCAATCGAGTGTGCCGGGTAGTCCGGATTGGGCCGGAAAACCAGCTTGTAGCACCCGTTCTCTTTCCCGGCGTAGGTGTAAAGAAATGCATCCGGCAAAAGCGCCAAGATTCTCCCAATGCGCTTTTCGTCTTCCTCATACTCTTGCAAATGCCGGGCCTGTTCCGAGGGCGAGCTTAGCAACCGCTCAAGCCGCGACTGTTCCTGCTGCTGCACTTCTGCGCTCAGCGGACGGCCATCGGTAAGCGTCAGCTGGCTGATCGGCCCATCCGCAGTCTCAATTTGTTCCTCAACGCGGGTCTCCTTTGCCGTGTGTCGTTCAACCCAGTAGCGCCAATATCCGTGGCTTTGGTGGTCGTGCAGTTCGTTGTACACCACCTCGCGCACCAGTTGCCCGGCCGGCATCGCTGGCTGAGTCTGCTGGGCGTTTGCGGAGCACATGCACTGCAGCACCGCGAGTATCCCCGTAGCTGTCCAAAGTGCCCGCATCCCGCTGCCCTCCCGACCGAAGGTTTGATGCCTGAAAGCAGTATGACGGCGATACAGTGAAGAAACAGCAAGAGCTGTGTGAATAAGCAAATAAAATGCCCCGGAAAACCAAAAATACCCGGAGAAATAACGGCAAATCACCCATAATTCCGTAATGCAGCCATCGTCGGCTCTCTCGAATCGCCAGGACCGGCACGCAACGCCGCAATTGTTAGACTGGTTCCATGGTCGACGAACTCGAATTCCGAAATCTGGTCGAAATTGCTCTAGATTCCCTGATGCAACATTTAATTCGCCTCGAAGAGGACGAGAGTGCCGGTTTTGAAGTCGAAGGACAGGGCGGACTGCTCAACGTAATCTTTGATGACCCGCCGGGAAAGTTCGTGATTACTCCGAACACGCCCGTTCGCCAGATCTGGATTTCAGCACTATCCACCAGCTTCAAACTTGACTGGGATGATGCAGCCTCAGCCTTCGTCCTACCCCGCACCGGAGAGCATTTGGTGGCCCTGGTTGACCGCCTGATCAAGGATCACTTTCAGTCCTGAGACAACTGCAGAGCGTCGGAGCGCAAAAAGGGCCCGGCCATTGCGCCGGACCCTTTTGATTCTCAAGATTATTGCAGCGAGTAGATCGTTTTCAGCACCTTGTCTGCGACGGCCTTCGGCAACGGTGCGTATGAGAGCGCTGAAACCTGGTCCTCTCCCGAAGTGATGATCCAGCTCAGCATGTCCTTCAGCACTTTACCTTTGGCTGGGTCGACAGACTTCACCGGTATCAGCAGCCAGGTAAAGCTCGAGATCGGATAGGCATTAGCGCCCGGGGCATTCGTAATCGACACACGATAGTCTGCGGGCATCTGCTTCACGCTGGCGGCCGCCTCGGTTACGCCATCGATCGAGGCTTTGATCCAGTTCCCCGCCGGGTTCTTCACTTCCCCATAGCTGATGTGGTTCTGCAGCGCGTAAATCAGCTCGATATAGCCCAGCGCTCCCGGCAACTGCCGAATGAGGCCAGCCACGCCTTCGTTGTGACTGCCGCCCACGCCCACAGGCCAGCTCGGGGAAGTTCCCTTGCCCGGACCGTTCGCCCACTCGGTGCTCACCTTGCTCAAGTAGTCCGTCCAGATGTACGAGGTGCCGCTGCCGTCCGAGCGGTGAACCACAATAATCTTCAGGTCGGGAAGCTTCACGCCGGCGTTATCCTTGACGATCCGACCGTCGTTCCAGTTTGTGATTTTGCCGAGGTAAATGTCGGCCAGCACATCCCCGCTGAACTTGATATCGGTTACGCCCGGAACATTGAAGGCCGGAACTGCCGCGCCTAGCACCGTGGGAATGTGAACCAGCTTAACCTTCGATGACGCGAGCTGCTCATCGGTCATGGGGCCGTCCGAGGCGCCAAAATCAACGAGCCCTGCCGTCACCTGACGGATTCCACCACCCGATCCGATGGCTTGGTAGTTAACTTCGACGCCGGGATGTGCGGCGCTGTACTCGCTGAACCACTTGGAATAGATGGGATACGGGAAGGTCGCTCCCGCTCCCGTCAGCTTCTGGGCATGGGCCGTACTCAGGCCCAGAATCATCATCAAAACGGCAACCAATGTCTTTTTCACGAAATGCTCCTTGCAAGGTGAACAACAGTTTTGATTCTCTACGGCCAATGTTACGGGGATTTGAATACGCCATGGGTTTAGGTTTATAAATCGCTCGTTTGCACCGCGACGCGGGGCTCGGCGCCGTTTCGCGGTGCCTGCAAACCGTGCGCGGACTCCGCCAATCGGAGGGTAAAGTGAAAAGCAGCGCCCGCACCCAACTCGCTCTCAGCCCATATCCGCCCGCCATGCGCCTGCACAATGTGTTTCACAATCGCCAGGCCCAATCCCGTCCCGCCTGACTCCCGCGACCTCGCCTTGTCGATCCGGTAAAACCGCTCAAAGATGCGCTCCAGGTGCTCATACGCGATCCCGGGGCCGAAGTCCTGCACACTGAACTCAACCTCCGAATCCAGCAACTTCGCGCCCACGCGAATCCGACGGCCGTTCTTACCGTATTTAAGCGCGTTCTCAATCAGGTTCCCGAACACCTGGTTCATCGCATCCGGATCAGCCATTACCGGAACATCCGGCGCGCCCGACGATTCCAGATCAACGTCGGAGTCCACAACCATGCCGCCCAGCGATTCAATCGCATCCTGCACCAGCGCGCTGGCGCGGATCGGCTGCAATGTCACCTTGTAATCCGGGCTTTCCACGCTGGCCAGGGCAAGCAGGTCCTCGGTGAGACGGTTCATCCGCGTTGCGTTCTTCAGAATCACACCGAGAAACTCGCGCGTGGTCTCCGGCTTTGGATTTGGATCCTCCACCAGCGTTTCCACGTACCCCTGAATCGAAGTGAGCGGGGTCCGCAATTCATGGCTCACATTGGCGATGAAATCCCGCCGCGACCTTTCCGCGGCCTCAATGCCGGTGACGTCATGCAGCACCACCAGCGCGCCTCCCGAGGGTAGCGGTGCGGCGTTGATCTCAAAAATACGCCCCGGCGCCAGAGAACTGGCCCGCCCGAAACGCACTTCGTGGTTCTCCAGCGCGCCTCGGATACAGGCCAGCACGTCAGGATCACGCACCGAGTGCACCAGCGGCCGTCCAGGCCGAATTTGCGTTCCCGCAATCCGCTGCATCACTGCATTCGACCAGCGCACATAGCCTTCCGGCGTAATCGCTACCACGGCCTCCTGCATTGAATCCAGCATGGCGGCCAGTTCCTGCCGACGGCTTTCAATTTCAGCAAAGCTCTGCCCCAGCTGTTCAGCCGTCTGGTTCAAAGCCGCTTCCATCTCGGAGAGTTCGTCCCCATCGCTGCGATCAAGCCGCGCACTCAGTTCCCCGTCAGCAATGCGACGCGCAAATTCGACCACCCGTCGCAAACGCCCGGTCACGCGGCTCGCGGCCCATGCAGCCAGCGGAAGAGCAATCGCCAGCGCAATCAGCCCCGACCAGAACACTTCGCGACCCAGTAGACGCAGTGTTGCGCCCGCCGTGTGTTCCACCATGCGGTTGAAGACCATCTCCATGACCACGGTGTGGAAAACCAGCAGCAGGACAAACAGCCCCAGCAGCTTGGTAAATACTTTTCGCGTCAATCGCCGCCGCTCCCATCCGGCGTCCCGGCGCGTTACCGGTGGGGCCCGCTCGGGTGTTCGGGCCCTTGCGTGAGATTCTTACTCGCTTTTCGGAATCTCAAAGCGATAGCCAGCTCCACGCACCGTCTTCAAATAGCGCGGATTCTCCGGATCGACCTCGATCTTCTCACGAATGCGGCGCACATATACATCCACGGATCGCGGCGTCACGAACCGCGCGTCGCCCCACACCGCGTCTAGCAAGTGATCGCGGCTGAACACCCGCCCCGGGTGTCGTGCCAGGTAATCCAGCAGCCGGAACTCGGTCGCCGTGGTCGTCGTCAGCTCGCCGCGCACCCGCAGTTGCATCGCGTTGGCGTCGATAATTACCTCTTCGAAGCTGATTACCGAGGGCGTGGTGGGGCGCTCAAAGCGCCGCAGAACGGCCTTCACTCGGGCAACCAGTTCGCGCGTAGCGAATGGCTTGGTGATGTAGTCGTCCGCGCCCAGTTCCAGCCCCAAAACCCGGTCGTTTTCGCCGGCCCGGGCGGTGAGGAAAATAATGGGAATCGTGGACAGCGCCGGGTGGGCCCGCAGCCGCCGGCACACATCCAATCCATCGCCGCCGGGCACCATGATGTCCAGCAGAAATAGCGCCGGCGCCTGCCGCTCGGCATCCGGAATCAGGTTGGTGGGAGTGTAAAACAGCTTGGGGGTAAATCCCGCTGCTTCAAGATGATGCTGCACAAGCCGAGAAATATCGGCGTCGTCTTCCAGCACAAAAACTATTTGGCTCAAACGGTCAGCCCTCGCCCGCCGGCCTTTGGATTAGGGATGCGGAGGCCGCGCGGAACCACTCACAGATTAATGCAGTCAGGCAAACAAATTGCAAACGTTGTGTGAATTTGACTCCGGAAGCCGACCGATCTGACTACGCGCATTTGCTCGGCAGGGAGACCACAGGTTCGGCTGCCAGGGCTTCGCTTGCGGCTCTGGCGCGGTCCGCGCGGCGCTTTTGCGCTTCATTGCGGGCCACCAGGATCAGCGACGCAAATGTCACTAGGACCAGCACAATCGCCGTCGCCCCGTGCAATTGCTCAATCTCCCCGTCCACATCCTGGCCTACGTCCTTGTACAAAAGCGCCAGTCCCACAAACACAAACACCAGGTGCGCACAAAAAACCCGCAGCGAAGCCTTCCCCAGCGTAAGAAACGGCTCAATTTTGACCAGCGGAATCAGGTACCGTCGAAGCCAATAGAAAACGATGGTGAAGGTCACCAGGTTCACCACCCGCAAAGGGCCAAGCTGCCACTTGTCCAACTGCAGCCCTAACGCTGGCTGCGTTAAATACGGTCCAAGCCACCCGTGGCGGATGCCAATGAAGAACAGGCATGCGACCGTGCAGCCGCAAACCACCCATCCTGGCAGTCTCTTCAGCGGGGTCGTCCCCATCGCGGATCGCGCCCCGATCCACAATCCCACGATCCAAACCATCTGCCACGCAAACAGGTTGAACGCACCTGTCTCCTGCAGCGGAATCTGCAGGTGGGTAATGTACACAATCCCGTTGTGAACCAGGTCGCGCAGGCCAAACTGCGCCCACCACCACATCATCACGCTCGCGGCAAGAACCTTCGGCCACCCAAACCGCTTCGCCGCCGACAGAATCATCGGTGTAAAAAACAAAAACGCGACGTACATCGGCAGAATGTCCAGCAACGGCGGGCAATAGATCAACAGCACCGAGCCCACGATGGCCACCACTGGATGCGCCAGGTAAAAGTTCAGCAAGTGGTTGAGGGCTGCCTTGTGCGTATGCAGCGCATACGCCGCGGCCACCGTAAACAGCAGCACCAGCATGGCCAGGTGATAGCCATAAATCTTGAGCGAGCGCTTCCATATCTTCGCCCGCACGCCTGGGGCATCCTCCTGCAACTCACGCGTATAAACGCGCGACAGCAGCAGCGCCGACATGAAGACAAAACCCTCCGCTGCGGAGACGAACCCGATGGGCTGATTCACAAAGTCGCTAAACCGAGTGGGCAGATGCGTCAGCGTCATCCACACCAGGAAGAGCCCCCGCAGGGCGTCGAGTTCAGGACGGCGTTCAAGTCGGGGAAGATGCATGCTCAGGGAACCCGCGCTCGCCACGCTGACGACGGAGCCGCATTCTGTTAGACGCGTCCTTTCCACTCCAGTTGCCCAACGGCCATTTCACTGTTCCATCCGGTACACTGCATGTCCGGCAGAAAAGACCCGTTCCGGCGCCAGTCCGAATTACTGTCTTCACATCCGGCTTCAAGGCGTGATCGCAACCATGATTTACGCTCATGGAAGTGTTTAAGCCGGCCCGTTGCCGCGGCTTCTGGGAGGGTGAATTGACCTGGATGATTCTGTTGGTTGGCTTGGTCGTGGGCTTGGCTTCAGGCGTCGTTGGCATTGGCGGCGGCATTCTCTTTGTCCCCGCGCTGATCTGGCTGCTCGGTATGGACCAGCACAAAGCCCAGGGCACTTCGCTCGGTGCCCTGCTCCTGCCTGTGGGCCTGTTCGCCTTCCTCGAGTACTACCGAAAAGGCAACGCGGATGTGCGGGTGGCAGCGTTATTGGCAGCCGGATTCCTGGTTGGTGGATACTTCGGTGCGGTCGGCGCACAGCATATCCCCGACCTCTGGCTGCGCCGCATTTTTGCCCTTACCCTCATCGCTATCGGCGGCAAGCTGTTCTTAGCGCCCTAACTCGCACCACGGGTTCTTCAGGCAAAGGCTATGAAGCGTAGCCTGACATAGTCCCCGGTCCATTGCCCTTCTTCGTCGCGCAGAGCCGGAGCCAGCAGCGCCACTGTCTCTTCTACCACTGTCTCGCGCAACTCCTCCGGTAAGCCGTCCAGCACGCCGCGCCGGAACGTCCTCAGCCAGCCTGCCATTCCGCTCTCCGCCAGGGGCGTGGGGCGCGGTATCAGCGCAATCTGCTCCACATGAAATCCGTGCCGCATCAAGCGGCGCGTATAGCTTTCCGGAGTCGGATAGTAGTTCACCCCGTCTTCGCGATCTCCAAATCCATGCCGTTCCAGCACCGCCATCAACGCCACGCGAATCGCTGCAATGTTCCCGTGCCCGCCCATCTCGGCAACAAACCGTCCTCCCGGCGCAAGGACCCGATGCACCTGTGCCATCATCGCGTCCTGATCGCGAACCCAATGCAATGCGGCATTTGAAAACACCGCAGCGAATTCATTTCGCATGTACGGCAAGGCCTCGGCGTTCGCCTCATTCGCCACCAACCCACGCTTGCGTGCCGCCGCAACCATCTCCGCCGACGAATCCACTCCCACCACGCTGGCCCCCGCTGCCGCAATGCGTTGCGTCAGTTGTCCGTCGCCACAGCCCAGGTCAAGAATGTATTCGCCAGCTTTGGGCGCCAACCATTCCAGGACGCCGCCCGCCAATCCGTGCACAAATGCGCCGTTTTTCTCATATGCCTGCGTATCCCAGGTCTGGGTCATGAGCCGCCTCCAACTATGAGTGTGGCGAAAAATGGATCATAAGACAAAGTTATTTTGTTTTGATTATTGATAACTAGGATTTATGGGCAGAGAATCTCTTTAAAATCATTGAAAGCATTTCAAATCGATTGCACCGGCACCAGCGTCAAATCGTCCACCAGCCCCACCTCCTTCTGCACAAACGGCTCACCATAGCGCACACCGGCCAGTAGCCCGTAATGCCGTGCCTCGGCAAAGGTCCGCTCGCGGATCTCCTCTTCCGCAACAAATAATCCACTTCCTGTCGTCTGGTTCGCGTATTGCGACCGGTAAGCCATCAGCGCCGCATGCCGATGCTCAATGAACGGCGTGATGTCCACAATGAAACTCGGCCGCACGTCCGCGTAAAGACTCGCGTAGACGATCTTGAACGGCCGGTGCGGCGGAAGGCCGGCAAGCTCAGGCACCGCTTCCTCTTGCGCTGAAAGCGCGGGTGGCCGCACCGCAGGTACCTCCTGCGAGCGATTCGCGAGCGTTTGCCTCACTGAAGGTGCTCTGGCCAATCCGGCAAGAAAGCAAGCCTCATACCCTAGTGTCGCCACCATGGCATGATCCGGATGCCGCGCCTGCCAATAGGGCAGAATCACCACCCGCGGCCTCAGCAGCCGCACAACCCGTGCAATCTTCGTGCGATTCTCCAGCGTGTTTTCCACCGCGCCATCGGGCAGATCCAGCGCTTCGCGCCAGCCCACACCCAGCACCTTCGCGGCCGCCGCTGCTTCCGTGGCCCGGTCTTCCGCACTCCCACGCGTTCCGGCCTCGCCTCTTGTTAAGTCCAGAATCGCCGTGCGCAGTCCGCGAGAAGCCATGCGCAGCAGCGTGCCACCACACGTCTGCTCAACATCGTCGCGGTGAGCGGCAATCGCAAGCACGTCAGCGTTAAATGATTCGGGGCGGAAATCGGCGGTCACTGGCAATTGCTCTCGATCTCAGGCAGGCCGACTGTTCACTAACCACTGTTCACTGAACACTACACTTAGTAAACGGTATTGTTCCCGTCGGTCGTCGCGTCCATGTAGGCCACGTCGTAGGCGGTACCGGTCACGGTCACATATTGGTTGTCGATAGCCGAGCCGTCCTTGGTCGAGTAGATATAAACCTGCCCACCCTGTGCCACGTAAATCTTGTTCAGCCCCTCTACTGCGGCTATTCCCGTCAAATCGCCCAGGTAGGGCTCCAGCATCGTCACCGTGTTATTCGTGGTGTTCACCATGGTCAGGCAACCGTCGGGCAAGCCGGTTGCGGCGCGCACTCCGTTCGTGCATTTGGTCATACCGATCCACAAGGTGTTGCCGTCCGCCCGCAGCATGCGGCTGATCGCGCCCGGCGCTCCGTCGCTGATTGAAGCCGGGTTGGGCGATGCGCTCGTCGACGGCACAACCGTATTGTTCGCCAAGTTCAGCACCGTCATATTGCCCGTATACAGCGTTTGCCCGTTTACCTGCTGCGGCTGTTGCCCCACAACCCACATCGTGGAACTGTCAATCAGTGCATTGCTTGCTCCACCAGGCACAGGGATCGTCGTCACTTTGCCCGTCGTCGGCAACAATCCCGATTGCTGACCCGCGGGGTAGATCATGGGCGCCACAGGCAGCAGCGACACAGAAGAATTGTTGCCGCCACACTCCGGACCGCAGCTGAGAATATAGGCTGTCGAACCGTCAGCAGAGAACACGGCCTTCACGGGACGATCAAACATCAGCGGCGCTCCATAGTAGTTTCCCGTCGCATCCACGTGGTCGGGGCTCTGCACCTGAAACAGGCACCAGCCCGGCCCATTCTGCGGTTCGCAATCCACCGCTGCCGTCGGCCATGTGCTGGGCCCGCCAGAGTACGCAATCGTCTGCGCCGCCGTCAGCGCCCGCGGGTAGTAGACGTAATTCGAATTTTGCACAAACGCCAGGGCGATCGATCCGCCCGTGTTGGTGCTCACGCGGTACACACCCGGCAGGCTGAGTGGATACGACGCGCTCGTAGTCCTGTTGACCACTGTCAGCACATGAGATTGCTGGCTCGCTGCGAATACATATTGCGAGTTCCGCGTAATGAAAATGCTTGAGGAGAGCCCGTTCAGCCCCGATACCGAGCCCGACACCGATTCTTTCCCATAATTGATCAGCGAAAAGCTACCGTCACCCGATCCGTAAACCGCGCCGGCCTCTTCCTCTGGCATATTCTGGATGGAGATTGGGAGCGCGCCCGAATATCCCGAGATGGAGAAGGATGCTGGTTTCCCGGTGTAGCCGCCGCGGATATCGTAATACGCGTCCACGAACGCAAGCGCACCTTTGGTAAATGAACTCGGGTTCTGGACCGCGATGAGAACGCGGTTGGTCAACCCGCTCGGAGGCAGATTCCTGCCCGCAAAATAGGTGGTGCCACCACAACCTGCGAGGGCGGCTGCAATCAACAGCGCGGCCGCCGCGCTCAAACAAAGACTGCTCTTCTTCAAAATCCCTTACCTCGACGGAAAGCTCGGAACGAGCCGCAACTGTGTCCGCGGCCTCGGCCGCAGCGTAATCGAATTGATGACGGTTGCCGGACGCTCTCACAGGCCAAAACCACCTGTATTCCGGAACCTGTTGGCACCCAGCTTATGACTACCGAAGTATAACAAAGCAACCCGCCCCGCTGGCAGGTCAGGGCACGCTCGTTTAGCATGAGGTAACGATGCCTACATTCGCTGACATCTTCGCTGCCCGTCCCGTGCTCGCCGACGGCGCCATGGGCACCGTGCTCTATGCGCGCGGTGTCTTCATCAACCGCTGCTACGACGAGTTGAACCTCTCCGATCCCGGACTGATTCTCTCCATCCACGAGGAATACCTGCAATCCGGCGCTGAGATTCTTGAAACGAACACCTTCGGCGCCAACCGATTCCGCCTGGCCCGTCACGGCATGGCCGGAAAGGTTGCGGAGATCAACGCAGCCGGCGTCAAGCTGGCCCGCCAAGCCGTTGAGCACCTCAAGGACAAGCAGGCCGGTGAAGCCTGGGTGGCTGGGTCCGTTGGCCCGCTCGGAGTCCGTCTTGAGCCGTTGGGTAAGACCGGTCTCGATGAAGCCCGCGCCGCTTTTTCTGAGCAGATTCACGCCCTCGCCGGGGCAGGCATCGACCTCCTCATCCTCGAAACTATGCCCGCCCTCAACGAGGCCCGCGAAGCCCTGATTGCCGCTCACGAAACCGCTCCCGATCTGCCCGTGCTTGTCATGGTCACTGTCGACGACGAGAGCAACTGCCTTGATGGCGCATCGCCAGCCCAGGCCGCTGCCCTGCTCACCGAGTGGGGCGCCAACGCTATTGGCGTCAACTGCTCCACTGGCCCGGCCACCGTCCTCACCGCCGTTGAAGCCATGCGCGCCGCCACCACGCTTCCCCTTGCCGCCATGCCCAACGCCGGCATGCCACGCGCTGTCGAAGGCCGCAACATCTACCTCTGCTCGCCGGAATATATGGCTAGCTTCGCCCGCAAGGCCATTGCTGCCGGTGCGCAGATCGTTGGCGGCTGTTGCGGAACCACTCCCAACCACATCCGCGCCATGCGCTCGGCCATGCGTGCCATCGATGCGCAGGCGCGCGTAGTGAGCACCGGTGCGGCACCTGCCATCAACACTGAAACGCCCCCGGCGCCGCTCCGCGAACGTTCGCGTATCGGGGCTCTGGTAGCGGAAGGTACCTTCGTCACCCTGGTCGAAATCGTCACCCCGAAAGGGATCGACTGCACCAAGGAAATCGAGGGCGCGCGTTTCCTGGCCCAGCGCGGCGTGCACGCCATCAACGTGCCCGACTCGCCGCGCGCCTCCGCCCGCATGAGCGCGCAAAGCCTCTGCATCCAGATTCAGCAGCACACCGGGATTGAGACAGTACTTCATTACACCTGCCGCGATCGCAATATTCTCAGCATCCAATCGGATTTGCTCGGCGCATCGTCCATCGGCCTGCACAACATCCTGTGCCTCACCGGCGACCCGCCCAAGCTCGGAAACTATCCTGATGCCACTGCTGTCTTTGACGTTGACTCCATCGGTCTGGTCAACATCGTCCGCCGCCTTAACCACGGCCTCGACATCGGGGCCAATGCCATCGGAGCCAGCACCAACTTCACTATCGGCGTCGCCGCCAATCCCGGCGTCCCTGACATCGAGCAGGAAATCCGCCGCTTTGCCTACAAAGTCGAGGCCGGCGGCGAGTACGCCATCACCCAGCCAGTCTTCGACCTCAAACTCCTTGAAAGCTTCCTCAAGCGTATCGAGGGCTTCCGTATTCCGGTCATCGCCGGAATCTGGCCCCTAACCAGCCTGCGCAATGCGGAGTTCATGAAGAACGACCTGCGCGTCTCCATGCCGGAAGAGATCATGCTCCGCATGGCCCAGTGCGCCACGCCGGATGCCGCTCGCCGCGAGGGCGTTCTCATTGCCCAGGAGATGCTGGAGGCCGTGCGTCCATTCGTGCAAGGCGTGCAGGTTAGCGCCCCTTTTGGCCGCTATGCCCTCGCCGCCGAAGTCATCGCCTCTGTCCTGCCTGAAACCGTGTCGTAGCTGTTGGCCCTGTAGAGTTCAGGACGGCCTCCGTGGCGTATCATGTCCGCTAAACACCGGAACCACAATTGCTCGTCCCGGAAGCCGACAGATCACCACGGGAGGTTCTCTCCATGTCCAACGGGTTCACCATAGGCGCCGCCAGCTACGCATCCACGCTATTTCCGTGCCCAAAGTGCAATGAGACAATCGACAATACCGCTGAAACCTGCCGCTTTTGCGGGCAACCCGTAGACCGCGAGGAAGCTCTCAAGGCTGCTGAACTCCTATCCAAGATCAATCAGGCCGTCAGCGACGCAAGCTACATGAAGAGCTGCGCATTCGCTCTCCCCGTGTTCTTCGTGTTGCGTTATGTCATTTTCCTTTCCGGGCTGGGCGGGCTTGGCTTTACCGGCTTGTCGATCGCCCTTCCCATTTGGGCCCTTCGCTGGTGGTTGAAATACGGCAAAATCTCGACGAATGACGCGGAATTCGTCCGTGCACGGAAGGTTGTAAAGATCGTGGGAATCTCCGCCTCCGCCGTACTTTTGTTCCTGGTCATTGCACCCTTCCTGCTCGCCGTTCTTATCGGAATCAGTCGCCGATAGACAGCCTTCTAGCGCAATCTACGCTGGAACACCGCACCTCGTCCCCCGGGATCGGATATTCTGGAAGCCTTGCAGAGGTTGTAGCCATCCATGCCGTCCTTCGAAGAATCGCTAAAGAAGCTCGAAAACATCGTCGATCAACTCGAGAAAGGCGACCTTCCCCTCGAAGACTCGCTCAAGCTCTTTGAAGAGGGTGTTGGCCTCTCTGCCGTCTGCAAGCAGGAGCTTGATGCCGCGGAAGGCAAAGTCCAATTGCTCATCAAGCAGCGCGACGGCTCCCTGAAACCCGAGCCCTTTCTCACTGAAAAGCCGTAAGAGTCCCGCAGTGTCCCGTATCGGCGTCAAGGCAACGGTGCGGAACAACCTGGCGCCTATTGGCGTATAGAGGCTTATCTATTTCTTGTAATGTCGCCGGTATGTGGTCTGTGCGGAAACTCCCGCAAGCGCTGCATATGCGAATGAAGGCCTCTGCGTCCGGGAAGGGGAACGGCCCTTCGAAGTCTGCGGATCTCCATTCTTCGCATCCGGCGTGAGTGATTCCCAAACCGCCGCGAGGCCGGTGTGCGCAAAGGCCTCGAAAGGAAGATAGGATGGATCGGCCACAGCGTTACGCCGCCCTGCTTTTTGCAATCACTTTTCCGCTGACCATCGTGTTGATGATGTATGCATTTACCCGCGGTCTGGCCCTAGTTCTAGTTTGGAACCAGGACGCGGAAACGGCTCACAACCTCATCGCTCACGAGCATGCTTATCGCATGTTTATCACAGCATCCTGCCTGAATGGCCTTGCTGGTGTCGTGCTGCTAACGGCGCTGTATGTGGTCCTTAGGCCCATCAATCGAGGTGTGGCATTGTTCGCGGCGTTCTCCAGATTGGTGTACGTCGCGATGTGGTTCGTTCAGGTGCTCGGCTCATTCTGCGCTCTGCGCCTGATGAAGGGACAAGGATCACTGCAGGCATTCGACCCCAAGCAATTGCAGGCGCTGGCGGGGTTGCAGCTTGCCTCTGGCTGGGACGCCTACTACATCGGCCTCTCCTTCTATGCGTTGAGCACCCTGCTGTTTAGCTGGCTTTTCTTCCAGTCGCGCTACATACCTAGAGTCCTCGCGGCGTCCGGAATCCTTGCCTCGCTCTTCGAAGGGGTGTGCGGATCTGCGTATCTCACCCACCGCGAATTTGGAGGGGTGGTTTCCGTGAACTGGTACGAGATGCCGACCATGCTTTTTGAACTGGCGCTCTGTATCTGGATTCTTTGGAAAGGGTGGAGGTTGGCAAAAGTGGAGAAGACGATCCCCGTCAGCGGTTGAGGGACTGAGATTGAACCCGTATTGATGAAGAACCTCCCATGTTGAGGTCTTCACAATGGTCTGGCGTATGCTATCTCTGTTGGCGCAATTCATTCTGGATGCAGCCGACCTGAGCTGCTTTCCTGGAAGGGACACTCTTTGCGCCAGACCCTGGCCTCCCACCTCACTTACGCTGACCAATTTCGCTGCATTGGTTCCGCATGCGAAGACACATGCTGCCAGGGATGGAGTGTCCCCGTCGATCAGGCCACGTGGGAAAAATACCAGCAACTGCCCGCAAGCGAGCTGCGCTCACTCATCCACGCAAGTGTCTTGCGAACGCCGGTGCCAGCCAATTCTGACAAGTCGCCCGTATTCGCCACCATCCGCATGAACGCCGAAAACCTGTGTCCGATGCTCCAGCCTGGCCGGCTCTGCGGCATTCAGGCGGAACTCGGCGAGCAAATGCTCTCTCACACTTGCAAAACATATCCGCGCATTGTGCATTCAATCGGCGGCATGCGCGAAACAGCGCTGACTCTTTCTTGTCCTGAAGCCGCGCGCCTGGTTCTTCTCACGCCAAACCTGCGCCCGCCCACCGCGCCTGATCCTGCCGAGCCCGCGATTCCGCCCTCTGACGACAGCGCAAATCACCTGCCGCCAGACTTCTGGGCCATTCGAACCACTGTCCTAACCCTGGTGCGCAATCCCACAAATCCCCTCTGGGAAAGGCTGTTTCTGCTCAGTATCCTTTGCCAGCGCCTTGAAGCCATCGGGCGCGGCGACCTCAGATTAAGCACGGCTGAATTTCTCATCGGCTTCGAAGACTCCGTAGCCGGTGGTACGCTTCGGCCCGCAATGCAATCGCTCCCTATTGACACCACCGCCCAGGTCGACATTGTCCTGCGCCTCGCCGGCCTCATGCTGCACAAGTCAAACATCAGGCCGCGCTTTGTCGAATGCATTCAGGCGTTCACCACCGGCATCGGCAACGGCCCCGGTGCCACACTTCAGAGTCTCACCGCAACCTATAATGCCGCACACGACCGCTATTTTCAGCCCTTCATCGAGCGCCATCCCTACATTCTGGAGAATTACCTGGTAAACACCATCATCCGCTGCCAGTTTCCCTATGGAAAAGAAGGCATGCTTTCAGGGGCAGTGCCCCGCATGTCTAAGGAATTCGCACTCCTCACCGCGCAGTTCACGCTCATGAAGGGACTGCTCATCGGCGTGGCGGGCTTTCATCGCGAGCAGTTTGCCGCGACGCATGTGGTCCACGCGGTGCAGGCCGCGGCAAAGCACTTCGAGCATCACCCAGAGTTCCTCTCAAGCGCTCACACCCTGCTGGTTGAAAGCCGCATGGACGGTGCCCGCGGCATGGCTATCTTGCTAAGGAACGCAACGCTGGGACAACCTTCGGACCGCCAGGCGCCAACCTCGCCTTCCGTCCATACGCAACCGCCGCAGGCCTGAGGCGCCGCGAGTGCAGAACCTCAGTCCTTAGTCCCTGTTGACTGCTTTGGTTTTGCCAGCCTCGCCAAAACCGCCAGCTCCCGCAGAACCTGCTTCAGCGGCCGCGCTGGCGTCCCCCAAAGCACAGTCCCCGGCTTCAGCCCCTCGTTGGTGACCGTCTTGCCGCTCAGCACGCCCGCCTGCCCCCCAAGGATCACCCCCGGCCCAATGGTAGCGTGGTCGCCAACACCAACCTGCCCAGCAAGCACCGCCCCATTCCCCACCGTGCACGAACCGCTGATTCCCGTGCCCATCACCAGGATCACGTCTTCACCGATATCGCAGTTATGCCCCACGTGCACCAGGTTGTCGATCTTTGTTCCCCGCCTGATCCGTGTCTCCTTCAGCGCCCCGCGGTCTATGGTCGAGTTCGCCCCAATCTCTACGTCGTCCTCGATCAGCAGCGTCCCCTGCTGCGGAAAC
Source organism: Occallatibacter sp. (assembly GCA_049514915.1). GTDB lineage: Bacteria > Acidobacteriota > Terriglobia > Terriglobales > Acidobacteriaceae > Telmatobacter. Next base: position 41,490 of record JBEKUP010000007.1, on the reverse strand, counting down.
TGCGTATAGGCACCCGTCTTCGCGTCGCGCACGTACCCAAACCCATCCGCCCCCAGCACTGCTCCGGCATGCACCACAACCCGATTCCCCAGCGTCGTTCCTGGATATATCACCGTCCGCGGATAAATCCGACACTCCGCGCCAATGCGCACGCCTTCGCCGATTACGGCTCCTGCTTCAATCCGTGTTCGATCCCCAATGTGCGTTCCAGTCTCGATCACAGCTCCTGCAGCCACACTCACTTCAATTCCAAGGCTGGCATCCGACGCGACAGTTGCGGCTGGGTGAACTCCGATTCGAAAATGCTCTTGGCCCATCAGTTTCGCCGCCTTGGCAAACCAGAGTCGCGGTTGGTCGATTTCGACGACGCACTTTTCAGACAATTTCGGAACCTCCGCGCCCGGCTTCAATACAACCGCGCCCGCATTACTTTTGAGCGCGTCCATAGCAGCCGCCTCGGAGTCCGCAAAAACAAGATGGACCCACCTGGCCTGGTCAACCGTGTTCACGCCTTCAATGAGGTTGGTTGGATCGCCATTCACAAGTATGCCGCCCAGTTCGTTGACCAACTCACTAACTCTAAGCACAAGCCCACCTCAATACAGCCCCGGGTCCCCCGCCGGCCGCGTCTTCCATCGCCGGTGTATCCAAAGCCACTGGTCAGGATAGCGCCGGATCCACGCCTCAATCGCCGCTGTGCACATCTCGGTCCCCGCCAGAATATCCGCCTGCGCATCCTCCGTTCGCGGAATCGGAATCTCCACCCCGAAATGCAGTACGTACTTCCGCTCAGCAGCCTCCCACACCATAAACCCCGGCAGCACTGCCGCTCCGGTCTTCCGCGCCACGTGGGCAAGCCCGGTCGCGGTGCATGCGTCCCGGCCAAAGAACTTCACAAACGTTCCTTGCGGTGGAGTCATGTTCGTATCCATCAGGATCCCCACTGTCTCCCCCGCCCGCATTGCCAGCAGCAGACCCCGCCCAAAGTCGTCCTTGTGCAGCACACGGTTCCCATGCAGGCAGCGGATCCTGTTCACAAAATCATCCAGAAACCGGTTATCCAGCCGCCGAATGACCATCCCCATCGTGTAACCCATCAGCGAGTGATAAAAGCTCGAAAGCTCCCATGCCCCGAGGTGCCCCGTCACTACAAGCACACCATTGCCCCGCGCCTGCGCAGCCAAATAATTCTCGAGGCCCTCGCATCGGATCCAGTCCCGCGTATTCTGCGCCGTATAGCGCGGCATCCGGCAAAACTCCACCAGTTGCCGCCCCAGGCTCACATACACGCCGCGCAGAATCTTCCGGCGCTCCTCCACCGGAACCTCCGGCAGGGCCAGCTCCAGGTTGCGCACCCCCACCAGCCGCAGCCGCCCAAATGCCCAGTACACAAGAATCGCGATCACCCGCGCCAGAAGACGTGCTAGACCGCGCGGCATCCGCCCCAGCGTCCGCGCCACGGCCACAACCAGCCAATACTCAAGTTTTTCCCGCATAGTGGAAGGCAAAGATCAGTTTAGACTGCGCAGGGCTTCAAGGCAGAGTACTCAGATCGGCAGTTTCCAAACCTATGCCCCAGCGCCATCAACATCGACAAGCGCCAATGCCTCGTCATAGTGTTCAACATTTGGAAATGGATCGTAGAAATGGTGCAGCAGATCGCGCCATTGCCCATACGTCTCTGATTGGCGGAATCCCACCGTGTGGTCTTCGAGCGCCCGCCATGAAATCAGCAGCAGATAACGATTCGGCGCCTCAATGCATCGGTGCAGGTTCATGCCGAGAAAGCCCGACGTCGCAGCAATCAACGGGAGAGCCTTCCGCATGGCAACTTCAAACTCCGCTTCCCGCCTGGGCCGCACATTCAACACCGCGGATTCAAGAATCATTCAGACATCCTCGCAGTGAACCTATGAAACGGTCCGGGATAAGCCGGTCCAATCAAGCCCAGATAGACGAAAAGCGGTCAGACTGTTGCCCGGCCGCCCCTCATTCCCTGCCAGTTCCTTGCTGCTGCCCCTACTTCCGATCCTTAGCCTGGATAAAGTAGTGCGCCACATCCTTCACAAACGGCACCGCCCCGCCAGGAACCTCCACGTTACCCTTCAGAACCGACTCAAAGCTGTGCGGCGCGCCGAAGTAAATCTCCGTGTCGTCCGAGTTCTGGCTCACGCTCGTCCCGTCCAAATCAATCCCCGCAAACAGCCCCTTTGCCCGCGAGTAGCTGAGCAACTCCGCACTCATCTTCCAGTCCGTAGATGCTGTTCCGGCGCGCCCCACAGGGCCTGCCGCGGCCGAAGCGTCTCCGCCAATCTTGAATTTGTTTTTAAGCAGATCCTGGAATCCCCGCTCGTTCACCGCAATCAGAATCAGGTCGGTCGACTGTCCGCCGATCTGCAGACCCCACGACCCTCCGGCCATGCGGATAAACACCGGCGCACTCCAACCGTGACCCGTTCGGCAGGTCACCACGCCCTGCCCATACTGGGCGCCAAACACAAACGCCCCCTTGATCATTCCCGGAACCACCGCCACGCACGTTGCCTGCTGCAGAATGTCCAGTGGAACGCTGCGGTCCCCTGCGCCCATAATCTGGTCCAGTACCGTCTTGGCCGCATCGATCCGTGCCTGCAGATCCTCCCGGGACGAAGCCGCAAAAGCCGAGCCCGTCAGCATGAAGCAGAGGCAAATTGCTGCAATCTTCTTCTTCATTTCCCTGTCCTTTTCATTCCGCAGCCGTTCCGGGCGCGTAGATTTTCAGTTCTGCATCCCCGGGGGTACTTGACCCCCTCTCCGTCGAAACCCGAAAAAAGGCCACAGGTTGCCGGGGAAAGCACATTTTGCGCCATCACGGCGAGGAGCATCCTGAAACAGCCTATCGCATCCCGCACGAAGTCGCGCGCCAATCTGCGGACTGGGACACCAAGAGCGGCATCTGGGCTCCTGGTTTATTTTAATTACTGTTTGGACGGGGGAGGGCTGATTCGGTTGGGCACAGAAGAAGAGCGAGCGGTAAACCTCGAAAAAAATAGGAGTTCCCAGGCCTCATGGTTCGCATGCAGCCTGGGAACTCCTTTCCCCAGATCTGCGTTGTTTCTGTAACCGAGTGTGTCAAAACAGTGCAGCATTGCACAACGGTACTTAAGGAGTAAGCATGAAAGTAACCATATTGTTTACTTAAAGGTAATACTCAGATCACGCTGTTTTCACTTCCGCCGTTCTCCCTGCCGTCGATCCCCTTGCCGGCGGTCTCCCTCAGGGCGGTTATCACCACGACGATTCTCCCCACGACGATCGGGGGTCCCCAGTCCCGGAATCTGCGGAGCGTTCAAAGCCCGCATTGAGAGCTCGATCCGGTTCTCCGCGCCCGCCTTCCGCATCAGCCGCCCAACATGCGCCTTCACCGTACGTTCTTCAATGCCCAGATCATCCGCAATCTCCCGGTTTGAGCGCGCCAGAAGAATCAGGTCCAGCACCTGCTGCTCGCGGTCTGTCAAGTGTGGGTTGGCCTCGGGGGAATGGGATTCGGAAATGGTCAGCAGGCGATCAATCAGCCGCGAAAGCACCCTTCGCGGCGCCCAGATGCTACCCCTCATCACCTCATCAAGTGCCCTCAGCACCACCTCGGGCCCGGCTGCAGGATCCAGGTAAGCCCTGGCTCCGGCAATAATCGATTGCTGGATTAGCTCATCGTTTTCCAGCTGACCAATCACAATCTGGCGGATCGCCGGCCGTACGCGCCGAATCCTCTGCAGAATCTCGACTCCGCTCAATGAGGAGCTTCGTCCCACAATAAGGCAATCGAGATCGGGAAGACTCAGCAACTCCTCAAGGCTCCCCGTCACCGGCAGGAACCGCACGCCTCTTTGCGTCTGCTGTTCGAAGATGCTGACAAGCCCTTCCAGGCGGATCGGTTCATCGGTCACCAAGCCAACGCGGATGGTGGCCAGACTGCGATTTGCGGACATTTCTGGCCCCCGGTTCCTCGGAACAAGGACTGTGCCCGTGTCAGACCGCATGTGCGCTCCGTCTGCAATTCCGCATCAGAATCGCTGTCATCCAAACCCATGCAACAAGTGTTACCTGGAACAAACCTCAGAGCTTGGGAAGAACAATTCCCTGCTAGTTCTGGTATTTGCCCTTGCGATCGGCATAACTGATCTCGCAGGTCTCGTCGCCGCGAAAAAACAGAATTTGGCACAGCCCTTCATTGGCATAGATCTTGGCCGGTAGCGGGGTTGTGTTTGAGATTTCCAGTGTTACAAATCCCTCCCACTCCGGCTCGAATGGTGTTAGGTTCACAATGATTCCGCAACGCGCATAGGTCGATTTTCCAACACAAATCGTAAGCACATCCCTGGGGATTCGAAAGTATTCAATGGACCGCGCCAATGCAAATGATTTCGGCGGAACAATGACCGAGTCCGCCTGCACCGAGACAAACGAACGCTCGTCAAAGGCCTTCGGATCGATGATAGCGCTGTTCACGATGGTAAAGATCTTGAATTCGTCGGAAACGCGCAGGTCATAGCCATACGACGACAACCCGTACGAAATCACGCCGTCGCGCACCTGTTTCTCGCTAAATGGCTCAATCATATGGTGTTTGGTAGCATGTTCTCTGATCCAACGATCGCTCTGAATTGCCATGCTTCTCCCGCGCCGAACACTTAGGAATCAAACCCCGGGTAGACTCCCGGTATCGTTTTACGCTCGAATGCTTCATATTACGAAAGGAGCATGAAATTGACAATGACCCCTCCTCGGTCGGCGCTTCTCCCCGTCGGAGAGCGCCCGGTTCACAGATTTGAAGAAATTCGGTTTCCATAAACCCGGCGAAACCTGTAGCATCAAACCCTCAGGTCGTAGTACAGTCATTCCAGTCGCGCCAGCGAGGTTACCCCTTTGATTAAGCAGGACATCGTCCATCATGTTATCGAGCGCACCGGCCTCCCGCGCACCAAGGCGGAGGCTGCGGTGGATACCGTATTCGAAGGCCTCAAGCAGGCCTTGACCGCCGGTGAGCGCATCGAACTGCGCGGATTTGGCGTTTTCAGCGTCCGCGCCCGCAAAACCGGCATTGGCCGTAATCCTCGTACCGGCACCGAGGTGAGCATCGCTCCGGGAAAAGCCGTCCGCTTCAAGCCAGGAAAAGAGCTTCATTCCCTGGAAACGAACGGAACGCAAAAAACCTAACGGCGAGGCCGCTTCCCCGGATCTGCAGCGGCTCACAACCCAAGACGCTGCACACCAGGCTCCAGGCTTCGGGAGGTTCCTTGTGATCCTCAACCTCCCGGCGGCTCTCCTCGAGGACCGTAGTGCTTTCAACCTTTCGGAACTACGGTCTTCCCCTGCTCCTGCTGGTCGCCACTGCGGTCACCACCACGGCCAATGGCGCGCGGTTCATGCAGAATTTCGTGCACGGGCTGCAACCCGTGGTCCGGGACAGCGATCTTTGGCCATGGGAGTGGCTCGCCCGCCATCCCCGCCTTTTCTTCAGCGGCTGGACCTTCTCAGCATCCCTGCTGAGTATTCTGCTGATTCATGAGTTCGGCCATTACTGCGCCTGCCGCTGGCACCGCATCGCGGCATCGCTTCCATGGCTTCTGCCTGCACCCACCCTCAGCGGCACCGCCGGCGCCGTGATACGTATCCGTACCCGCATTCCTCATCGCAACGCCCTGATGGATGTGGGCATCTACGGACCGCTTCCCGGCTATCTCGCCTCTCTGGCCGCCGTGGCAGTGGGCTTTTACCTCAGCGTTCCCGCGCCTGCGAACGCTGAGGTTGCGATTGTGCGCTTCGGCGGCGAGCCACTTACCCTGCGCATGGTGCATGCGTTGCTCGCGTCCTGGAGGCCCGCCACGCCATCGTTTCAGAGCCTCACACCCCATCCAGTGCTGCTTGCCGGATGGATCGGCCTCTTCATTACATCGCTGAACCTCATACCCGGCGGACAGCTTGATGGCGGCCATATCCTCTATGCCATCTCGCCGCGCCTGCATCGTGTTTCGACGCGCGTTCTGCCTGTCGCTCTGCTCATTGGCGGAGTCTTCTACTGGGCGGGATGGATCCTCTGGGGCGTCATCCTGCTTCTGCCGGCCATGCGCCATCCAGCGGTCTCCATTGACGCTCCGCTGGACCGTGGGCGCGCGCTGCTTGGCATCACGGCGCTCGCCATCTTTGCGCTGACCTTCACGCCTACTCCCTTCCATGACAACTCGCTTCTGGACCTGATTCGCGCTTTCTGACAAGCCCGCCGTTCGTCGCGGGAGCGATCGCAGTGGTCAGACCTCAGGAGTCAAATGGCTGCTTGGAGGGTTGTTCTACATAGCCGAAAAGGTGGCCTATCTGGTTACAAAACATGCGAAATGGCTGCTCGGAGGGTTGTCTTTCTTTGAGACATGAACCTACCGGGCAGCCTTTTCAGATGGTTTGGGTTGCTGAGAATTGAACTAATCGGGCAAAAGGGTTGCAGAGAATTTGACACTTTTTTGGAAAATGCGCTGATATTGCACGAGATGTTGGCGTAACACATTTAAAATGAGTAGCTTATTTCGATTTGCACCTGACTGTGGATGCGCGTTATTTTCCAATGGCTTGCTCAGGCTGTCCCGCGCGAGGGCCCGCCCGATGCCCCTCGCGAGAGAGTCGTGGCACCGTGTCAATTCGCCAGCTTTATGGCTGCGATTTTTCTAATAGCCGCGACGTCGCCGGCGTTGTGTACGACGAGGCGAAGTGCGTTTCCTTCGGGATAACGCGGAGCCGCATCCAGAGCATCCACGACGGCTTTGGGCAGGTGGGCTTCCTTCGCGACCTTCAGCGCCTTGTCACTCAACGCGAACGACACCATAAAGCAGGCGTCTCCCGGGCCGAGATGCGCAATGTTCCTGCTCTTCCGTTTCAATCGCAGACTCCACCCGTACTTGTTGACGCAGATTCCCTTCCACTCCTGTCCTGCAACTCCCTCTTCCTTCGCCATCCACTCGATGAATCCGGTCCAGAGCTTCGCGGTCGATCCGAGCGCGGCTGTGACTTCGGCCTCGCTTGGCTGTTCAGGTCTTCCAAGAAATGCGTTGCTATATTCCATTGCGCACCTCGATTCGCGCAGCAATTCTAATGCACGCCCGGCGGGAATGACTGTGACAAAGCCTTGGCGAACAGATACCCGCAGGTGGCTACATGAGCCGCAGCGCATCCACATCCACGATTAAATTCCGTCGCGGAACGCCGGCCGCATCGGCATGTTGCAGCATTGCCCGAAGAGCCGTGTTGAGCGCCTTTCGCGAAGCGCCCTTCAGGATCATGTGAAAGCGATAGATGCCCTTGATGCGGGCGATGGGCGCGGTGCAGGGCCCCAGTACGCGCACGCCTTTGGGCGCGGCTTTCTGAAACCACTTGCCCAGTTCACCCGCCCACGCAACTGCCTCTTCAAGCTTGGGCGATTGAATGAGCACATTGGCAAGCACGCCAAATGGCGGGTAATGCATCCATCGGCGATACTTGACTTCGCGATCGACGAAGCTCTTGTAGTCATGCTTGGCGGCGGCGACGATTGCGTAGTGGTCTGGATAGTAGGTCTGCACGACGACGCGGCCGGGTAACTCGCCACGGCCTGCGCGGCCTGAGACCTGCGTCATGAGTTGGAAGACTCGCTCGGCTGCGCGGAAATCCGGCATGGAGAGCGCATGGTCGCAGCCCACCACCCCTACCAGCGTGATGCCGTGAATGTCGTGTCCTTTGGCAATCATCTGCGTGCCCACCAGCAAATTGATCTCGCCCGAATGCAGCCGAGCCAGCAACCGTTCGAGGTCGTAACGCCCGCGCACGCTGTCGCGATCCATGCGCCCGATACGCGCAAACGGAAAAATCTCCGCCAGCCGTTCTTCTCCCTGTTGCGAGCCGACGCCCAGGAAGTAGAGATGTTCGCTATCGCACTTGGGGCATCGTGCCGGCACCTTTCGCCTGAATCCGCAATAGTGACACTCAAGCCGCTGGCCACTCCGCGCTAAAGCTTCATCTTCACTTGTCTCGGCCGCCGGCGGCTTGTGGTGCGTGAGTGAGATTGCGCAGTTCTCGCACTCCAGTTTTTCGCCGCATGCCCGGCAGATAACCACAAACGAGTAGCCGCGCCGGTTGAGGAGAATCAGCGCCTGCTCGCCGCGGTCCAATGCTTGTTTCGTCTGCTCGACCAGCGCGCGCGAAAAGAGCTGTTCCTTCCCCGTCTGCTGAAATTCCTGCCGCATGTCGATGAGTTCAACTTCCGGCAGCGGCCGATTCATGACGCGGTCGAGCATGTCGATGCGGGTGTACTTGCCGGCGCCTGAGTTCTGCCAGCTCTCGAGCGACGGCGTTGCTGACCCGAGCACCACCACTGCGGACTCAAGCTTGGCGCGCATCACGGCTACATCGCGCGCGTTGTAGCGCGGCGTCTCCTCCTGCTTGTAACTCTGGTCGTGCTCTTCATCCACCAGGATCAAGCCCAGCCGCGGCGCCGGCGCAAAGATCGCCGACCGCGTGCCCACCACGATCTGCGCCTCGCCGCATTTGATTCGCCGCCATTGATCGCTACGCTCCTCCGGCGTCAGCGCGGAGTGCAGCAGTGCTACGCGCTGTCCGAACGCCTGATCCAGCAGGCCGACCGTCTGCGGTGTCAACCCAATCTCAGGCACCAGCAGGATCGACGACAATCCCCGATCGAGCGCTCTCTGCATCGCCGCCAAATACACGGCGGTTTTTCCCGAGCCTGTGACGCCATGCAGAAGAAACGGCTTGAATGCCCCCAGCGCCGCAGCCACGCTGGCCAACGCCTCCATCTGCGTCTCGTTCAGCTTGAACGGCGCAGCCGCAGGCGTGAGACCGCCCATACGAAACGCCTGCGCCCGCTCCTCAATCCTTACCAGCCCGCGCCGCACCAGCGTTTGCAGCGTCGAGCTGGGGAGGTCTTTGCTTCGCAACTCCGTCAGCGGCAACTCGCCTCCGCACGCCGCCAGCTCCGCCAGAATCGTCTGCTGCTTGTCAGTCAAATTCGGCAGCCGCGTTTCGGGAATGAGCACCGCAAAACGCTCAGTGCGGCGCGCATCGCGTTCAGCAGCCGTGGTCTCACGCGCAATCCACTTTCTGCGCACCAGGCCGGCAAGCAATGGCAATGTTGCCGCGGTCGCAGTGCGCAGCGTGGAAACCTTAACAGGCTCCCCATCCGCAAGGCGCGCCAGAACCCGGCGCTCCATATCCTGCTCTTCACCGGATAGCTTGCCGCGCCGCTTTGGACCCAGGGGACGAGAAACGTCCCCATCAAGACTGCCCGCCAAAACGTCCCGGCCCAGGTCCGTAATCCGGTAATAGACCGTCCTGCGCACCTCCGCCATCAGCGGCAGCATGCCCCGCAACACCTCGCCCAGCGGCGCAAGATAGTACTGCGCCATCCACTCTGCCAGCTTGAGCAGGCTATCGCTCAGCAGCGGTTCGTCGTCCAGGACGGCTTCCAGATATCGCGCTTCAAAGTCAGCCGGGGCGACGTCGCTGAGTGCGGTCACCACTCCAACCAGTTTTTGTTTTCCGAAGGGCACAATTACGCGCGCACCCCGCTGCGGAAACTGGTCCTCCCTGACAGCGTAGGTAAACGTCCGGTCCAGCGGCACGGGCAGCGCGACTTCGCAGAATGGATGCATCGGAGGCAACACTCAGTGTAATGGGATTGGCCTTTACCCCATCGCATGCGCAAGGGCGGGCCGGCCCGCTCGACGCCATTCACCCCGGAGCCTATTCCTTTGGCTTCCGTCCAAATGAGATACTCAAACATGCATTTTTCCCGACTGTCCGCCACCGCTCTTGCCTTGGTCTTCGCCGCGGCCGCCGTTGCCGCTCCGGTGTTACCCGCCCAGCAACCCTCCGCCGACCCGCTGCATGCCTGGGTCCAGGGTAGCGACCCGGCCGCAGTTGAGGCCTGGACCAATCAGCGCCTGGCCGACGCGCAGGCTGACGTAGACAAGCTGCTCGCGGTGACCGGTCCGCGCACGGTTGAAAACACGCTGCGCCCCTTCGACGATGCCCAGAACCAGTTGTCGATTGCGGGAAACAACGCCGCGTTGCTCTACGCGCTGGCTGACGCCGCGGCGCTGCGCGACAAGGGCCAGGCGATGACTGCGAAGGTCAGCTCTGCCTCCACCGATTTGAGCCTGAATCAGAAGGTCTATAGCGCACTCACCGCGATTCCACTGCCCGCCAACGATCCGCCAACGCGCCATTACCTGGAACGGCAGCTGCTGGAGTACCGGCTATCCGGCGTGGACAAGGATGACGCTACGCGCGCAAAAATTCGCGCTCTTCAGGACAAGATCACCGATCTCTCGCTCGTTTTTGGCCGCAACGTAGCCGATGGCACCATCAAGATAACCGCGACCAAGGACGAGCTCGACGGCCTGCCTGCCGACTACATCGCATTGCACAAGCCCGCCGCTGACGGCACATATACCCTGACCACCGAGCAGCCCGATGTGCAGCCGGTGCTGAGCTTCGCGAAAAGCGCGGAACTGCGAAAGAGAATGTTCCTTGCCTATAACCAGCGCTCTTATCCGAAAAACGTGCAGGTGCTCCGCGACCTGCTTACCGCGCGACAGGAGCTTGCGACCACGCTTGGCTACGCCCACTATGCCGACCTGGCCACGGCCGACCAGATGATCGGCTCTGCCGCCGGGATTGAGCGCCTCATCCAGCAGGTTGACGACGCTTCACGCTCCGCAGCAACGCGCGAATACAATCAACTGCTTGCCTTTGCGCAAACGCAGCAGCCTGGGCTCACCGCAATCAGCCAGGCGGATGCAGGCTACTGGAGCGAGCAGTACCGCCGCGCGAAATATGACTTCGACGCGCAGAGTGTGCGCCCTTATTTTCCCTACGACGAGGTGCAGGCCGGAATTCTGAAGACCGCGGCGCGTCTCTTCCATCTAACTTTCAAACCCGTCAAGGATGCGATTGTCTGGGATAAATCTGTGGACACATTCGATGTGTACGACGCCGCACCGGGTCATGAGGGCAAGCTGCTGGGCCGTATCTATCTCGACATGCATCCGCGCGACGGCAAGGACAAATGGTTCTCCAGTTCGCCCGTGCTTCCCGGCATTCATGGACGCCAGCTTCCTGAAGGCATGCTGGTGTGCAACTTCTCCGGCGGCAATGCAGGCGATCCGGGCTTGATGCAGTACAGCGAAGTGGTTGTTTTCTTTCACGAGTTCGGACACCTTATGCACCACATCCTCGGCAGCCAGGGCGAGTGGTCCGGAGCGGGAGGCTTCAACGTCGAGGGAGACTTCGTCGAATCCCCTTCGCAGATGCTGGAAGAGATGTTCCACGATACAGCCATTCTGCAATCCTTCGGCAAGCAATACCAGACCGGCGAAACACTCCCCGCAAGCTTGATTGCGAAGATGAACGCCGCCAGCGCCTACGGGCGTGCCAGGTGGCTGCAGGGCCAGCTGTTCTACGCGAGCTACGCATTCCAGGTCCACGACCAGGCTCCCGCTTCGATCGATTTCGACGCGCTGCTGGCAGCCGATAGCGCGCGCTTCAGCCCTTACACGCAGGTGGACGGCAATCGTATGTATGCCTCGTTCACGCACCTGGTCGGCTATGCCTCCAACTACTACACGTATGTGCTGGATAAGGTGATCGCCATCGACTTCTTCGCCCAGTTCGACAAGAGCAACCTGCTGGACGGCCCCACCGCCATGCGCTACCGCCGCGCCGTTCTGGAACCCGGAGCGAGTAAGCCGGCTCCCCAGCTCGTGAAGGACTTTCTGGGCCGCGAGCAGAACATGGACGCAATCAAGAGTTGGATGAATGAGGAGTTTCAAACTCCGGCGGCGGCTTCGAAATAGGCATCTGCGATGCGGCAGACACTCGCGGGAGGCTCGCACGGATTTGGTTGTTTGAGAACCCACTTATCGCAATACTGCTCAGTTGAAACCCTGGCTTCTGATTCGTCCCAGCGGGGCTGTTTAACGTCAATTGAATAGCACCCTTTTTTCCGCAAATTACAATCCGGGTCCGGCGAAGTACAATTCATTGCTGATGACACCCAAGCCTGAATCCGCTACGCCTGCCGCGCCCGCCTCGTCCGCGGGCGTAAAGTACAAACCCTCCGGCCCCACGACTATGGCCATTGATATTGGCGGATCGGGCCTGAAGGCCATTCTGCTTAACGACCATGGAAACCCACTCAGCGAACGGCAGCGCGTGGTCACGCCTGCCGTGCCAACTCCAGACGCGGTGCTCGATAGCCTGGACGAACTAAAGAAGCTCATGCCGCCCTTTGACCGCGTGTCTGTGGGATTTCCCGGTGTGGTGAAGCACGGCTGCACCTATCTCGGCTTCAACCTTCATCCGCTCTGGGCAGGCGGCTTCCCGCTGCAGGCGGAGTTGGAGAAGCGCTGGAAGAAGCCCGTCCGCGTGGGCAATGACGCCGATGTTGCGGGGTACGGCGCCATCAAGGGTCACGGCGTGGAGCTTGTCCTCACCCTGGGCACCGGCCTCGGCGCTGCCCTCTTCACCAGCGGCCATCTCGTCCCCGGCCTTGAGCTTGGCCACCACATCTGGCGCAAGAAGGGCATGACCTACGAGGATTACCTGGGCCGCCGCGGTCTGGACAAATACGGAAAGAAGGAGTGGAACAAGCTGCTCCAGGACGCCATCAAGTACACCGAAGCGCTTTTCAACTGGGACCATCTTTATCTCGGCGGCGGCAACACCAAGAAGATCGACTTTCTGCCGCCGAAGAACGTTGAGATCGTCTCGAATGAGACCGGCCTTCTCGGCGGCGTTTATCTGTGGCGCGACCAGGCCTGAACAGCTTGCCGGCGCGACACTGGTTGCTTCAACAACACCAAACCGGACCCACTCTTTCACTGCTGTTTTGGTGGGCAGCGTGGGTCGCTTTATGTGGGGACTTATGAAAATGGACGCAGGTTTTTCTCACCGATTCGCCGCAACGCTATGCGCTCCGGCTGTATTCCTTGTGGTTGCCACATCGGCCTTTGGCTATGCGCAAGGTCGCGGCGGCGGTCGTGCCGGCACTCCAGACACCACGGCAACTGCACAAAGCCAGCCTCCCGCGCAGACCAGCCAGCCGGCCGGGCAATCCGCTCCATCCTCGCCCCAGGTCAGTGCCCTCGCGCACCACTTTCTCGAAACCGGCATGAAGATCAACGCCCTGGTGGGCGACGACATGAAGCCATGGCATCTGAAAGCACAATTTACGTTGTGGGACTACGATACTACCCAAAAACCGAAGACCGGCACCGTGGAAGAGTGGTACACCAGCCGCTATCAGTGGCGCCGCATTTATTCGAGTAGCGAACAGGAGTACAGCGGGTGGGAGATGAGCCTCTCGCGCTTCGAGCGCTATCGTAGCAAGAGTCGAGGCGGATTCAACCCTTCCACGATGAACGAGCACGTTGGCCGCCCGGTGGTTGACCCGCTCTACCTGGCCGGCAATATCAAGGCCGATTACGAGTTGGACGGAAAGCGTTTCAGTCCTGCCGGCACCGTCCTGAATTGCGTTTCCGTTGTGAATCCGTGGCGCTATGCCGACCAGTCAAACCCCGACCTGCAGTTTCCTAACATGTGCTTTGACGACAACATGCACCTGCAGCTCGAGTCCACTAACGACAACGTGGTGCAGTTCGGCGACTTGCAGCCATTCCAGGACCACTTTGTGGCCAGGGACGTGAAGATCCTGCAGCACGGCAATATGATAAGTGAAATAAAAGTCACGGTTCTTGAGCCGCTTACGACACCGGATGCGGGGCTTACCAAGCCGGGGAAGGACGCGATTCTTGAGCCTTATCACATTGAGCCGGGTATGCCCTGGCCCGAATCGACGTATGAGGTGGGCGCGTCGATTCCCGTTCCTACGGTCGGCTCCACTTATAACGGCAGCGCTGTTTATACGGGAATGGCGTTCATGCCGGTGGTGATTAAGAAAGACGGGACCGTAAAGGCAGACCTCGAATTCGCAAATGCGCCGAACGAGGAAGTGCGGGACGCAATTGAACACGCGGTGAACAAGTGGAAGTACAAGCCGTACCTGGTGGGCGGGCAGCCCGTCGAGGTAGGCATCACCATTCCGTATGCTCTGGGCACCAAGAAGTTCGTCCCTTCGTATGAAAAGGCGAAGGCGGCTGCGGCGGTGGCGCCGGCACATTAAGGCTCCGCATCCCATCGAATCGATCTATCGAATCTTGAGACGCGATTCACGAGACGTTAATGTGGAAGGCTAAGACTGAGGAGGCGCCAGACAGACTGCGCGTTCGGAAATCTACTACGGCCCAACGAGCCTGCGAGCAGCCTCCTCCATGGAACTATCCGTTCGCCGATTTCTAGTTGTAATCGCTGTTTACCTGGTGCACCTGTCTTTACACGCACAGCCCGCAAAAGATGTATGCGCCCGTCCCGCACCTGGAAGCATTGTCGGGGAGCCTGCGGACGTGCGCAGTAAAGACGGAGTGCTGAGTGTGGATCTGACGATCCGCAATTCGCAAGAACCGGATGGGTCTGTCCGCTATTGCTACACCGACGCGGAGGGGCATGAATCGCCCAATCTGCGTGTGAGTCCCGGCGACCTGGTGATTCTTCATTTGAAGAATGAACTCACCAATCTGTCCCCGGATACCCTAACCTCTCAGACCGTATCGCCGGTGCATGTACATGCGCACGAGGGTGCGGAGAAAAATGGCGATCCCTGCGCCGGTGGCACCATGAGTCCGGTATCGACCAACCTTCACTTTCATGGATTGACCATTCCTCCGGTCTGCCATCAAGACGAAGTTCTGAGAACTTCGATTCAGCCCGGCGATCCTCCATTCGAGTATCGGTTTCGCATCCCGGACGATGAGCCTCCGGGCCTCTATTGGTATCACCCGCACATCCACGGCTACAGCAAGGTTCCGCTACTCGGCGGCGCTTCCGGCGCACTTATCGTGGAAGGTATTGAACACGCCAAAAGAGCGGCGGCGAGACTGCCCGAGCGTGTCTTCATCATTCGTGACCAGGACCTGCTCAATCCCAATGCGCCGCCTTCGAAATCGGAGCCTGTTGTGCCGAAGTTTCTTATCGACCGCGATGGGGACGCGGCGAACAATGGCACCGGCTTCGGCAAGCCCGCCAAGGATTTATCAATTAATTATGTTCCGGTTCCCTACCCGGACTACCCTCCGGCAACAATTCAGATGAGACCCGGCGAGCGCCAGTTGTGGCGCGTATTGAATGCTTCCGCCATCACCTATCTGAACCTTGCCGTTCTGTTCAATCGCGTGCCGCAACCGCTGGAACTTGTGGCCATGGATGGAGTGCCGATGAGTCACGGCGATCCGACGGGTGAATCCGTGGATCCGCAGACCCATCTCGGCGTGCCTCCCGGTGCGCGGGTAGAGTTCATCGTCACCGGGCCGCCGATGGGCCAAACGGGATTGCTGGTGACGCGCACAGTGGATACAGGCCCGGGCGGCGAAAATGATCCCAACCGGGCGCTTGCAACCATTGTGGCTTCGCCTACTGCACCCGAGCCCCTTTCGAAATTGCGTGGCGCACCGGAGCCTCTACCGCCGCCGAGCAAGGCCTGGCTTGGAGACGTGGCTCCGGTGCGCGTGCGACGGCTCTACTTCTCAGAAAAGTTGGCTGTGCCCAACGACCCCACGAGTGCCATTGAGTTTTATCTGACTGTGGACGGGCAGGAACCGAAGATGTTCGATATGAGCTCGGATCTTCCGAATATCGTCGCGCAGCAGGGCACAGTGGAGGATTGGATTATCGAGAACCGATCGAATGAATTGCATGCGTTTCACATTCATCAATTGCATTTTCTGCTGTTGAATTACGATGGTCAGCCCGTGAACGAGAATTTCCTTCGCGATACGGTGAACGTTCCGTATTACAACGGACGGACGCTAGCCTATCCGAGTGTTCGCGTACGAATGGATTTCCGGGACCCGAACACGGTTGGGACATTTGTTTACCACTGTCATCTGCTGGAACACGAGGACAAGGGGATGATGGGGTCGATCCGAGTGGACCCAAGCCCGCAAAGAAACTAAGAGATGAATCAGCGCTGATGCAAAACCGTAACGCCGCGTTGGCTGGGTTTGGAGTTAATATTTGTAGTTCAATTTCGAGTTATCAAATCCCGTTTTACGATGCTAGTGAGTTACCAGATTTTAAAGATCAAGATACTCATAGCTGTAATATTCGGGGGCTAACATGACCTCCATCCAAGGCCCATAAGGCCTACCTTCCCCGGAGGAATTGAATGACCCTCAGAAAGATTGCACTCACAGTGATGCGCGCCCTAAGGACGGGATTCGTTTCCGTGGCGACATTTCAGCTCGCACTCGGCACCGGATTCGCTGCCGGCCAACCTGAAACCCCATCCCGCGATAACGATACAAGCACACCCATCAAGCACGTGATCGTGATCATCGGCGAAAATCGCAGCTTCGACCACGTGTTCGCCACCTATGTCCCGAAGAACACAAGCGAAAAGGTCTATAACCTTTTGTCGGAAGGCATTATAAAAGCCGATGGAACGCCCGGCCCAAACTTCTCAAAAGCGGCGCAGAAGGCAGCCACCGATAAGAAACCTGACGCATTCATGCTCAGCCCAGGAAAATCCTCGTTTCCCGGTGATGAGCTTCCCGCGCCACTAGTCGGCGGACCAACGGACTCCTATGTGGCGGGCGACAGCCTGACACTGGCCATGCAATCTGAAAACGGTTTGACGACGGAGGGATACCAATACCTCGTCACGGGCGGCACGGGACAGACCAGTGGAGTACCGGATCAGCGCATCACCAACGTGGATGCACTTCCCGCCGGGCCGTTCCAGTTGACGAATGGCAAGACCTTTACCGACAACTCTTATTCCGCGAGCCCGGTGCATCGCTTCTACCAGATGTGGCAGCAACTTGATTGCGGCGTGGCGAACGTGACTCAGGACAATCCTTCGGGCTGCAATGCACAACTGTTTCCCTGGGTAGAAGTGACTGTGGGCGCCGGTACGAACGGCGTGAAACAGCCCTCGAATTTCAGCACCGAATACTTGCCTGGTTCGGTGACCACGGGGGAGGGTTCGACATCGATGGGCTTCTACAACGTTCAGAAGGGTGACGCGGCGTACTTCAAGTCGCTTGCGGACACCTATTCGATGAGCGATAACTTCCATCAATCGGTGAATGGCGGCACAGGCGCCAACCACATCATGTTCGGCCATGCCGATGCCATCTGGTTCAGCGACGGCAACGGTCATGCGGCTGAACCGCCCGAGAACGCGACTGTCTACAAGGGCACACTCAACACCGGCGTCGTAAATGAAGTGGAGGATCCAAATCCTGCCTCCGGCACCAACAATTGGTATACGGAAGATGGATACGGCGGCGGCGGTTTCGGTAGCGCCGTATTTGGCGGCGGCTCCTATACGAACTGCCATGACGCGACACAGCCGGGTGTGGCTCCTATCCTGGACTATCTGAAGTCGCTGCCTACGCCGATTGACTCACGCTGCGAAGCGGGTCACTACTATCTGCTCAACAATTACAACCCAGGGTATTTCGGCAATGGCCACAACGCCTATACCGATAACAATGTGGCCAATACGCCGTTCACCATTCCGCCGTCCTCGGTTCCGAGCATCGGCGACTCCCTGATTGCAGCCAACGTATCGTGGAAGTACTACGGCGACCAGTGGGACAATTACGTTCCCGATCCCTATCAGCTTAACTACGGCGCCATCGGCAGCAAGTCGGATGAATATTGCACCATCTGCAATCCCTTCCAGTACGACACCTCGATCATGGCCAACGCAGCGGTCCGCACGGCGCATATCCAGGATACGGCGAACCTCTACAGCGACATTGCGAACAATACGTTGCCCGCTGTCTCCATTGTCAAGCCCAGCGGACTAGTGGATGGGCATCCGGCTTCTTCGAAGCTGGATCTGTTCGAGTCGTTCGTGAAAAAGATCGTGGACGAGGTTCAGTCGAATCCAAAGCTCTGGGCAACGACTGCGATCTTTATCACCATGGATGAAGGCGGCGGTTACTACGACTCCGGCTATGTGCAGCCACTGGATTACTTCGGCGATGGGACGCGGATTCCGCTGCTCGTGGTGTCTCCGTATTCGCGGCGGGCTCACATTGCCCACGAGTATGCGGACCACGTTTCGATCATCAAGTTTATCGAAGCGAACTGGGGCCTGCCGGCAATTACCAACCGCAGCCGGGATAACTTCCCCAATCCCATTGCGACGCCTGATAATCCGTATGTGCCGGTGAACAGCCCAGCTATCGATGACTTACTGAGCTTGTTCGATTTTCACGGCTCTCACTAACTGCGTGTAACTCAAATGCGAAGCCGGAGTTGGTTAACCAACTCCGGCTTCTTATTTACCGACAAACCTTTGGCTGCAGGGGCTAAAGCCCACTTCTTCTTAACCGGCTCTATCGGCACGGCTAAAGCCATGCCCAGATACAAAGCAGCTACGGTTATGGCTGGACCAGGTTTCATCCCTTGGCCGGCGGATTGAGGCCCAGTTCGCGCATGGCGATCTGGAGGTCGGCCCAGGCTTCTTTTTTCTGGCGCGGATCGCGAAGCAGGTATGCCGGGTGATAGGTGACGATGAGCTGGCTTCCGCGCCATGCGTGGACGCGGCCGCGCAGGCCGGCAAGCGGTTGGCGCTGGCCGAGGAGGTATGTGGCGGCCGTTGCACCAAGCGCGACGATGACCTGCGGACGCACCACATCGATCTGGCGAAAGAGAAACTGCGAGCAGGTGTTGCCCTCTTCGGGTTCCGGTGTGCGGTTGCCAGGGGGTCGGCACTTGACGACGTTAGCGATGTAGACCTGGTCGCGCCGGAGACCCATGGCGACGATCATGTTGTTGAGCAGTTGGCCTGCCTTGCCGACAAACGGGATACCTTGCGCGTCTTCGTCCGCGCCTGGGCCTTCACCGACAAACAAGAGGCGCGCGTCGGGAGAGCCGTCGGCGAAGACGATCTTGTTGCGACCCTTGTGGAGAGCGCAGCGGGTGCAGTCGCCGATGTCATCGCGGATGAGCTGGAGGGCAGCGGCGCGGTCGGCGGCGGGAGTGATGGCGGGTTGCTGGGGCGGAGTGAAGATGGGCTTGCGGGGTGGAATGGGTGGGTTCTCCTGAGAGGTTTGGGGGGAGCCTGGTTGAGGTTCGTCGATTCCGTCAACGTCGACCGGAGTCAGGGAAGCAGGTTCTTCGACTCCCTGCAGTTGCTCAGAATGAGAAGACGTTGTGGTATCGAGAGAGGCGAGCAGGGCGGGGTCGACGGGGCGGCGGTAGAACTCGGTGAGGCCGAGGTCGCGGTAGAAGCGAACACGCTCAATGAGGGCATCGCGGGTTGCGGGGTCCATTTTTGGAGAGACTGGAGATTGCGCCAAGGTCGCTACTCCTCGATGATGAGGCGGCGGTTGGCGGGGGGCGGAACGGCCTGTTGCAGCACCTGGTCCTGGCGGGCCTTTTCGTCGACATGCTCGTCGAACTCGAGGACCATCGAACGCGGGCGGCGGAGGGTCAGGATTTCGTCGAGGATGCGGTCGGCCAGGTTGCGCTTGGGCATGACGGGCAGCTCGATGGCCGTGGAGGTGGTGAGGAAAGTCGCCGCGTTGACGTCGGCGTCAATGCCTACACCTTCTCCGGCAACGTCGTTGACCACGATAGCGTCGGCACCCTTGCGGAGCAGCTTGGCGCGGCCGTTTTCGAGGCGGTTTTCTGTTTCTGCGGCGAAGCCGATGATGAGCTGGCCGGGGCGGCGGCGGCGGGCGACTTCAGCCAGGATGTCGTCGGTGGGCGCGAGTTCGAGCATCAGTGGACCGGTGCGCTTGAGCTTCTGCTCGGAGACGATGACGGGGCGGTAGTCTGCCACGGCGGCGGCCTTGATAACGAGCGTGGCTTCGGTCATGCGTTCGAGGACGGACTCACGCATTTGGGCAGCGGTAACGATTTTTACCAGCTCGCAGTGGGCGGGAGGGTGGAGGGCGGACGGCCCGCTGATGAGGATGACTTTTGCGCCACGGCTCTGCGCAGCTTCAGCGAGGGCGTAGCCCATCTTCCCACTTGACCGGTTGCCTAGGTAGCGGACCGGGTCGAGGGCTTCGCGAGTGCCACCGGCGGTGACGAGGACGACTTCCCCGGCGAGGTCGTGGCGGCGGCCCAAGGCGCTGAGGACCGCGTCGGCGATGGATTCCGGCTCGGCCATGCGACCGGCGCCGACCATGCCGCAGGCCAGGTCGCCGGAACCGGGCTCAATGACGCGGACGCCACGCAGGCGGAGGATTTCAAGATTGGCCTGGGTGGCCGGATGCTCCCACATGTTGACGTTCATGGCCGGGGCCACGAGCACGGGCGCCTGGGTGGCGAGGTACATGGTGGTGAGGAAGTCGTCTGCGATGCCGTGGGCGAATTTGGCCAGGATATTGGCGGTGGCAGGGGCTACGACGAGGGCATCGCACCATTGCGCCTCGGCGATGTGTTCGATGCCGTTCTGTTCTGATGTTGCGTCGCCTTCGGCCCAGTCTTCCCAGAGGCTGGTGAGGACTTTGTGGCCGGTGAGGGAGGCGAAGGTGAGCGGCTGAATAAATTTGACAGCCGCATTGGTCATGACGACATGGACTTCAAGGGCCTGGCGCTGCAAGGCGCGAACCAGCTCCGCCGCTTTGTAGGCGGCAATTCCGCCGGAGACACCCACGGTGACACGCATGGCTCGATTGTAGAACGTTTCGAAGTGTAGAACACGAGGGAGGCAATAAGGAAGACAGCAGTGGAGCGCTAACTAAGCAATATTGGAATGGCCGGGCCTTCGACGAGAGGCTTTACGACTTCAGCCGTGGTTTTGAGGTAGGCGATCTTTCCGGCGTCGATTTCTTCCTGGGCGATGCGGCAGGCCTTGGTGGACTGGCTGGAGACTAAAGCGTGGGAACCGCTTTGAATCTGGCGTGCGCGGCGCGCTGCGACAAGAACCTTGCGGTAGTTGGAATCGAAGTTGGTCTCAATGGTCATCGGTTTCCTTTCCATCGTCACTGGTTTCTTCGTCCGAATCCCCTTTATCCGGGTCATCGTCATTGGTTTCTTCGTCCGATTCCCCCTCATCCGGGTCACCGTCGAACTCGAATTGCTGCTGGCGGGAAGAGCCAAAGATTCCAAACGCTTCCAGCACAGGCTTCAGCCTTTCCGCCGAATTGCTTTGCAGGCAGGCTGCCGCCACTTCCAACACCCTTCGCGACCGGTAGGCGATTGCCTCGCCATTGCGGTAGAACCGCTCGGCGAGCACGATGGCCTCTAATTGCGCTACGGCCCGGTCCAGGATGTCATTGACCAGAATATAACCGTACTCGCGATAATTCTCAATCTCCTTGCTCGCCGCGTTGAGGCGCCGGTAGACTTCTTCCTCGTTGACGACGCCCTCGGCGCGGCTGCGATTGCGGAGGCGGGTGCGCAGAACACGGGGGTTGGGAGGCATGACAAAGATGCTGACGGCTTCAGGCATCTTGGCGCGAACCTGGGCCGCGCCCTGCACGTCGATGTCGAGAAGCAGGTCGTGTCCGGCGGCACGGGCTTCCTCAAGCGATTGGCGCGCGGTGCCGTAGAAGTTGCCGAAGACCTCGGCATGCTCAAGAAAAACGCCGGCGTCGAGCATCCTCTGGAATTCTTCGCGCGAGGTGAAGTTGTATTCGCGTCCATGCGCCTCAGAGCCGCGCGGGGCACGGGTGGTCCACGAGATGGCGAACTCCACGCCGCTTACCTGCTTGCGCAATTCGCTTACCAGCGTACTTTTGCCCGAACCGGACGGCGCCGAAATAATAAAGAGAATACCTGCCACGTGATTTGTTCCTTTGCTTGTCTTCCGGCTGTTGAGCTGTCTATCGACCTTTCAGTCTTCCGCTTCCAGCCGCGGTTCTACTCCAGGTTTTGAATCTGTTCGCGGGCCTTTTCGATTTCTGCTTTCATCGCTAATCCAAGTTCTGTGATCTGTGTGCCTTTGCCGCCCACGCCGCCGGTTTTTGAGAGCAGCGTGTTGGCTTCGCGATTCATTTCCTGAAGCAGAAAATCGAGCTTCTTGCCCACTTCTCCGCTGGCGGCGAGCAGCTCGCGGAAGTGGCCGATGTGGGTGTGCATGCGGGCCAACTCTTCAGAGATGTCGCTGCGCTCAACGAGGACGGCGACTTCCTCAAGCAGACGTTGGCGATTGAACTCGGGGCCTGTGGCGGTGAGAAGACGCTGAGTGAGGCGATCCTGGTAGCGCTGCTCTATTTCGGGGCGAAGAACGGCAACACCTTCGACAGCCTCGGTCAGGCGGTCGAGCGTGGCGTTGAGAATGACGGCGAGAGCTTCGCCTTCACGAGCGCGCATGACATTGAGCTGCTTGATGAGCGGGACAATTTCGATGAGCACGCTGGCTGCAAGGGCGCTCATATCCTCATCGCCGTTGCCGCGGTTTTCAGTTTGCATGGCGCCGGGAAGACGGAGGATCGCGTTGAGGTCCGGCTCGCCTTTGAGCCCGAATTCGTGCTGCGCAGCATTGAAGGCGGAAACGTAGTTGGCGACAAGATCGCGGTTGTAGCCGGACTTTTGCTGGGTGGTGCGGTCGACGGCGAGTGTGAGGTCGACGTGGCCGCGGACGAGGTTATCTTTGAGAGCCTTGCGCAGTTCCATCTCCAGGGCATCGAGGCCCGACGGGATGCGCAATTGCACATCGAGAAAACGATGATTAACGCTCTTGAGGCTGAGTGTATAGCTGAGCTGTTCCCGTTCCCCATCCTGGACACGCACCTGAACCCTCGCGTACCCAGTCATCGAATTGATCGGCATGTCTTTCTACTCCTGAAGGCCGCTGGCAAGGGCCGGCGTGAGATCCGGCGAGGGGGCGTCGGGGATTTGGGTTTCCTGCATGTCCATGAACTGCAGTTGATAGAGGCGCAGATAGGTGGGCGAGGATTGAAGCAGTTCCTCGTGGGAACCGATTGCGGTGATGCGCCCGTCTTCAAGCACGGCGATGCGGTTGGCGCGGCGAATGGTGCCGAGGCGGTGGGCGATGACGAGGACCGTGCGGCCTTCCATGAGGTTGGCAAGCGCTGCCTGCACCAGGGATTCGCTTTCCGCGTCGAGCGCAGAGGTAGCCTCGTCGAGGATGAGGATGGGCGCGTCTTTGAGGATGGCGCGGGCGATGGCGAGGCGCTGACGTTCGCCGCCGGAGAGACGGAAGCCTTTTTCGCCGACAACGGTGTCATAACCCTGCGGCATGCGCAGGATGAAGTCGTGGGCGAGGGCGTTGCGCGCGGCCTGCTCCACTATGGAGATCTTCACGTCGGGCTGGC
Source organism: Occallatibacter sp. (assembly GCA_049514915.1). Taxonomy (GTDB): domain Bacteria; phylum Acidobacteriota; class Terriglobia; order Terriglobales; family Acidobacteriaceae; genus Telmatobacter. The sequence goes on along the minus strand of JBEKUP010000007.1, from coordinate 18,106 downwards.
CGTAGGCGATGTTGTTGCGCACCGTGTCGTTGAAGAGGATGGTCTCCTGCGTGACCTGCGCGACCTGACGGCGGAGCGAGGCGAGAGAGCAATCGCGGATGTCGTGGCCGTCGATGAGAATGCGTCCGCTGGTGACATCAAAGAAGCGCGGAATGAGGTTGACGAGGGTGGACTTGCCTGCGCCGCTGGGACCGACGAGAGCGAGGACTTCGCCTGCGCGCATTTCAAGATCGACATTGTGCAGGATCTGGTGTTCGCCTTCTTCTGTGGAGTACGAGAAGCCCACATTTTCAAATTTGACGGTGTTCTGGAATTTCTTGAGCGCAACGGCGTGATGCTTTTCTTTCACATCGTCTTCTGTATCAAAGAAAGTGAAGATGGAGGACGAAGCACCCATGGCCTGCTGGAAGCTGTTGTAGAAATAAGCGAATTTGCGGACCGGGTCATAGAGCTTGAAGAGCAGAATGATGAATGCGCCGAAGATGCCCATGGTCATGCGGCCATGGAGGATCTCGGTTCGCCCGATGTAGAGAAACAGCGCAATGGCGATGGCGCCCAAGGTGTCCATGAGCGGCGAACTGATGGACTGAATGCGCACGCTGCGCAGGTTGGCACGGAAGAGGCGCGTGGCGGCGCTTTTGAATCGCAGAATCTCCCACAGCTCCGTGCTGAAAGCTTTCACGATGCGGTTGCCGGTGATGGTTTCGTGCAGGATGTTCTGAATTTCGGCCAGCTTGTCCTGGCCGGATCGGGTGCGGGTGCGGACTTCCCTGCCGATTTTGCGCGATGAGGTGATGACTACCGGGACAAATAACAACAGCGCCCAACTGAGTTGCCCACCGAGCTTGATGACCAGGACAAGCCCTACCAGGAACGTGAAGAACTGCTGCAGGAATTCGCCGATGACCGAACTGACCGCGGTTTGCACCTTGTCCACGTCGTTGATGAGAGTGGAGAGGATGGTGCCCGTTGCGTGCTTGTGAAAAAAGCTGGACGAGCGGCGCAGCGTGGCTTCGTAGAGGTGATTCCTCAGGTCGGTAATGAGACCGAAGCCGGCGTAGTTGACCAGGTACGTGCCGAGATAATCGCAGAGGCCCTTGGCCAGCGTGGAGAGCACGAGGAAAAAGGCCACGACATGCCAGGCATTGTGCATGTGCAGGAAGGGGGGAATGATGGCACGCAAGTCAAAGTGCCATTGGGTTTTGGCAATGCCGAGAAGGATTGGACCCTCGGGGGCATCGGGGCGGAGTACCTGATCGAATATGGGCTGAAACAGCAGAGTGCGAAATGTGTCGAGCACGCCCACCATGGCCAACAGCAGCACGCCGGGAAGCCACTCAAACCAGAAGGGCAACCCGTAGCGCACAAGGCGGAGAAAGTTCTTCATGCTGTTGGGTCCGCCGGATGGCTCGGTGAGGCTGGGATGAGCCGTTGCTGGTTGGTGCGCAACTCCATCTTAGTATTGTATCTGGCGGGCGGGGCGGGAAGGCGAGTGGGCGGAGGGCTGGGGGCTGGGCTCAGTCTGGATTAGGCGATTTCTTGATTCGACTTCGGGTCTGAGCGGATTTCTTCCGGATGGGCTGGGGCACCACCGCGAAAGCCTCCGGTGTTACGGCCGTCGCGTCTCAGTCTCTTCACCGTAGATGATTCTCCGAATTGGCCAATCTTGGGAATCCATGTCGCCGCAATAATGGCGCAAATGTTCCGGGACTGCTTCGTATGCCAGACGAAGCCGGTCACGGTTCTCGAGGCTAAGATCTGTTTGATATTCACGGAAGCAGTTCATGCAGTTTCGCATTGCCCCCTGTTCGCCCTTCAATTTTTCCAGTGCGTCGTAAGCCTCGCGAACGCGTTCTTCCGGTTTTACGTGCCAACCAGAGCTTTTGCTCTCAAACCAGCCCAAGCCTTCGATGGTTATGCGGGAACCGTCTGGGGCAGAAGTGCGCAGGTCGCCCCCGGTCAACCCTGTTGCAACTTCGTTCAGCGGTTTCAAACTTCCGGTGCGTCCGACTCTGCTCGAACCATCCGCATAGATAAACCATGGCTTAAGTTGAAAATCCGATCCTGCTTGGAGAAAAACAGGAATGGAATCGCCGAGAACTTCATTACCGTCAGCATCAACCCGATACGGCTTCCCATTTGTAAGCCCGAATTTGCTGTATCGAACCTTCCCTCTCATCTCTGCTTCTTCACCATTCAAGTTAATCAATCCGGACCGATCAGGATTCAGCGAGTTAATCCCTGCATTAACTCGCTTCAGCAAATCTGCCGGCGAGTTTTTCCAATCACACGTGCGGACAATTGCCGAACCTAGATTGTGAAAACAGACCATAGAGCCCGGTGGAGCTTCCGTGACCACCCAACCTGTCTTCAACTTTCGTAGAAAAATGTCGAGATCAACTGAGCCCCAGCAGTCTACTAGGCCGTCTCCGTAAACTGCCAGCGGAGCATAGTGATATTGCATGTTGTGAATGAATGCTGGAATCTGCAGGCCAAGTGTACGTCCCACAGGCTTAGTCCTAACTATTTCCCACTGCACAATGGTCCCCCGTGAGAAGAATAGACCGTGGGTGGCGGATCAACAATAAGTGATATACCCCATGTATATCATGGGAAGGGGGAGGAAGGAATCTAAATGCGCACTCTCGTTGACATTCCCGATGACGATCTGGCCATCATCAACAAAGTTGTCAAGGCTCAATCCATCTCACGCGCGGAGTTTATAACGACGCGCGATTGCGCAGAGCCTGACCGCGCACCGCAAAACACAAATCGAGAAAGCTCGGAAGCGGCGTTCGGGCTGCTGGCTGGACGCTCTGTGGATGGGATGGAGTATCAGGTGATGATTCGCAAGGAATGGGAGTAAGGGACACTGGAGGGGGTAGCAAATGGCGCAAGAGGAACCAGAAAGGGATACACGTCATGCATGCGAGCTATCGGAGCTAACGCAGCGCGACAAGATCGAATTTGTGGAGGGCTTACTGGATCCTCCAGCCCCAAATGAAAGGCTGCGTATCGCCGCCGCCCGTCATGCGCGGGTATTGACTCCCCTGAGCTAATACGCCTTGAGGCTGACGATGGCTTTGAGGATGGTGTCAGGCTGGGGGAGGATTACGTCTTCGAGGATTGGCTGGTAGGCCACGAAAGTATCCATCGACCCGATACGGCGGACGGGGGCGTCGAGGTAATCGAATAGCTCGTCGGCGATGCGGGCGGCGAGCTCAGCGCCGTAGCCCCAGCTGATCATGTCTTCGTGGGCGACGATGACGCGGCTGGTCTTCTTGATGGAGGTGGCGATGGCTTCCCAGTCGTAGGGGCTGAGGGTGCGGAGATCGATGACTTCAACCTCAATGCCCTGGCGTTGGGCCTGCTGGGCCGCCTGTAACGCACGGGGCACTACTGCTCCGTAGGTGACGAGTGTGATGTCCGTACCCGGCCGAACGATTTTGGCCTTGCCAAAGGGGATGGCGAATTCCTGTCCCGGATAAGGCGCGCGGCCGTAGGTTTCGCGATAGAGGCGCTTGTGCTCGAGGAACAGGACCGGATCGTCGCAGCGGATGGCCGTGCGCAGCAGGCCGTTGGCGTCAAGGGCGTTGGACGGGAACACAACGCGCAGGCCGGGGATGTGGGTGAAGATGCTCTCACCGGATTGCGAATGATAGATGGATCCGCCGGTGAGATAGCCGCCGATGGCGACACGAATGACGACGGGCGAGGCCCAAGCGCCGTTGGAGCGCCAGCGCATGAGGGCAAGCTCGTTGTGGATCTGGTGCATGGCAGGCCAGATATAGTCGAAGAACTGGATCTCGACGACGGGCTTCATGCCGCGGGTGGCGTAGCCGATGGCACGGCCCACGATGTTGGCTTCGGCGAGGGGAGAATTGAAGACGCGCTCGGAGCCGAATTCCGTTTGCAGGCCGGCCGTGAGCTTGAAGACGCCGCCCTTGCCTTTGACTTCAGAAAGTGCCGCGGAGCGGCTCGCGTCGGCTACATCTTCGCCGTAGAGCACGATGCGGGGATCGCGATGCATCTCGTCGTGGAGGCAGGCGTTGATGAGGTCCGCCATGGTGCGCGGATCGCTTCCCTTCTGGCTTCCGGCCTTGCCTCCGCCTGCGGAGCCGGGAGCTTCTGCGCGCTCAGTGGCGAAGGCTGTGCTGGTGGGGTCGAGGGATTCGGAATAGACGTGCTCGGCGACGCTGGAGATGGCGGGCAACGCAGCGGCTAGCGCGACTTCGGCGGCGGCGGCGGCTTCCTGGTCCAACTGCTTCTCAAGCTTATTGATTTCTTCGGTGGTGAGAATGCCTTCGCGCAGAAGACGCATCTGCATCTTGGCGAGGGGATCGCGCATGGCGTCGGCTTCGCGCTCGGCGGCGGAGCGATAGAGCTTGTCGTCGTCAGATAGCGAATGCGAGTACGGCCGGACGCAGTGGCCGTGGATAAACGCTGGACCGTGGCCGGCGCGGCAATGGGCCGCAGCAGCTTGAAAAGCGCAAAGGCATGCTTCGGGATCGGTGCCGTCGACTTCAGCAAAGTGGAAGTTGGGGAAGTTGGCGACGAGGCGAGAGATGTTGCCGCCGGGCGTATTGATCTCGACCGGGACGCTGATGGCGTAGCCGTTGTCTTCAACGCAGAAGATGACGGGAAGCTTCTGATTGGAGGCGGTGTTGAGCGCCTCCCAGAACTCGCCCTGAGAGGTGGAACCCTCGCCGAGCGAGGTGAAGGCGATTTCGTCACCATGGAACTGGACGTCGTGGAGTCCGCGGTAATCGGCTATGCCCTCAGGCTTGACGGCGGTCTCTGGATGGCGGCTAAAGTAGCGACCGGCTTCAGCGCAACCGACGGCGTGCAGAAGCTGGGTGGTGGTGGATGATGAGGTGCTGACGATGTGGAGGGGACGGCTGCTCCAGTGGGTGGGCATCTGGCGGCCGCCGCTGGCGGGGTCGGAGGCTGCGCCGACAGCCTGCAACAGCATGTCAGTAGGCGTGACGCCGAGAGCGAGGCAAAGCGCGCGATCGCGATAGTAGGGGAAGAACCAGTCGTATCCGGGACGGAGAGCGAGAGCGGCAGCCACCTGGAGGGCCTCGTGGCCTGCTCCGGAAATCTGGAAGTAGATTTTCTGCTGGCGTTTGAGGAGGATTTCGCGGTCGTCCACGCAGCGGGAAAGGACCATCAGCCGGTAGATTTCGACCATCTGCTGAGGACTCAATGCACCCGGAGCCTCAGCCGCCTCGGACTCACGAGCTCCGGAAACTGCCACTTCCATTCCCGTTTCTCCCAACTCACCATTTTGATGCGAACCAAAACCTGATTGTAACAACTCAGCCCAAGTTTCTCATGGGTCCAGATCACAATGCGCACGGACCGTTTGGCGTCAACGCATTATGGGGGCGGAAGGCGGGTGATATGCGGGCATATTTGCCACGGGAGTGCTCATGTGTTCCTTGACGCTGCGGGCCAGCTTCTCAATGGTGGCGAGCTTGTGCAACTGGTCTGGAGTGAGCGAACCGGAGTTCGCCTTGCGGATTTCGGCGTCGAGTTCGTTGGCCAGTTTGAGGAGCTTGTTGGTGTCAGAAACGAGGGCCTTTTGGCGCATGTCGTTGAGTGCGCGGTATCGCCGGGCCGCGTCTATCTGGTCGGGTTCGCTTCGGTCGTCGTCTAGGCCTCCGCCGACGCTCTGGCCGATAGGCTGGGGAAATGGCATGTGCGAGACGGGATTCGCAACTTGCGCATGGGCTGCTGTGGCTGCGAGGAGGGCCAGGCCGAGCGCCAGCCAGATGGCGAGAGGCGCGGGCCGCATTGCACGTGGCACGAGGCGGGTGGGACGCGCGAGGCGAATTGAACCCGGAAGCCGGGCGGCAATAAAACTTAGCAATACAGGCCGTTTCTCAGTCATACCGGACCATCCTCAATCCAAGTGCGACCTTTCGAAAACTACCTTGTTCCTCAAAGGGGCATCTGTTGTCTAACCCGGACCCACGGTAAGCTTCATTTTTTCCTTCACATCGTGGGCCAGCTTCTCGATGGCGTCGGCCTTACGGATGACGCTGATGGAGAGCGTGTCCTTGCTGGTCTTGTCCACTTCGGTTTTCAGGTCTGTGGCCAGTTTGAGCAGCCTTTCGCTGTCGTCTGCAATCTGTTTTTTGCGCTCGGCGTTGGCGGCTTCGAAGTCTTTATCCTTTGCGTCCTTGCCGTTGATGTCGTTCTGCGTATTTGCATCGGGTATGCGGGTGACGGAAGGTGGATAACGAAATCCGGGATCCCTCACCTGCAATCCCTCGCCCACCAAAGGTCCAAGGGCCAAGGTTGCGGCACCTGTGAGTATTCCGATCCATAGGACGCTGATCCGCGGCGAGCGCCGGGACTTGGCTTCATGCTGCTGTTTCATCGGATGACCTCCTGCCTCTAGAGCGAACCCCCAGTAAGCATGCCCTTGCAACGGGTACGGGAGGCGGCTCCTTCTTAAGGAAAATAACCACTTGGCGTTGTACTTCCGGAGTAAAGCTACTCTGGTTTCGCTGTAACCCTAGGCTGCGCAGGGAGGAACGATTCGAGAATCCGCCCTTAGTCGGATAAGCAACCCAAGGCATCCTGCGGACAGTCTAGTCTAGAAACAGGAGAATTGGATGCACCCTTTTCAATTTGTAGCAATTTTCGGTCTTGTGCGATGGGGGTTGTTCGCCGAGGGCCGGTTTCTGGGCAAGGTTCTGGATGAATGGACTGTCGACGCCCAGGAGTTTGTCCATACCAAACTGCCTCACCTGCTGATGGCGGTGTTGATTGCTTATGTTCTTATCCGGCTGCTGCGGCTGATTACAAACAGGATGATTCGGATTGCGGAGCAGCACGCGGCGGCTGGAAACCGCATCTCGCAGGTGAAGACGCTGGCCAATGTGATCCGCGCAACCGGACTGGCGGTTATCGGCGCTATTACCGCGTTGCAGTTGCTGGCGGCTGTGGGGGTGAATTTGACGCCACTGCTGGCTTCGGCGGGGGTAGCCGGGGTGGCGGTGGGCCTGGCGGCGCAGAGCATTGTGAAGGACGTGCTGAACGGAGTGATCATCGTGATTGAAGACCAGTTCGATGTGGGAGATACGGTGCGGTTATCGGGCATGACCGGGACGGTGGAGGCGATGACCCTGCGCAAGACGACTGTGCGGGATGGAGACGGAACGCTTTACATTATTCCCAACTCGCAGATCACGATTGTGGCTAACCTGAGCAGGGACTTCTCGGTGGCAACGATCAACGTGAGCGTGGATTTTTCAGCCGATCCTGATAAGGTGCAGGAGATTCTTAAGAACGTGGCCATGGACATACGGACCAGCGAGCAGTTTAAAGGGGTTTTCCTAGCCGATCCGCAGGTTCTGGGGGTGGATTCGATGAAGGGCTCGCAGCTGATTTTTCCGGTGATATTCAAGACCAAGGCGACGCAGCAATATGGGCCGATGCGGGAGTTTCAGCGGCGGGTGCGGCTGGCGCTGGAAGAGAACCACATGCTGCCGGGAGATCCGAATCGCGTGTTCAGTTCATTCACCGAAAAGGTGAATCAGACACAGCAGGTGGCGGCGGTTCAGGAGGAACACCATGAGGCTCCCAAGGCGGACCCGACGGCGAATAAGGCACACGATGTGAATCCGTTCAACCCGGAGTAGGTGACTTCAGGCGCCGGGCTTGAGGACATCCACTAAGGCCTCAAGGTCGGTGATGGGGGGCAGGCAGGTTCGGCCGCGGCAGACTAGGGCAAAGGCTTCGGCGCCGGGTGGCGAGGGAACGCGAAACTCGCTTCCTTCAAGCAGGGACTCCGCCAGTGCCTCCGGAATTCCGCCTGCAACAAGGCGGAAGGACGCGATGCGCATGACGGTTTTGTTGACGGCGAAACGGGCGATGGCCGCCTCTTCAAGACGGGCTGCGTCCGGGGCCGAGCCGACGACGACGACCTGAACCGGGTCAAGCAGGAGGCGCTCCAATGCAAGGCCGTATGAGCCGGCGTAGAGGCCGAAATGCTCCACAATGCCGCTGAAGGAACTGAGTGTGGCCTCGGCGATCTCTCGATACTCACTACGGCCGCTGAGGGCCTCAAGGCGCAGCAGCGCGGAGGCGGCGGTGGGGTTGCCGGCGGGAGTGGGTACGTCCTGAACCGGTTTGCGGCGCGCGCCCAGAGCGCCCAGTGGAGCAGTTCCTGGCGCGGGCGCGGCGGTGTCGTGGAACGCTCCTGCAGCGGGGTCATAGAAGCGGGCGATCATGGCGTCGGCGAGTTTGATAGCCGCGTGGTAGAACTTCATTTCGCCGGTGGCGAGCCATCCGTCGACAAGGGCATGCACGGTGAAGGCGTAATCGTCGAGAATGCCGGGGACGTTTTCTGGCGGGGTCGACGAAGGGATTGAGTCGTCCGCGCTATAGGCGATGACGTGGCGGAGTTCGGAGGCGCCGTCCCAAGCCTCGGCCATGAGCCGGTTAAGAGTGCGCAGGGCGAATTCGCGCGCGGAATCCATGCGGAGAACGCGGGCGGCTTCAAGATAGGCCGTGATGGCCATGGCGTTCCAACCGGTGTAGATTGTCCGATCGACAAAGGGGGTGGGGCGCAGGCGGCGGGCAGCCAGCAGTTTGCGGCGGGATGAATCAAGAAGCAGGCGGAGATGTTCTTCGGGCTGGCCGGTGGCCGCGGAGAATTCGGGAAGGGTCTGCTTCCGGTGCAGGACGTTCTTGGCCGGGTTGTGATGCATATCGCCGAGCTCGCCGATGTCCCAGTAGCGCGCAGCAACCTCCAACTCGTCGGGTTGCAGAACGGCCTTTGCCTCGTCCAGAGTCCAGGTGAAATAGTCGCCGTCGTCGTCGAGGTTGATGTCCGCATCCTGCGAGGCATAAAAACCGCCGAGTTCGCGATCCGTCATGCAATCGTCGAGCCAGTGCACAATCTCGACAGCCGTCTGAAGAAAGTCGGGACGGTCAAAGCTCTGGAAGCCATGGATGTAGTTGCGGAGAAGCTCAGTGTTGTCATAGAGCATCTTCTCGAAGTGGGGTACGACCCAGCGCTCGTCCACGCTGTAACGGTGAAAGCCGCCGGCAAGCTGGTCATAGACTCCGCCGCGGGACATCTTCTCAAGGGTGGTGCAGAAGGCTTCGCGGGCCTTGGCAGCCTGATCGGGGGCCTGGTACCCTGCTCCGCGATTGGTTGCCACTTCAAGCAGCAGATCGAGGACCGCCGGATGGGGAAATTTTGGCTGCGAGCCGAAGCCGCCGTTGCGGGGATCGAACTGAGCCAGGGCTGACGCGGCGATTTTATCAACGAGAGACAGCGTCAGTTCCCCACTACGGCCGGAGAAGCTTTCGTTGTGCTCGATGGAGGCCATGACGCTTTCCGCCGACTCGAGGGCTTCTTCGCGGCGGTCGCGCCAGACCTGGGCCATGGTGAGCAGTACTCGCCCGAAACCGGGGCGGCCATACCGGTCGTCGCGGGGGAAATAGGTTCCTCCGAAGTAGGGACGGCCGTCCGGGGTGAGAAAGGCCGTAAGCGGCCATCCGCCCTGGCCGCTGATGGCCGAGACGGCAGCCTGGTAGCGTGCGTCCACATCGGGGCGCTCGTCGCGGTCCACTTTGATGGCGACAAAATGCCGGTTGACGATCTCCGCAATCTCCGCGTCTTCATACGATTCCCTATCCATGACATGGCACCAGTGGCACCAGACGGCCCCGATGTCGAGCAGGATGGGCTTGTCTTCGGCCTGCGCACGCCGAAATGCAGCTTCGCTCCACGAGCTCCATTGAATAGGCTGATGCCGCGCGGAGCGCAGGTAGGACGAAGCTGCGTGCTCAAGCAGGTTGGCGGAAACGGGCGCTGGGGAGACGTCCTTATGCATGAAGTGAGGATACATGCGCTGTGTCAGCCGCTGCCAATTCCGCCCGCGCATTGAAGGCAAATTTGGGAAGATGCGAAAGTTGCGCCGGAGAGATGCAACCAAATTTCCGTCTCAACGCATCGAAACTGATCGACCAGCCACAATAGCCCAAGATTATGTCCCTGTCGCAGTGCTATTCGATTCAAAAGAACCACAATGATCCGACATGATTTTGCCGGGATGATACCCCTTGTCATGCCAGTGATGGTGTACAAATTCCGATGACCCAGAAAGAACAGCCCATTCACGAGACGCTCCCCGCATCCAATGGCAAGGAGGCCGCAGAGAGCGCAATGGAGATGAGCGAGCTTGTGGCTCGATACGACTGGGCCGCAACGGCTTTGGGACCTGCATCGGAATGGCCGGACAGTCTGAAAGCACCGGTGCGGATTCTTCTGACCTCCGGTTTTCCCATGTGGATGGCGTGGGGCCCCGATTTGACCATGCTGTATAACGACGCCTATGCGCGTACGACGCTGGGCAGGAAGCATCCCTGGGCGCTGGGGCGGCCAGCGCCGGAAGTTTGGCCAGAGATCTGGGACGAGATCGGGCCGCTTATTGATCGCGTGATGGAGACGGAAGAAGCGTGCTGGGAAGAAGAACTGCCGCTGGTTATTGAGCGAAACGGATATCCCGAAGAGACGTACCATACATTTTCATACAGTCCGCTGGCAGGACCGGATGGCAGGGTTGCCGGGATGCTCTGCGTCGTCATCGAAGATACGGTACGCGTGCTGGGCGAGCGCCAGCTTGCAGCGCTGGGTAAATTGGCGGCCACATTGGCGAACGCAATCACGCAGGAAGATGTGTACGCGGGGATTGAGCGCGGGGTAGACGGACAGAAGGATTTGCCCTGCACGCTGACTTACCTGTTCGACGAGGCGGGCAAGGAATTGAGGCTGGTAGCGAAGACCGGCTTTGAAGCCGATCATCCGGCCGCGTGCCTGGTCATGAGCATCGATTCAAAGCCTGCTCCATGGCCGATCCACGAGCTTCTTGAGAGCAACCGGGCAATCACGATCGAGGACCTCAGCCTCTACTTTCCCGATCTTCCGCCCGGGTGCTGGGACCAGCCGCCATCGCGCGCGCGGCTGGTGCCGATTGCACGGACGGGACAGGAAAAGCCCGCCGGCGTATTCATTACGGCGCTGAATCCATTCCGCCAGATTGACTCGAGCTATGCCGGTTTCCTTGACCTTGTGGCCGGCCAGATTGCCGCCAGCATTACCAATGCGCGGGCCTATGAGTTGGAGAGAAAACGGGCCGAGGGCCTAGCGGAACTCGACCGAGCCAAGACTACTTTCTTCAGCAATGTGAGCCATGAGCTGCGAACACCCCTGACGCTGATCCTGGGCCCGATTGAGGACGCACTTACAAGCCAGTCGGCACCTTCGGGCGAGGCGCTGGAGATGCTTCATCGCAATGCGCTGCGGCTGCTGAAACTTGTGAACGGATTGCTGGATTTTGTTCGAATCGAGGTGGGCAGGCTGCGGGCGACGTATGAAGCTACGGACCTTTCGCTGCTGACGGCGCAGCTTGCCAGTGTGTTCCGCTCGGCAATGGAACGCGCTGGACTGAAGCTGATTGTGGACTGCCCTCCGCTGCCGGAACTGGTTTATGTGGACCGGGAGATGTGGGAAAAGATTGTCCTGAATCTTCTTTCGAACGCGCTGAAGTCTACATTTGAAGGCGAAATCCGGGTAACCATTCGATCCATTCAAACGGGGGCGGAACTCTGTGTGACGGACACCGGGACCGGCATCTCGAGGGACGAGCTGCCGCACTTGTTTCAGCGATTCAGGCGCATTGAGGGCGCGCCCCGGCGCAGCCACGAGGGCAGCGGGATTGGATTGGCGCTGGTCCAGGAACTGGTGGAGATGCACGGGGGATCCATTCGCGCGGAAAGCGTGCTTGGTGAAGGAAGCACATTTACTGTGACTCTTCCATTCGGGCACGCGCACCTGTCGCGCGGGCAGGTGATGATGAATCGTGCCAATTCGGTTGCGATGCAGGGATCCGCGCTGGCCTATGTGCAGGAGGCAATGGGCTGGCTGCCGGGGCGCGACCGGCTGAAAGGCGAAGTCACTCCGGCCGGCGAAAGCCCGCAGGACGCGGGCGAAGTGGAAGCGGTGGAAGAGAAGTCGGTGATCCTGGTGGTGGACGATAACGCCGACATGCGGGAATACCTGATCAGCCTGCTGGGATGGCGCTTCAAGATTGTTGAGGCGGTGAACGGGCGGCGTGCGCTGGAACAGGTGGAACAGGTTCACCCGGATCTTATTCTGACCGATATGATGATGCCGGAGATGGACGGCTTCGGCTTGCTGGGGGCCCTCAGGAAGAATCCCGCAACCCAGACCATTCCGGTGATCCTGCTTTCGGCGCGCGCGGGCGAAGAGTCGCGCATTGAGGGCATCGACGCGGGTGCGGACGACTATCTGACCAAGCCATTCAGTGCACGGGAGCTTGTGGCCCGCGTAGAAGCACAACTGAAGATGGATCGCCTGAGAAGAGAGGCGAGTGAACACGAAGCTGCTCTGAACCGGGAAATCAACCGAACCAGGCAGTTTGCCTGGGAAGCGCTTGAGCACATCCCGGAAGTGTTTTACATCTTCGACAAGGAGTATCGGTTTACGTACATCAACGCGGCCGGCGCGGAGATTGAAGCGCAGCTGGGTAAGCCGCTGATGGGCGAATGTCTATGGGAGTTACTTCCGGAGCTTGTGGGAACCATCGTGGAATCCAGCTTTCGGCGGGCGATGGATGAGCGCGTCCCAGTGGAATTCGAGTTCTATTACGAGCCGCTGGAATCATGGTTCCAGTACCGGGTGTATCCGCTGCCTGACGAGGGCATCATTATGTACGCGCAGAACACGACCGAGAAACGCAAGGCCGAGCAGGCACTGCGGAGATCGGAACAACTGGGCGCGGCAGGCCGGTTGGCGGCGAGCATTGCGCATGAGATCAACAATCCTCTGGAGGCGGTGACGAACCTGCTGTTTCTGGCCAAGATGGACCAGTCGATGCCGGGCAACTCGAGGACCCTTCTGGAGATGGCCGACAAGGAACTGCAGAGGCTGTCGCACATAGCAGCGCGGAGCCTGAAGTTTTATCGCCAGAGGACTGCGCCGACGCTGACGTCAATGGAAGAGCTGCTGGAATCGGTGATCTACTTCCACGAGACGACGATCAAGACTCGAGACATCGACCTGGATCGCCGTTACCGCAAAGCGCCGCTTGTGTTCTGCTATCCCGGAGAGGTGCAGCAGGTGGTTACGAACCTGCTCGGCAACGCGCTGGATGCGGTTGAGCCACACGGACGGATGGTGGTTGCCGTGCGTCCAGCGCAGGACCGTGGCGGGCGCGACGGCGTGGTTGTGATGGTTGCGGACAACGGATGCGGGATGAGCAAGGCCACGCTCGGCCGGCTCTTTCAGCCCTTCGCGACGACCAAGGGGGAAGAGGGAACCGGACTTGGACTGTGGGTGTCGAAAGGGATTCTGGACAAGCACCATGCCCGGATCGCGGTGCGCAGCAGGCAGGGGTGCGGCACGGTCTTCCGCTTCTTTCTTCCTTTGAATGCGGCGGAACCGGGGACGGAGCGGACGCAAGCGTGATGAGACGCAAAAGGGCATCCGTTGGACTGGATTCCCTTTTGCGTTTCGTTTGGCTTGTTCGTTTGAAGTATTCTTCGCCGGTCTTGATTAGTTCTTCGCCAGTTCCGACTCAATGGCAGAGACCAGTGCGGGCGCATCCGGCGCAGTATCCGGGGCGAACCGCTCCACCACTTTCCCGTCACGGCTCACCAGGAACTTCTCAAAGTTCCAGGTAATTTCCGGCTCGGGGAGCGCTTCAATTCCATAGCCCTTCAGCTTTTCGCGGAACGGGACCGCGTTCACGCTGACAGCCTTCGGCTGAGCTGCGGTCAAGGCGGCGTACAAGGGATGCTTCCCTTCCCCGACCACGGTGATCTTCTCAAAGATCGGGAACTGGACGCCGTAGTTGAGAGTGCAGAAGGATTGAATCTCTTCGTTGGTGCCGGGCTCCTGCGCCTTGAAGTCGTTGGCGGGGAAACCGGCAATCACCAGGCCCTGGCCCTTGTACTGCTCGTAGAGTTTTTCCAGGCCTTCATACTGCGGCGTCAGGCCACACTTTGACGCTACGTTGACGACCAGGACCACGTCGCCTTTGAACTCGGCGAGCGATGCGTCGGCGCCGTTGATCTTCTTTACGGGGATGTCGTAGATCGATGTGCTCATGATTGCTCCTTTGGAGATGATAGCGGTTGGTGACTGAAACCGGCAATGCAACGGTCTCGTTGGCAGCGGCGTAGTTTCCGGTTTGCCGGTCGTTCGCCCGGAATCAAGTGGAAGGCTTTTTATTGTCAGCTTTAATGGTCATCTTTGTTGCGCCAGAAGGCGATCGTTTCCAACCAGTTTCGCTTCGGTTTGGACGGCTTCTTTATCCACCCGTCTGGTGGCGCTTGAATCCCATGCGACTTGGCGAAGGCAGGATTTACCCATACGGACTTCACTTCGTGCGGAGGCAATTCGATTGGCAGATCATCAACGCAATGGGCGAGGAAATCCTGCACAGAGCCTGCAAGGAGGACAAGATCGTCCGTCTCGTGATCCCAAAAAAAAATCGAGCCTGCATCATCCTTCGTAAAGAAGTTGCCACAAGAGTCTTCGGCGAGGATGGGAAACTTTACGCCATCCAGGTTTTGAAACCATGTCTGACTTGGCTCGATTCGCATTGGACCATAGGGCTCATTTGTCAGCGGATTTACGAAGACTTTTCCTACGACCGCAACCAGAGTTTCATCCATGCGAGAATCCATGATGCTCCCACTCCCCTCCCCATCCTAGGGCGCACTGCAGGACGAGACATGCATATTCCCGGCTTCGAAGGTCCATGCTCGGGCTCCCGACTTTTCTCGATGCCGGGATGGTTGACAATCTGGAAACTGCAGCACTGCCGTGCTTTTCACTGTAACAACTGCTTCGCCACTTTGACATAGAGCTCAACCGATTCCAGCAGTTCCTTCTTGGAGAGCTTCTCGTGCGGAGTGTGGGCGACGTGAATGGACCCTGGACCAAGCAGCAACGGCTCGCCCCACTTGCTAAGGTGCGGAATGTCGGTGGCGAACTTGGCGATCATTGTGGGCAGTCCTTCCACGGCGCGCATCCGGATGAAGGGACTGTCGAGCGTGAACTCGACTTCGGCGAGGCCTTCCGCGGCCTGCTGCAACGCGGCGCGCACGGGGGCGGAGGGAGTGACGGTGCGGACGAGGACCTGTGCTTCGGCTTTGTCGGCGATGACGTTGGGGGCATGGCCACCATGAATCTGGCCGATGTTGATGGTGCTGGGGCCTACGTCTTCAAGTACTGGCAATTCGAGCGCAAGCACGCGGGACATGACCTCAATCATTTTGTGCACGGCGCTCTCGCCCAGCTCAGGATAAGCGGAGTGCGCCATTTTGCCGGAGCACCGGAACGCCGCGCGCAGAGCGCCTTTGGAGGCCAGCGCAAGGCGATTGTCGGTGGGTTCACCATTGATGAGAAAACGGCTGCCCTTGGGATTGAGATTGGCTACCTGCGCACCGGCGGAATCGCGCTCCTCGCCGGAAACAAACAGCAAGCCAACCTTGAATCCATCCGCGCGAAGCGCTTCGGCTGCCGCAACCTGGGCGGCGATGATTCCCTTGGCGTCAGACACTCCGCGGCCATGCAGATACTCGGCATCCTCAGTTGGGGGGATGTAGGGCGGAACAGTATCCATGTGCGTGGAAAAGACGAGGTCAGGGGACTCGCCGGCGATGCCTGCGTACACATTCCAGCGCGGGCCGGCGGTAATGCTCTCCTTCGGCTGAGGCACCGCGGTCTTTTCAACGGCCCAGCCACGACCGGCGAGGAAGCCGGCGAGGAAGTCGCCAACAGGGCCTTCGTGGTAGGTCGTGGACTCGATTTGGCACAACTCCAGCGTGAGTTGAATAGGGTCAATCGCTTGCGTGGGATAAGAAGACGGATGGCCGTTCATGATGCTGCAAGAATACCTTACGGAGTGATCAACGGCGCCTGACCAGGGAACCAGAGTGGCGCGCGCTCCAGAGATCAGCGCCTCCCGCGTGGTGAAAAAGCCGGGCCGGCGAACCCGGACGAGCCAACTTGGCAGCGTTTTTTGAATCTCATCCGCAGAGGCGTAGAATGTGGAGTGGTATGACCACTTCAATTACACCGGTCCAGCGTATTCCGAGCGCAGGGAGCCGTTTTTCCGCATTGTCCCTGCTGAGGAGTGTGAGCCTGACTGGACCAGCAGGGCGCCTGGAAGCTCTGTTGAATGAGGGCATTCCGGACGCCCCGTATTCGGCTCTGCTTTGCCATCCACATCCGCTGGGCGGCGGCTCCATGCATAACAAGGTGGTCTACCATGCCATGAAGGCCATGAACAATCCGGCTTGGGGGCTGGGTTTGCCGGTGCTTCGCTTCAATTTTCGAGGCACGGGACTGAGTCAGGGCCAGCACGATGGCGAAGCCGAGACGGGCGATGTGCTGGCAGCTTTGGACTGGCTTGAAAATGCATACAGTCGCCCTGTGGTGTTAGCCGGGTTCAGCTTTGGTGCGGCAATGGCGCTGAGGGCCTGTTGCCAACCGGATCAATCAAGAGCCAGCTTGAATGTGCGCGCACTGGTTGCCCTCGGCCTTCCCACGCATGCTGATGGACGCGATTACGCCTATCCCTCCCTTGCCGATTGCAACCTTCCCAAGCTTTTCCTCAGCGGAGACCTGGACCAGTATGCGCCCACGGCACAGTGGTCGCAGGTTGTGAGGTCCGCCGCCGAACCGAAAACCGCGGTACTCCTTCCTGGTGCCGATCACTTTTTTACCGGTCAACTGGAACCCATGCAGGCAGCGCTTTCCGGTTGGCTGAAGGAGCTACTGTGACAACGGTCAGCGATATGGGTTTGGAATCTTTGCACGCCACGGCCACGGGAATCTTTACAGGGGCGCTTGAGGCGTGCAATATTGCATCGGCTTTCGACCGCCGCATCCGCTTTGAGGGCAACACGCTGCATCGCCTGCTGCCGGATGGCAGCGGTCCTTCGACGATCAATCTGAACGCCTACAAGCGCATCTTCGTGATTGCCCTGGGCAAGGCTGCGGGGCCGATGCTGGATACCCTTCTGGACCGCATGAAGCGGCGAAAAGGGTTGCGCGGCATCTGCTGCTGGAACCAGGTGCCGAAGCACCGCAACTGGCGCGTCCGTTACTTTGAGGGCGGCCATCCGGTGCCCAACGAAGACTCGTTCGCGGCAGCCCGCGCCTCGCTGGCCATGCTGAAAAAAGCTCGGAAGGACACGCTGATTTTCTTTCTTATTTCCGGAGGCGGCTCGGCCATTTTCGACCTGCCCCTGGACCCGCAGGTGACGCTTGATGAGACCATCGCATTCCACCAGCTGCTGATTGCCTCGGGTGCACCGATCAGCGAGATGAATACGCTGCGCAAGCATTTCTCCGCAGTGAAGGGCGGACGTTTGGCGATGGCCGCGCCTGAAGCGACGAAGGTGAGCCTGCTGCTGCCTGATGTGCCGCTGCGCTCGCTGGATGCGCTTTCCTCGGGTCCCACAACACCCGACCACTCCACGGTTGCCGATGTGCGTGCACTGATTGCCAAGTACGAACTGGCCCCCAAGCTTCCGGCGTCGATCCGGGCGTTTTTCGAGCGCGAAGATCTGCCCGAGTCGCCGGGCAACAAGGGTTGGCGTCCGCCCTTCTTTCCGCGCGCGGCAAAGGCTGAGGTTACCCTGGCGCGCCGCGTGACTTCGGCAGCCTCAATGAGCGGCGAGGATGAGGCATTTCGCGATTCGGTTTTCGAGATCCTTCTTTCCAGCCACGACCTGGTGGAAAATGCGCGCACACTGGCGCAAAAGGCCGGGTTCTTTGTAGCGGTGGATAACGGTTGCGACGACTGGGACTACGCCGATGCGGCGCGCTATCTGCTGGAGCGTTTTCACTCGCTGCGCGCCATCCACCCGCGGATGTGCCTGATCTCGGTGGGCGAGGTCACGGTGAAGATAGACCGCACGCCAGGCGCAGGCGGACGCAATCAGCAGTTTGTGATGGCCTGTGCGCTTGACCTTGAGAAATATGCCGGCGAGCATCTCACCGTGTTCAGCGCGGGCTCCGACGGCATTGATGGAAACACGCAGG
>JBEKUP010000006.1:0-171037 GCA_049514915.1 Occallatibacter sp. | reverse complement strand
GGGCCGACCAACTCGGCATACCCCGGCTCTGTTGACCTCAACTCCTCGAACCGCCGGATGCGGACCCGCTTGTCCGGTGGTGTGGCAGGGGAGGAGAGGTGACTCTCCCCCCTATGCCGATCATGGAATGCATTGCATGGAATGCGCTAGAACGGGTTCGCGCATCTCAAGGTGCCATCATTTACGCAGGCGCACACGCCGGAGGAATTCAACTTGGTGTGGGCTGGGCAGACGCAGGCGGGTGATTGTCCGGGCGTATTCGCTACCTGAATGCCTGGGCAGGCAGACGGCGTAGATGGCCTGGGCAGCGGGGGAGTGGGCGGCGCAATGGCTGAGGTATTGCCTTCGGCGATGCGCCAGGTTTCGTAAAAGTACTGCGCGCCGTTCATCATGTTGGTCACCAGGGTGCAGCCCCCGGACATGGTTGATACATCCTGGAGGAAGTCGGGAAGCATTCCGTAATGCGCAACGCCGACGGTGTTGTAGTTCCAGGTTCGATTTCCCTCGGTGCTTGCCAACATGAGAGGCGCGGCAGGACACTCCGAGTTAATTCCTTCGCGGTACACGACCTTGGAGAGCGAACCCATGCACATGCCGTCGAAGGTAGTCACACAGCGCGGAGGCATACCGAATTCCATTCCGTCCATATCGGTGCCGAACCCGGCGACCACGCCCGGACCCATCGCTCCAATCACCTGGTTATACATCGTCATCCACTTATCGGCGGTTAACTGCGCGCTTCCAACGCCGGCCATCCCGTGCAGTTTTCCGAGGGCCTGATACTGCGCAGCGGTGAGGGACCTTTCGGAGCTTCCCGCGTTGATTCCCGCACTGAAGGTTCGAACTCCGTTGTGACCGCTGAACAGTGGATACGGATAGCCGGCATGCTGTTGGGCGAGGGCGATGGTTTGATTGGCGGAAAGCTGCGACATGTGATCGATGTCGATGAGCATATGCAGTCTCATCATTTCCTCAATGGCGGCTGTTCCAGCTGATGTGAGCCCCTCGAGGTTCACGTTGCCGGTGTTCGGTGTGTTTTTGCACGCCAGGGATGGGGGAACTGCGAGCGTTGTGTGGAGCTTCGCCTCCTGGGCTACCTTGACCAGGTTGGATACGTCCGTGTTGAGGACCATGCCGATGTCATCGGAGAGCTGCGAACACCCGAGGGCATAGGGAGCGCCCTCTTCCCACTCGTTGGCATAGTCGAACAGGTAGTTGTAGACGGCTGTGCCTCCGAGGGGGTTATTCACGAGATGAATGGGGAAGATGTAGCGCACGCCTTCGTCGAAGAGGTGGTCAACCGCGGCAACGACTGCCGTGTTGGATTGGTTGCCGGTAAGGTCTCCAATATTGTCGAGCTCGACGCCGAGAATGATGGCGAGCTTGCCCTGGGAGACGATGCTCTGCACGTCGCTCGAGCTGGAAGCGATCTGCATGAAACTGGAATGGCGCGCCACAAACGCTTTCATCTGGGCGATCTGCAGATCCCCTGAGCCGAGGTCGTCATCGGGAAGATCGCCGGGACCACGGGTCATGTCGGCGAGGAGCTTGTTGTTGACTGCGAGCGCGACCAACACTCGCTGGCCGCCGGCAAAGGAGCGCTGGATCCAGTTGACCCACATTCGCTGATCGACGAGATCATTCCATGCGGGCCAGGTGGAGAAGTCCGCGGGATTGGGATTGGGGCCCTGATAGCCCGAACTGGTGTATGTGGAGTCGGAATAAACAGCGGAATTCGGTGTTGTGGATTCCAATTGCTGGATCACCTGGTAGCGAATGTCGTCGCCGCAGAGGTTACTGAGTCCCGCGCCACCGTGCACCAGGTTCTCCTGACCGAGGGCTTGCTGTTCAGTGCTTGCGACCGAACCGGAACCGCAACTGCCGCCTGGCGGAGGCGACTCGGGTGGCAATATCGAGTCCACATCGACGGCGCCATAGATTAGTTTGCCGCCAAAGCCGAGGTAGGACATTGGGTGTGTGTGCAGATCGACCCAGCCTTTAATAATCGGGGCGATGGTTAGGGCCGGCGGCTGGTGTGCGGCGCTCATCAAGGCCAATTCCGCGCTGGCCCCGTATACGGTTTGCACCAGCACGTGGTAGTTGCCGACGGCCGCATACTCGGGAATAACAAATTTGATATCGGAGTTCGACCAGGAAGAGACGTTGATGATGTAAGCATCCGGGACGCCCGAGCCGACAAGGCGAACATAGCCATTTTCCTGAGTCGGGCCAAAGTTGCTGCCCATGACAGTGACGCTCTCTCCCTGGGTTACCGCAGTTGTCGGGGATATTCCCGTCACCTTGGGCGATGTCCCTTGCACCGTGATGGTCTTGGTGCTTCCGACGTAGTGGCCGGAGCTTGTGAGATTGCAGTTGACCTGAAGGGAATAGGTTCCCCAGGGGAGGGCTGTCGGTATCGCGATTCTTTCATCCGTTGGCGGAGGCGCCGGAAGACTGATGAGAGACGCTGCGTTGCCTTGTCCATAGGGGATCAACGTGATGACGCAGCCGGCTGGATTATCGGTTGTGTCAAACGTGACAAGGAGCGACCCGCCGGGCGAGATGGGATTGGGTGTTGCGCTTTTAATGGAAACTGTCTGCGCCAGCATCGGGGCGAAGGAGAGGGTGACGATCAATCCGCAAAAGACGGATTGGTGGATGCGACGAAGACTGCTGGATGGGACGCAGCCCGCGAGCTTGAGCATGCAAACCTCCTGTGAGTTCCTGGCAAATCAGGGAGAAGGGAAGGGGAAATGGAGAATTCGAACTTGTATAACTTTCCTGTTTGGCAATTGTCAAGAACAATGCCGCTAAACTCAATGTTGATGCTTGAATCGAGTGCAATTCTGATCATTGACTGGTTGCGGGAAATCGGACTTTCCGTTCGGCTCGCGATGGTGGAAGCGGACAGCTTCCTGCCCGGCGTTACGCTGGAGCCACGAGGACTGATCGTGGACTCGGAGCGTCTCCACTATCCTGGCGATCTGCTTCACGAGGCGGGGCATCTGGCGACCATGCTGCCCGCGGAGCGAGCCTCCACTGGATCAAATGCCGGGCCCGACATGGGGCAGGAGATTGACGCCCAGACCTGGTCGTACGCCGCCGCTATCCATCTGGGGCTCGATCCCGAGGTAGTGTTTCATTCCGCCGGCTACAAAGGCGCGGCCACGACCCTGATCAAAACCTATCGCGATGGCAATGCCGGTGTCCCCTTGCTGCAATGGATGGGTCTTACCTTTGACCGAGTCCGCGGCGCCGCAGAGGCCGTTCCAGCTTACCCGCATATGATTCGCTGGCTACGCACCGATCCTGAGTAAAGGCTATGCGCCTTCAGGAAGAGCGGAGCATTTAAGGCTTAATTTGCGAGGACGGCGCGGTAGCGGACCTTGTTTTTCTTGACCTTCTCAATGGCTTCGTTGGCCTTGGCCATGGGGAAGGATTCGGTCTGCGCCTTGACGCCGTGGCGGGCCGCAACGTCGAGCATCTCGCGGATCATGAAGGGGCTGCCGGTGGGACTGCCGCTGATGGAACGCAGTCCGGAGATGAGCGGGAAGGCATGCACGGAGACCGGAGATGGCGGCACGCCGACAAAGCAAAGGGTTCCGGTGGGGCGCAAGGCCTGGAGGTAGATGCCCCAGTCCTGATCGGCGTTGATGGTGCTGAGGATGAAGTCGAAGGTGCCGGCTACTTCTTTGAGCGCCTTGGATTCGCGGCTGTTGATGAAGTTGTGCGCGCCGAGGACGCGAGTCTCTTCCTCTTTTCCAGCGGAGGTGGAGAACGCAGTGACTTCCGCACCGAAGACGCGGGCGAACTGGATGGCTAAGTGGCCGAGCCCGCCGACGCCGATGACGCCGACACGTGAAGAGGGGTTGACGCCATGGGAGCGGAGGGGGTTATAGACGGTGATTCCGCCGCAGAGCAGGGGCGCGGCGTGTTCGCTGCTGAGGGCGTCTGGAATGGGGATGACAAAGCGGGAATTGGCGCGGACACGGTCCGCATAGCCGCCGTTGCGATGGACGCAGGTGCCTTCCGCGGCAGGACAGAGGTTCTCCATGCCCCGGATGCACCACTCGCATTCGCCGCAGGAGTTGGATTGCCAGCCGAGGCCGACGCGCGCGCCGGGAGTAAGCGTGTGCACGCCCTGGCCGGCGGCGGCAACGGTGCCGATTATTTCATGGCCCGGGATGAACGGATAATGGCTGATGCCCCAGTCGTTGGAGATGAGATGAATATCGCTGTGACAGATGCCGCAGTGGGAGATGGCGATTTCCACCTCTTGCGGGCCGAGAGTTCCTGGGTCGTAGCCATAGGGCAAAAGTTCAGCCCCTGCCGCGTGTACTGCGAGTCCTTGTATGCGAGCCATGATCGTTCCGATGTCCTCACTGGGGGTTGAACAAATATCGGCAAGGTACAGAGAACTCGCCAGCCCGAAAGTCTGAAAAGGTAGATCTAAACCAGTTCTAGTGTAAACTGCCACCCGCCTCCACGTGGAGATTGAGAATCTGAAAACCGCTGAGGACCCCTCCGGCAGGGATGTCGCCGGCCAGGTCCGCAGACTCTCCGTTCAGATTGAGGTCTTGCGCGGAGCGGAGGGGCTCGAGGGCATTGGCCATGGAAAGAGGCAGGCTGGACAGGGTCTGGCCATTGACGGCGGCCTGGGTTTCCGGCACCAGCAGACTGACGTAGATGCGGTCTTCAGGGTGCAGCTTGCGGGCCTGGGCAAGGAGAGAGTCAAGGTTTGCCGGGTGGGTGGAGAACCTGGGCGGATCCATAGCGCGGTCCAGCGTCCCGGCGTCTGAGACGAGAAGCCTGAGGTTTCCCGCGCCGAGCCTTGCCGGCAGGGTGATGGGGATGCGCACATTGCGGGCGGGCTGCTGCCAGGGATGGAGGGTTACTTCCACCACAACTGTGTCGCCGGGGTGGACGATGTTGTTGCTGATGAGGCGTGCCGACTCGAGTTCGACCTGGACGTGGCGGGGGATGGCCTCGATCTGGATATCGACACCACGCAGATCGCCCTGGCGTGTGCCGTTGGAGTAGAGCACTGAGAAGCGCTGGGCCGCTTGAAATGCAGTGGATATGGCGGCAGGAAGCGGGCCGCCGGCGGGCGACCACTGATCGAGCGGGGAGGGCGGGTATCCGTCGAGGAGGATGTTACCGGTGAGGTGGTAGCTGACTTCGTCGGTGTTTTCGTTGCTCTCAAGGAGCGCCTGATAGAGCCCGACCAGGACGGCGTTGGGAGTGAGCGAGGGCAGGTCGAGGACTTCGAAGTTGAGCTTGCGGTCGATGCCGGGGCCCCGGACGGCGATGTGGACGGGGATCATGCGGGCCTTAGCGCCAAAGACGCCGCGGATGGCCGATTCGCGGTCTTCAGTGAAGGCGCCGATGGGGTCGCCGGTGTTGATGATCTTGAATGCGTTCAAAGGAGAGGCGAGGGTGGCGACCACGTCGGTGGTGGTCATGGGAAGCGAAATGGGTCCTGCCTGGAGAATGGGGTGACCGCAGGCGAGGAGCTGTTTGGGGTCGACGTAGGTAACGGTGCAGGTGGCGGCGATTTCGATGTCGCCGCGCACCAGCTGCGCGCTGACGGCGGAGCCGGGCAGGATACCAGCCCAGGCTGAGGGCGGGATGGGGGCGTCCGGAGAAGAAGATTTTGACGTGCCGGACATGCCGCCGGCAGCTACCATCTCCAGGCCGGTTCCGGCCATTTGCTTTTGCCACAGGCGGATTGCCTCAGGCTGGAAGCCGCCCATGACGAGCGGGGTTTCCATGGCCTGGAAATTCATGCCGTCAACAGACTGATTGGCGGGGGGAACAGGGGGGATGGTTGAGAGCGGAGAGGCGATGTTCAGGGTGGGTGGGGTTGGATTGGCGTTGATGGGGAGGTCGCGCACTTCGAGCATTTGCTCGATGGGGGTGATTCCAGCGATGGGGTCTTTGCTGAACTGGCCTATGCGGTAGGAGAGCGACCCGAGGAGCTTGCCGCCGATGTATACGGGACTGCCGCTCATGCCGGCGACGACGCCCGTGTATTCGGGTTTGGCGCCGTGGAGTTGGACAAGGATCATGTCCTGGCCAGGGCCACGCTCGCCGCGCAGGACGCCGAGGATTTCAACCTGCATGGGCTCGGGTTTGGTCCCGGAAAAGACGGTCCAGGCGGTGGCGGTCATGCCACGGTGCACCTGGCTGAGGGGGAAGAATCCTCCGGTGGAGGGTGGTGGACCTGAGGTTGCGTCCGGGGTTTGCGCGGCGAGCACGCTGGGGACGAGCAGGAGCGCGAGCTTTGAGGCCAGCGTGAACCGCCGGATGGTCAGGGAGGGACGGATTTCCTTCGGGCGCGTTTTCACGTCTATATAGAGTACCGCGAGGGAGCGGCTGCTGACGGCTTTCAGCTACCAGCTTTCAGCGTATAGCTACCGGCTCCCGCTCGTCCAGCTTGCGCGGTTGCGGGGATACAGGCCAAGCTCGAAGCTGTGGATCCGCTGCTAGAAGCTGGATGCTATCTTCCCGTATGCTGTTGAGCACAGAGGTCGCCATGTTCCTGTCGCACCGTTCCGAGGATTCCTTATTTCTGTTTCGCCGATTCGTGCAGCACCGGCGAGCGCTGCCGGCGGTTTCGCTGATTCTCTTTGCGGGTGTGCTGGCGGTAGCGCCGGGGAAGGCGCAGACGCCCACACCGCCACCGGCACAGCCCGATCAGACTGCGCCCGACTCAGGGGGGCCGGGCGGGGACACGGGCGTGATTGCTGTGCCCAAGAAAAAGGATGCACCGGAGGAGGCCGCTCCGCTGCCGCCGGCGCCGGCCGAACGGACGGTGAAGAATCCGGAGGGTATGCCGAGCACATCGATTCGCATTGAGGTGCCGGAAGTGAGCGTGGACGTGGGTGTGCTCCTTGAAAAGACGCACATGTTCGTGCCGGGGCTGAAGCCTTCGAACTTCCGTGTTTACGAGGATGGGGTGGAGCAGAAGGTGGTGGGATTCAAGCGGGTGGAGGCGCCGATTACAGCGCTGATGATCTGCGAGTTTGCCTCGCCACGCAACTTGAACAGCTACAGCGGTTATATGCTGATCCGCGATATGCGCAATTCCGCATTTGCGTTTGCGGAGCAGCTGCGGCCGCAGGACTACGTTGCGCTGATGACGTACGATATGCGCAACCAGATCCAGCTGGACTTTACCCAGGATAAAAAGGAACTATTGCAAGCGATCGATTCGCTGCGCGTTCCGGGATTCAGTGAGACGAACATGTTTGACGCGGTGGCCGAGGGGCTGGACCGGCTTTCGCGCGTGGAGGGGCAGAAGTACATCATTCTTGTGGCTTCCGGGCGGGATACGTTCTCAAAGCTGACGCTGGACAAGATCTTGAAGAAGATCAAGGAGTCGCAGAACATTACGATTTACACGATCTCGACCGGGGGATTCATGCGGGCGGTTGGCGGGGATAGCATTACGATGCTTCAGGCGGACAACGAAATGAAGACATTCTCAAGCCTGACCGGCGGGGCCAGCTACTTTCCGCGATTCCAAGGGGAATTGCCGGATGATTTCGGACAGATCAACCAGAACATCCGGAGCAAATACCAGCTGGTTTACCACCCCACCAACCCGAAGCAGGACGGCACCTATCGCAAATTAAGGGTGATGCTGGTGGATGATGAGGGGAAGCCGCTGCAGATGCAGGACGAAAAGCATAAGCCGCTGAAGTACGACATTATCGCGCGCGATGGATACAGGGCGAAGCCGGAGGTGGAATAACCACCTGCGGCAGGCACACACCACCTGCGGTGGGGCCAGATGATGCTCGCGGGAGGCTCGCACAGGTTTTTGTGCTTCCCGCCTTTGCGCCAGAAAAAAAGGCACAAAAACGGGGCACGGAACTTTTATTCGGCACGTGGCAGCTGCCGGGTGAGTTGCGGGAGCCCCTTTTATTTGAATTGGTTGACGACATCGAGGACGTAGTAGCTGACAATAACCAGCGACATGACCCCGGTTAGTCCGAACACAACGCGACGGATTGGCTTCATGCCATTGACCTTAGCCACGATCGCGGCCTGCTCTGTTTTCAGGTCATTGAATGCTTCGTCGAGAGTGAGTTGGTCATTCTCATCGCGGGCGAGCCGGTCGGTGTACATCTTGAGAGCAATCATTAACAGTACAAAGGCGGCCCAAACCGCCCACATAATCAATACAAATCCATGCATACTCCACCTCCAAAAGGCTATTTGGTCCCAGATATTTGCGGGTCCGTGACGGAATCGCGGTCTCGTGAGTAGAGGGGCCGTACGGTTGACAATCATAGCCCGATTGGAGTGCGGGCGAGGTGACCCGAGTCACAGGGATTTTGTGGGGGAAAGAGGGGCTTCTCGGGGCGTTCCCAGGCGGAGAACAGAAATCGACGAGGAATCCAGTTCTGCGACTTTCCAGCTTTCGGTTGCATCCAATGGTATGGTTATGTGATTAGGGCTTGTGCGCCCGCTCGTGGGGCATTAGAGTTGGAGCAGTAGAGTTCGAATCCACGGCAGGAGCACATCCGGGAGAAACCATGGCGACCACAACCGTTGCACCTCAGCAGGAAACCGAAAAGAAATCACCCCTCCACCTGACACCCCAGGCAATTGCGAAGGTGCGCGAGATTATGGCCACGCAGGACCCGCTTCCCGCTGGACTTCGGATTGGCGTGGTGGGCGGAGGCTGCTCGGGGTTCCAGTATTCGATGTCTTTCGAGAACCAAAGCGGGATGATGGACAAGGTCTTCAAATTCGATGATGACCTGAAGGTTTTTGTGGATGCGACTTCGCTGATGTATCTGAACGGGTGCATCGTGGACTACGTGGAGACGCTGGAAGCGGCGGGCTTCAAGTTTGAGAATCCCCAGGTAAAGTCGACCTGCGGGTGCGGTTCTTCGTTCAGCGTGTAAGGATTTCGGCCTGTAGCGCTGCAAGCAGTTGACTCGGTTCTTTCGACAACAAGGCCCATCCCCTCAGAGGGATGGGCCTTGTTGTGTTTCGGTGCGGAGTGAATTGTGGAGCGCTATTGCTGGGGCGTGGTGGGTGTATTGCTGGTCCCGCCGCCCGGATTGTTGATTGAACCACCACCTGGAGCGATGCTTGAGCCACCGCCGCCTGTTGTGCCGGTGGGATTAGTTCCGTTTGGGTTGGTTGGGAGGCCCGTGCCCGTGTTGCCGCCCTGCATCATCATCTGCTCAGCGAGCGGATCATAAACGAACTCCCAGTCCTTGTAGTGATTCTTCTTGTGGAGTACGAGGATGGCCTGCTTGGGGCTGGCGGGTGAGACGCCGATGATGCCTCCTCCACCAAAGGTCTGCCCGGTGAGACCGGTTCCGGTTCCAGTCCCAGGGGCTGGGTTTCCATTGGCAGCATTCGGGTCCGTCGGACTCTGAGGATTTGGGTTCGTGCTGGTAGTGCTGCTGGAGGTATCGGAGGGACAATTACTGGCTCCAGCGGAGGAGCCGAAGGTGGGGCCGGAATTACCCGGTGGGGATATCGAGTTTGAGGGGTTCGAACCGGTCAGCCCGTTCCCGCACGGCCCTCCGACTCCCGCGGCGTTGAGGGGTACGCCGAAAAAGCCCCAGGCCGTCGGGACCTGGTTCTGGCCGAGGTGGATAAGTTTCCACTCGTCCTTGCCGGTGGTGGGATCGATGTACTTCTTGCGCAGGAATCGAATCTGATTGGTCTGAATCAGGGCGTCCATGTTTGGGGGATAGGCGCCGAATTTCTTGTA
Source organism: Occallatibacter sp. (assembly GCA_049514915.1). Classification (GTDB taxonomy): domain Bacteria; phylum Acidobacteriota; class Terriglobia; order Terriglobales; family Acidobacteriaceae; genus Telmatobacter. Next base: position 161,295 of record JBEKUP010000006.1, on the reverse strand, counting down.
GTACATCTTGATGCCGCGGATGTATTGCTTGCCCCGGTGCATGGTTTCCACTTCCCGGTCGCGCTGGATCTGCTTGGCGATTTTGGGCACGGCCACAGACATGGCGACGAGGAGGATGGCGAGCATGAACATGACGGCGATAAGCATGTAGCCCTCTTCAGAGGGCTTGATGCGGGGGCGGATTGGGGCGAGATTGGTCATGGTTTTATTCGCCAAAGTTTGAAGCATCGATTCCGAAGTGCAAAAGCAGGTCATTCGACTACGTTTGACGCAAAGTGCGTGTCAAACTTCCCTCAGGATGACAACTCCTTTTTGATACCAGCGTTTGAGCTTCTGATACCGACGGTTGAGACACCATGCTAGTTCGGCTGCATGGTGAGGGTTTGCATGTTGTTGTAGCTGAGGTCGGTGACCTGAACACTGGTGGGTGCGATGGTTCCCACTTTATAGCGGTGGTCGACGATCTCGCCGGATTTGGCCATGAAGACATCGTCTCCATGAACGAAGAAGGCTTTGAGAGATTTGTCGCTGCCCTGGGTGTAGCCGAAATACTTCAAATCGATGGGCGGTGGCTTGGGAGGGCCGGTCGGCTGCGGTGGGGTGTAGACAACGGGTTGGATGCGCGCCGGGCCGATGGGTGCTTCGATCTTCACCGGAACGGAATCGGCGGAGAAGATGTTGCGGCCGGTTCCTTCGTATTCCACGTCCTCGCTTTGGGCCAGGCGATCGAGGTGCAGCGTGGGATCGAGGCCGTCGTTGGTTAGCTTCTGGGCTTCCGCGCCTGGGGTAGTGGAGGCGCCGCTCTGGTTTGCTCCAGGTGCGGGACGGCTGCCGGGCGCGGGCTGAACAGGAATGGGCCGGGGCGCAGGAGTGGCGAAAGTGCCGTAGAGCTCGTAGCCGCCAACCACGATGATTACCGCAAAGAGGGCGACGACGATGTAGACCTGGCGCTTGTTTTCCGTTCCGAGCTTGAGGGCCATGGCTATTCGCCCTCCCTGGACTGGCTTGAGGGGGACGGTTGAGCCGGCTCGTCGGTCTTATCTTCGGGGCCGGGAGTAGGAGGCAGACCGCTGGCTTCAGCGTCAGCGGGGCGGAGCCAGGTGGAGACTTTGAGACGCAGGCTGACGCTGCCACCCTGTTGACCAGTGAGAGCCATGGTGCGGATGACGAAGAAGTTCTGGTCGCGCTCGACGCTGTTGATGAAGCGCATGATCTGGGGATACGTGCCGGTGATGCCGGCGTCGAGGGAGATCTCAGTCAAATCCGCACCGGGAGGACCTTGCGTGTACTGAAGGCGGGAGAGGCGGACACCGGATTCAACCTCGAGTTCGCCGACGCGGGTGGCAACCGACGAATAGCTAGCAGGGATGCGCTTGGCGTAGAAGGTCTTGATGGCTTCACGGGAGATTTCGACGCGCTTGTCGAGGCCGCGGAGCGGGGCGGTTTGCAGATCCATTGCCTTGAGCTCAATTTGCTTTCCGGCGAGGGCATCGGTGGAGCGGCCGTTAGTGGCGGCCCAATCGAGGCCAAAGCGTACGGCGAGGACGATGACCAGTACGAGGAGTACGGCAAAGCCGGCGTAGTGCCAGGTGAGCGGGCTGGCCAGCCGCTCGCGCCAGGGAGATGTGGGGCGGGCGGTCATTTGGAGTCTCCAGGTTGCGGATCAGCCGGACGCGGAGGAACAGGCTGGTCGGGGCCGGGGAAATTAGGTCTGAAATGGTTGAGGGGGACCGTAGGCTGCGTGGTGGGCGGGGTATAGCCCTGGCGGATGGGGCGGTGTGGTTGCATGATTACGCCTAGTTGGGGCCGGGGTGCGGGTTCGTCCTCTGCTTTTGCCTTTAATTGGGCGGACTTTTTGACGAGCTTGCGCTCACCGGGAAGAGCCGGGTTGTATTCGGCGAGGATATCGAAGTTGACGCGGTTGGAGGCGCTCACGGGTTCTGGCGCTTCGCCGGGGCGCACATTGGTTTCGACGATGTTTTCGCCGGTGATGCGTGGGAAGAGGAAGCGGCGAGAATGTTCGAGGTTGCGGACGAGATCGATAGCACGGTCGCGGGGGCCGATGACGCGGAGATGGAGAGTGACGTGTCCATCCTTGTTGGGCACGGGCTCAAGCGTGGACACCTGCACGCCGCCCGGGAGAACGGTTTCAAGGTCTTCCATGGCGAGGGTCCAACTGAAGGCTTTCTCGCTAAAAAGCTTGTTGAGCACGGCGGACTGGGCGAGCAACTGGGCGTTGGGGGGCTGCCGCATGAGCTCCTGATAGCCCTGCCGTTCCTGGGTGATGCGGGCGATCTGGCCGTCGAGGGAGTGGTCGCGGGCGCGGGCTTGCTTAGCCTTTTGATCGAGGGCGCGCAGGCCGAAGCCGAGGCCGATGGCGAGGACAACCAACACGGCCATGCCAATGCGCAAGCGCTTGATGGCCGGCCCTAGGTCGGCAAAGGGGCGGGTGGCGAGATTGAGGGTGATTCTCATTTAATGAGCCCCCGCCAGTGCGCCCTTGAGAGGGGCAGTGCTGAGATAGCCGAGGGGAGTTGTGGCGCCGGTTTCGGGCCTGGGAGCGAGGTCAACGACCTCGAGTTCGGAATCGGCGATGACGCGGGCGAAATTGTCCGCGGCGCCGATGCCGGCGTAGTGCAGACGGGTGGGGCGAACGAGGAGCTTGTCTTCAAAATAGGCGGCAGCTACGGCGATGCCGCGTTGCACCTCTTCGACGCGCTGGGCGGGGTCGATGGGCAGGTCGACGGTGCGATAGAGGAGCAGGCTGCTGCCATTCATGATGAAGGTGGTGAGGGCGACGGCGCTGAGGTTTGCGCCCATGACGGCGTCCAGCTCTTGCGTGGAGTCGCTCGACTCCAATGCGGCGAGGCTGGCGGAGATGACGGCACCTGGCTCATAGCCAGCGGCGCGGACGGCGGCCTCGTACTCGGCCAGAATGGCGCCGGGAATGATGGCAGCGAGGACCTTGCACTCGGTCTTGGTTTCAGAGAGCACCTGGTAGCTGAGGCCGGCGTGTTCCACGTCAAAGGGAACCATTTTGCGCAGGCGGAAGCGGAGGACGGGGAAGGCTTCAGCGGGTTTGGGGGGCAGGGAATCGAAGTCGAGGACGAAGACGCGGACGACGGTGTCAGGGAGGATGACGGTGATGGAGCGGGTGCGCGGGGAAACCTGCCCGAGAGCGGTGCGGATGGCGGCGGCAATGGCTTCTGGATCGCGCAGGTTCGGTTCACCGATGCCGGGGAGGAGCGCGCCGGGCGGCAGGGACTCAAAGGCGTAGACCGGAGACTGACCTGGGCCGGGCAGGGCGGCGGCCAGGACGCCTTCCGGAGCGAGCTCCACCGCGACCGGGGGACGACCGCCGGAGTTGGCAGCGATTTTGGCTTTGCTGAGGATGGAGGCCATTAGCGGGAAGCCTCGATGAACGTGACTTTGTTGATTTCTTTTAGCGTGGTGAGGCCGCGGCGCACGCGATCAAGGGCAGACTCGCGGAGGAAGCTCATGCCTTCCGCGCGGGCCAGCTTGCGAATTTCGGAGGTCGGTTTCTTTTCCAAAATGATTTCGCGGATGGGGTCGGTGAGATCGAGCAACTCGTGGATGGCGGTTCGGCCACGGTAGCCGGTGCCGGCGCATTCGATGCAGCCCGCGCCCTCGCGGAAGCCGAAGCCTCGCCATTCAGCGGGGTCCATGCCGCAGGCGAGCAGTATGCTGTCGTCATACCTAACTGTGTGGGCGCAGTGGTCGCAGATGGTGCGGACGAGGCGCTGGGCGAGTATGCAGTTGAGCGCGGAGACAAAGTTGTAGGCTTCGACGCCCATGTTGAGGAAGCGGCCGAGTACGTCGACGACGTTGTTGGCGTGGACGGTGGTGAAGACAAGGTGGCCGGTGAGCGCGGAGTTGATGGCAATCTGCGCGGTTTCCTGGTCGCGGATTTCGCCGACGAGGATCTTGTCGGGATCGTGACGCAGGATGGAGCGCAGGCCGCGCGCAAAGGTGAGGCCCTTCTTCTCATTGACGGGAATCTGCGTGATGCCTCGGATCTGGTATTCGACCGGGTCTTCAATGGTGATGATCTTGTCTTCGTCGCTCTTGATCTCATTGAGCGCGGCGTAGAGGGTGGTGGTTTTGCCGGAGCCGGTGGGGCCGGTGACGAGCACCATGCCGTAGGGCTCGCGAATGTAGCGGCGGAAGCGGCGGAGATCTTCTTCCGCAAAGCCGACGACATCGAGCGTGAGATTGCGGAACTTCTCGCTCATCGACTCCTTGTCGAGCACGCGGAGGACTGCGTTTTCGCCATGGACGGTGGGCATGATGCTGACGCGGAAATCGATGAGGCGGCCCTTGTAGCGGACGCGGAAACGGCCGTCCTGGGGGACGCGGCGTTCGGCGATGTCGAGCTCGCTCATGATCTTGATGCGGGAGAGGATGGTGGAATGGTGCTCGCGGGCGATGGGCGCCATGGCGGCCTGCAGGACGCCGTCGATGCGGTACTTGACGACGACGGAATCGTCGTTGGTTTCGATGTGAATGTCGGAAGCCCTGCGCTCGAGAGCGGTGAAGATGGTGGTGTCAACCAGGCGAATGATGGGGCTGATGTCTTCTTCGCTTGTGAGTTTCTCGATGGAGATGTTTTCGTCGGAGTTTTCGTCGCCGGTGAGGACGTCGAAAGTGAGGCCTTCACTGGCTTCGTCGAGGACGCGCTGCGACTGCTCAGTCTTTTTGAGCAGGTCAGTGATCTGGGAAAGCGTGGCGACGCGGGCGATGATGCGGTGCGCAAGGAGGCCGGCGATTTCGTCGAGGACCATGAGGCGCGAGGGATCGCTGACGGCGATGACGAGCGCGTCGTCGTGCTGCTCAATGGGCACGAAGTTGTAGCGGAACATGAGCTCGACGGGGACGGTGCGGAGGAGGTCGTGCTGGATCTTGAAGTTTTTGAGGTCAACGAATTCGGCGCGATAACGGTGCGCGAGGGCTTCGGCCTGGGACCGTTCGTCCTGCGCTGCGGGGACCGGAATTGCGAGTACATCTGCCATGGTGGTTTACGTTCCTGCGCTTGCCGCACCCAGAGAAAAGATGGGCAGGTAGAGTGAGATGAGAATAACGACCACCACGACGCCCATGATGATGAGGATGAATGGCTCAATTAAAGCGAGGGCGGCGGTAAGGGCGGCGGCGACGTCTTCCTCGAAGAATTCACTGACGGAGTTGAGCATGGCGGGAAGCGCGCCGGTTTGCTCGCCAACGGTGATCATTTCCGCGGCGAGATCAGGAAAGACGCCGGTGTTTTCGAGCGATTCGGCAAGGCTTTTGCCTTCGCGCACGGTGGAGATAGAGGAGAAGACGGCCTTGGAAACGCGGCGCGAGGAGATGGAGCGGGCCGCGGTTTCAAGCGAGGGGACGAGCGACAATCCGCCCGTGAGCAGTGTGGAAAGGGTGCGCGCAAAGAGGGCGACCTGATACTTGAGCCAGATTTTGCCGAAGACGGGAAGGCCGATGCGCACCCTGTCGATGATGTCCTTGCCACGCTCTGTGGAGGCGAAACGGTAGAAGGCGCCGCCTACGACGAGGATGGTGATGCCGATCCAGAGCAGGTTGCGGTTGAGCCACTCGCCGAAGTTGAGCAGGTCGGTGGTGATCCAGGGAAGCTTGGAGCCGAGCTGCTCATAGAGTTTGCCGAACTGGGGAATGACGACGGCGAACATGAAGAACATGAGGGCGAAGACGAGCACCAGGAGCACGCAGGGATAGATGAGCGAAGTGATGAGCTTTTTGCGGAAGGTGAGCGAGATGCGCTGGAAGCTGACGTAGCGTTCGAGGACCTCCTGCAGGTTGCCGGAGCGCTCGCCAGCGAGCAGGGTGGTGGTGTACATGACGGGGAAGCCGGTTTGCGCTTCGAATGCAGCGGAAAGCGATTCACCGGTTTTGACACGGTTTGCGACGTCCTCAAGCTGGGCGGCGAAGTGGGTGTTTTTCTGATTCTTGGCCAGCATGACCAGGGAGCCAAGAATGGGCAGGCCAGCTTTGATGAGGGTGAGGAACTGCTGATTGAAGATGAGAAACGGCTCGAGCTTGACCTTGCGGCGGGAGAGTCCGGCGAAACCGGAGCGGGCGCGGACGCTGAAGACGTGGTATCCGGCATGGGCGAAGCGGGCGCGCAACTCCTCGGCCGTGGAGGCGGTCTGCACCTGCTCCTGCACGCGTCCACGCTCATCTGCCAACTTGATAACGAACTCAGCCATGCTTTCGCTCGCCGGGCTGCCAAACAAGGGTCTGGGGCCGGCCTTTCCGGGGCAATTTTCTCAGGTTTAAGGGTACCAGCTTCGGGCACCAGTATTCGTAAGGGATAGACGCGAAAGGGGCAGGTAACGCTCGCCGGGTGGGGTTGCCGTGGATGGGATTTGAGGAGGAGCGATTGGGTGTTCAGCCGGGGGCTTCTGCCGGACACGGTGACTGGACAACAAAACCCTCCCGGACTCTGTAACGTTCGGTATAGTGTCACCTATCCGGCAAGCAAAAGCTGCCGGAATGCAAGAGATTCCATCCACAAGAGGTTTCCTTTCAATGGGCAACAAGAGTACACCATGGTTACTGCAACCCTCGACGCGATGGGTACACTTCCGCTCTGTGCCTTTCAAACGCCTATGGATATTGTTGGTGGCTGTATTTCTGCTTTTCTCGGTGATCGGCTTTTACGCAGACCTGTTGGAGACAAAGGGTACACTCCCCTATGTGGCGGCGGTTGCGATCGCAGTCTTCAGTGGACTGAACTCAGTTTTGTGGGTTGTTGTGCTGGCCCGCATGCGGAGAATTTATCTATTTGGCTTGATCGTGCTGCAGTTCTTTATTTCGTACATCTCCAGTCTGATTGCCAACTGGGCGATCAATACTTTCAACCTGCCGGGAATGCCCAGGGATAGCGGGATTGATTTCGCAGCTACCTGCACTATGGCCCTGGTGATTGCCTCGTATATCTTCTTTGTTGCCTACATGCGGCGTGAGGGCATGGAGACGTTTCGCCTGGCCAACGAGCTGGCACTGGCGCATGGGATACAGAAGACGCTGGTGCCACCGGTGAGCCTGCGTTCGACATGCTTTGAGGTGTACGGGATTTCGTTTCCGAGCGAGAAGGTGGGCGGCGATTTGGTGGATGCGGTGTTTCTGCCAACCGGCGATGCAGTAGCTTACCTGGCTGACATTTCGGGGCACGGATTGCAGGCGGGCATCCTGATGGGGATGCTGAAGACGGCGATGCGGACGGCGCTTCTGGACGCAGGCGAGCGGGAGCCAAGCCGCACGCTGCCGGTGCTGCTGGACCGGATCAACACCGTGCTGCCGGCGGTTAAGGAGCCGCAAATGTATGCCACGTTTACCGGATTCAGGCTGGGCGCCGATGGGTGCGTTCATTATGCGCTGGCTGCCAGCCCGCCGTTTTTGCATTGGCATGCGAGCGGACGGACGATGAGCGGGAAGGAGGAGGCGCAGCTTCCGCTGGGGCTACTGCCGGTTTCAAATTTTGACGGGTACACGCTGGAGACGGCGCCGGGAGATCTGCTGGTGGTGGCGACGGACGGGATTCTGGAAGTGGCGAACAAGCCGGGTGAGGAGTACGGGGTGGAGCGGCTGAAGGACGTAATTGCGGCGCATGCCGCGGATGCGCTGCCGGCGCTGGCGGAGAGGATTCTTGGATCGGCCCGCGGGTTTGGGGCGCAGTTTGACGATCAGACGATTCTGATTGTGCGGCGGCTTTGATTTGAGGATTGCGGGCGGGTTGCGGAACCGGGGCCGAGAATGGAGCGTATCCGAGATGGAGCCGGAACTTCGTGGTGCGATGCGCGGCCGGCGGGAAAAATCGTCAAATCCAGTGAGAGGTTGATCGCATGATTCCAGCTTCCCTTAAATGTTCATGCCGTGCGGGCGTGCGTGACGCGGCTTTCATGATCGCCCTTGCATTGCTTGCCGCGGTTGCGTCAGGCATGGCCCAGGAGGTTCGGCAAGGCAGCCAGATTGCGCCGACGATGAGCATGGGCGGCATGGCGCACATGGACGGGCACATGTATATGACCACGTTGCGGACCTTGCAGCCGGGCGATAAGGCGAAGGCGGACGCGATTGTGGCTGCGGCGAAAGAAGCGATGGCGCCCTATACGGATTATCACAAGGCGCTGGATGACGGGTTCCACATTTTTCTGCCGAACATTCCGCAACCGCAATATCACTTTACGAAGAATGAAAACGGACGCGCGGCGCTGACCCAGTTCGATCCGCTGAAGCCAACTTCGCTGTTGTACAAGAAGACTCCGGACGGAGGTTACAAGCTGGTGGGGGCGATGTATACGGACCGGGTGACAGCGAATGAAGACGAGCTGAATGAGCGGATTCCGCTGAGCATTGCGCACTGGCATCAGCATGTGAATTTCTGCAAGGCACCGGCGGGCCATGTGGCTGAATATTTTGGACACGATGCGAAGTATGGGTTGATGGGGGCGATCCACACGCGTGAAGAATGCGAGGTGGCGGGCGGAACGTTTTTGCCGCATGTGTTTGGGTGGATGGTGCATGTGTATCCCTATGAGACGGACCCGGCGAAGGTGTGGTCGACGGGCGACGACGATGCGGGGCACGGCAATATGGATCATGCGGCGATGCCGGGGATGGAGATGAAGTAGGAATCAGTTGCGGTGAATGAAGCTGTTTTGTTTTCTTGCCATCGAGTTGTGAGGATGCACACATTTCCATACGAATTCAAGCGGATTGATTGCACGGGGACATCCCGGATGAAGTAAGCTACCCGCATGGCCAGCGTCAACCAAGGTTCGATTCGTCTTTTTCGCATTGCCGGCGTAGATGTGTTTCTGCACTGGTGGTGGTTTCTTGTGGCGTTTTATGAGATCGGAAGCCGCAACAGCAGATATTCCTCCGTTTCCTGGAGAATTGCGGAGTACCTGGGACTGTTTCTGATTGTGCTGACCCACGAGTTCGGCCATGCGATGGCATGCCGGCAGGTGGGCGGCACGGCCAACCGGATTATGCTGTGGCCGCTGGGCGGCGTGGCGTATGTGGATCCGCCGCAACGACCCGGAGCGATGCTGTGGAGCATCGCGGCCGGACCGCTGGTGAACGTGGCGTTGATTCCGGTCCTCTTCGGACTGTTGCTCTGGGCCAGGACGCTGGGATGGCGGGATAGCATGCCAGACGCTTACATGCTGATTAAGTCGATTCTGACCATCGATCTGGGCCTGCTTATCTTCAATATGCTGCCCATTTATCCGCTGGATGGGGGAAAGATTCTCTGGTCTTTGTTGTGGTTTCCGCTGGGACGCGCCAAGAGCCTGATGGTGTCAGTGGTAGTCGGCATGATAGGCATCGTAGGGGTCTTCGTGTTTTCAGCGTTCGCGCTCTCCCTTTGGGGAGTCCTGGTTGGCGTTTATATGTTGATGAGCTGCTGGGGAGCCATGCAACAGGCGAGGGTGTTTTTGCGCCGGGAGAAAATGCCTCGCCGTGCGGGATTTGCCTGCCCAAGCTGCAAGGTTGCTCCGCCGCTGGGGCCATTATGGACATGCGGAAAGTGCCAGCAGGCCTTTGACACGTTTGCCACCCGCGCCACTTGCCCGAACTGCGCGACGCAGTATCCTACCACGATGTGCGGGGAATGCAAACGACAATACCCGATCGACGAATGGAGTGTTCCTTCTTCGCCCAGTTACGGCGTGATCAACGGCGGCGTACCGGTGCGATAGCGCTTTCGTCCTTGTATCCTGATTGCGTTCCGTTTTGCGATTGAATCTGGATGGGTCAGGGTTGGTGCGAGCAATGTATTGGGCGATGCGGGGACGGCGGTTCGTAGCGAGTGGGAGCGTGGCACTGCTGGTTGCGGCGGCGATTGGCGCCGTGCTGCTGACGGGATTCCATGCGAGCCATCCGGCAGTGCCGGTGGTTCCTTATCCGCATGAGCTGGCACAGGTAAGTTTTGCCGTTGCGGGAGACGTGATTCCACATGAGCCGGTGCGCGCTGCTGCCGCTGCGGCTGCTGCAGCCGGCGACGCCGGCAATTCTCAGGGATGGGGCGCGCTGTTCAGCGATGTGAGCGACGTGTTTGAGAAGGCGGACTTTGGGTTTTTGAACATGGAGACGCCGGTTGCGCCTGCGCACTCGAAGGGGTCGAAGCCATTCATGTTCGACGCGCCGGTGGCCTTGATTGACGGGCTGAAGGCGAACGGGATCAAGATTGTTTCGTTCGCGAACAACCACGTGATGGACCAGGGTTGGGCGGGATTCAACGAGACGCGCGAGCATTTGCGTGAACAGGGAATGCTGTTTGCCGGTAGCGGTGACACGGCGGCTGATACCTTTCAGCCGGTGATTACGGAAGCCAATGGCATCAAGGTGGGTTGGCTGGGGATGACGCGATGGCTGAACGGGAATCGTAATCCGGAGAAGGATGATCAGCCGCATGTGAATTTCTTTCCTTATCCCGGCGAGAGCGGCGGCGCACCGGGCGCCGATGAGGCACAGGTGCTGGACGCGGTGAAAGCGGCGAGGGCGAAGTGCGACTTGCTGGTGGTTTCGATTCACTGGGGAATTGAGTACGCGCCTGCGCCGCGACCGGAAGATGTGGAGATGGCGCACAAGATGCTGGATGCCGGAGCGAGCGTGGTGGTGGGGCATCATCCGCATGTGCTGCAGCCGGTGGAGACCTACAAGACGCTGGATGGACGGAACACGGTGATCTTCTATTCGCTGGGGAATTTTCTGTCGAACCAGTCCCGTAGTTACGTTGATGGGCTCATGCCGGATAAGGATGGCGACCCGAGGGACGAGATGATTGGGCTGTTCTCCGCAGTGCGCAAGGACTACGGGCCGGCGGGGGTGCGGGTGGAGCTGGGACGGGTGGGGATACTGCCGGTTTGGGAAGAGAATAACCGGAACGAGATTGCGAGCGGGAAGGCGAAGACTGCGGTGATTCGGCCGATTCTGATTGATCGCGAGATTCCGAGGCTGCAGGCGCGGCTGGATGAGCTGAATCAGGTGGCAAACGCGCGGCAGACGATTCCACCTGGGGCTTTGAATGATTCAAATGGCAATCCGGCAATGACATCTGAGGAAAAAAAGCAGTTCATCGAGCTGACGAGTAGGCTGAAACTGCTGACGGACAGGCGGGGGCAGATTCTGGCGCGGACTGAGGATGAGTATGTGACTGATCCGCCCAAGGTGACGGTGAGGCCGTAAACGCGCCGAGATACGAACAGATTCATTCAGGAGTGTTTTGCCCGGTTAATTGGGTCGACAGGTCCGATGTCGGCGGAGACTTTCTCGCGCGGTGGGGTGGACCTGACCGCCCAGGCGAGTTGATGCCTAGAGCTTCCGGCGCCACGCCGCTCCAAATCTGCCGACACGTCGGTGTAGCGGTAATACTCGCGGGTTCTTGCGGTAATCTTCAGGCCGATGTCAGCAATTGACTTCATGCGCATTCATCCCTTTACGCAGATTATGCACCGGGTCCGGATGCAATTCAATATCCGCTCGCTACGAGCCAGGATTCGGTGAGTTCGAAGGATGGCTTGTTCTGTGTCTGCATTAGCGCGTGGGCTAGTTTTACCAGCACATCGGCCTCGACGTTGACGGGGGAACCGGGGCGGAGGGTGTGCAGGTTGGTGCGCCAATAGGTGAGCGGCAGGATGGCGATGGTGATGGTTTCGCCGTCGAATCCGGCGATGGTGAGGCTGATGCCTTCGATGGCGACTGAGCCTTTGTGGACCATCCAGGGGCGGACGCTCTGAGGGACGCGGATTTTGAGGGTCCAGTCTGTCGTGTGCCGGTCGAACTGCTTGCTTGATTCGGGGATGACAGGGTCGAGGGCGGTGAGGGTGCCGCGGTCGTCGACGTGGCCCTGAACGATGTGGCCGCCGAGAGGGCTGCCGGCGGCGGTGGGCAGTTCGAGATTGACTTTGGCGCCGGGCGCGAGAGAGCCAAGCGAGGTGCGGTCAAGGGTTTCCTGGGCCAGGTCGGCGTGGAAGTAGATTGGGTCGACGTCAAGGGCGGTGAGACAGACACCGGAGACGGCGAGCGAATCGCCTTCGCGAAGACAGGCTGCGATGCCTGGGGCTTCGATGGTGATGCGGTGGACGCCGCCGGTCTCTTTCAGACTGACGAGCGTGCCGGCTTGCTCGATGATGCCGGTGAACATGGATCTAGTGTAAGGGACTGGGGACTAAGGGACTAGGGGCTTGGGACGCGTGAACAGGGATTAGACCGCCTTCTCTGAAGACCAAGGATCTCTTAATAGCGAGCAGAGGTCGAGGTCGTTGGCGTAGCGTTCCACTTCTACTTCGGCCATGCGGATGGGGTGGGCCATGCCGCGGAATGCGGGGACTGCGTCAGAGCCCATGATTTGTGGGGAAACGAAGAGATGGACACGGTCGACAAGGCCGGCGGCGAGGAGTGCTGTGTTGAGACGCGTGCCGGTTTCGGTGAGGAGAGTGAGGATGCCTTCTTCGCCTAGCTTATTGAGGACTTTGGAGAGAGGCACACGGCCCGCTTCGGCGGGTAGGACTTCGACACGGACGCCGCGCTGTTGAAGTTGCTGGATGCGGGCCTGGTCGTTGGAGACAGTGAAAATGACGACATCGTTTTGCGCGCCAGCGACCATTTTGCAGTCGAGGGGCATGCGGAGGGCGGAGTCAAGGACGACGCGGAGAAGCGGGCGGCGGCGGCGCAGGCCGCTGCGATCGGTGAGCATTGGGTCGTCGGCGAGGACGGTGTCGACGCCGGTGAGGGCCGCGTCGGCCTGCCAGCGGAGGGGCTGGACGGCGGCGCGGGCTTCCTCGGACGTGATCCAGAAGGGCTCGTGAGCGGTGTGCTGGCCGACGGGTGGCGCTATGCGGCCATCGAGGGTCATGGCGACTTTCATGAGGACGAGCGGACGCTTGTGCTGGCTCCAGCGGGCGAAGCCCTCGTTGAGGCGGCGGGCTTCTGGCTGACAGGGGCCCAGCGTAACCTGAATGCCTGCAGTACTTAGCTTGTCCATGCCGTGGCCGGCCACAGCGGGGTTGGGATCGATAGTGGCGGCGACAACGCGGTGGACGCCGGAGGCGATTAACGCATCCGTGCAGGGAGGGGTGCGGCCGGTGTGGTTGCATGGCTCGAGGGTGACGTAGGCGGTGCCGCCTTTAAGTCGTTCACCTGCATGCTGTTTGGCGACGTTGAGGGAGACGACTTCGGCGTGATCGACGAGGTCATATTCGTGCCAGCCTTCGCCTGCGACTTGGCCGGCGCGGTCGAGGATGACGCAGCCTACGGCGGGGTTGGGCGAGGTGACGGCGATGCCTCGGCGGGCGAGCTCGAGAGCGCGGTGCATCCAGTAGCGATCTTGGTCGGGGCTGGTCACTGGTTACTGTCTTTCTGTATTGCATTGCCCGCTGTCCGGGCGCATGGGTCATTATTCATTCGCGGCCTGTAAAAACCAATAAAGGAGAGTCGCCGCTGTGCAGACGATCGCATGCCAGCGCAATGGACTCGCTCGCCAAAGACCAACAACCGCAAGAGCGAGTCCCACCAGAGAGAGCATCATTCCCGCTGCATAGATTCTCATCAACACAGGGTCATAGAATCCGAATCCACCTGAGATGCGAGCATAGAGAACCATTGAAATTGCGAGTAGTTCGGATGTCGTTGCGAGCCCAAAGCCAACCACGAACAGTGTTGAAAGCAGGGTACTTGGCTCGTTCCGTTTCACCCAGCGCAGCCATCCCCAAACCATTACCAGCGGCAGCGCGAGAAATGATAGCGATGCAAAGACCGACAAAGCGGTAATGGGCATGGCTGCCTCCGCAGCAATCCTACTCCAGCAGCGAGTCGACAAAATCTGTCGGTGAGAACTCCAGCAGGTCGGACATTTGTTCGCCTACGCCGGCGAAGCGGACGGGGAGATTGAGTTCGCGGGCGATGGCTACGGCAATTCCGCCTTTGGCGGTGCCGTCGAGCTTGGTGAGGATGATGCCCGTAACTCCTGCGGATTGAGTGAATAAACGGGCCTGCTGGAGGCCGTTCTGGCCGGTGGTGGCGTCCATGACGAGGAGGACTTCGTGGGGTGCGCCGGGGATGAGTTTGGCGGCAGTGCGGCGCATTTTTTCGAGCTCGTCCATGAGGCCGGTCTTGGTGTGGAGGCGGCCGGCGGTGTCGACGATTAACTCGCTGATATTACGGGCTTTGGCGGCGGAGGTGGCGTCGTAGAGGACGGCGGCGGGGTCGCCTCCCTGGCGAGTTTTGATGATTTCTACGCCCGAGCGCTTGGCCCAGACTTCGAGTTGCTCGATGGCGGCGGCGCGGAATGTGTCTGCGGCGCAGAGGAGAACTGTTTTATTTTGAGCACGATACCACGCTGCGAGCTTGCCGGCGGAGGTGGTTTTTCCGGTGCCGTTGACGCCGACGAGGAAGGTCACTTTCGGAAGCGTCGCGGGGGTGGTGATGGCCGCTTGCGGGGCACGGAGGATTGCGACTAACTGCTCCTTGAGGAGGGTGCGGAGTTCATCGCCGCCTTCAATGGCTTTGCGGGTGGCGCGGTCGCGGAGAGCGTCGAGGATTTCGGTGGTGGTCTGGACGCCGATGTCGCTGGTAAGTAGAGCAGATTCAAGGTCTTCGAGGGTGGACTCGTCGACGGTGCGGGTGAGGGCGACGATCCCTTCGATCTTGGTGGAAAGGGACTCACGGGTGCGGGAGACGGCATGCTTCATGCGGCTGAAGAAGCCGGATTTTTCGGGCTCGGCGTCGTCCGTCTGCTTCGGTTTGTCGGGGTCGTCGTAGCCGCTGAAGAGGGTGATCATAGGATGGTCCAGATTTGAGTCTAAAGCAGGGGACAGTTCATAGTTCTTAGTTCACAGTTCTTAGTTCCCAAAGGTTCGCTCAGAGGGTTGTTCTACATAGCCGATCAGGTTGCTTACAGGGTTGCAAACCGGGTCAAATGGCTGCTCGGAGGGTTGCGTTTCTTCGAGACATGAACCTACGGGGCAGGCTGAGCAGATGTTATGGGTTGCAGAGAATTGAACTAATCGAGGCATTAGGTTGTTGAGAATTTGACACTTTTTTGGAAAATGCGCTTATTTTGTACCAATTATTGGCTTAATTTATTGATACAGAGTGTCTTATTTTGATTTTGTTGTCTGTGCAATTGCGCATGAAACGGGCGTGTATTCCCGCTCCCAAAGAAAGGAGCTTCCCGTATCAGGTCTTCCTTTTTTTCATGGGCATTAACGGCCGGCCTCCAGTCTGGTTCCGGATACAAACCACCTGCCCTTGTAACCAACCCGCGAGGAGCCCGCGTGAAGAGGGCGTTGCAAAATGCCGTATCCAAGGGCTTCGGCCGTCCATCGCGCGAATAGCTTCGGTGTGAAACGGGGCGGGGAATGTTGGTGTGGCGATGGTTAGAGGCAAATGGACCAGATAGGATGGATAGAACGACATTGCCCGGAGGCCGTGAATGCCGTCTCGTCTCTTCTACTTAGCCATCATCTTTAGCCTTTGCTCCGCGGTCTACGCCGAATCGCCGGCGCAGGAGCGGTACCAGGTATACGGCGGCTACAACTACCTTTCGAACAGCTTCAATGGAGTGCCCGGAGCGCGGCAAGGGTTGAGCGGATGGGATGTGGCGGGAGAATTCCCGGAGTATCACGGGGTACGTTTCGTCCTGGACACGTTCGGCTACCGCGGAACGAACCAGGGTGTTCCTCAACACGCGATGTTCATCATGGCTGGGGCACAATTTGGACGCAGATTCGGCAGAGAAAAGGCGTACCTCGAGGGGTTGGCAGGCAACGGGAATCTCAACCAGGATTGGGCGCCAGGCGGGGTGCGCGGCGAAGTCAACGCATTTTCCGCTGTGCTTGGAGGCGGGGTGGATACGCCGTTGACGCGGCACCTCGCGTTCCGGGTGGCCGGTGGCTACCAGCACACGAGTTTCAACGCCATCGGCGCTACGACTCTGATCGGCTACCGGATCCCCGGGCTGCCGCATAGCTTTGCCCGGATCACGAGCGGGTTGATCTGGAAGTTTTGAAGATAGGGATCAGGGAATTAGCCACATCAACGACGAAGAGCTCTCGCCGGGGACCCCGGCTTTGATCGGAAATGCCGCGTCAAGTGTTTTCTGGCTCTAGCGAATTCGACCTTGATTGCCGATAGCTACGAAAAGGCCATCCCTTGATTCACGACGACGTCGCTGACATTGCGGAGCCCATCGACCCGCGGCCGGAATCTCACCTGTTAGCCGCCGTAGTGCGTTGCTCTGACGACGCGATCATCTCCGTTTCAACGGAAGGCGTTATCCAAAGCTGGAATGATGCCGCGGAGAGGATTTATGGTTACTGCGCCGCAGAGATTCTGGGAAAATCCGTACGTATCCTCTCTCCAGCCAATCGGACGAATGAGACCAACGAGATTTTGGAGAAGTGGAAAATCGGCGTCGAGCTCAAGAACCTGGAACTGGTTCGTCAGACGAAAAATGGACAAGAGATTTTGATTCAGCTCACCATATCTCCAATCAGGGACCTGACGGGGACGGTTCTTGGGGCAGTCACCATCTCGCGCGACATCACAGAGAAGCAGCGTTCGGGAGTCGCTCTACGGGAGTCGGAAAAGCAATACCGCACGTTATTTGAAACTAGCCGTACTGCGATGTATGTCTATGATGCTACAACGCTTTTGATTATTGCAGTTAACAAGGCTGCGATCGAGCAGTACGGTTTTTCGGAGCAAGAGTTTTTAGGAAAGTCTGTAATCGAAATACGTCCCGAGGAAGATATTCCGGCATTCTTGCAGGACATTTCAAGAAGCCGCATGGCACTGGGACCGAATCGCGGCCTTTGGCGGCATCGGACAAAGGCCGGCGCGATCATCGACGTCGAGATCGTCTGCAATCACCTTGAGTTCAATGGGAACGACTCCATATTGGTTGCCGCGCACGACGTTACCGAACGGAAACGGGCCGAGACGGTGCAGCAGGACAGCATGAACAAGTACCGCGTGCTGTTCGAGGACTCCGGAGATGCGATCTGGCTCATGGACAATGAGACGGTTCTGGATTGCAACTTGGCGGCGCGTCAGCTGTTCGGATACGATGCCACCGCAAGCATGCCAAGACCATACGAAATGTCGCCCTCGAACCAATCTGATGGAACATCTTCCAGGGCGGCAGCCGAACAGAAGATTGCTGCTGCGCTACGGAGCGGCAAGGAACGATTCGAGTGGTTGCATCAGCGCAGGAACGGCGAAGTATTTCCGGCTGAGGTGTGCCTATCGGCCTTGATGCTGGGCGGACGGCGAGTGCTGCTGGCCAGCATACGCGACATCACTGAGCGCAAGCATGCAGAGGAGGCTTTGCTGTTCAAAACTGCATTGCTGGAGGCACAAACTGAGTCCACAATTGATGGTATTCTCGCCGTCGACGAGTCCGATCACATCATCCTTACAAACAAGCAATTTCAGATCAGCTTCGATATACCGGATGAACTGCTGAGCCAACGAGATGATGCTCTTGTGCGCGAACACGTGGTGGGTAGAATCCAGGGGCCGGAGGAGTTCATCGAGAAAATCAAGTACATAGAGAGCCACCGGGATGAGAAGAGTAACGACGAACTCCGACTCAAGAACGGGAAGATTTTCGACCGATACACTGCACCCCTCGTTGACGCAAGGGGTCAGTATCGGGGTAGAATCTCGTACCACCGCGATATCACCGAACGCAAAGCCGCTGAGGAGCGAATTCAGTTCCTGGCTTATTACGATTCGCTTACAGAGTTGCCGCATCGGGCGCTTCTGCAGGATCGTATGGAAATTGCCTTGGCTGACGCTCGCCGAAGAGGCGAGAAGATCGTAGTGATGTTCCTCGATCTCGACCAGTTCAAAGCGATCAATGACTCGTTTGGTCATTCGTTCGGAGACATTCTCTTGAGGGAATTCGCAAAGCGAATTCAGAATTGCGGACGGGGACAGGATACGGTGGCCCGGGTAGGCGGCGATGAATTCGTCATCATGTTGAATAGTGCGAAAAACGCAGCCGACGCAGCGACTGCGGCGGAACAGCTTATAGCTGCGTTGAATGAGAAATTCGTCATCCAAGGACAATCGCTCTATGTGAGTTGCTGTGTTGGTGTCAGCATGTTCCCGGAGCATGGCGCAGACAGCGAGACCTTGATCCGGAATGCCGACGCTGCGATGTATTGCGCGAAATGCGACGGACGCAGCAAGGTGCGTTTCTTTACGGATGAGATGAATGCAGAAGCTCAGGAACGTCTAACCATGGACAAGAATCTACGCCTGGCGCTCGACAGGGATGAGTTCTTCCTGGTGTATCAACCCCAGATCGAGATTGAAACCGGACGGATCACCGGGCTTGAGGCTCTGATTCGCTGGCAGCACCCGGAATTAGGTCTCGTCCCGCCGGACAGATTCATATCCATCGCAGAAAACAATGGCCTGATCGTGCCCATCGGCGAATGGGTTCTTAGAACTGCATGCGCACAGGCCAAGCGATGGCAGGACGATGGACTTGCTGCAGTCCCAGTGGCAGTGAATGTATCCGCGGTTCAGTTTCGCCAGGAGGGTTTCACCGATCTCGTCAGAAGAGTGTTAATGGAGACAGGGCTTTCCTCTGAGTACCTCGAACTTGAACTGACGGAAAGTCTGCTGCTATCTAATGTGGACATGGTGCTCGTAACACTTCAAGATCTGAAGGATGTGGGCTTGCTGCTTGCCATTGATGACTTCGGTACGGGCTATTCCAGTCTCAGCTACTTGAAACAGTTTCCGGTCGGCAAGCTCAAGATCGACCGCTCATTCATCCGCGACATTGCATCCGATGTCGATGACGCAGCCATAAGCACCGCCATCATCAGCATGGCGAAGAGTCTGCATCTTAAGGTGATTGCAGAGGGCGTGGAGACTGAAGCTCAGATGTCTTTCTTGCGGGAGCAACACTGTGATGAGATTCAAGGGTACTATTTCAGCAAGCCGATATCGGCCAGCGAAGCGGCCTTAATGCAACGCAACCGGAGCCACCCAGCACTCTGAGAGTTTCCACGCCATTCGCCCGACTGCAGCTGCTCTCAAATGCGGTACCTGGGCTAGTCCGTCGTGCCAGCCTAATACAGGCCCGCATGCAGGGACTAGAATTGAGTCCATCGATCTGTTAGAGCGGTTCCAGGATAGGTACACCGTTTCCGGTGTTGTGCAAGGTCGCCGCTCCTTGGGGTCGCGTCGACTTGACTGTATCACCTTGCGAGGTACGGCAATCCTGGAACCGCTATGGCCGTCGCGGAACCAATTACAGGTGCGCAAGCTTAGACGTTGCGAAGGTGACCGATAGGCATCTCTCAGCCTGATGGGAAAAGGGAAGGCTGCTGTTACCATATCCGATTTTTCCCCAGGAGATCGAATGGAATCGCACCTCAGGGGAGGGTGGACGTGGCGTCGAATCAATCTATCGCACAGGGCTTGGCTGGGCTCATTGGGCGTGCATTTCAATCACCCGCGCATGCGCATTTCATTCTTTCCGGGACATTGCTGTGCATGCTCGGCGCAATCGGGAATGCGCAATAACCATCGCGGATTGCAACGCCGTTGTACGACTCCACGCGGACGACTCTTGTGAACTCGCACCTGGTGTTGAGCGGAGCTAAGGACCTGGGACCGCTTGACGATGCGCAAACGTTCAACCGAATGACCTTGGTATTGAAGCGGTCTGCACAGCAACAACAGGCCATGCATGCGTGGCTCGACAGCCAGCAGACCCGTGGGTCGGCAAACTATCACCATTGGCTCAACCGATGGCGCTTACCGGCAATCCGGCTGGAGGTTCCGTCGCGAATATCGTATTGCCGCAAGGCGCGGACGCCGTTACCGCCAACTACTCCAGCGACAGCAACTACGCCGCCACCACTTATACGGCGCTCATCAATTAGGGAATCCCGGTGGGATGGGCCGCCACCACATCGGTTGCGACGGTCAACCCAGGGCAGGCGGCCACTTACAATCTAACTCTCAGCGCCTCGGGTTTCAGCGGCACGGCGACGCTCACCTGCGTCCCTGGAATGAACTTTGCCAGTCCGGCGCCAACCATTACTGGCGCCCAATGCAACGTGAGCCCGGCCTCGGTGAATCTGACATCGGGTGGCCCCGCTGTCCCGGTGGTGGTCACCATCACTACAACGGCGCTTTCGCAGCTTTCTCCTCGGCCGTTCCATCCATTGCCTTTCTCCCTGCCGCCCATACTTGCGTTGAGTTTTTGGGGCGCCTGCAAGAGACGCTGCCGCACCTTGCTCATGATGATTGTGGCCGCGCTGACGATCTCCTGCGTGACCTCGTGTGGCGGCGGAGGGGGCGGAACCGCAATTACTCCACCTGTCGGGCCGCCGGCAACAAGTGGCATCTTCAGCGTTTGGGCTGCTACTCCTTACTCAAGCACAGAGACGATATACACCGCGGCCAAGCTGACGCTGAATGTGAATCAGTAAG
Source organism: Occallatibacter sp. (assembly GCA_049514915.1). Taxonomy (GTDB): domain Bacteria; phylum Acidobacteriota; class Terriglobia; order Terriglobales; family Acidobacteriaceae; genus Telmatobacter. The sequence goes on along the minus strand of JBEKUP010000006.1, from coordinate 140,796 downwards.
AAAGGCAGCGATCTGTTGTGAGTGATAGGGGGTTAGAAAAACAGAGACAAGGGACCAGTGGATAGGCAACAAACGCCGCAGCCTATGGCCGGTGTATGCTGTTGCAGATGCTCAAAGAGTCAAAGAAAACTTCCCTGTTGAATTCCGCGGAAAACGTTTCATCGTTCCGTGTGAACCGCCGCGATTTTATACGAACCACTTCTCTGGCTGCGCTCGCGTTTGGGGTGCCGACGCTTTTGCGTGGCCAGAATCTGAACAGCAGGTTGAATATCGCCTGCATCGGAATCGGTGGCAAAGGCACGAGCGATACCGATGCCTGTGCTGGCGAAAACATTGTTGCGCTGTGCGACGTGGACTCGGGCTCAGAGGCTTACACGACGCAGACGCAGAAATATCCGAGTGCCAGGTTCTTCAAGAATTACCGCCAGATGCTGGACCAGATGGGTGGGCAGATTGATGGGGTGACGATATCGACGCCGGATCATATGCACGCCATCATTGCCTCAGCGGCGATGAAGATGCACAAGGCAGTTTATTGCCAGAAGCCGTTAACGCAGACGATTTATGAGGCGCGCTATTTGCGCAAGATGGCCAGGGAGAAAAAGATCGTCACGCAGATGGGGAATCAGGGCAGTGCTGCTGATGGACTCCGGCGGGGGGTGGAGACGATTCAGGACGGGCTGATTGGACAGGTGCATCAGGTTCACGTGTGGACGAACAGGCCGGTGTGGCCGCAGGGGATGGATCGGCCGGTGGGGGAAGATCCGGTTCCTGCCACGTTGGATTGGGACACGTGGATTGGGCCGGCTCCGATGCGGCCGTACAAGGATGGAAAGTACACTCCGTTCGTGTGGCGGGGCTGGCAGGACTTCGGTACCGGCGCGCTGGGCGACATGGCGTGCCACACGGTGAATATGCCGTTCCGCGCACTGAACCTTGGCTACCCGACGGAGATTGAGGCGACGCCGTTGAGCGTGATGAACAAGGAGTCGTATCCCGTCGGCTCGAAGATTCGGTTCCAGTTTCCGCAGCGCAAGGCTTCAGTGCCGCTAACGCATCCGCATTTCCTGCATCATCACAAAACGATTGAGCAGGATGCGGTGACGCTGTTCTGGTATGACGGCGGGCAGGTGGACAAGGATGCGCGCGGCGGACATGACCTTAGCAACAAGCCGCCCGTTGACATCACGGCCGACATCGTGGCGCTGCGCGGGGAAGTTCCTGAGAGCGGTTGTCTGCTCATCGGCGATAACGGCACCATCTTCTCACCGGATGATTATGGGTCGAGCTTCTTTGTGAAGCTGAAGGGTGACGAGAAATACATCCACTACTTGAAGCATCCGGCGATGGCGCAGTTTGAAGAGCGCATTCCGCGCAACCACTTCGATAAAAACAATGGACTCGCTCATGCGCTGGAGTGGATCACGGCGGTGAAGGAAAACAAGCCGGAGCTTTGCTATTCGCGATTTGAGATTACTTCGCGGCTCACGGAGATCATGCTGCTGGGCTGCGTGGCGCTGCGGGCGGGGAAGACGATTGAATGGGACGGGCCGAAGATGGTGGCGAAGAATTGTCCTGAGGCTGCGCCGTTTATTCGGCGGGAGAATCGTTCAGGCTGGATGCTGTCGTAGAGGCAGATTACAGATGACAGTGCAGATGACAGATTACAGATGACAGTTAAAGGTGCCCGGAGAACAATCGCAATTCCGCACGAAATGGCACCGAAACCCGGATAAAAGCCCGGTTATTCGACGTTAAATCGGTGTTTTTCAGGGGGTATTGTTTACCGATGAGTACATGGGTGGTATTTGCAACACATTGATTCATCATCACTTGCTGACTCCTAGCCCCTGCCGGAGGGGTGTTTTGGAGGGGGGAGGGGTGGGTATTTATTTTTTTGTACGCCGATTCGCCTTCTCTCCGAACTTTGCTCCATGAATCAGTGTGCGCCAGGTTGGGGTAATTGAATGCAAAACGCCGGTTGCAGATTAGAGATTACAGATGACAGTTAAAAGCGCTCCCGGGTATCCGCTTCTAATATCTCCGAGAGGCACCTCGCCGATACTCTATGTGACCGCCGACACTCTGCGTCACCGACCCGGCCCGTTCTAATACGTTCGTGAACAGACTTCGTCCCATCTGTGCGGTGCTGATTGCGCTGGCGTTTCTGACCGTCGCTGCCACAGCGTCGGCCCAGTCTTTTGTTGAGCGCGTCACTTCGAGCAACGCACGGATGACGCAATTCCAGCCGTCATGGATCACGCCGATCGCCACGAGCGACCCGCGCCTGGTTCAGTACGCACGGTTCTCGACCTCCCACGAATACACCAGCACCCGCACCGAGACCACCAACTACGGCAATGGCAAGGGCGTTGGCCTGGTGGGAGGTAACCGGTTCGAGTTCGACTACATGCCCCCGGGCTACTGTCAGCACAACAGCTCAGTCATTGACGGCTTTGGGGACATGGGCACGCTGGTGAAGTACCGCATCGCTTCGGGCAACGCCACCAACGGCAACTACATTGTCACCGCTATCCTGAGCCACACTTTCGCCACCGGCAGCGACAAGAACGGCGCGATCACCGACAGTTTTGGGCCGACCATGGCGGGCGGCTATGCCTTCAGGCGCTTCGACGTGGTTTCGACCCTCGGCGGGACTATGCCAACAGGAAGAATCGCTACGCAGGGGCGCACCATTGCATGGAACAGCCTGGTGCAGGCCCACGTTAGCCGGACGGTGTGGGTTGAAGTGGAAAACAACTCCAGCTTCTACTTTTCCGGCAGCCACGACGGAATGATGCAGAACTTCGTCACGCCCGGCGTCTATTATGTGGTGCGCAAGAAGGAATGGAAGCCCACGCATCCGTTTATGATCTTTGATACCGGGATGCAGGTTGCGACCTCTGGCTACCACAGCTACAACCACAACCTGATCTCGGAGGTACGGCTACTGTTCTAACCACCTGCGGTGGGGCAGACGCTCGCGGGAGGCTCGCTCTGGCTCTCTGCTGATATTCCTACGCTGCAAAACGGAAGCGTCAAAAGGAGTTGGAGCGATGAGCAGGAAACATCTGGGTTCAGGCATCGACGATTTCCTCAAGGAGGAAGGGATTTTCGAAGAGGCACAAGCGCAGGCGATCAAGGAAGTGGTTGCGTGGCAGCTTGGCGAGGCCATGAAGAAACAGAAGATTTCGAAGAACAGGATGGCCACGTTGCTGAAGACCAGCCGGACACAGGTTGACAGGCTGCTTGATCCGAAAAACGACATTACCCTTTCGAGCCTGCAAAGGGCCGCGGCGATGGTTGGGCGCAGGGTGTCCATCGAACTGGTGTGATTCAGGGATGTTTGGCGGGTCGCCCGGTCACCATTTGTCGTCGGGAGATGTTGGGCTGCCAGCTTCAGCGCCAGCGCACCCTTGCGCGATGAAGCTACGCAAGGATGCGGCACCCAGAGTTGTGGGGATGGTTCAGGGTTTCAGGGATCTCGGGTGCGCCACCCGCCGATAATATGCTTGGCTGACTAAATGCATAAGATTAAGGAAATTTATGGCACACTACATCATGTGAGTCTTGGGATTGCTTCTTCTATGGTTGGAAGGGGCGTGACCTTTTCCAATTTTGGGCATCCAAGCTGGCAGAGGAGGTATGCAATACCTTCGTAATATCCTTATGTCTCGCATCACGGAAAGAAGACGAGCATAAAGATTTACACTTGACAAGGCCAAAAAAGAGCGACAAAGCGGATTTTGCGTGGTAATGTTTTTGAAACCGCTAAAGTTTGCTGCTTGAAGTGCCGAAAGTCAACACAAGACCGAACCATTACCGAGTTGGAGCAAGAAACATGAGTGAATTGATACACCTCCACCCGCTCGTGTTCACATTACAGGACGTAGTCACTGGCTGCGGATTCCTTGCTGGAATCGTCGTGACTGGCAAAGCTGTCATGGAGCATGAAGATGGAAAATGGTGGATGTATGGCGTGTGCCCAGGTGCAATAGCTGGATCTGGCGACACCCCCAACGAAGCGTTCATCGATTTCCGAAACAGATACAAAGAGTCTCTTTTTGACATGGCTGAGGAGTGCACAAGCTTCTTGGTATTCCGAAATACCGTGAAGAGCTTCTTTGAAGCAGAAGATGCGCAGGAAAAGGCGCGTTGGGATGACTCATTGGAAATCCTGCGCAAAAACGAGGATGCCATCAGCGATCCGTTCAGGAAAATGCCGCGGAAGCAGCCGAGCGATTACGAAGTAGGAATCCGGATCGACCGTCTTGAAAAAAGGCCAAAGGACGAACTTAAGCCAGCGAACAACATTCAAGACTCGCTCGCCAAAGCTGCATAATGTCTGCGTCAACGCATCTTTCCACTGTAATCAAAATGTTGGATGAATGTGCTCCCGGCTACACGATTCGCCTTGCGAATCATAGCCGGGTGATTCAATTTGCTGGGAAGGTCTATCGCACATTTCCGAAGCACGATCCCGTAGAAAACGGCCACATCCGCAAACTCGTTCGTTTCTTGAGAATCAGAACGTCTTGCGCAGCAAAACATTTGCCTGGCGTCATCAGTGATGGTCAAGAGCCGACCGAATCTGCGATCCCCGGAAGCAAACCGAATGCGCCATCGAAGGTTTCCGCAAAATCCGGAAAGAAGCGATGACGGCCGCAGTAATACGGCGATAGGTTCCCTTTTTGTTCACCTATTCCAGTGCTAATGTAACCGCCTCGACGAAACGGTTGGTGTCCAGGAAGTAGTTAGGGTATGCGCGCCTCAAAGAGGCCATAGACTCAACTGAGACCAGTACAGCATCGCTATTACCGGTCAGACTTTTCTCCGCGTCCAAATAGTCCCTCGTAGCCCGTTGAAGATCATTCCGCCGATAGCCTAGAACATTCACCTTCATCGCAGAAGGGTCCAGCTCTAGGAGGTAGTAGTTTGCATCCTTTCCGATTACAAGCCCCTCAACTGTCTGAAGCGCTGTGCCAAACGCCTGAAGACGTTGTGTAACATCCAATTTCTCGGCGTATTCCCGCAACTCCGCCTTCAGTTCTACTGGATTAGATGGTGTGTTGGGGACGGGAGGGCAATCCTCGCGAGTGGCAAGTGCTGTTCCCATCAGTGCAAAGAATCTAAGCCAATCTTCCTCCCCTTGGCTCGATTTCAAAGCCTGTTTTGTAAATGTTCCAACGGTCTCGACGGCAGTGGCCCATGCATGTTGCAGCTGCGACCTGAATTGAAGTTCGACCCTAAGTCCGTTGTGGGTTGGCTTCTTATCGCTGAAGAACTTGTAAATCAGGTGGCTGCTCCGATACCCCGATGCTTTTGGACTCTTAATATAGTCATCTTGGCCGATTAGCTTGTGTTTGATGTCGCTCGTTTTATATCTTTCGATAAGCTGGCTGACTTTCTTCACATCTTCAACAACTGCGCGGCACCCCCCAATGTCTTGCATCTGGGACAGCTTCATATTCTGAGAAAGTTGCAACTTTAGCCGAATCGAAGAAAGACGTTTGATGCGCTGCGCTACAAGAGCGTTAGGGTCGATGCGCTCAGCGTGACGACGAACGCCAAACCGGAAGGTGTACAGTGGGCGACTATGCGAAGAACGCCAATTATTAATGACATCTAAGGCATGCCAATATTCGTCATAGTCGATTTCTTTCCAATCAGCGGAGAGAATTTGTCCGGCACGATCAACTTCTCCTCTGGAGAACTGTGGAGTAACCCAATCCATTTCTTCCTCTTCTTCCTGCAGCTGACTAATGTACACCACGGCCCTTCGGAACTGCCATTTCGGTATTCTCCCACGGATGCTGAGAATTTCATGTTCAATGTTGCTGGAATTTTAGATCGGCGAAGACTAACTTCGACGGAGGCTCATCAGGTGCAAACACTTCGCAATCAGATTTTAGATCTGTCTGGAAGTAGGTGCGTCTGTCATGCATGAGACCCATGAGGACCGCGCCGTAATGAAGGATATCGATTCACAACTTTTGGGGCGGTCTTTGACTCAGGCGTCTAGAAGTGATTCCACAACGACTGGTTGTAGACTTCGTGGTGGTATTGGACTTCTGATCCCTTAACAAACGTTCCTAATTCTCTGGGGGAGCGGTCGGCGGCGGCTTGCTTTAAATCGGCAAAGCGGCCCTGGACGTCTGCTCCTAATATCTCCGTGATCCAGGGGGAGGCCTTGAAGTCTTCGATGGCTAACTGGATGTTATCGGGGAGATAGCGGTGGGCCTGGCGGAGGTTGTCGATCTCGGCTGTGGAGCCGTCGATGCCGGTTTTGAAGATTGAGTAGAGGGTGAGGTAGGGGTTGGCGTCGGGGGCGACGGCGCGGACCTCGACGCGCATGGAGCGGGAGTTGCCGATGGGGACGCGGATCATGGAGCCGCGATCGGTGGCGGAGGCCTTGATTTGATTGGGGGCTTCGAAGTGGGGATCGAGGCGGCGATAGGAGTTGACGCTGGGATTCATGATGAGGCAGAGATCGAGCGCGTTGGTGAGGATGTGGTCGATGAAGTCCCAACCGAACTGGGATAGTTTTTCGAGGCCGTTGGGGTCCCAGAAGAGATTGGTTTTGACGCCGTTGGTATCGGCCTGGGAGATGGAGACATTGGTGTGCATGCCGCTGCCGTTGACGCCGACGACGGGCTTGGGCAGGTAGCAGGCGGTGTATCCCATGCTGTTGGCGATTTGGCGGGTGAGGAGTTTGTAGAGCTGGATCTGGTCGGCTGCGGCGACGACTTCTCCATAGCCGTAGTTGATTTCGAACTGGCTGGGGGCGACCTCGGGGTGGTCCTTCTCATTCTGGAAACCCATGGCGCGCTGGACTTCGGCGGAGGTGTCGATGAACTGGCGGAGGGGATCGAGGGGCAGGGCGTGGTAGTAGCCGCCGGAGCTGATGAACTCGAACTTGCCGGTTTCGTGGTAGCGCTGCTCGGCGTCTTTGCCAGCGAAGAGGAAGCCTTCGATTTCGTTGGCAGCGTTGAGGGTGTAGTTTTTCTCGCGGTAGAGCTTGTCGGCGTAGACCTTGAGGACGCCGCGGATGTCGCCGGAGTAGGGTGAGCCGTCTTTGTCGATGACGGTGCCGAAGATGAGGACTTTGCCGGGGCCGAAGACGTCGGCGGGGACCCAGTAGAAGGCGCCCCAGTCGATGCCGAGGCGGAGATCGCTTTCAGCCTGGGCGGTGAAGCCGCGGATGGAAGAGCCGTCGAAGGTGAGGTTCTCATAGGCGCCGAGGAGGAATTTCTTGTCGTAGTCGAGGAGATGGAGGCGGCCTTCGAGGTCGCTGAAAAGGACCGTGACGGCCTTGATGCGCTTCTCGTCGGTGAGGTACTTGATGCGCTTCTCGCGGATTTCGTCAGGGGAGATGCGGGCGGCGCGATCGGCCTTGGCGGCGAGGTTCAGGTCTTCGAGTTCGGAGTAGGAGAGAGCCAGAAAATTGCGGTAGTCGGTGGACATGAAACTCCTTGAGGTGGGGAAGCCCTGAAATCAAAATAGGGCATGGAGGAGTGAAAAGCAAAACCACCTGCGGTGGGGCAGCCGCTCGCGGGAGGCTCGCACGGGCCTGGTTGTTTGAACTTTCTGGCGCCTGGGCGGGAATGGTGGGGTTGATGAGAATGCGGAAGTGTTTCGCAGGGGCTAAAGCCCGGCTTCGTTTTTTGGCTTGATCGGCATGACTGAAGTCATGCCCTGTCACAAAGCACGATGCGCAATGCACTGGCGCCCTGACAAATATTGAGGCTCCGGATTAGTTTTCCGGAGCCTCGTGTGGTGGGCGGTCCGCATTTAGGCCTAGGGTTTGGGAACGGTGTTGATGGTCTTCAGGATGCGGGAGACGATCTGGTAGGGATCGGCTTCGGAGTTGGGACGGCGGTCTTCGAGGTAGCCCTTGTAGCCGTTCCGGATGAAGTTGACGGGCAGGCGGACGGAAGCGCCGCGATCGGAGAGGCCGTAGCTGAACTTGTCGATGGCCTGGGTCTCGTGAAGGCCGGTTAGACGGAGGTGGTTGTCAGGGCCGTAGACGGCGATGTGCTCGGGAATGTACTTCTCGAAGGCAGCCATGAGGGCCTCGAGGTACGCTTTGCCACCGACTTCGCGAATGTACTTGGTGGAGAAATTGGTGTGCATGCCGGAGCCATTCCAGTCGCCCCTGATGGGCTTGCAATGGAGGACGAGGTCGACTTCGTATCTTTCGCAGAGACGCATCATGAGGTAGCGAGCGATCCAGAGGTCGTCGGCTGCCTTGGCGGAACCTTTGGCGAAGATCTGGAACTCCCACTGGCCCTTGGCTACTTCAGCGTTGATGCCTTCGTGGTTGATGCCGGCGGCGAGACAGAGCTCTAAGTGCTCTTCGACGATGGTGCGGGCGATGGAGCCCATGTACTTGTAGCCGACGCCGCAGTAGTAGGGGCCCTGGGGCGTGGTGGGGTGGCCGTCTTTGGGGAAGCCGAGCGGGCGGCCGTCTTTGTAGAGGAAGTACTCCTGCTCAAAGCCGACCCAGAGATCGGGATCGTTCTCAATGGTGGCGCGCATGTTGGTGGAGTTCGGGGTTCCATCGGGATGCATGACTTCGCAGAGGACGATATAGGCGTCTTTGCGGCTGGCATCTGGATATTGGGCGACGGGCTTCAGGATGCAGTCGGATTTGCTGCCCTCAGCCTGCATGGTGGAACTACCGTCGAATCCCCAGAGGGGCAGATCTTCCAGTGTGGGTGGCGTCTCAAACGACTTAAGCTGGGTCTTTCCGCGGAGTTCGGGTATGGGCTTTTTGCCGTCGAGCCAGATGTATTCGAGCTTGTACTTCGTCATGGATCTCCTTTGGCGGGTAGAGCGTGGTGAGAGTATTCAGCAAAATGCTAGGGCTTCGCACATAAGGAAATCATCAAGATTTCCGAGAGAAACCCCGAGTGGATTTTGGTTAGCGATGATGCGCAACAAGGATCATCAGCAACAGAATTACGACTGGAATAAGTGCGAGACCACCATAATAAATGATTTTGCGGGAGGTTTGGGATTTGCGTTTTTGCCAGTCGCGCAATTCGGGGCGGTCTTCCACGCCGACCTGGTCAGGATGGGCGAGGTCAAAGGCAAATTCATGGGCCTTGGCGTACCGGTTTCTGGGATCGCGCTCGAGGGCCCGGTAGATGATTTCCTGCAATTGAGGCGAGATGGAGGGATCGGCCACGCGGGGTGGAACTGGATGGTTGAGGAGGCGTTCATTCATGGCGGCCATGGGATTGGGGCCGGTAAATGGGAGTTTGCCGGAGAGCATTTCGTAGAGGATGACGCCGATGGAAAAGATATCGGACCGGCCATCGCCGCGCTGGCCTTTGACCTGCTCAGGAGAGATGTAGTCGGGTGTGCCGATGGCGGCGGTGAAGTTGGCGTAGGTGAGGCGGCGGGCACTGGAGTCGGCGGCGATGCCGAAGTCGATGAGCTTGATGTTGTCCTGGTCGTCGACCATGATGTTTTCCGGCTTCAGGTCGCGGTGGACGACGCCGTTGGAGTGGATGTACTCGAGTGCGTCGAGAACGCCGATGGCGATATGGATGGCGCGCTCCTGCGAGATGCGGCCCTCGGCGAGGATGTTGCGGAGCAGACGGCCGTCGACCCACTCCATGACCATGTACATGCGGGAACGTTTTTCTCCGCCGAAGACGCGCATGATCTTGGGGTGGTTGAGCTTTTCGCCGATGCCGCTTTCCCGCTGGAAGCGATCGAAAAGGATGGGATCGGCTTCGAGATCGGGGTGGGGGATTTTGAGGGCCACGATGCGGTTATCGCGGGTGTCGACGGCGCGGTAGATGGAGGCCATGCCACTGCGGGCAACCGGGGCTTCGATGACGTACGAGTCGAGTTGCGTGCCGGGTTCCAGGCTGTCGAAAAAGCTCATTCTGTGGCGTGCTCCGAGGGGACTACTTCTACTGTATCGAGAAAAGGAAGGGAAGGGATAAAAGTCGCATAAGGTTCCTGGGATTGCGTTATGGGGAGGATTGCAGTATCTTCAATTTGTACGGACATTTTCCGTACGGATTCCGGATGGAGGCAGTTATGCCAACCGCTGTCGCAGGTACAGGAAAAGAAACGGCACGCAAAGCCCGCGAACGGATTGACATACGGCTTCGCCCCGACCAGAAGAGTTTTATTGAGAAGGCTGCGCACATAAAAGGACTTACGCTTACCGATTTTATTGTTCAGAATGCCATTGATTGTGCGAAGCAGGCGATTCGGGAACATGAAACCTGGACGCTTGAACGCCCCGATGCGGAGATCTTTGCTGCAGCGCTGACGAATCCGGTCTCGCTTGGCCCGCAATTGACGAAGGTGGCGAAGCGCTACAAAGATCGCTTCTTGCAGCGATGAGAAGGGGCCAGGAACCTGAATACTACTTCGAGCCGCTCGGTGAGCAGCATGACCGAGCGGCATTCTCATGTGGCGTGGAGGCACTCGACGAATATTTTCGGGGCGATCCCATCCGCCAGGACGTAAGCCGGAGGGTAACCAATGCCTTCGTGATGACTCACGACGGCAAATTCGTGGCCGGCTTTTACACTCTGTCTCCCATCTCGATCCTCAGCGTGGATCTGCCAGCGAACCTGGCCAGAAAACTTCCCAATCGTCCCATTGGCGCAACGCTTATCGGACGCATGGGGAGGGACCAATCACTGAGGGGAACAGGGATTGGCGAAATGCTGTTAATGGATGCGATTTGCAAGGCATGGCAGGCTTCAAAGCTGCTGTCCTGCTGGGCCGTTGTTGTGGACTCCAAGGAAGGCGCCCGTGATTTATATCTCAAGAACGAGTTCACTCCTTTTGCCACCAGGCCTGAGAGGCTTTTTCTTTTAATGAAGAAGATCGATTTGATGTTCGGGAAGGCGGAGGGACAAGCGGAGGAGCGAGAGCATTGATCGCGATGAATGGTGTACAGACTTTGGTATTTAGGAAGTCTGGCGGGATCAATGACTGGGCCACCTGCTATTTTGCGCGATAAGGTATTGTCATGGAGTCAGAAGCACATCCCCGTACATTTGGACTGGTTGCAGGACTCGGCGTGGGAGCAGCCATGAGGACTTCAATCTTTTGCGTGGGCTCGCCCATACACTGATCAAACGAGAGCGGCTCGATGGGATCGTCCTGGCTGGGACAGACCTGGCACTTGTTTTCAACCCGAGGAACGCCGACTTTGCCCACCTGGATGGAGCACGCATCCATATAGAAGCGATCGTGCAACAGATTTGCCCTCTCTTTTCCCTTTCTTAGCCAGGTATGCAGGCGCTTTCACGAGTTCCAATTTCAATCGAATCTGGTGAAGAAATGGATGAGCCGTCCCGAAGTCACAGTTCGGCGGTAGAGGCTGAACCTGTCCCCAAAGGAACACTCGATGCCGAATCTCATGATCCATAATGTTTATCGTGTTGAGCATTGATTCAAAGAGGGACGGGCTCCGAGCTGCGTCACTGCTGAGGATGAAGGCGGGAAGATGAAGGACGGTTAAACCGATGATCAACGGGTGAGCAGCCGGTCCGCCGCAGTTAGCCTTGCTCTCTTGAGGGTGGGGAAACATGGATGTCTTTTTGGTCCTGGTTGCGACTCCTCTGGTGGTCCTAATCTACTTCGTTTATGTAATCGGACGAAGGGGGAAGAGGCACCCTCCTTAGCGCACAATCGCAGAGGCGTCGGGGTAATTCGATGAAAACCAAAGCTGAACCTCGCCTTGCATCTCAAATTCCCTCCGTCGCGATGATTTTTTTTTCTTCTATCGTCTCAGGGCTTGTCGTATTCCTGGTTGCCGTCACCCTCCAATGGTTCATCTACGACGACTGGATGCACAAGAACGGTCCACTCCGCCTGGTCGGAAGTGCCTTGGCATCGGCCTTGACCTTCGGATTCGTCTATCAGTGGCAACGCGGACAGCGGAGAAAGAAGATCGAGAATCTGCGCCGCTTCGAGAGAATCAAGTGGATGAACGACAGAATCCGCAATTCATTGCAAGCCATTGAATGCATTGTGTACGCCACCAACCCGCACGTGACGGACCCAGTTAAAGAAGCTGTCGACACGATTGAGAGAGTTCTTCAAGAGGTGCTTGTCGAAACCGATACAGTTTTTTCGACTCGGGTTACCACGGCGATCGGAGATTCTGCGTTTGGTGAGGAGCGCCAAGAGGAATGAAGGGCCGAGAGAATCGCACGGAACCGGAAAGGCTGGGCAGCCGTCACCCTGGGTTGATTCGAAATCGCTGCCGCTCGGAGCCGTTTCTTGGAGCGATCAAAATCTGCGATGGCGCGCAACCTGGATTCAGGGGGGGAATTCTCAGCCGCACGATGGGATTTCTTGACGTTTGAGGCGTGTGGTATACAGCGGTGCTCAATCGCGCAAGAACACATTCAGCAATGACTTATGAACGCGGATTCGGGCGTCATACTCGATAAACCCGAGCTTGCGAAAGCGATTCATGAAGGCATTGACGCGGGGCCGCGTGCTGCCGATCATTTGCGCCAGCGCTTCCTGTGAGATGGGGGGAATCAGCGTTTCTTCCTGATCCGGCGGACCATACTCAGCCAACAGCAAGAGCAGCCGAGCCAGGCGCTTTTCTGCCCGATTGAAGAGTTGGTCGACGAGGTCGGCCTGAACCTTCAAACTGCAGGCCAGCAGGAAGGAAGAGAACAGATTGGAGAAGGACTGTTCTTCCTTCATGACGCGCAGAAACTCCGGCCTGGCTATCCTGAGGGCCGTACAAGCGGTCATGGCTGTGGCCGTGGTGATGCGCAGCCCTGGCTCGGCTGCCATTGCTTTTTCTCCGAAGAAATCACCGGCAGAAACCAGCCGGATGGTGGCTTCTTTTCCCGCTGAGGACGCGACTGAGATTTTGACGCGACCTTTCTGCAAGTAAAAAACGCAATTGGCTGGATCTCCTTGATCGAAAAAGAGTTGCGTCGGGCTTAGCTGGATGATCTTTCGACCAGGACCGGCATTAGCCAGATAGACGTCAACGTCAAATTCAGTGGAACTATCCTTCATCATTGCTCGGGTCCGTTTTCGCCGGTGAATCGCGGGAAGGGCACTGATTACGCTTGGGTTTCACAATTATAGAGAAGACGCACTATGTTCGGCGATCAGGGATCGGGTACCCAGAAATGCGTGGCCTGTCCCGAAAGGAACACGTAGAACCGAACCTCTTGATTCAAAATGTTGTTCACACCGCCAAGATCCCTTTTGCAACGCGCAAAGGGGGCACGGTAAATTGGCGTGCCGACGACTTCTTCTCCATGGTGAGAAAGGGCGCCGGCCCTCACCCACAGTCCTTTCATGAACGATCAAGGCCGGAACCATCATGGTGTGTAAAAGTGGGCCCGCAAGATGGCAGCTTTGACAGGGTGGTGGGGCAAAGGCCCATGCGTCAGGAAAGAGCTGATGCCTCTGCTGAAGGAGAAATGCATTGGATCGTCGAAATCGAATTCTGTTTCTTTTTGTGCTGTTTGTCGCCTTGGTAGCAGTAGCCGGTTGCAAGAAGAAGGTGGCTCCGACACCTGCCGTTACCGCCCCTCCTGTTGCTTTGCCTGCTCCCACTGCGAAGATCACGGCCTCTCCCACGTTGATTGCTGCCGGCGACCAGGTTGTATTGACCTGGAGCACGACCGACGCCTCCGCGGCGTCTATCGATGGACTGGGCGATGTGCCCACGTCGGGGGTGAAGACGGTCACCCCAACTGTCTCGACCAATTATCATTTGGTGGCCAAGGGTAGCGGAGGCACGGCAGAAGCTTCTGTTCGCGTTACCGTAAATGCGCGGCCCTCCGCGCCGGCGCCGGTGAACAACATGAGCGCCGAAGAAGAATTCAAGGCCAACGTTCAGGACATCTTCTTCGATTACGACAAATACAATATCCGGGCCGACGCGCAGGCGACTCTCTCGCGCGATGTGAGTTACCTGGTTAGCCATCCGAACGTGAAGGTTCTGATCGGCGGCTACTGCGACGAGCGCGGCTCCAATGAGTACAACCTCGCCCTAGGTCAAAATCGGGCAGAGTCCGCCATGAAGGGACTGGTGAATGCTGGAGTGGCCGCCAGCCGTATCCGCGTGATCAGTTATGGCAAGGAGAAGCCTTTCTGCACAGAGGCAACGGAGTCGTGCTGGCAGGAGAACCGCCGCGCAGGTTTTTCGATGGACCGCTAGCTCACTGTTTTGGGGCGCAGATTCCCAGGGCGGGATTCTGACCCTGTTCACTGCAACCCGGCAATCGCGTGCCGGGTTGCAGTGAGTTTTATTTTCATGGGTGAAGATGCCTATCGCATTATGCGCATGGGCACAAATGCTCTGCTTGAGGAGGGTCTGTACCAACTACCGATGTGTTCAGCAACGCGAACAAGGGAGGGAGCTTATGTGGAGAGGGATTCTGAAAACGTTCGTTCTGGTTGGATGCGTTTCGTTAGCCCCGGTTTTAGTGCCTGCTCAGGAGGTCGTGCATGCGCTGTCCGGAACGGTAAACAATATCAATTTGGCTGCAAAGACCATTACCGTTCTCACCGACGATGGGTCCGGGGGCACTTTCAGTGCGATGACAGATTCCAAGAAGCCGGTTGAGTTCGACAAGATGCTCCGCGCCGATGCGACTGCTGCAGACGCGTTCAGGGAAAAGGGAGCGCGCGTGATTGTTTACTATTTTGGCGAGGGCGATGTGAGAACGGTAGTTGCCTTGCGAGACCTCGGGCCTGGGCCATTCACGAAGGTTAGCGGAACGGTGGTTAAATTTGACAGAGGGGGCCATTCGTTCTCGATTAAAGACCAGACGGGAGCGGTCGAGTCCTTCAAGCTCACTCGAAGCACGGTTGCGGATACGGGATCAGGGGTCGTTGAAGGATTGAAGTTTGAACCTGCGAAGGGCGATCAGGTCCAAGTGGTTTCTACGCAGATGACGGGCAGTGCGACCGCCCTGTTTGTCAATGCGATGTGATGCCGCATCAGTGAGTGGTGAAGTGCGTAGAGGCCAAAGGAGTTGCACGACGCCGGTTGTCAGCCGCGCTTGTTACAGCTTCAATGCTGCCATCGCTTTCGCGAATTTCTCCAGCGCGAATTCAATATCTGCGCGGGTGTGTGCCGCGGAGATTTGGGTGCGGATTCGAGCTTTGCCCTGGGGGACTACGGGGTAGGAGAATGCTACGACGTAGACGCCTTCGGTCAGGAGCAGTTCGGCCATCCGAGACGCTTGTACTGCATCGCCGAACATGACCGGCACGATGGGGTGCTCACCGGGCAGGACGTTGAAGCCGAGGCTGGTCATCTGGTGGCGGAAGAAGCTGGTGTTTTCGCGCAGGCGTTGGCGCAGATCCCCCGACTCCTGCAACAGGTCGAGGACCTTGAGCGACGCGGCAACGATTGGCGGTGCGACAGAGTTAGAGAAGAGATAGGGGCGGGAGCGCTGGCGGAGCAACTCGATGATCTCTTTGCGGCCGCTTGTGTAGCCGCCGCTGGCTCCGCCGAGGGCTTTGCCGAGTGTGCCCGTGAGGATGTCAATGCGGCCTTCGACGCCGCAGAGTTCCGGTGTGCCGCGGCCGTGTTCGCCGATGAAGCCGACGGCGTGGGAGTCATCGACCATGACAAGGGCATCGTATTTGTCGGCGAGGTCGCAGATCTTGTCGAGCTTGGCGAAGTAGCCGTCCATGGAGAAGACGCCGTCGGTTGCGATGAGGCGATGACGCGCGGAGGCGGACTCCTTGAGCTTGGCTTCGAGATCGTCCATGTCGCCGTTGCGGTAGCGAAGACGGATGGACTTGGAGAGGCGGACACCGTCGATGATGCTGGCGTGGTTGAGTTCGTCGGAGATGATGGCGTCTTCGGCGTCGAGGAGGGTTTCAAAGAGGCCGCCATTGGCGTCGAAGCAGGAGCTGTAGAGGATGGTGTCTTCTGTTCCGAGGAATCTGCTGATGCGGTCTTCGAGCTGCTTGTGGATGGACTGCGTGCCGCAGATGAAGCGGACGCTGGCGAGGCCATAGCCCCAATCCTGCAGGCCCTGCTGCGCGGCCTGGACGACGGCGGGATGGTTGGCTAGGCCGAGGTAGTTGTTGGCGCAGAGATTGAGCACCGATGTGCCGTTGGCGACGGAGACTTTGGCTTGCTGCGGGCCGGCGATGACGCGCTCGTTTTTGTACAGGCCGTCGTTTTGGATTTCGGCGATTTTGTGTTGCAGGTGTTGCTGGAATTCTCCGTACATTGGGTTTCCTTTCCGGCTCCTAGCAGTCTGGGTGCAGGTCCAGATCGAGTGAAGAGCATCCCTCATGGGCTAAACAGACTGCGGAAAAACTTCTGGTATTGAACACGACCCTGGTCGCCCGCTTTCAGTTGCGCAATTCTCTTCGTTCAGACCAGGACCCGCCTACGGGAATTGAAGGTACCAAATGAAGGAGAGCCATGATGCGGTGATGAGGGTGCCTACGGCGCAAAGATTCCGAGACCGCACAAACCACACCAGGGCTGCAATGAATCCTGAAAATGCGAGAATCAATCCTATTGCTTCAAGGTTCACATCGGTGATTGACCTCTTTATAAGTTCGCCCAGGTTGACTACTGCGTACAGTGCGGCGATTCCAGAGAGCGAGGTAAGCAGAAGAGCGAGCCAGGCGGACGGTCGTGTGCTTTCGCGCACATAACGAGTGAAGAACGCTGCCCAAAGTGTTGCCAATAAAAGGGAGGGACTGACGAGAGCCAGCCGCAGTTCTAGAAGACTATGCATTTTCTTTCCAGTCCCCTTGTGGTTTCGCTGGTAGTTGCCAAGCCAGTGTACGCCATGGAGTTCTGGGCTAATTGTCGCCAATTGAGAGGCTTCAGCGCATGCATGCAGCCGTCCTGCGCCAGATTTTGTGCTAATTTGTGCTACGGGTACGCCGATCTCACGTTTCTCGTCCATTCTGCTCGTTCAAGAATCAGTAACTTACTTGTTTCCAATAGCCGGTAGAGTCGTGCGCTTTTAAAACTTGACGTTAACTACAGGCTGCTAGGCCAGGCTGGTCCAGTCGAGAACGACTTTACCGGTTTGGCCGGCGATCATGGCATTGAATCCGGCTTCGTAGTCGCTGTACTTGAAGCGGTGGGTGATGACGGGGGCGATGTTGACGCCGCTTTCGAGCAGGACAGACATCTTGTACCAGGTCTCGTACATTTCGCGGCCGTAGATGCCTTTTATGGTGAGCATGTTGAAAATGACCTGACGCCAGTCGATGGCCATCTCCTGGCTGGGGATGCCGAGCACTGCGATTTTGCCACCGTGCGCCATGTTGGCTACCATGTCGCGCATGGCTTGCGGGTTGCCGCTCATCTCAAGACCCACGTCGAAGCCTTCCTGCATTTTGAGTTGCTTCTGGACTTCGGCGACGGAGGTCTGTGTGGGGTTGACGGCGAGGGTTGCGCCCATGGTGCGGGCGAGTTCGAGCCGGAAGGGGTTCATGTCTGTGACGACGACGTGGCGCGCGCCGGCGTGGCGGACGACGGGGATGGCCATGACGCCAATGGGGCCGGCGCCGGTGATGAGCACGTCTTCGCCGAGGACGGGGAATGAGAGGGCGGTGTGGACGGCGTTGCCGAAGGGATCGAAGATGGCGGCGACTTCCTGATTGATCTTGGGGTCGTGGCGCCAGATGTTGGTCATGGGGAGCGAAATGAGTTCGGCAAAGCAGCCGGCGCGGTTTATGCCGACGCCTTTGGTTTGCGCACAGAGGTGGCGGCGGCCGGCGAGGCAGTTTCGGCATCGTCCACAGACGACGTGGCCTTCACCGCTGACGATGTCGCCGGGATAGAAGTCGCTTACATTCGAACCGACCTTGACGATTTGCCCGACGAACTCGTGGCCAATGGTCATGGGAACCGCGATGGTCTTCTGCGCCCAATCGTCCCATTGGTAGATATGAACGTCAGTGCCGCAGATGCCGGTGTAGCGGACACGGATCAATACATCATTGATGCCAATTTCGGGTTCGGCAATCTCTTCGAGCCAAAGGCCCGGCTCAGCCTTGCTCTTGACTAATGCTTTCAACGTCGATCCTCCGGGTGGTCAGAAATCGCCGCGTTAAGTGATGGGGAATGGCGGCAGGTTCCGCATGCTATCCAGATGCATCGTAGACCTGCTGCGATGCGCACGCAGCGACTTCGGCCTTCAGGTTAGCATTTCGATGCGGGCAGCGGCGGCAGCAAGGTCTGAGAAAGATTGAGGATGGCTTCAAGCTTCACCACGCCTCAACGAGTGACATTTGTCACCCGCTAACATTTTTTCACTGGTATCGGCTTCCGCATGCGATTACGATGCAGGGGTTATGCATACCACTACCGTACGTGCTTTGCACCGTTGCGGCCGCGCTGCGCTTGCGTTGCTGCTTGTTGTCATCGGTTCGGCATTTGCCTTTGCCCAGAACGCTCCGGCGGGGTCCCCCGATCGCTTCCTTTCGCTCCCAAACCCGGACCCTACCCCGTGGGTTTTCGCGTCGTGTTCCAATACGACTACTCCCGGACCTATCAGGAGTCAGTCGACTTACTGGGGAAGCCAAACACCGGGGAACTCGCCCGGCCGGTGCAGACGCTCGTCTGGTATCCGGCTCAAAAGAGCGACAAGCCGCCCATCGTCTTGGGCGATTATCTGGCTCTGGACGTGAAAGAACTGGAGGCCGTAGCCGGCAAGGGAAGTGTTGATTCCCTCGCCCAGTCGAAAAAGAGGTACGGCGACGTGGTCAACGAAAAAACCTGGGCGGTGAAGGATGCCTCTCCCGCTCCCGGTCCGTTTCCCGTGGTGATCTATGCGCCCAGTTTCAGCGCAACAGCCCATGAAAACTCCGACATACTCGAGTACCTGGCCAGCAATGGATACATTGTCATTTCAAGCGCAGATGTGGGTGCTCATAGTCGCGGCATGACCGGCGATCTGGAAGGTGTGGAAGCGCAGCGTGGCGATATCAGCTTCCTCATTGGATATGCGCGCACCCTGCCGCAGGCCGACCTGTCGCATGTTGCCGTTGCCGGATTTAGTTGGGGCGGCATCTCCAATCTCTTTGCTGCGGCGCGCGACAGTCGCATCGGTGCGCTTGTCTCGCTGGATGGCTCAGCGCGCTACTTTCCCAAGCTGGTGGCCGATTCAGGCTATGTGCACCCGAACGAGATCACGATTCCCGTGCTCTTTTTCCGCCAGGGTGGTATGTCGCTCGAAGATGCCGGGAGGGGCAAGCAGTTCACCGAAGCTCCGAACGTGCTGAATGATTTAACGCACGCGGATCTCTATAACATCCACATGTACTGGATGTATCACGGCGACTTCTCCTCGACGTTTCAACGCAATCCCGATTACTGGAAGAACAAGCGCGACGTCGATTACTCAAGGTCTGCCGCTAACGAAAGCTATGGCTGGGTTGCGCGCTATGTTCTCAACTTTCTGAATGCCTATTTCAAGCAGGATGCCGGCGCCCAGGAATTCCTGAAGCGCACGCCGGTGGAAAACGGTGCGCCTGTGCACTTATTCAACGTCGATTACCGTCCGGCGTCCGGCTTCGCGCCCACAATGGTTGCCTTCCGCGCAGAGGTTGGCAAGCGCGGCTTCGACCATCTCAACGACGTATACACCGCGTTCAAAGCGGCGAATCCGGACTTCAAATTGGACGAGCAAACGATGGTTTCCTGGGGGTTCGCCCTGGGGTGGTTCGAGCATTTCCCCGAAGCTATTGCGATCTTCAAGTTCGACACCGTTCTGTTTCCGGATCAGGCATACATTTACGACGATCTAGCGGATGCGTATGCCAAGAATGGGCAGAAGGATCTGGCAATTGCCAGTTATGAGAAATCGCTGGCTCTCAAGCCGGATAGCGCGAATGCAAAAGCGGAGTTGGAGAAACTGAAGAATCCTGCCAAATAATACAAAACACCTGCGAGTTGTTTTGAGGGGAGTCATCCCGCAGGCAGGTGGCCATGCATCGCGAATAATCCGCGTTACATGGGGTGCAGACTTACGTAGCAGATTTACCTATTTGTGAAGAGCGGATGAAGAGCGGATGAAGAGCGGACGAATGGCAGGATCGGTGAGTGAGACATCTGCGCAGAAGACTGTGCAGCGTCAGCCGTGCCGAAGCCCCGGAACTGTTGACCGACCAGTAACTGACGAATGGCCGGTCAACTGTCCGGAACCCAGGAACTTGCTTCCCAGACGCTCGATTAGTTCCCCGGCGATTGTGCGGCCTCAGAAGCGTGGAACGAAACAACGCGCCATTGTTGTGCTTGCTTAACGTACACTTTCGTAAATCTCCAGTTATCAGAGATCTCTTTGCCATTCATTGATCGTGTTCGCTGTAATCGGCCACTAACGACGGCGGTGTCGTCATAAACGCGGACACGAAGGTCCGACGTTACATAGTGCAGAAACTTCATACGTCCCGAGCGAGCAAAGCTCAGTGCGTCTGCTTTGCTCATTACCGCCATGCGGGGTACATCGACTTCCAAGTCGTCAGCCCACAATTTATCGAGGGCATCCGCATCGCCGTTCTCGTGTGCCTGATTCCAAACCTGTTCCAGTCGCTGAAGTTGTTGAACATCCGCGTCCCTAGCGGTCTGAGAGAAGCTCGCTCCTGTCGCGAACACCGCAAACGTAAAGGCTAACAATCTCTTTGATGACCACAGAAATCTCATAGAGCGCCTCGCCACAAGCTTAGCATTTCGTCAGGTGTTGATCATGCGCATCAATCACGGTGCGGGGGGCGCGGCTGTTCGCGGCAAGTCCCTAATCCCTGTGTGAAATTGCCGCCGAGCCGAACGCCCCGAAAGCGACTTTCCGGCCAGAGTCCGAGTTCGGAGAGGATTGTCGCCTACCCGTCAGTTACTTCTCAGCAACCGGATTGCTGCTTAGGAGATTCCTCAGTACCGGGATGCATCTCAACCGGGCAGGCGATAGGGGCGGCCGCGGTACATGCCAACCTGCTCAACGGACTTGATGCGGATGACCTGGGCGGTGGTGTTGTCGCCGCCATCGAGTTCGACGGCGCGGGCTACTAATTCTCGGGCGGTTTCCTCGATGTTCTTGTTCTGGGAGACGATGGCGGCGAGGTCGCGCTCGGTCATTTCGTCGTGCAGGCCGTCGGTGCAGAGGACGAGAACATCATCTGTCTGGAGCGTGATGGCGGTGGTGTCTGCGGAGACGAACATTTCAGGGCCGAGGGAGCGGATAAGGACGTGGCGGGAATCGGAGTCGGCCATTTCCGCGGTAGTGATGAGGCCGAGTTTGCGCTGCTCATTGACCCAGGTGTGGTCCTGGGTAATTTGCTTGGCTTTGCCGTGGCGGACCAGGTAACAGCGAGAGTCGCCGACGTGGGAGACGATGGCCTGGTCGTGGCGGATGGCGCAGGCGACGACGGTGGTGGCCATTTTTTTGCCGCGATACTGCGGGGCCAGGGTGCAATCGTGGACGGCGGCGTTGGCGTACTGGATAAGGCGGGGAAGCAGGCTGATGAGCATGGTACCGGCCTGGGCTTTGGCGAATTCGCTGGTGATGACGGAGATGGCGGTGGAGGAGGCGACTTCTCCCAGGTCCATGCCGCCGACGCCGTCGGCCACGACGAAGAGGTAACCATGGGAGCGCGCCTGCTGGCGCGAGGCAGGGATGAAGGAGCCCATGGCATCTTCATTATTGGTACGAACTTTTCCAAAATCGCTTGCCTGACCGAACTGGATATCGAGCATTGGCTCCGCCTGAGGATCGTCCGGAAATCCCCGGACAGGTGTTCAATGTACTGCGCGAGACGCGTGGGAATTGCCGCGTGGTTTTAGAGACCCCTTCTGTTTGGCAAGGTTTTAAGATGACAAGGATACGGCCCGGTCGCAGTGGGTTAGCATTAGTAATGCAAACAAACCATAAAAAACAAATCATGATTGCAGAAGATTGTTGATCCATTTCCTGGGCCTCCGCTGCCGGACCCAAGCGGAAAGTTTCGGATAAAGCAGAACTTGATTGCATCGCGGGTTAAAGTCTCCCGCTATAAATGGAGCCAGGAGCCGAGATCCGCAGGCCGGGGCGCGGGCCAGCTGTCGAGGTGGATGCGAGGAAAGGTTGGTGGCGGTTGTCTGCAGGGTCAACTCCAGTGCGCTTTGCATTCGGCGCCAGCCGCAGGCGCGGGCGGGGACGTGGAACGCGCCTGCTGCTGTCAACCCTGGAATGCGCGCTTGGCATGGTGGGAGTGGTTCTGACCGCGGCCCTGGCGCATTGGTCTTCGTGGCTTGTCCCGGTGGCGGTGCTGCTCTACCTTCTTATCGTAATTCCCATCGCCCTGCTGTGCGGATTCTGGCAGGCGGTGATTGTTTCCCTGACGGCGGTTGTGGCGCAGAGTTATCTGAATGCGGGTGGGGGGCTGTCAAACACGGCGGCGGACCCGGCGAACTCGGTGACGCTGCTGGCGTTTGTTCTGGTTGCGCTGGTGGTGAGCCGGCTTTCATCGCGCGTGACGGGGCATGCGCGGGAGGCTGAGTCGTGGGGCGGACAGATGCACGACCTGTACGAGTTCACGCGACGGACGCTGCAGATGAATCTGCACCATGAGCCGGGACCGCAACTGGCTGAGCTGGTGCACGAGATTTTTGCGCTGGAGGCCGTCGCGGTGTTCGATGCGGATTTGCACGATGTATACCAGGCCGGCTACTGGAGCGTGGACCCGCAGGAGATGGCGCAGAATGTCTACTACTTCGAGACGTCGGACGACGATGCGGAGACCGGGCTGGGGCGGCGTGTTGTCCGGCTGGGATCGGTGCCAGTGGGTAGCCTGGTGGTGCGGGGTGAGACGAGTCCGCTGACCAATAATGCGATTGCATCGCTGATTGCCATTACCTTTGACCGGTACAGGGCGTTTGCGAATGAAAGCCGCATTGAGACGGAGCGGAGAACCGAGCAGTTGCGGGCAACGGTGCTGGATAGCCTGGCGCACGCATACAAGACGCCGCTGACGGCGATTCGGGCAGCGTCAACCGGGTTGGGAGAGATGGGACATTTGTCGGCGGGACAGGCGGACCTGGTGGCGTTGATCGATGAGCAGGCGGGCGTGCTGAACGACCTGACGACGCGGCTGTTGACTACGGCGCGGCTGGATGCGGGCGAGGTGGCGATTCATGCCACGCCGGTGGGGGTGGCGCCGCTGATTGAAGAGGTGATTGCCAGCCTGAAGGAACGGTTGGCGAGCATGAAGGTGGCAATTGATTTGCCGGATGACGACCTGGTGATCTGCTGCGACCGGCAACTGATGATTATGCTGCTGACGCAGTACATCGATAATGCGTGTAAGTACTCAATTTTCGGCACAACGATTACGATCCGTGTGGCGCACGCTAATGCGGAGGTAATTTTTTCAGTGAAGAGCTATGGACCTGTGATACCAATGGCGGATCGGGAACGAATTTTTGATCGTTATTACCGTTCGGCCACGTACGCCAATCGCGCGCCCGGGACGGGGATTGGATTATCGGTGGCGAAACGGGTGGCGCTGATCCATGGCGGGTATGTCTGGGTGACCAGCGACGAAATTGAAGGGACCACATTTTTTGCAGCGATTCCAGCCCCGGTGAACAAAAGGAGTTCCTGATGAGCCTGCCTGAACTACGCATTCTAGTAGTTGACGATGAATCTGCGATTCGTCGAGCACTGCGTCCGCCGCTGTTGGAACTCGGCTTCGTGGTGGCGGAAGCGTCGCGGGGCGAAGAGGCGCTGCAGTTGCTGCGCGCGGCCACCTACGACGCGGTGTTGCTGGATGTGAATATGCCCGGTGTGGGGGGAATTGAGACGCTGCGGCGAATTCGTTCGTTCGCGCCACGGCTGCCTATCCTGATGCTGACGGTACGCGACCAGGAAGAGGAGAAGGTGGAGGCGCTGGATCTGGGCGCGGACGATTACGTAACCAAGCCATTCAGCACGCGGGAACTCATTGCGCGGATTCGGGCGGCGGTGCGGCGGGTGCGGGCGCCGATTCGCGCGGAGGATGCGCCGATTGAGATTGGTGAGATCAAGCTGGACCCGGTGAAGCGGCTTGTGACACGCCGTGGCCAGGCGGTGCATTTGACGCGCAAGGAATTCGACATTCTGCATTGCCTGATGAGCCGCGCGGGGAGAGTGGTGACCTATGCCAAGCTGCTGACCGCGGTGTGGGGCGCGGATTGCCGCGAAGAGGTGGAGTACCTGCGGACGTTTGTAAGGCAGTTGCGGAAGAAGATTGAAGACGATCCTTCGAACCCGCTTTACTTGCTGACGGATGTTTATGTGGGATACCGGTTTGCGGATGCGCAGATGTTTCAGGATGCGACGGCGGCGTTGGCGGCGGGGGTTGGGCCGGGGACGACGATTCAGTGAGGGGGCGTGAAGGTCAACTGCTGGATCGGCGGCGCGCTGGGTGAGTGCTTCAGGATTTGTATGCTGATTTTTGGCTGCACCTGAGCAGCACCACCGTGAGTGCGGGTTCCTACAAGGGAAACTTCGGCATTGCCGGTGATCCACTCGTGATCCGCGCACTCCGGAATTGATCCTTCCCGTGCAGCCGTCCTTACTGTGTGCGAACGCCAACCACGAGCCAACGACCGGCTCGCTTCTCCACCTCAAACCGATAAGTCGGGTCATAGCCCATCTCAACCTGCTCCCTCCCTTTTCCAAGGGGGGTCACGCGAAGATCGTCCGCAAAGAAACCCTGAGTTGGAACGTCTCGCACTAGGCGACGCGCAACTTGGGTATCACAGTATCCCAGCGCGGCAGGATAATCCCGCTGTGCGGCGTACTCAATCGTTTTGGCGATTGGCACAAGATCTGGCCGGTTGTAAGCGCGGGAGACAAATCTAACATTAACGCCAGAGAGGTCGTACGTATCAACCGCACAAAGGCTGGGATTATCCCAAGTGTCTACGGCCGAGAACCAGCAATAGGGCAGCGTGATAATCGCTCCTTCGGTTCTTACCTTACCGATCACTGGAAATCCGGGAACCTTATCATCAAGACCAAACGAACCTTCTTGCTTGACGATTTGCTCCAGATCTCCGGTGCCCTTCGGATTCCACTCGCGGGCATCGTAGATAACACCTAAACTGCCCGCGCAACCACTGTGGATGAAACTGGCTAGAAATCTTGTGTTTCCTGAGGCACTTCGATGCAGGGGATAGAGGGTGAGATGGGACTGAGGCACCTCGGGTTCAACAGACTCACCGTCTTCGCCGACCCTGCGCCAAAGGCGATTGGGCTTTCCGGAATCTTCCGCCGGAACGCCGAAGACGAAGAACCTCTCATGCGCACGGATGATCATTTTCACGACCAGAGCGGGAGGTAAATCGAGTACATCAAAGTTGAAGCGGTTCTCCTCCGGCCACGCTGAATTCACCTCGGCGCTCATCCCCTTGATCTTTCTTAGTGCATCCACGGCGCGGTCGCTCGGCGGTCCAGCTCCGCCGGGAGCCGCGTTTAGCTCTTGAGTGACTACACCAACAGCCTGTTCAAAGACACGAGACTCAACATCCGCTGAGTGCCAATTTGTCTCCTGCCCGTATGGCGGCCCGCATGGGTCGGGCGAGAATTCTGCTAATTTTTGTAGAGCTTGCCGCAAATCCGGAGCTGAATTCTCCTGCTGTGCTGACGCGCAAAAGCCGTGCTTCGCCGCGGAAAGGGCTACTATGCCGATGGCGAGGAAAACAGACGCGATTGATCGGTTAGTCATGAGGTTATTGCGCAACCAGTCTCCTCGGAATTTGTTAATTTGTCGCCCCAATTGTATCCCCAAAACAGAATCCGCTTGAGGTGATAATCCGAAATCAATTGGGCACCATACCTTCTCGCTCGGGGGAGCCGGAGGAAGACTCGTTGGCGAATTCCACGCGATCACGAAGTACCGAACGTGTTTTCGCCAATTCGGAATTATCGCCACGTGGAAGGTGCGAAAAGCAGCCGCGGATCCTTCACTGCGTTCAGGACGACAGCGCTGTGGGTGGGTGTGTGGGTGCTGGAGGAGGGTCGTGGTGGATGGTTGGGAATTGGGAGGCTTCCGCGCAGGAACCTGTGCGAGATTCCCGCTAGCGTTTAGCACACTGCAAGTGCTTACTCGTCGTAGTGGAGCAGGCTGAAGACGTCGTATTCGGTGAAGCGCTGGCGGCCTTTGAGGAAGTCTAGCTCGACGGCGAAGGCGAGACCGGCGATCTCTCCGCCGAGCTGCTTGACCAGCTTGATGGTGGCCTCCATGGTGCCGCCGGTGGCGAGCAGATCGTCTACCAGGACAACGCGCTGACCGGGGGCGATGGCGTCGAGGTGAATCTCAAGCGAATCGGAACCGTACTCCAGGTCATAGGTGACGCGGGCAACGGGAGCGGGCAGCTTGCGCGGCTTGCGCACGGGCACAAATCCGGCGTTGAGGCGATAGGCCAGGGCGGGTCCAAAGATGAAGCCGCGGGCCTCGATGCCGAGGACCAGGTCTATTTTGCGGGCGATGTAGTGCGCCGCCAGGGCATCAATGAGCTGGGCGAAACCGGTTCTGTCCTTGAGCAGGGTGGTGATGTCGTAGAACAGGATGCCGGGCTTGGGGAAGTCGGGGACTGTGCGGACCAGTTCCTTCAGGGCTTCAATGTCGATGGGCCTGGGGGTCTTGCTTTCTTCGGGCATGCGTCTGTTCGCTCCTGAATCAGTCTGGATGAATTTGCGGGAAGGGAACAGGCGGGGATTGCGGTTCGTCTTCCCTACAGATTATAGAGGGTTGGGGAGGGGGACGAAAGCGAGTGGAGTTTGAGGAGCACCATTCCAAGCTGCCCCGATTCAAGGCCGTCTGGGCGCATGCGGCAAAACAGAACCCTTTGCCTCCCGGATTTCCTCTGGTCTATACATACGGCTGCGCTTCGCGAGAAGAATCTGGCAATTGATGAGCAGGGTGGTCCCCCCCCAGTCCTGGGCCGCCTGCGCTTCACAAACAGATAAGTCGGTACCCATTCGTCGCGGCTTCAAGGCACGATGAATGGACACCGTTCCTGATCCCGTGATGAGCGGGCCACCTGCCTCACTGAAAACCGATAATCACACCCCACCCCTTTTCATCTGGCGCCCGCATGCCGATAGTATCCATGCAACTCCGCAAAGCGGAAGCAATATCCCATTGAAAACCGGCGCTCGGAAGGGTGCCAGTGCGGCATGCAGCCTGCGAGTGATTCGGATGATTGAGTGATTGGATGACCGGAAGATGACCAGGGAGCAACGGAAATACCCGCGCATTGAGTGCTCCGGCACTGCGGACGTCACGCTCACCGCCGGCGAGCCGCCCTTGCCTGCGGACATTGTGAATCTGAGCGCCGGCGGATGCCTGCTGGTGCTGAAGGAGCCGCGCCCCCTCTCGCAAGACACGGTCGTCGAACTGACCTTTAGAATCAATAATCTTCACAAGTTTCAAGCATCGGGGCTAGTGAAAGCAAAGCGATCTGACACGGCCGTCGGCTTTCAGTTTCCATTCCTGAGCCACACTTTGCATAGCAGGCTCCGGGAACTGATTAGCCACCTCATCGAGAACCTTCCCGCCCCCGACCCGCCGAGCGCACCCCCGGAGAAGCGGCGTCACCCCCGTCTCGGATGCGTAGGTCCGGCTGCCGTGCAGCTCGCAGTGGGTGAGCCGCTCATCCCAGCCACCATCGTGGATTTAAGTGCGGGAGGATGCCGGGTGGTGTTGCGCCAGCCTCAACACCTGCCCAAGGACACGCTGGTGGAACTGACCTTCGCGATCCACCACCTTCCCTTTCGGGTGCGTGGCCAAGTGAAAGCAAATGGATCGGACACGACGATAGGCTTTCAATTCACTGTGCTCACTGAGAGAACACAAAGGCAAGTCGAAGACGTGATGAATGAACTCGTGGCGGATATTCGCAAGCGTCAAGGCGAGCGCCATGCAATCGCGCAGAAAGTGCACTACTGAGGCTGCATCAAAAACGGAGGGGGCCGCGGGCTTGAATCCTGCTTGATCCCGACGCTGGCTCTGAAAATCTGCACCCTTGGACGAGGGTGTACCCCCGGGACTTGGAAACTGGCACCCACACCGTTGAGGGGACGAGCGAGATGTGGGCGCCCAGTTGATTGGTTGGCAAAGGGTGCCGCAGCCTTCAGAGCGTGAAGACGTCGTCTGCCGCAAAGTTGCTCAACGATGCGCCGCCTGTGCCACCGGAAATTGAGATGGTGAGCGTGGTCTGGAGTGTCGAAGCCGGAGAGAGGGTTACCGACTCGGTGCGTCTCTGAGAGCAACCGTCGGCGCAAATGTCATACACCTCGAGGTCCGTTGTGCTGGCCACGCCGGCTGTGGTGACTTGCTCTGTCACGGTTGCTCCTCCGATGATTCCGCCGATCGTTGCCGTTCCAAGATCGAGCGTGAGACCGACACCCGAAACGGCTGGACCTTCCGCGGGCGGGAAGGGAACTGTGTTGTACCCAATTACCGATACGGAGGACGTGTCGACGCCGGCACTCCAGGGAGTCGTAAGAGCCAAAAAATTGAGCCCTAGAAACTCATTCGAAGTGGTTGGGGCCGACACTGGATCCACGATGATGTCGTTTGCCGAGACAGCGTTGGTGGTTGCGACCGTGTAGGTGAAATCGCGATAGAGGGCGCTGTTGAACATGCAGCCGCCTGAACCGAGCGCGATGTAGCTTGCCAGGGTTCCTCTTTGGCACTGGACGAACTCTTGAGCAAAGGTTGAGGGCGCGGACAGCAAAGCAATTGCTGCCAGAAGAAGGATTTTGGATTTCACGTTGAGTTACCTCCGGGGGTGAGATAAAACGCAGCCGCACAATAGCTTGCTTTTTGGAGGCATGTCAATTGATTTCTTGATGGATAGGATTAAAATATTGCAACTTATTGACTGTCGGGAAATTAAGTCGGGTCAATCGCTGCATTTAGAGGGGGCTTATTGTGTGTGGATACCACCTGCCCTACGTGCGGTGAGAGCTTTGTGTGCATGGGGTGGGCGACACATTCCATTGAAAAGCTTCGCGCTGGAGAGACCTTTTCCTTTCGCCCGCGAGGCGCATCGATGAAGGGGCGTATCGAGTCTGGCCACCTCTGCACAGTTGCGCCGGTCGATGTTCCACTCTCTCGGTTGGAGACATCGTGCTCTGCAAGGTGCGGGGTGCTGAATACCTTCACATCGTGAAGGCCATCCGGGGTGAACGATTCCAGATCGGCAATAATCGCGGTGGAATCAATGGCTGGATCGGAGCGAATGGCATTTTTGGAAAATGCACGCTCGTCGAGCCTTGATCGGGGCAAAGTCCCTGATCCGGATCAGCGGGCCACTTACCACGAAATGGTCACTTCTAGGGCGTCTTGGGTGTGTTTTCTTTTCCTCGTGGTGAACAGTCTTGACATTGAGCACCACCCTATGTAGAATTACGACTATGGGGCATCAAATTCCACGAATTACGACTATGGGGCATCAAATTCCACGAATTACGACGCAGACCCTTCGAGTTCTCGGTGCCTTCACGAACTCGCAGCCCGAGGAACTTTCAGGCGCGGAGATTGCGAAGAGAACCGGGCTCCAGTCCGGAACGCTCTACCCGATCCTCGCGCGCCTGGAGCAGGCCGAATGGCTTGAGAGCAAGTGGGAGTCCGGCGACCCTCACGAGCTTGGAAGGCCGCGCCGCAGGCTTTACCAACTCACGGGATTCGGCGCCAAGAGTGCCCGCGCCGCCTACATGGAAGTTACGGAGATGATCGGAGGCCCTGTATGGCAGCTTCGATAATCAAAGCCATCGGAGTCATCGCCGCCGCGGCGAGTTCCAAGATTCTGGCCGACGAGTTCAGGGCGTGGAGACCGCTCCTGACCAAGAAGCTCATTGCGACCGCAGTTCGCAGGCTGCCGAACGAACAGCGGGACCGCTATAGCGAAGAATGGTCAAGCTACATCGAAGAAGTTCCGGGAGAGATTGGAAAGATCTTCGCTGCCTTTGGATTGACGTGGGCAGCCATCAAGATCAAGCTTCTGCTGCAGAGAGAAAAGAGAAGTGCGGGTGCTGTCGAGACGTCCAGGAAGGTCCCTGTCGATTTGTTAATTTATGCGCTTTTGACTGAAATCCTGGCATTGGATGGAGTCGACCTACGCCAAATTTTCTATTCGCGGTTTGCAGAGGATCCCCGCGACGTGAAACTGGTAGAACGCATCAGAATGTGGGCTGCGGCCCACCAAATGGTCACTACGGTTCTGCGGCTGCTGTGCATGCAAGTAATTTTGACCTGTTTCCTTCTCACCCTGGCTTGGGAACTGCGGGTCCCTGCCTACCGCAGATGGGTTTATTTGAGCTGGAGGAGTGTACGGGTTCGGCACGCATCTGTGGAGATCCTGTGAGGCGGATGGTCCAATTACCTGCCCTGCCACCCGTCTGCGCTGCGCAACTTAGTAAGTCTCATTCCGTCGCCGAAGAATCGCAAACAACAGCATCCCTCGGCTTGAATCGGCAGCTGCATTGCTTCAGTTCAGTTCCCAGAGCGGAGCGGCATATACGAAATGCCTCCGCGTCTTTGTGGCGCAAGGTCAGCAGTGCAGAAAGATTCTGCCTCGCTTCCGACAGATAAAGGCGAAAGGCCTTCTCATACGTGTCCGGGGTCCCATCGGACCCCGGCGGTCGGTCTTCCCAATTGTTGGAGCGAAGGTCTTCCTCCCGAAGTCGTACGACCGCGCGAAGGTGCGTTTCGGCGGCTTCCATCTCTTCGCATGTCGCCTCCAAGCGGCCCACGCTGAATATTGGGCTGATGTTATTTACTCTCTCTTCTCCCATCGTCTTTTTCAGAACGGGTAAGCCGTCACATGGCCGATGCGCTTCCTCATAGGCTTCAGCGATTACCTGAGCGTGAAACATCATGTCGGTCATTGACGCTGCATGGGAGCAAGCTTGAAGAGCTCCGCCCAGATCTTTCCCGTCGCGCACGCCGGTTGCGCAATACATCGTCCATGCGTCCTCGCTCGCGGGATTGAGTTTCACGGCGCGCCTCGCTGCCGGGAAGCCCTTCGCATCAAAATTCGCTCTAGCTAAAAGCTCGTGGCTGATTGTGTTCCGTACACCCTGGGGCAGAACCATCGTCAGAGCGTCCATTGGTTCCCACCCTACAGCCGCCAAGTACCAGACCACCAAGAGCAATGGCAGGGCGACGGAAGACACACCGAGACCAATCAAACTTCTACGCATTAACTCACCGTGAAGACATCATGAGCTCAGTATAGGACGGCTAACGGCATGCTTTGCCGAGAGGTGTTGCGCCGCGACCACGGGTGTGGGAGACCACAAGGGCAATCCATCGCGTGCTAGTATGGGTTTCGAGGTGCGGGATAAGTGCGCGCCGGAAGTGAAATCTCCTGAGGAATCCAGCCGGCGATGTTTTTGCGCCGACAGCAGTTTGTATGGCATCCTGCACATCGGCGGCATTGATGCCCCAGCGGGAAGCCTTGGCGAGCCGGAGATGTACACGCACTCACGATGTGCATCCATCCCATGCCAATTTTGCAAGCCATAAATCCGGCCAATACAGGAAGCAGCCCTTCGATGCGCACAACGACTCCCGAATTCGACGCGAGAAAGCTGCGCATCCCATCCGAGGTGAAGGCACTGCTCTCGGCACTTCAGCTGAGTAATCCCGATACCACGCTACTCGCGAACTTCTCAGATGCGGAATGGACCCGTCTGCTGGCTTTCTGTGACCTTGCGCAGCTAACCTTGCCCCTTGCGCAACTCCGAATAAAGGAAATGCCGCTTTGGGTTGGGGAGCGGCTCGCGAAAAACCTGGCCGACAATGCTCTACGATTCGAGCGCGTCAAGGCCACCTACCGGGAAGCGGCCCATGCACTTGAATCGGCTGGCCTGCAGCATGTTGTGATCAAGGGATTCACCCAGGCGCCTGATTATGTTGCGGACCCGCGGCTTCGGCCGCAATCCGATCTCGACATCTTCTGCCCTCCTGAGAGCATCGATGCCGCTTGCAGGGCGTGCGAGGCCATCGGCTATCTGCCATCGGACGCAAAAATCAGCTATGCCCGCGCTGACCATCAGCCGGCTTTGGTACGGCTTGGCAATTGGAAGTGGAGGGGAAATCTGTACGATCCTGAAATGCCGCTCAGCATCGAACTGCACTTCTGCTTGTGGAACGAGAGTGATTCGCACATCCCCGTTCCGGGCACCGAATTGTTTTGGAACCGGCGCACGACGCGAGAAGTCGACGGCCTCTCGTTTTCGTGCCTGAGTCCCGTCGACCACCTTGCTCATTTCACGCTTCACATCCTGCGCAACCTGTTCCTCCAGGAATGGATCATCCGTCATGTTCTCGAGCTGGCATTCTTCCTTCATGCCCATGCCGACGACGAACACTTCTGGGAGAACTGGAAGGAAACACACCCACCATTGCTGCGGACCTACGCGGCGATCGCCTTTTACTATGCACATACCTGGTTCGGTTGCAGGCTCCATCCTCAGGCCGCGCACGAAATTGACAGGCTGCCAGCGAAACAACGGAGTTGGCTCCGCTATTTCTCCGGCTCCGCCATGGAGACCATGTTCGGAAAGAACAAAGACTTCTTCTGGTTGCAGCTCAGTATGCTTTCCTCACGGAAGGAGAAGTTAAGGATAGTCAGTCGTACCTTTGTTCCGGCACGCAGCATCGGATCAATAAACTCCGCCGGGGTTTACACCCGCAACAAGCGCCCTCTCCAGCCCAAATGGAGTCCTATTTTGCACTACGTGGATTATCTGATCTCACAGTCGGCCGAACACATCCGCGCCGACCTGGTCGCACTTGGGAGAACCCTCCGTTGGAGCCTTTCGGAGAAAGATGAGTCCCCGAAGATCAGCCCGGCCAAGAACTAGAGATTTGGTCGGCAGCTTGTTCTTTAGTTAATTAAGTGTTTGCGGAGAGAGCGTGGCTCAGCGCGATGGGCGCGCGGGAGTCCCGAGGGGAATCAGAGGCATGCTAGTATGGGTTGCTAGGTGCGGGATGTTGCGCGCCGGAAGTGAATTCTCCTGAGGAATCCAAGCCGGCGATGTTTTTTGCGCCCATTTCGAAAGCCATCACAGAGGGCGCCTCGAACTCCAAAGACAACAGAGCAGGGTCGGGGTCCCGTTGGGGATCGTCGCGGGGCTGCGTTTGCTTGCTGTTGCTGGCCTGCATGGGTACAGTTCAAGGGAGCGCGCAGACGCAGGAGGCGGCTCCGCAGTTTGATGACCTGGCGGCGCGGGCGGCGGCGGCACGGGATAGTGGGAACCTTCCGCTGGCTATCGATCTCTATGGGCAGGCGGAGCAGGTGAAGCCGGACTGGGCGGAGGGATGGTTTTACCTCGGCATGCTGCAGTACAGCGCGAATGCGTATCCGGCGGCGATTGATGCGTTCAACCACTTGCTTGCGCTGCAGCCGGGGGTGCCTCCGGGACTGGCGCTGCGCGGGTTGTGCGAGTTTGAGACCGGAGCTTACGACGAGGCGCTGCGCGATCTGGAGCAGGCGGTGGCCAAGGGCGCGGCAAACCAGCCGCGTAATGAGCAGATTCTTCGCTATCATTTGGCCGAACTGCTGACGCGGAGCAGCCGCTTCCAGGATGCGCTGGCGCAATACAAGTTTTTTACGGCAAAGAACATTCTGGATGAAGATGTGCTGGTTGGGTTGGGGCTGGCGGGAATGCGGACGCCGCTGCTGACCAAGGATGTGGCTGCGGGGGACAGAGAGCTCTACAAGGCGGCGGGCGCGGCGGGTTATACGCTGCTGGAGGAGAATACGCAGCTGGCGGATAGGCTGTTCACGCAGCTATTTGCGCGGTATCCGGCGACGCCGGGCATTCATTTTTTCTATGGATTTCTGCTGTTTCCGCATTCGCCGGATCTGGCTATTGAGCAGTTCAAGAGCGAGGTTGCCATTGCGCCGGGTAACGTGGAAGCGCATGCCATGTTGGCATTTACGCTGATGATTGCAGGGCGCTATGCGGAGGCGGAGCCGGAGGCCGAGATGGTTGTGGCCAAGGCGCCGGATATGGAGATGGGACAGCTTGCGCTGGGGCGGTCGCTGGCGGAGATTGGGGATGTGAAACGGGGAACCGATTTGCTGAACCAGGTGCTGCAGAATGATCCTGACAATCTGGAGGCGCATTTGGGGCTGGCCTCGATTTACTCCCGCACCGGACGAAGAGAGGATGCTTACCGTGAGCACATGGTTTGCCGCAGCCTGGCAAAGTAGGGCGGCATGGCGCGGGGTGGGACGGCTGGTGGAATTGCGCCGGACGGGCGCGCTGGCTTGCCTGCTGTTGGTGTGGGCGAGCGGGCATTTCCTGTGCGGTCAGGAGGCAAAGAACAAGAAAGAGACAGTGACCTGCGCGACCTGCCACGCGGGAGTAGTTGCGAACTATTCTCATGCGCCGATGCGGCATGCGATGGAGGCGGCGGGCGAGAATCCGGTGCTGGATAAACATCCGAATCTGACGGCGCAGGCGGGAGGCTACTCATACACCGTGCAGACCAAGGATGGACAGAGCACATACAGCGTTACGAATGGAACGGAGACGATGACGCTGCCGATCAAGTGGATGTTCGGAACGCATTCGCAGACCTGGGTGCTGGAGAAGGATGGGCATCTGTACGAGAGCTACATGACGTATTTTGCGCGCGGCGAGCGGTTGGGGATTACGCCGGGAGACCAGCGCATTACGCCGACGAACTTGACCGAGGCGATGGGGCGCAAGCTGCCCATCTGGGAGACAGAGGAGTGCTTCAAGTGCCACGCATCGGGAGCGGTGGAGGGGGCGAAGCTGACGCTGGATACGCTGCGGCCGGGCCTCGATTGCGAGCGCTGCCATGTGGGCGCGCAGCAGCATATGGCCGATGCGGTGAACGACAACTTCAAGACGCTGCCGAAGTCGTTCAAGAAGATGGATGCGGAGAATGTGTCGGACTTTTGCGGAAGCTGCCACCGGACGTGGGATACGGTGATGCGGAACCACTGGAAGGGACCGGCGTTTGTGCGCTTTCAGCCTTACAGACTTGAGCACAGCCGATGCTTCATCGGAAACGATCCGCGGATAAGCTGCCTGGCTTGCCACGATCCGCACCAGGGCGTGGATCATAATGACGCTGTTTATGACGCGAAGTGTTTGGCTTGCCATAGCCCTGCGAAAATTGCGTCGGGGAAGGTTGCGACCGCTGCTGTGACGGCTGATGCTGTGACGCCGAAGATCTGCCCGGTGAGCAAGGATAAGTGCGTAAGCTGCCATATGCCGAAGGTGGAGCTGCCGGGTGGGCAGGCGGTGTTTACAGATCATTTTATTCGGGTGGTCAAGGCGGGCGAGGGTTATCCGGATTAGTTCAGTTTTGATGCGGCCATCAGATGCGCCCCGACTTGCCGGCTTGCGATTTCAGAGCTTGCTCACGACTTCTGCTAATTCAGACAATTGCTCCGGGTTGAGGGTGTTCACTTCGGGTAGCACCACGTCGACATCGAGACCATAGCCGTCATAGGAACGGTCGTCGCCATAGTGATTGCTTCTGCCTTGCGCGATGCGATACGCGAGCCCCGTGTGAGGGAGCACGGAATAGCCGGGTTGGATGAATTGGCCGAGCCCATACGTGTTGACGCCAGCGACGATTGTCTCAGGCAACGAAGCGAGCTGCATGGTGATGAATTCGCAATCTGATCCGCAGTGGGAGTTAACGAGCGCGATGATGCGGAGGTCGCCGGGCTTTGGATTGAAGCGGCGCTGGGGATATGTCCATTGCGGCGGAATGGTATTGACCGACCGAGGGCATCCGGCGGGATAGGGCTGGGCCATGCGATCCAGCAGTTGTTGCAGCCACTCCACCTGGCTGGGACGGATGGTGGGTGAGTCCCGGGCTTGCCGGTTCCAAGTCAGCGCGGCAAAGAGGCAGGAGGTGCCGAGCTGGCTGCCGAAATCCTGGAAACTCTTCATTCGGTTTTCGTCGATCCAGTCCTTCAGCGCAGCAACTCCGTATCCCGCTTCCCCGCCGTCGTTGTCGCGCAGGTCCACGATGAGAACGCGATCTGCCTGCTGGCGCTGCGGCCATCCCTGGCGCGAAACTTGCTCGTAGTTCTGCCAGTAGAAGGACGGAAGGAGGGCATAGATGATGCCACCGTTGAGCCTTTCGATGCGGACGGGGTCGGGGCGGGAGTGGGTCCAGAGTTGCTGCGGGATAAGGGACCAGCCGGTTTCATGGCGGGCGTCAATTGGATGAAGCGGAATCCAGGTGCTGCCGCAATGCACCGCCTGCGGGGCGCCATAGGAGGTGGGCATGGACAGATAGTTTGCGTTAGTGAAACTGGACGCACCGCTTTGCCATAATTTTGCCGCGCGGACGCGCTGGCCTGCATCCCTGGGATCGATGGCAAAGGTACCGCCGGCAGCGCGAATCTGGAGGCAGGGGGCAGCCGGCTCACTGGCAAGGATAGCGGTTTGCGAGCCACCGCTGGTCCGATTCCGGAGGAGCGGGATCTAAGTATGGTTGTCGCGCTGAAAAGCGAAGAGGGCATCCATGGGCGCAAAGGCCTCGTCGTAGGAGAGATTGTTCGCACCCTTTGCGGCAAGCTGTTTTCGCCAATCCGCGAACCATTGATTCCAATTCCAGCCACGCGCGGCGGCACTGTCCCAGCCACCGTATGCACGCTCCATGACTGGTTCAAGGATGTCGAGGTCCGCGAGGAGCAGGTCGGCGCGAACGCGATGCGAGGCGAGCATGCCGCGGTTCGCGGGCTGGTGGGACCAACTCCATGGTGTGAGCAGGGAGCGGGAGGTCCATGGCGCCTGGAAGGGGTGCGGTTCGAGGAAGCTGCCGTCATGGACCACGAGGCCGGATTGCTTGAGGAGGGCGTCTTCCGCGGCGATCTCCGCGGGAGTGATGGTTGTGCGAACCGGTGAAGGCCTGTTTGCGATCCATTCGATTCTGCATACAAGGGCCACGAACAGCAGAACGAAGAGGGCGGTGGTCCAACCCAGTAGACGCTTCCAACGGCTGCGGACATGTGGCGAAGAGATGCGGATATTGGCTGGGGACTTACTGAGGATCATTCTCGAACTCCGAGTAAGCGAAGGTTTGCCTTGCTACCAGGCGCCTTCTATGCGGAATGAGGAGAGGCCGGCGGCTTCGCTGTCAGCAAGGATGTGCTCGATGACGCGGTCGACACGGCTGCCACGAGGGCCGCGGCGGAGGCTGGCGCGGAGTTCATTGAGGTCGGGCTCATCGCCGTGGGCGAGCACTTCCACATCGCCGTCTTCGGTGTTGCGCACCCAGCCGCGCAGGTCGAGCTCGCTGGCTTCGCGGTGTACATACCAGCGGAAGCCTACGCCCTGGACTCGGCCTTGAATGAGGAAGTGAAGAACCATAGGTAATTGCATGGAATGCTTTCAAGGCCAGTTTTGCAGATTGAGGCGGTCCGCGCAACCGAGGGCCGCATGATTGCGCGGACGCGGCGCAGTCTTCAGAGTTCATCTACACTGGAAAGCATGGTCTTTGTTCTCGACAATTACGACTCGTTTACTTACAACCTGGTGCAGTACCTGGGGGAACTGGGTGCGGAGGTTGAGGTGTATCGCAACGACGAGCTGACGGTGGAGCAGGTGGAAGCGCTGAAGCCGGAGCGGATTTTGCTGTCGCCGGGGCCTTGTACGCCGGGTGAGGCGGGAATATTGGTCCCGCTGATTCGGCACATGGCGGGGAAGGTGCCGATTCTTGGCGTTTGCCTGGGGCACCAGGCGATTGGCGAGGCTTTTGGGGGGCAGGTGGTGCGTGCGCAGCACCTGATGCATGGCAAAACGAGCGCGGTGGAGCACGACGGCAAGGGCGTGTTTGCCGGACTGCCGACACCACTGACATGCACGCGATACCACTCCCTGATTGTGGCGGAGGACGGGCTGCCGGGGGAACTGGCGGTGACGGCGCGAACCCGCGAAAATGGCGGGACAGCCAATGGATCAGTGATTATGGGGATGCGGCACCGGACGCTGCCGATTGAAGGCGTGCAGTTCCATCCCGAGAGCGTGCTGACCGAGGGTGGGCACCAGATGATCCGGAATTTCTTGGGGATGTGACGGAATGGGTAAGCGAGACGAGTGGCAGACGATTGCTGATGCTGAGTCAAATCTGTGGTCTGCGAAATCCTGCGAAGAAATTATCTCCGAGTTGCACGAGGGGCAGAATTACATAGTTGAGGCTGGGCGGAAGAAGTACCAAGTAGAGGTGGAACTGCTGGAGAACACGAATGAGTATGTTCACGTTGGAGTGGCGGTTGATGGCGGTAGCTTTCTGGGGTTCATCTCGCCCGCGACGCAGTCATTCATTCGCCGAAAGAGCGAAACGACTTTAAAGGTGCAGTTGAACCGCCATGAACGCCCTCTTTAGAGCGCCCATACATATCGTGACACAAGTCGCAAACGCAGCTCGCTTTATGAGATTGGTCTTGTCCGTCGCGGTGGTTCTGTGTCTTGCTTCTGCACTGCATGCACAGGATGCGCCGATTGTGCAGGCGCCGGCTGCCGCGGCGGGGCCGATTGCGATTGTTCCTCTGGATGCGAAGAACCCTGATTCGGCGGCCACGGTGACGGGCGCGCTGGAAGTTTCACGGGGCAGGGCTTTGATTGGGGCCAATGGGACCGTGACTTCGGGAGCGGCGACGACACCGGTGATTCTGCCGCGGCGGGGCATGCTGCGGGTGTGCGCTGCAACAACGGTGAAGCTGGCCGCGGACTCGGGCGTGGCGACCGGGGAGTTGCCTGGGTTGCTGATCGCGATGGACCACGGGGCGCTGGAGATGAGCTTTGCCACCACGGAGGCGCCGGTGAAGAATGCCGATGTTCTGATGACGCCGGAGTTCCGCATCCTGATTGACGGGCCGGGCGCGGCGGAGGTGAAGGTGAGGCTGGGTGAGCACGGGGATACCTGCGTGGATAACGCGGGGGCGAATGCGCCTTACGTGCTGGTGTCGAGCGTGTTTGACGGCGGGGCTTACCGGGTGCAGCCGGGGCAGCGGGTGATGTTCCAGCACGGAAGTTTGCATGAGGTGGTTGACCAGGAGAAAGAGCCTTGCGGATGCCCACCCGATGCGCCGAAAGGGAATGAGTTTCCTCTTGCGGCGAGTGAGGGGCTGACGGCGACGCCAGCGCCGGTAGTGAGCGCGAGCCCGGGATCGACGGGGACGCTGACTTATAGCGGACAAGAGGGTGCGCCAGCGGCTGCGGCTGCCGCCAGGACGGATGCGACGACGGCCCCGACTGCGCCGACGAAGCCGATCAAGAAGCACTCCGCCATTGTGCGTTTTTTCAGGTGGTTATTTGGGGCGGGGGACTAGGTGCGGGTGGTGATGCAATTTCCAAATTGACGGAGATTCGACCGAAGTCTTGTTTGTGCCTGGTTTTGTTTTCAAACGACGATATCCGGGACAGGCGAACCTTAATTCGCGGCGGTCCTATCACGTTGGAGGAAGTACTCCATTTCTCGTTTGGTGGCGGTTCCCTTGACGCCCCCATTCTCTTTTGCGAAGACAAATTCCAGGCCTACTCCGTCGTTCCCCCAGCGTACGGCTTTGGCGGTGACGGTTATGAAGCGCTCAGGGCCCTTTAACTGTGAATCGGTGAGCGTAATCCCGATTAACGTGCCTAGATACCACCGTTCTTCAGTTAAGAGAAAAACTCCCGTTGGACTGATGTCGCGAACTCCGTGGGCTTTAGGGGGACCGCCGGTGAAGAAGTGGGCTGTGAGCGAAGGCGAGGCCACGCGCAGGGTCTTTCGTGGTTCGGGTGGATCGGGATTCAGCAAGCGCTGCAGCCAACTCTTCGAGGCCTTGGCTGGTTTTGGTGCGTGTGGGGCAGGATCGGCGACTGACGGGGGAACCGGCGTAGCCGGAGGAATGACGCTGAGAGGTTTCTCTTCAATGAAAGCCGGGGTGGAAGGGCTCAACCAGGGAAGGACTTTCCCAGGCTGCCTGGGTGTCGAAAGACCATCGTCTGGAGCGGCGTCTTGTATCGCCTTCGTGGCGGTCTCGGATTCTGCATTCCGCAGTAGCTGCTCCGCAATCTCAGTTGACGAGCAAAACGTCAATCGATCCCCGCGACAGGTTTCAGTGGTACTGATGGTGTGGGCTGGAACCGCCAGGACACTCGCAGCCGGCACTCTGGAAGCTGAGGCGATGGATACGGGAAACAACTCGACGACATCGAGAACGTTGCAGTCGTGGTCGAGATAGATCAAATCAACCGGGACTTGCACGTTCATCGGCGAGATGCCCCGGAATGGGATCATCCTCAGGCCAGTGTTACTTCCCGGCGTGATGAGAGGCAGGCGGGCGCTCAGAGCCGGAACAGGAAAATCGGCAGAGTCGACACCTGTGGAAAGAAATCGTCCGCGGGTAAGGTTGTAGGCGCAGCCACTCTCAGCTTGCTGAGGTGGGATCGCGGGCGCAGGGACCGCTGCTCCTGTGCTTCCTTTAGGAAGCAGGATCAATGGTTCACGAGCGTTAGACGACAGTGGCATGCTCCAATACATCGGCAAACCTTGGCTTTTTATTTAGAAGCACATGCGTCGCGGTGGGTTTGCTGCCCAAACCGGGAACCGCGTCCGCGGCCGACGCGACCGATTGACCGGCGCGGCGATTTTGT
This sequence comes from Occallatibacter sp., assembly GCA_049514915.1. Classification (GTDB taxonomy): domain Bacteria; phylum Acidobacteriota; class Terriglobia; order Terriglobales; family Acidobacteriaceae; genus Telmatobacter. The sequence continues at coordinate 100,171 of JBEKUP010000006.1, read as the reverse complement.
CTACGGTGGACGAAGAAGGTGTTCTATGCGTCAAGTTTCCTTAACGGGAGATCGCGATGCTCGTCGCGCAAAGGCGGTGGCCAGCCTGCGCGAGGGATGGCAGCGTGCCGAGGAATGCGGCACGAGTTTTGCGAGTGAAGAGGAAATTGAAGAAGAGATCGATCGTATTCGCAGAATGCCTGAAGACGATTCGGAATGCGCCTAGATTCAGGGTATAAAGACCATCCCGCCGGGGCTGAAGCCCGCGTATTTTATGGGATTTATCGGCACGACTAAAGTCAGGCCCTGATACAAAGCACGCTCTCATTCGCGCGGCAACTGAACTTCGATCATGGGCGCGAGTCGCTGCAATCCGCCATCTGTAACGTGTCAACAGCAACCTGTCATCTGGCCCTACATTTCGCGGGCGCGCTGGATGGCGCGGATTACGGCTTGCGCCTTGTTGATGGACTCCTGGTATTCGAGCTCGGGGACGGAGTCGGCAACTATGCCTGCGCCGGCCTGGACGTGGCCTTCGCCGCCAGTGGCCAGCATGGAGCGGATGGCGATGCAGGAGTCGAGGTTGCCGGAGAAGTCTGCGTATAGAACTGCGCCGCCATATGTGCCGCGGCGGCTGGGTTCCAGTTCTTCGATGATTTCCATGGCACGCACCTTCGGTGCTCCGGAGAGCGTGCCGGCGGGGAAGCAAGCGCGCAGGGCCTCAACGGCGGTGAGTTCGGGCTTGAGGCGGCCTTCGATGGTGCTGACGATGTGCATGACGTGGGAGTAGCGCTCGACGAACATGAGGCGGTCAACTTTGACGGAGCCGAACTGGCTTACGCGGCCAACGTCGTTGCGGCCCAGGTCGACAAGCATGACGTGCTCTGCGCGCTCCTTTTCGTCGTGGAGCATTTCGTCGGCGAGTGCCTGGTCTTCCTTCTCATTGGCGCCGCGGGGGCGGGTGCCGGCGATGGGGCGGTACTCCACTTTGCCCTTGTGGACGCGGACGAGTAGTTCGGGGGATGATCCAGCCAATTCAATCACCCTGGGCACCTTTGACCTTTTGAAGAAGCTCTTTGACATTTCCGGATCACGGCCGAGGGGGCCGTCGGGCGAGAAGCGGAGGAAGTACATATAGGGGCTCGGATTGACGGTGCGGAGGGCGCGGTAGACCTGGAAGCTATCTACTTCCGGCGTGACGTCGAAGCGCTGCGAGAGGACGGCCTGAAAGATGTCGCCAGCCGCGATGTACTCCTTGGTGCGATTCACAGCGGTAAGGAAGTCTTTCTTGCTGGTGCGATGGGTAACCTTGAGTTTGCCGTGGATTCGACCTTTTTTTTCGATGCTCTTGGGGAGAGGTTGGCCGAGGTGCTTCTCCAGGGCATCGAGACGCTGGACGGCCTTGTCATAGACCTTGGCCGCAGATTTGCCGTGCGTGACGTCGGCGGTGACTACGAGCCTGATCTCCTTGCGGACATGATCGAAGGCGAGCACTTCATCGAAGAAAAGCAAGCAGGCGTCGGGGACGCCCAGTTCGTCCTTGGCAAGCGAGGGGAGGCGCTCGATCTGGCGGACTGCGTCGTAGCTGAGGAAACCGACTGCGCCGGCGGTGAATGGGGGCAGGCCGGGCAAACGGGCGGCCTTGTGGCCGCTGAGTGCGCGACGCAGGACAGCGAAGATATCGTCTTCGACCTGGACGACGCGCTTGCCTTCAGTGATGGTGATTTCGCGTCCGCGGGCGACGATGCGCTTGAAGGGCGCGAGGCCGATGAAGGTATAGCGGCCCACCTGCTCGCCGCCCTCGACCGATTCAAGCAGAAAGCACTCGCGCTCAGGCCAGGCGGCGCGGAGGAATGCGGAGACCGGGGTTTCGAGGTCGGCCGTCAGAGTGCGGCAGACGGGTACGAGGGTGTGCTCTTTGGCGAGCGCGAGAAACTCCTTGCGGCTGGGTTGGACGGGATGATGGGCAGAGGCTTTCACAGACCCCAGTGTAACTGGTGCGGAGGATGCGAAAGGAGGGCATATGAGCGTTGACTGCGCAACGAGTGTGGAAGGAACTAAAGCGATTTTGGTTGGACATCCGGATTCATAGCTGATACTCAAATGGAAAAAGCGAGCGGACAGAGGTTTTGAAGCAGGTTCAGGATGGCTTGACTGTGTTCCGGCGGCGGGCCTAGACTCACAGGGGTTTGGGCTTCCGCAGATCAACAGGGAAGCTCAACAGGAGCCGACAGGCGAGAACCCCTATCGGAACCTAGGGGAGGGCCGGAATATTCCGGAGCAAACCTAGCGGCATCTGAGACTTGCGAATGGACTGATTCCCCTGAGAGTGTTCGCGTTGCGGCCGGCAATGAAGGGAAATTGGGAAGGGAACTGGAGAGGTATATGGCAGTTGCGATTCCGACAATGACATTGGACCAGGAGATTAACCCCTGGGAGGCACAAAGCGCGCGCTTTGAATTTGCCGCGCGCAAACTGAACCTGGAAGAGGGGCTATGGAAGATGTTGAGCACCCCTTCGCGGGAGATTATTGTTCACTTCCCCGTTACCTTGGATAACGGCAAGATTGAGATGTTCACTGGATTTCGGGTGCAACACTCGATTGCCCGGGGCCCGGGCAAGGGCGGTATTCGCTATGCCGCGGATGTGACGCTGGATGAAGTGCGGGCGCTGGCGAGCTGGATGACCTGGAAATGCGCGGTGGTAAACATTCCGTTTGGCGGAGCCAAGGGCGGAGTGATCTGCGACCCGAAGAAGATGAGCCAGGGCGAGTTGGAGCGCATGACCCGTCGTTATACGTCGGAGATTATCGACTTCATTGGGCCGGAGAAGGATGTTCCCGCACCGGACGTGAACACCAACGAGCAGACCATGGCGTGGATCATGGATACCTACTCGATGCACATGGGTCATACGGTGACGAGCGTGGTGACGGGCAAGCCCCTGAACATTGGGGGGTCGCGCGGACGGATTGAGGCCACCGGGCGGGGCGTGCTGGTGGTTTGCGACGAGAGCCTGCGCTACCTGAAGATGCAGGTTGACGGCTGTCGCGTGGTGATCCAGGGGTTTGGGAACGTGGGATCGAATGCTGCCCGGCTGATGATGGAGCGCGGGTACAAGATTGTAGGGATTGCGGAGATGGACGGAGGGCTTTCGAATCCCAACGGCATCGACATTCACCAACTCCTCGACTACAAGCAACGCAATGGTACGACGCTGGGATTTCGCGGGGCAGAAGCGATGCCCAGCGAAGAGTTGCTGGTTTCCGACTGCGAGATTCTGATTCCGGCGGCGACGGAGAACGTGATTACAAGCCGCAACGCCGACCAGATCAAAGCGCGCATTGTGGTGGAAGGCGCGAACGGGCCGACGACGGCAGTGGCCGATGAGATTCTGGCAGAGAAGAGAATCTTCATTGTGCCTGACATCCTAGCCAATGCGGGCGGGGTGACGGCGAGCTACTTTGAGTGGGTGCAGGACCGTCAGGGCTACTTCTGGAAAGAAGCCATTGTGAACGAGCAACTGGAGACAATTCTGCGGGACAGCTTTGATGACGTTGTCCGCTATGCGGAAGCGCACAACGTGAATAACCGCATTGCGGCTTACATGCTGGCGATCGATCGTGTGGCTTTCACTATCAAGCAGCGGGGGATTTACGCCTGACTCGCTGCGAGTGAATGCAAATGGAGTGATTAAACGGGATGGGCTTTCAGCTCATCCCGTTCTTCTTTGGTGCGCGCATAACCAAAGACGGAATCTTGCCCTCTAATGCAATGAAAGATCGGAGGGAGAAAGATGGTCAGGTCAACTCGTACCTTCACGAGACTTCTTGCGATGTTACTGGTGTTCTCCGTGGGATTGCTGTCAGCACCTTTTGCCGAAGCCAAGCCGCTAACTCCGGAGAAGGTTCGCGAGCGAATTCTTAAGCAGGATTTAGGCAGTTGGATTGGCGTGGAGTTACAGAATGGGACGGTGTTCGGGGGAAGGCTTGTTCGCGTAGAACCGGATTCGTTTGGGTTGCAGCTGCACAACGATCCGGGGATAACCCCGGTGGTCTTTAGCGATGTTGTGTGTCTGCACACAGGGGTTTCGCGCGGGGCGTTCGAGGCAATTGCGATTGCGGGCGTTAGCGGAGTTGTGGTTGCTGCGATTGTGGGTTTTGGCCTTGTACACAGACACTCGCAGATGCCGACGCTGCCGAACCAGCCTACGCAGCCTGTGTTTCCGTAAGGCACTTTCGAGGTTGTTGTCATGCAAAGATTTCTGATCATCGCGATTCTTGCAGCGTTTCCGTTGGCGCATGCGTGGGCTGCTGATCTACCGGCAGCTTGCGGTCCGGCGGATGTCAGATTTGAAGTGAACAAGGATAAAACGAAGCATGAACTGGCTCAGCCCCAGGCGGGAAAAGCGCTGGTTTACTTCTTTCAAGACACGGGGCTGACCAGAATCGGGATTGACGGCGCATGGGCGGGCGCAAACGTGAGTCATTCCTACTTCTCTGTTGCTGTCGAACCCGGAGAGCATCATTTGTGTGCCTGGTTGAAGCAGGTCGATAACCCCATGGAACTGGTGCATTTCACGGCCGAGCCTGGTGGAGTTTATTTCTTCCGCGGCCGGCTGGTTGTATCGGGAGTGGGGAGTTACCTGTTCCTCGGGCCTGTCGACGGCGATGAGGCACAGTACCTGCTTCATCATTATTCGCTCAGCCTATTCAAAGCTGGGAAATGATGGCTGAGGGGCTGGTCCTTCAATTGGCCCGCTTCATTGAGCGCCGAGATAATCGCAAACGAGTACGGTCAGGTCGTCGTCCTGGGATTTGGCCCAATGTTCCGCTGCGGCAATCATGTGGTCGGCTGCCTGATGTGGAGCGAGAGCTGCGGTGGCGAGCAGAGCGGCGGACAGCGCGTCTTCGCCGAAGAGCTTGCCCTGGGCGTCGCGCGCTTCAATGAGGCCGTCAGTGTAAAGGAGGAATCGATCTCCCGGTTGAAGAGGAAGGGTTATTTCGGAGTAGGCTGCGAGTTCAGTGGCGGCGAGAAGGAGGCCGTTTTCCGCTACTTCGGTTACCGCGCCGTTGCGGAGCATGAGCATGGCGGGATGACCGGCGGCAGCATAGCTGAGCGAGCGGGTTTTGGCATCGAGATGCACACATGCCGCGGTGACATATTGTCCCTGGGTATTGCCGCAGAGAGCTGCGTTCATGCTTGCGAGCAACTGCGCGGGGTGAGCCGAGAGAGCGCGCTGCGAGATGGCAGCCATCTTGACCATGGAGGCAATGAGGGCTGCCGGAACTCCGTGGCCTGATACATCGGAGATGAGGAGGCCGGCCTGTGAGTCGTCCGCTACGAGAAAGTCATAGAGGTCACCGGCCACGGAAGTCATGGGGACATACCGGGCGGCAACGCGGAAGTTCGCGGACGAGGGAAAAGCGCCGGGAAGGATCGAGAGCTGGATGCGGCGGGCGAGTTCCAGTTCCTGGTGGATTTCACCAAGCTCCACATCCCGCTTAAGCGAGCGGCGCGCGGCAATGTAGCCGAGGGAGCCAAGCAGAATTGCAAAACCGTAGGGTTCGATCGAGGGCATGTGCATCCTCTGACCGAGGGTGTTGTCCCAGATCGCCAGCACAACAAAACAGGTGAGGCCGCGGCGTAGGATCACATAGTCGTGATCGTGTGTGCCCTGGAGAAAGGTACGCACCAGTATCCACGGCAGGGCGGCAATCACAACGAGATTATTAATTGTGTGCAGAGCCTGCAGGCGGCCCAAGATGAAGACTCCCAGGGTTAGACCGAGAAACAGAAGGCACAGAGCCGTGGTGATGGCCTTTCCCCGTCGCGGAGTGAGCCCGGCCGCCTGGAAGAAGAGAAATGCGGGGATAGGCACCATGAAATTGACTGCCCATCGGATGCGGTTAAAGAACTCATTGCTCCCCAGCGTGAGGTGGAGCAGACCGGAATCGAGCCACAAGCGCTGGCCATAAAGGAATGCGAAGACCGCAAGCCAGAGCAGGAGGGCATCGAAACGGCGCCGCAACACGCAGAATCCGATGGACACAAGACCGACGGTGGTAAAGGCAGCGCCGAGAAACAGGAACGGCTCATCGCTGTGCAACGTCCGCAGTACCTGGCCGGCAGTGAGCTGAGTGTCAATCAGGACCATGGGAAGTTATGCTACACCATCGTGTTGGGCGCGAGGCGCGCGGAGAAAGGCGGCGGAAAACGAGGCGCTGGGCGCGGATCGAATTCGCAGTGCAATAATGGAGCAGCACCGGAGACGTGATTCCGGGCAAGCGCGATCCCCATGAACCTGCCGAACTCCATCACGATGAGCCGGATCGTCATGATCCCTCTCCTTCTCTGGATCCTGTCGGCGCACTTCCCGTGGCAAGGAAGCAACGGCGAGCAGGAGATTGCGGCATCCGTCCTGTTTGTGCTGGCGTCGATTACCGACGGCCTGGACGGCTACCTGGCGCGCAAACGCAGCCAGATTACGACCATGGGCATGTTGCTGGACCCGATTGCCGACAAGATTATGGTGACGGCCGCGCTGGTTACGCTGGTGGCTTACAACCCGCAGGTGGTGAAGGTGTGGATCGCCGTGGTTATCATCGGGCGAGAGTTTTTGGTGTCCGGACTGCGGTCGATTGCATCGTCAGAAGGTTTTACGATTGAGGCAAGTGACCTGGGTAAGCTGAAAACCGTTACGCAGATCGTGGCGATTGTCTCCGCCATTCTGGCCCATCACTGGATGCAGTGGGAGTTTGGTGTGCTGATTATTCCCGTGAAGTGGATTGCGATTGCAGCAATCTACTTTACCGTGCTGGTTTCAGTGATCTCGGCAGTAGATTACTTTGTGGGTTTCTGGAAGAAGATAGACCACGCATCAAAGGACCGGCGTAAATCGTTTGTGCTTTCGCGCCGGAAGCCCGTGAACGAGAGTTAATCGCAGGCTCCGGGATTTGTTGCGGCGCAGAGTCAAAGAGCCCCGGCGATGGCCGGGGCTCTTTGATTCTCTAGTGAATGCTGAATGCTTCAGGCGAGTGCCGGCTCGGGCATTTGCACCGTGGGTTCGGCCGCCGGCACAGCGGCAGAAGCCGCGGTTTGGGCATGGGCGCCACGGGTGAGGCGGTGGACGAAGTGATAAGGCGGCCAGGGGCCTGAAAGCTGCATCTGGCACTCACGCATCATGAGGCTGGTGGTGGTGAACTTGTTCTGATAGCGTTCGACATACTTGCGATCAATGAGGTGAGCGATGTCGAGTACCATCTTTCCGCTCTCGGTAAGGCGGCAGCTGACTTCTTCATCCAGAGGCAGGAAGAGGCGATGCATTTGAAAGCTGACCGCACGGGCACGCGTCTGGCGCTCGCGGGTGCGGGTCGCGTTCTCACGCAGGTTGCTCAGATATCCGCGGCCCACGCTCTCTGCAGGGAGTTGCCGCTCGATTTCCTTGGCGCAACAATCATCGACAAGAATCTTGAGGTGCATCTCGGTTTTGCCTCTCAGCTTGTCAATGTTGCCGAGGAACTGACGCTGATTGGAGCGGATGGACTTGCGGAGGCTCTCGTCGTCGTTGAAGACGGTTCCGAAGCGGAAGGGGAGCACCGTGGAATGCTGGAAACATTCGGCGATGACTCGGGCATGATCGACGCCGGATTTCTGGTTGAGGGTTTCTGCGGGGTTATGTTCGCTGACGATGACAGCGAGGTCGCATGCGGGGTAGAGGAAGACTTGGTTGCCGCTCACTCCGAGGGTAGATTCCATCGGAACAGGTTTACGATGACGGGCTAATTCTGGGAATGCTTGTTTTTCACCGATGCAGTAGGCATACCACGCCATGACGAGACACTCCGTGTACGCGCGCCGGTAAGCGCCGCTCGTTGGTGAAGCTCTGTGAACTTGGGAACAACTGCATTGAGTGCATGAGACGGGGACTTTGTAGGCAGACCCCGGTGAACTATGCCGAATACTAGCCCTACGGAAATACGACTGGCAATATCAGCCGTCACCTAGTTCGTAAATGGGTGCAATGTTCAGCAAACCTGTATTCATATAATGAACAAATAAATTGATTAAGTAAAAATGACTGCACAAAAGGTTATATTTGCTATCAATTCCGATGAATTGTGCCTGGACGAGACTGTGGGCCCGGGACACGCCGACTACGGAATGATGTGGCGGAACTCGAGATAAAACACGACATTGAGGATGATGGAGGCGGCGAGAAGAGCCAGGGCAATGAACGCAAAAACGTTGACCTTGCTGCCCACGGACTTGAGGTCGCCGAGCAATTCCTGCTGTTCCAGGGTGTTGCGGTCGGTGGCTTCGCGGACGGCCTGCAGATGGTCTTCGACACGCTTGAGGGAGGCATTCTGCTCCAGAACCTGGTCGCGAAGAGCCCTTTGCTGGACGCGGAGATCGGCGAGGCCTTCCTGGAGGGGCACGAGGTTAACCGGCGGCGGCGGCGGGGCTTGCGGGTGTTGCGGGGTAAGGACATTGGAGACGGCGGTGCCAATGTTTCCGTCAAGCAGAGGCAGCATCCGCTGCACGAACGGCAATGCCGCGCGGATCATGCTCGCGGCGCGCTCCATTCCGGTGCGTTGGTGATTGAGAGAGAGAGCCAACTTGTTGGGCGGGGCGGCGGCTGGAGGTGCAGCATTGGCAATCGGAGGACGCGGCCGGTATTCCTCACCAGGATCCGGCAGCGGCCGAGTGGACCCGTTCGCCTGCGAAGGGACGATGCTGGTCCGGTCCTGCAGGTTGCGGGGGGTAGGGGTCTGGGGGACCACTTCGTTGACGCCAAGATAGTTTGAGTCGCTCATAGAATCTTCAGTCTTCCACTATATAGGGGATTCTTGACTTCAGCTTCGATTTGATGCGGGAAAGAGGCGGGAATCGTTGTGAGCGTGCTGAGGGGGTGGGGATTCCGGCATTTAAAAGATGGAGGCGCGCGTGTTTTCGCCGGCGACTACGGTTACTCACCGCCCAGTTCTTCGCTTGCGTGCTCGCTTTCGGAGGCGATTTTGCGGATGCTGACGTGCTCGAAGCGCGCCCAGACGAGGCCGATTGGCGCGATGCCAAGGAAGGTGACGAGTAGAAGAGTGGCTGCACAGGCTGTGGCAGCCTCCGGTGCGGCTCCCAGGCCGACTAGAGTCGCTGCCACGGCGGCGATCTGCGTAAACCATCCGAGTACGGGAAGCTGGAAGACGCTGGCGCCGCCGCTGGCTGCGAGCAAAAGCATGCACTTGCCCAGCGTCATGGACGCCAGCGGCGGGCTGGCTACAAAGGCTCGGGCTATCTCCAGATAAGCCAGCGATATGAGCAGCCACATGCTCAGCGACAACCCGGCGATGACGCCGAATTCTGAAAAGGAACGCATGGTGTCAAGGCCGGACCGGAAGGTGCGGATCTTGTGTCCCGCGGCAAGACCCAGATTCTTTGATAAGAGGCCGAATGTGTGCTGAAAAAAGCTGGCAACGAGGCCACCGGCGAGGCGGACGGCAACGAGAAATAGTGCGCCTGCGACCGTGGAGGCCAGGAACGCATAGGCTGCTTTCTTCACGATTTCAGGATGGGGCAGGGAACCGGCGGGAGCAAGCAGAATGACGGACGAGAAGATAAGGACCATGGAGCCGGCATCGAATAGCCGCTCGACGACGTAGACGGCAATTTGCGTGCTGAGTTCGAGGCCAGTGCGCTTTGCCACGAGGTAGGGACGAACCAGATCCGCGACGCGGCCGATGAGCGCGACTGCGGTAAAGCCAATGACCTGCGTTCCCAGAAGCGAGAATAAAGGCACTTTCTTGTTGTGCTTCATGAGAAGCGCCCATCGAATGGCGCGAATGATGTAGCCGAGGTAGATGCAGGCGAGACCGATGCCAATACTGCGCCAGTTAGCCAATGCCAGTTGGGCGCGGAAGACGCCAAAGTTGAAGTGAATCCTGTCGCGTCCCCAATAGAGCAGTGCTGCGAGCGCCAGCAGCACCAGCAAAGCCAGAATCAGTTGTTTCTTTTTCAAGAACTCTCCGTTCGCGCCTCAGGTCTCTCAATAGTCTAAATTGCCTTGAGCGGTGATTGTTCGACAAGTGGACGGGCCATCAAGATGAAGATCAGGTGAGTTGGCAACCCCTGGCCTTTTTGTTTACTGGCGATGTTCGCAGCGGGTTGCTCGAGGGGATGCACTTGCAATCGATGTGGGAAAGGGGCAGCATGATTGCAGTTCAATGCGCAAATCCAAGGAAGTACCAATTACCCTGCTAGCGGCGCTGGCTTTGTCGACGACCGGTTGTGAACCGCCGCCGCATCATTGTGTCGATTCAACGGGACATCTTGCGCCGGAATCGTACTGCCAGAACCAGGCTACCGGGTATCAGTACGTCTACGGCGGCTCGAGCGGCGGCCATATTGGCGATGCGGTGATAGGGGCCAGCAGTTCTCCGGACGACGCGGGCGTATCGCGTGGTGGGTTCGGCCACGGCGATGGCGGCGAGGGCGGCCACGGAAGCGGAGGGGAGTGATGCGCCGGCACTCGATTGCTCCGAGACACAATTGGCAAGACGCAGTGGCGCGGCATGGCCTGACGTTTCACACACTTGCCGACGGCACGCCCTACTGGGACGAGTCGGCGTACTGGGAGTTTTCATCCGCTGAGGTTGACCGACTGGAGGCGGCGACGGCCGAGATTCAGAGACTCGCTCTGGTCGCCGGTGACCATATCCTCGACCACAACCGGCTGGAGGAGATGAGCATTCCCGCAACGGCAGCGGCGCGCATCCGCGAGACATGGAACTCTGAGCCGCCAGCGCTTTACGGCCGGCTCGACCTTGCTTACGACGGTCGCCAGATCAAGCTGCTGGAATATAACGCCGACACGCCGACCGGCCTCGTTGAAGCAGCCGTGATTCAGTGGTATTGGCTGGAGGAGTGCTTCCCTAAGGAGGACCAGTTCAACTCGCTGCATGAGAAGCTGGTGGCCAAGTGGAAGGATCTGATTCCGTATCTCAAGCAGCCGGTTTACTTCGGCCATGACGGCAGCGAAGAAGACGTGATGACGATCAACTACCTGCGGGATACGGCGCAGCAGGCCGGGCATCGCACGGAGGCGATTCCCATGCATTCGGTGGGATGGGAAGATGCGGAGGCGCGTTTCGTCGACCTGGAGCGGCGGCCCATCGAGAGCTTCTTCAAGCTTTATCCGTGGGAGTGGCTGCTGGGCGAACGGTTCGGAGCGCACGCTCTGGAATCAATTGGCACGGTGAACTGGATGGAACCGATCTGGAAGATGATGTGGTCGAACAAGGCTCTGCTTGCAATTTTGTGGGAGCTGAACCCGAATCACGAATTGCTTTTGCCCGTATATCTTGACGGACCGCGGAGCATGAAAGACTACGTGCGTAAGCCACTGTTTGGACGCGAAGGCGCCGGCGTTACCGTCTTCCGCAACTGGGTGGCTGAAGAAGGCGACGGCGAGGAAGCGAAGTCAAAATCGGATACGGAGAAGGTTGTGTTTCAGAAGCTGGCATCGCTGGCGGTAGATGGCGCCAAAACCGCGGTGATCGGGAGCTGGCTGATTGATGGTGAGCCGTCAGGGATGGGGATTCGGGAGTCTTCAGGAATGATCACTACCAACACCAGCCGGTTCGTGCCACACCTGTTCCGATAAGCGCCGCCTATTGGGATGGCGCAGATGCCGAGGCGAGAGCGCGTTTGGCCAGCGCCTCGCGGGCGAGTACGCGGCGGTTGAACTCGTGAATCACACGCGCCACGTAGGCCTGAGTTTCGTGGTAGGGCGGGATGCCGTGATAACGATCGACGGCGAGCGGGCCGGCGTTGTAGGCCGCGAGGGCGAGGGCCATGTTGTCGTGGTAGCGGGTGAGGAGCGCGTCGAGATAGGCGGTGCCGCCACGGACATTCTGCTCCGGTTGAAAGCTGTCTGCGACGCCGAGTTCATTGGCGGTTCCGGGCATTAATTGCATGAGGCCGCGCGCTCCAGTGCGGCTGACGGCTCGGACGTTGCCGCCGCTTTCAGCCTTGACGACGCTGGCGAGCAGGTCTTCGTCCACATTGTGCGCGGTGCCGGCTTTGGCGAGGATCTCGTGCAGATCAGCGGGCGAGAGGGTTGCGGCAGGGTTGGACGCGGAGCGAAGAGATGAGGCCGCGGCAACCTGTGTTGCGGAATCGGGCTGAGGGAGCGGGTCTGCGATGAGGGCTACGTCCGCGATTTCTTCGGGCGCGAATTCGATGTAGTTGTCCACGCCGGCGGTGAGATAGAGGCGGACACGGCCATCGACCTGGGCATGGTGGTGGCATTGCACAGCGAAACCGTTGCGGAGGGTGACACTCTCTTCTGCTTGCGCTGAGGGCGCGAGGGCAGCGAGGAACGTCAGTGACGCTATCGTGATGGAGAGTTTTCCGCGCATTCGCAATTTCGCTTGTTCCATCTTATAGCTTCGTATCAATTCAGTGGTATGAGACGCGCGGCAGAGGCCTTTGCTATTGCCGCCTCGAGCACGACGGCGACACCGTCCTGATCGTTCGGGGGAGCCTGCTTCCAGCCGCGCATTTTGGCCATGGTGCGCAACTCGAGGGCGGCATTGCCCATCATGATGGCCTGGCCGGCCCACTCGAGCATGTCGATATCGTTCCAATTGTCGCCGATGGCCATGGTCTCTTTGCGATCGATGCCGAGACGAACTGCGAGGCGCTGAAGCGCCCAGCCTTTGGAGACGCCGGGTGGCAAGAGGTCGAGGATCGACAGGTCACGCGCAGGATACTCAGTGCGGACGCATTCGCAATAGGGATTCCATTCGCCGGCCTTGAGGGCTGCTTCGGCTTTGCGCATCATGACCACGTTGCCAGTGACCATGCCCTGAATGGGGTCTTCACCGTCGGGCAGAGCGCTTTCGAGCGGGCTCACTACTTCAATCGCCTGGCGATTGGCTTCTACCCACAACGAGATGTGGCCCTTCGACAATTCCATGTTTTCCAGCACTAGCTCTCCCCGTCCGGGACGGTCAAAGGTGAAGACTACTGCGCCAAACTCTCTAAGGGTGCAGAGGCCGCGGGCTACGCGGGCTTGCAACTGGCAACGGTCAATGGATTCGCCACCGAGCGTGCGGGTGACTGCACCATTAGACGTGATGAGAGGCGTATCCGCTTGCAGGCCCAGGCCTTCGAGGAGCGGGACCGTGTAGTTGGTACGGCGGCCGGTGGCGATGGCAACGGTAATGCCCGCTTCCTGCGCGGCTTTTAGGGCCCTGGCGGTGCGCGGGGTGAGGACATGCGCGAAGGTGGGCAGGAGGGTTCCGTCCATGTCGATGGCCACCAGGCGAACAGGAGGGTGCATAGGTTGAGTGTACTGGGAAGGCAGTTGTCAGTTACCAGTTGTCAGCTGTCAGTTGCGGATTTCGATCGTGAAATGGCTGCTTAAAGGGTTGTTCTACATAGCCGAAAAGGCTGCTCATGTGGTTACAAACCATGCGAAAAGGCTGCTCAAGTGGTTGCATTTCGTTGAGACATGAACCTTGCGGGCAGCCTTTTCGATATGTTTCGATTGCAGAGAATTGAACTAAACGAGGTAAAGGGTTGTTTAGAATTAACCGCATTTTTGGAGAATGCGCTGATTTTGCATGAGTTAGCGGCTTAAGTTATTGATAATGATTGATTTATTTCGGTTTTGTTTTCTGTGCAATTGCAGTTAGTCTTGGGGGATGGAGACTGTATGCAGCCATTGCCATGCGGTGCTGGCGCCGGAGGTTGCGGCGGACTGGTGTCCGGCATGCGGCGGAGCGCTGATTGAGCGGGAGCCGCTGCCCGGGCTTGAGCCGACGGGCGTGCCGGCGGACGTGGATCATCGCGGGATTGTGCTGCCGCGGAGACATGCGCTGGGCGGGATTATTACGCCGCAGTAGACTGCGGCCCGAGAAGCCTAAGGCGCCGGTGGCGAGAGCGCAGGCGTTGCAGTGGGTTAAGACGCCGCCTCCTTCAGGCAGCAAGGCCGCCGAATGCGCCGCATGCCCGCAGATTCGCGAAGAGGTGCTTCATGCGGTCGATTGCCCAGAAGAGATTGACGGCGGGGGGCGGGTCGAGGCGAGGCGGGCGCGCCGCGGACGACCATGGTGATGATGACGTCGGCCACCTGCCGATAGGTGGTGGCAAGGACGTAGCTCGCCTCAAGGGGGAGCTTGGTTTGGTCGATGAAACTTACGCCGCCGGGGGTCCAGGTCAGGGTGGGAATCATGCTCTTTTAGTGTAAATGGGAGACTTCGCGAGCGTAGTCCCTCCACATCTTTGTTTGCTGTTGCTCCGCAATACTTGCCGGCACAAACTATATACAAGGAGGTGGTAGATGATAGATATTGCGGATGCAGTAAAGAGCCTATTCGATAGCTGGTATAAGGCCTTCACGTTCCTTGGCGCAGGCGTGCTGGTGGCGTCTCTCTTTTACCCCGTGCACGGCGTGACAAGTCAGCAGGCCCAGTTTCTGTCGTCCGGTGCGTTTCTGATTGGCTTGGGCGAATGGAAAAACCACAGGTGGTGCATTTCTTACTACCGCACCTGTCGAATAACAGAATTAGTCCGAATGCCCGATCGCGTCGGCGTCTTTTGCGACGTTGGAGGTTTTGTCTTGATTCTATGGGGGATCTGGCGGGTTGTCCACGGCTGACTCGGCCCCGCATTCGCACTCGTTTCACAAATTGTGGTGGTTTACAATTGCTGCCATCGAGACCTTGTTATCTTGAGGCGGTGATCGGCCACGTGCTTGGTCTCCAGGAATGGGATAACCGTATGTCGAAGACTATTTTGCTGATTCTTATGGCTGCGCAGGTCGCGTCGGCGCAGACCACTTGGAAGGGCCTGCGATTTGGCATGAGCGAAGCGGATGTCCGCAAAGAATACTCGGCATCATTAGAGAAGGAAACGACTGAAGATGGCGAATTTCAGCTTTCGGATGCAAATCAAGAACTGTTTGGTTCGCGGGCGATGGCGCTCTTCTTTTTTGATCGGAATGGAAAGTTGTCCCAGATTGAGTTATTTATGAAGGACCCTTTCGCGGACAAGGCTGGGACCGGGGCAACCGGTTCTTCGCTCGCGCTTATTTCGGAGATGCCCAAAAAGCTGATCGAAAAATACGGTGTGTCCGTCTCTCAGAAAGGAGAATGTGATCTCGCGGCAGAGGATATCTTTGAGAACCCGCCAACTAAGATATTCACTTGCGATAAGCTTTGGAGGTCTGACGGACAAACGATCGACATGTATTGGTCAGTTGGGAATCAGCGCGTTGCGTTCTTTGCGATCACGTACAAGCCATTGCCCAGTGACATTTAGAAGGGAGGTCGGCGTTGGACGGGTGACGAACCAAAAGCGCTCGATCCCCTCGCCAGCTTGGCTGGCACATCCTCATCGAACAGAACCCTCAAAGCTGGGCCTGAAGCTGATGCTCGTCGCGATATTTGATAATGGCCTTGATGACATCGAGAGCGACTTGTGGGTAGCAATCTTGCGTCTCGGCAATGGCTGCATCCGGCGATAATCCTTCGTCGCGAAACGCATCGTAGTTTCCGGTGACGGCATCGACTGGCAGGCGCGTGTTCTTGAGTACCGGCGCGCCGCTGACCTTGCCGGGGACGATTTCGACCAAGGGGAAGTCGGACCAATCGATGTTTGCCATCTTGTCACCCTCCTCCATCATAGCCCTTTTCTGTTTTGCCAATGGGGATTTGAACGTTGGACATTATGTTGAATGCGAGGACCCCCTGCGCGGGAGTTTTGAAAACCTTTTCATTTTATGCTGGACTCGGGTTCGGGTGGCTGCGTAGAGTGGTTTGGTTGCTCTGCGCGCAATGTAAGATTGCTTGTACCTGAAGGAGCCGTTCGTGTTGAATTTGACCTCGGTCGATTGGCTGATCATGCTGCTTTACTTCGTGTTTGTGCTGGGCATTGGGTTTGCCCTGAAGCGCTACATGAAGACGAGCAAGGACTTTTTCCAGGCGGGGCGCGCGCTGCCGGCGTGGATCTGCGGCCTGGCGTTTATCAGCGCCAACCTGGGGGCTCAGGAAGTGATCGGGATGGGCGCGTCGGGTGCTAAATATGGCCTGGAGACGGCGCACTTCTACGGCATTGGCGCGATACCGGCGATGATTTTTGTGGGCATCTTCATGATGCCGTTTTATTACGGATCGAAGGCGCGGAGCGTGCCGGAGTTTTTGCGCATGCGCTTCGACGAGAAGACGCGGGCGCTGAATGCGTGTTCGTTTGCTGTGATGACTGTATTCAGTTCAGGCATCTCAATGTATGCGATGGCGCGGCTGATTCAGGCGCTGCATGTATTTGATGGGCTGTTTCGCTTGCTGGGCTGGGCGCCGGAGGGGATTTTCACTTTCTCCATCGTGCTGTCTGCGGTGATTGTGCTGGCGTACATATTTCTTGGCGGGCTGACGAGCGCGATCTACAACGAGGTGCTGCAGTTCTTCCTGATTATTGCCGGCTTTCTTCCGCTGGTGCTGCTGGGGCTTAAGAATATTGGCGGATGGGAGGGGCTGAAGGCTTCGGTTCCCATGCAGTACATGCACGAGTGGAAGGGCGTGGCGCACGCGAGCACCAACCCGATGGGGATTGAGATTATCGGGCTGGGGATGGGGCTGGGGTTTGTGCTGGGGTCGGGGTATTGGTGCACAGACTTTCTGGTGATTCAGACGGCGATGGCGTCAAAGAACATGGAATCGGCGCGGAAGGTGCCCCTGATTGCCGCGGTTCCGAAGATGCTGTTTCCGTTCCTGGTGATTTTGCCGGGGCTGCTGGCAATTGGGCTGCCCACGCCGCATACGACGACCGTGGTGAAGACGATGGCGGATGGGTCTATCATTCACGAGGTCAATGTGGTTTCGCCGCAGGTGGAGCAGGGCAGGGGATTGGTTCCGGCGAAGATTAATCCGGTGACCGGCAAGGCGATGCTGGATACGAATGGCGACCCGCTGCTGGACTACGACATGGCCACGCCGAATATGCTGCTGCATTTTTTCCCGACGGGGATTCTGGGGTTGGGGTTGACGGCGCTGCTGGCCAGTTTTATGAGCGGCATGGCGGGCAATGTGACGGCATTCAATACAGTGTTCACCTATGACCTGTATCAGAGCTACATCCATAAGAACGGCAGCGACCGGCATTACATGGCGGTGGGGCGATGGGCGACGGTGGGCGGCATTCTGCTGTCGATTGGGACGGCGTATGCGGCGATCAACTTCAACAACATTATGGATACGCTGCAACTGGTGTTCAGCTTTGTGAATGCGCCGCTGTTTGCGACGTTCCTGCTGGGGATGTTCTGGAAGCGGGCGACGGGACACGCTGCGTTTACGGGATTGATTGCGGGCACGGCGACGGCGATGATTCATCACGGGTTGACGCTGCCAATGCTGGCGCATCCGGGCATTCACGGGGGATGGATTACGGTTGTGCATACGTATCACAGCGATATGGCGCAGAATTTCTGGACGGCAATTTGGGCGTTCAGCGCAAACTTTGTGGTGACGGTGATTGTGAGTTATTGCACGATGGCGCGGCCGGAGTCGGAGTTAGTGGGGCTGGTGCACTCGCTTACGCCGAAGCCGAAACGGCCGGAGAATGAGCTATGGTGGCAGCGGCCGGAGACACTGGCTTTGGCGGTGCTGGTGGGTGCGATTGCATTGAATATTTTCTTCTATTAAGCACCTGCGGTGCGGCAGACGCTCGCGGTAGGCTCGCACCGGCTTGATTCACATAAGGGGGAGAGCAATGAGTCTCGATTTGCGCATTCCAATGGGGTTGATGTTTACGCTGGTGGGTGTGATTCTTAGCGTGTTTGGACTGGCAACGAATGGCTCACCGATTTATGCGGCGAGCCTGGGGATCAATGCAAATCTGTGGTGGGGACTAGTGCTGCTGGTGTTTGGGCTGACAATGTTTCTGATGGGGCGGCGGAGCCAGGCGCGGTTGGCGGAGTTGGGGCCGGTACCGGTGGATAAGAACGAAGTGCGGCGGGGACACTGAGAAACAGTTATCAGTGGTCAGTATTCAGTTCTCAGAAACCCGGGCCGACGACTTGATCCTGCGAAATGTTTCGTTCTTCTCTGTGATTCAATTCGGGAGAGTTATCTGCGCTGACTCTCAGGATTGATACGCGAGTAATGTGTGTGCCGGTACACTTATAGATAGACTTATGGCGCGCAGAACGATTGAACATTACGAGATAGTCCGGCGATTGGGTGCGGGCGGCAGCGGAGTGGTCTACCTGGCCAACGACACGCTGCTGCAGCGGCCGGTGGTGCTGAAGATCCTACGCACGGGATTGCTGTCGGCGGAGCAACTGCGCTCGACCGTGCTGCGCGAGGCGCGGCTGGCGTCGGCCATTGAGCATCCCAACGTTTGTGGCATTTACGAAGTGGGTGAGAGCGGCAACGAAGGCTACATTGTGATGCAGTACGTGCCGGGACAATCACTGGACCGGCTGATTGCGAACGGGCCAGCCAGTTTACAGCTTGTGTTGTCAGTAGGCATACAGATTGCGGATGGTTTGCAAGCTGCGCATGCGCTAGGCATCTTTCATCGCGATTTGAAACCGCAGAACGTGATGCTGACGGATGGCGGGCTGGTGAAGATTCTGGATTTCGGGTTGGCTCGCCGTCTGCGGCCTGAGGAAGCGAGCTTTGATCCATCGAAGCCGGCGATGGACAGAGGCGCGTCGATGGCGGCGACTTACACTGCGCGCGGCGGGACGATTCGCTACATGGCGCCGGAGCAGTTTGTGACGGGGCAGTCGAGCGTACAGTCGGATGTGTGGGCGCTGGGCGTGATTCTGTATGAGCTGACCGCCGGACGGCATCCCTTTGTGCGGCCGGACGCTGAGGACTTTCAGGTGATTCGCTCGATTCAGTTCCAGGAGCCGGAGGACCTGAGCTTTATTGTGAAGGGGATTTCTCCGGAACTGAAGAGCGTGATTGCGTCGTGTCTGGAGAAGATACCTGGCTCGCGGTACACGTCTGCCGCGGAGGTGCGCGAGGCGCTGAAGACGATTATGAAGGCGCTGCAGATTGAGACTGGAATTATTCCTGGAGATGCGGCGGCGAATCTCCCCACGACGGGGATTGAAGCGGAGAAGCGGAACACGGGTTTTCTTTCCATGCTGGCGGAGCGGTTTCGCGAATCGGCGGTGGACAAGGCGCCGCAGAATTCACTGGTGGTGCTGCCGTTCACCAACCTGGGAGCGACGGAGGTTGCGCCGCTCTACGGGTTTGCGCTGGCGGATGCGATTGCCGCGCGGCTGGCGCGCATCCCGGCGCTGGTGGTAAGGCCTTCGAGCACGTTGATGCCGTTGAAGATTGCGCAGATGGACCCGCTGTCTGTGGGGCAGAAACTGCTGGTTTCGTTTGTGCTGGTGGGAAGTTTTCTGCGCTCGGATGAAGGCTTCGATTTGAATTGGCAACTGCTGGATGTGGGCTCGCAGAGCGTGCGTTCGGGAGGCGCGATCCGTGTGGCTTCGCTGGATTTGATTGCGGTGCAGACGGAGATTTCAAATGAGGTGTTTGCGGCGCTGCACGGGCTGAGCGCGGGGGACCAGATTGATGCGCGGCGCGCGGGAAATCGAGATGCAGCGGGGGGCGGGAACGGAGCGCATGGGGCTAATGTTTCACTGCCGGGGCCGGTGAGCGAAGACTATCTGCAAGCTCGAGCGCTGCTGAGCTCGTTCATGGTGCGAACGGGTTCGCGTGCGGACCTGGACAAGGCTTGCGCGCTGTTGACGAGCGTGACGACCAAAGACCCGGAGTTTGCGGCGGGATGGACGGGACTGGGGATTGCGGAACTGCAGTATGTGCGGCATGGGTTTGGCGGACAGATTCATGTGATGCATGCGCGGCGCTCGTTTGATGAGGCGCTGAAGCTGGACCCGGCGTCGACGGAAGCGAATCTGTATCGGATTTATATGCTGCTTTCGCGCGGAGAGAAAGAGTCGGCGCGGCATGGAATTGCGAACCTGCTGGCGAGCGCGGCGAACGACTGGAATGTTCACATGGTTGCCGGCCTCGCGCTGCGGGCGGATGGGATGTATGACGAAGCGCTGCAGCAGTTCAGCCGCGCGCTGAAGCTGAATCCTGCGAATGCGGCCATTCTGTATAACCATCGTGCGCGTGTGTATCACTATCAAAACCAGATTGAGCTGGCCGGCGACGAACTGGAGAAGGGTCTGGCGCTGGAGCCGCGTCACCCATTGCTGCGGACCTCGGCCGGGTACCAGCAGATGCGGCTGGGCAACCTGAGCGCGGCGATCGAGATTCTGGAAGGCGTGGTGCGCGACGACGATTCGCTGCGCATTGCGGTGCCGACGTTAGCGCTGTGCTATGTGCAGGCGGGGCAGCGGGAGCGGGCGGCGGCGCTGCTGAAGGATGACACGATGGCGGCGGCGGAGGCGGACAGCGAGATGGCGTACCGGCTGGCTTCTTATTTTGCAGTTGAGGGCGATTCGAGCGAGGCGCTGCACTGGCTGAGGCGGGCGATTTACCTGGGAAATGAGAACTATCCCTGGTTCCAGAAGAATCCGGCTTGGAATCATCTGAAAACGAATGCGGATTTCGAGAGGATTCTGGAGGATATGAAGAAGGGATTCCGGAAGAACCAGAAGACCTGGAAGAGGTTGCTGGAGCAGGTTCCGCCTGAAGGATAATGATCCCGTAATTCGGGGACAATTTCGCACGAAATGACACCAAAATCCCCTGTTTTTTGACATAAAACTGGTGTTTTGAGGGGGGTATGTTTACCGATGAGTACATGGGGCGTATTTGCAATACATTGATTCATAGGCACTTGTTCGATCCGCGACCCCTTCCGGAGGGTGTTTTTGGAGGGGGAGGGGGTGGGGTATTTAATTTTCGCCCGCCGAAATGCCCCTTTTTCCGCACTTTGGTCCATGAATCAGTGTGCGCTAAGTGCTGGTAATTGTGTGCAAACAGTGGTCAGTGATCAGTTGTCAGTGGTCAGGGACTGGAGGGGGCAGGTGCAGTGGTTGCTTCTATGCCCGATCCTCAAATGCGGAGCACCTGGCGGGGTCGTTGGGAAGAGTAATCTGGACCGGGATCCGCTGCAGGTCTGAATAGGATGACCGGGACCGGAACACCCCTCCCACTTTCCATTTGCTTGAAATATGAATAGTATGTATCTATACGTATTGTTGCGCATCTTCTTTGAGTGAGGTATCACAATGCCGGTCATTAGCGCCTCCGATCTGGCGCGCAACACGAGCGCGATCCTGGAACGCGTTCTCACTGGCGAAACAGTCAGCGTGATGCGGAATCGCACTGAAATCGCCCATATTGTGCCCGCCAAGCGAACTATGACCGCTGCGCAAGCCGTTGCTGGCCTGGAAGGAAAGTTGACCGCCGCCCAGGGCAATTCCTGGCTCAAGGACAGCCTTGGAGAATTTGGTGAAGAGGTCAGAGATCCGTGGGGATGATCTTCGACACCTCGATCTGGGTAGGGTTGGCGAGCGGGCAGATGGCCAGTGAAGCCGTCCTCAGGGCCGCCGGAGACGAACAGGTTTATATTTCGGCGATTTCGCTCGGAGAGCTGAGCTTTGGCGTAGAATCGTGCAGCGATCCAGCAACACGGATGCTGCGCATGCGGTCTTTACGCAGCTTTGAGCAGCGGCCCGTTCTGGATGTTTCTTCTCTTACGGCCTCCGCCTTCGGCATTCTGGCCGCGTTCATGAAACAGTCAGGCCGGTCGCCGAGGACGCGGGTCAAAGATATCTGGATAGCTGCCCAGGCACTGGAGAATGACTATGCTCTGTTAACAGTGAACCTGAAGGATTTTGAGGGGCTTCCTGGTTTACGGGTATCTTGTCCGTGAGGACTGGAAATGGCGGCGCCCCGGGTCCCCGAGAGCGAGGGACCGGAGCGCTCGCCGCTCCTGGCCGGCAGCCGAGTCCCTGCTGCTGAAGACGCAAAGCAGGTTGGTTCAAAGGAACAGGGGGCACCCTGAGGATGCGATTGAATACGGCCCCGTGGCAGGGGTATACTCATGCCGACTTCCCAAATTAAGGTATCGCGCTGAACCCGTGGGGGGAGGAGTGTTTCATTGAGGCGTAAAGGCGGCGTAATTGTTGGTTGGGCCCTTGTGATTTGTGGTGTAGTGTCCCCGGCGACGGGTAGGGCGCAGCAGGCAGGGATGAGTAAAGACGATCAGGCGCTGATTGCGGCGATGCTGCGCACGGCTCACGACGATGTGAGGAAGTATTACTACGATCGCAAAATTCGCGGCCTGGACTGGGACGGCCTCTATCAAAAGTGGGATGCAAAGATCCCTGCGGTACAGAATGTGGGCGAGGGCATGCGCCTCGTCTCAGCCTTTCTCAGCCAACTCAAGGACTCGCATACCTTCCTTTTGCCGCCGTTGCGAAGCGTGCGCATGGACTACGGATACAGGCTCGAGGAGGTCGGGAATACCTGTTTTGTGACGCAGGTGCGGCCCAACACCGATGCGGCGGCGAAGCTCCAGATTGGTGACCAGGTGTTGAAGCTGGACGGTTACCTCGTCACCCGCGAGGACTTTCATGCTTTGCAGTACTACCGGGAGAGCCTGGCACAGCGCAATGGCACGGTGATGACGGTGCGGACGCCGACGGGCGAAGACCGTGAGCTGAAGGTGAGCGCCACCGAGCACATCCTCCTTCCGCATTTTGAACAAGATCGTTGGCGCGAAGCGATGCGCGAGGCGGACACGCGCAACGATGCGATAGGCAAGGAGATCGTGGAGTCTGGAGACGTTGCGATCTGGAAGCTGCCGGCGTTCAACCTGAGTCCGGATTGGGTCGAAAAGCAGATGGGGAAGGTGCGCAAGCACAAAGCACTGATCCTTGACCTGCGCGAGAACGGCGGCGGTTCAACCGAGACTCTCTCGTGGCTGACGGGCTCACTGTTCGATTATGACGTGAAGATCGGGGACCGCGTGGAGAGAGATGCCACCAAGCCCATGATCGCCAAGCATCTGGCGCATGCGTTCGATGGCAAGCTGATTGTGATCGTAGATGCGCGCTCCGCATCTGCTTCCGAGATCGTGGCTCGCGTCGTTCAACTCGAACACCGCGGCACGGTGATCGGCGACAGGTCAGCCGGAGCCGTGATGGAGGCCAAGCGCTACCGCGAGTCAATTGGGGCAAGCACGGGCCCCGTCTTCGGATTCTCCATAACCGACGCCAATCTGATCATGACCGACGGCAAGAGCCTGGAGGGGACCGGCGTTGTCCCAGACGAAATTCTGCTGCCGACGGCAGCAGATCTTGCGGCGGGTCGCGACCCGGTTCTTGCGCGCGCCGCAGAGTGGGCCGGATCCACGCTGGATCCCGTTAAAGCGGGCAAGCTGTTTCCATACGAGTGGCCATCGTTCTAGCAGCCGTCCGGGAAACAATCGGCCAGGAGCATCCGCCACCCGCCAAATGCAACCTGGGGCTGCGCCCCAGGTTGGTATAGCGCCGGGCCTTTGGCCCTGTAAAACATCCTGCTTGAGCGATCTTGATAATTTGCCCTTGTGGAGGGAAGTCCCAGGTCTCAGAATCGATGCCTAGGGCACCAACCCGCCCACTCATCGCGATGAGTGGGCGATGAATGGGCACAGTTGGGTTCTGCGGGTTGCGCGGGTTACTTGAGGTTGATGTTGGCTTTTAGTGGGAGCTTGTCGGAGGAGCCGCCGACCATGATGGTGTAGTCGCCGGGGATCAGGGACCATGCATCCTTTGACTCATCGAAGATGGACAGATATTTGGGGTCGATGTCGATGGTGACCGTCTGCTTTTCTCCGGCGTTGAGTTTGACTTTGCTGAAGCCGACGAGGCGCTTGGGCGGTTCCTGGGCACTCTCAGGGAGTGCGGCGTAGACTTCGGTGATTTCTGCGCCTTCGCGGGTGCCGATGTTTGCGACCGTAAAGGAGACTTTGACCTTGTCGCCGGATGCGGCACCCGGAGTTGCGGTGAGGCCGGAGTACTTATAGGTGGTGTAGGAGAGGCCGTAGCCGAAGGGGAAGAGGACGGGCTTCTTCTCCGCGTCGTACCACTTGTAGCCGACTTTCAGGCCTTCGTCGTAGGCGACCTGGAAGGGTGGCAGGCCTTTGGCCCAGATCTCAGGCGAGACGGGGCCATCGAAGTGAAACGCAGGTGGCTGGGTGACGGTGGGGTGGGGCAGGTCGGCTTCCGATTTGGGGAATGTGTTGGGGAGCTTGCCGCTGGGGTTGACGGTGCCGAAGAGGACGTTGCCGAGGGCGTTGGCGCCGTCGGAGCCGGCGTACCAGGCTTCGAGGATGGCGGCCGGGGCATCGACCCAGGGCATGGTGACGGGGCTGCCGGTTTCAAGCACCACGACGGTATGGGGATTGGCGGCAGCGACCGCGGCGATAATTGCGTCCTGATTATGAGGCAGCGAAAGGCTGGGCAGGTCCATGCCTTCGCTCTCCCATTGGTAGGCGAAGACGATGGCTATGTCGGCGTCTTTGGCCGCTGCGGCTGCCGCTGCGGGGTCGTCGCCGGCGTCGTACTTGACGGTTGCCTTAGGGGCGCGCGCCTGAATGGCTTTGAGGGGCGAGGTGGGGAACCAGATCTGCTCCTGCCAGTGGGTAGCGCCCTGGCCTGGAGGAGAGATGGCATTGCCTCCCGGCGGGTCGACCTGCGCGGAACCACCGCCGGAGATCATGCCTACATCAGAATGCGCGCCGATGACGGCGATGGTGCGGATCTTTGCGGGAACAAGCGGGAGGGTGGCGTGGTCATTCTTGAGCAGGACGATGGCGCTTTCTTCGATTTTGCGCGCGACTTCAAGGCCTTTGAATGGATCGACGACGCTGCGCTGGCGGGGATAATCGACGACACCGGCGGCAAACATGGAACGCAGGATGCGGTGTACGTGCTCGTCGAGCTCGGCGACGGGGATGGTTCCCGCTTCCACTGCCGCCTTGTATTTATCGCCGTAGAAGAAGCTGCCCGGCTCTTCGTTGTCGAGTCCGGCGGCAGAGGCTTTTTCAGTGCTGTGCGTGCCGCCCCAGTCGGAAAGAACGAAGCCGGGGAAATTCCAGTCCTTCTTCAAAACGTCTGTGAGCAGGTACTTGTTTTCGCAGGCGAAGTCAGTGTTTACGCGGTTATAGGAGCACATGACGGCGGCGGGTTTGCCATCGAGGACGCCGATTTCGAAGGCGAGCAGATCGCTTTCGCGCGCGGCGCGCTTGCCGATGGTGATGTTGACGGAATTGCGTCCGCTTTCCTGGTCGTTGAAGGCGTAGTGCTTGATGTCGCCGATAACGTGGGCGGATTGGGTTCCCTGGATGAGGTGAGCGACGAGGGTTCCGGCGAGGATGGGATCTTCGCCGAGGTACTCAAAGGTGCGGCCGTTGCGGGGCTCGCGGGTGATGTCGACACCGCCGCCGAGGGTCATGTTGAAGCCCTGGGCGCGGAGCTCGTCGCCGATGAGCTTGCCGTAGGCATAGGCTGCATCCGGGTCCCAGCTTGCAGCCGCGCCAACATTGGCGGGCAGAGCGGTGGAATAGCGGCCGTTGGCTCCGCTGGAGCGCACGCCGTAGGCTGCGTCGCTCATATCGATGCCGGGGATGCCGAGACGGGGAACGCCGACTACGTAGCCTACGCCGCGGTTGGATGGAGCGTTTTCAGGGGTGACCGGGTCGTCGGTAGGCATGCCAACGCCGTGCAGGAGAGCGACCTTTTCGTCGAGGGTCATCTCTTTGAGGACCAGGTTGGCGCGCTCGTCGGGCGAGAGGCTGGTGTTTTGCCAGGGGCCGGTGGGTTTGGGCGTTCGCGGAGGGCGCTGACATGCGCCGGGGATGGTCAATACGGAGAGCGAAAGAAACGCCAGCGTCAAAAATTGAAAGCCGCCGCGATTTGGAAAGTACTTCATTGGATCCCCTTGGTAAACGTTTTTTTAATGAGCGAAATAATCCTATCAACTAAGACACCTGCGGCGCGGCAGACGCTCGCAGGAGGCTCGCACTGGCTTCATTGCCAATTCTCACCGATCGCGAAGAAGCTGCGATGAATGGCACAGGCATCCCGCAGAATCGAATGGATGATGGATAGACGGGCCACCAGCCCATTCGGACGCATGGAGCTGAAATGGATGGGTTTAAGAACGCGATGGGAGTTTCCTTCTACTGGAATTGGAGCAGGACCACTTCAGGGCGGGTGCCGACGCGCATGGGCGGACCCCAGGTTCCCGCGCCGCAGGATGTGTAGACCTGGAGCGCGCCGAAACGTTGCAAGCCATAAGTGAATTTGCCGAAAGCGCGACGCGTGATCCAGGTGACGGGAAAGCATTGGCCGGCGTGTGTGTGGCCGGAGAGTTGCAGGTTTATGCCGGCCTGCTCCACGATGGGCAGACGGTTGGGAACGTGGTTGAGCAGGATGCTTGGCTCGGCGGGGTTGGGGTGGAGGCGTTCAAGCGTGGCGCGCATATGGAGGATATGCGTGGACTCGTGATAGGCGACGCCGAGGATGGCTAATCCATCGACGACGACCTTCTCGTTTTTGAGGACGCGGATGCCGGCGTGGGCGAGGGCTTCAAGGTAGTGGGCGAGGTCTCCATATTCATCGTGATTGCCGGTGGCGAAATAGACGCCGAGAGGCGCAGACAGTTCACGGTAGGGAGCAGCCATGCGGGCGCTGTTTGTCTTGACGCCGTCAAAGAAGTCGCCGGGGATGAGGACGATGTCTGGACGGAGGCTGTTGGCGAGTCGCACAATGCGGCGGCTGAAGGTGATGGCGTTGATGTTGCCGAGGTGCAGGTCGCTGAAGAGAACAGCGGTGCGACCGTGCCAGGAGTCAGGGATGTTTTCGAGATGGATGGGGACGCGGCGGACGCGAATCCACTGGGCATTGAAGAGGCCGTAGATGCCGGTGAGAACGGCGAGGCCGAACAAAGTGCCGGCGATGAACGGCCGTGGCGAGGGGACTGAGGCGATGCGAAAGCCGAGGTCCACAAGCCGGCTGAGACAGGCAGCGAGGAAGAAGTAATTGAGGAATCCGAGCCAGGCGGCGGCGATTTTGTAGAAGAGCGTGACCAGCCAGTTGAAGTAACGAAAGCCGAGCATGGCAGAGAAGACAAAGCTGAAGGTGAGCAGAAAGACGGCAGTGTAGAGGCGGAGATCGAAAGACGGACTCTGAGGGAACCAGAAGGCGATCCAGGTTCGACAAATGAACCACTGGGCAAGAATAAGAAGGGACTGAATGATCGTGATTGCCAAAACCGGCCAGGCTCGCAAACTATTGGCTCCTTAGCTTCATTGTTTCACGGGGCGAGAATCAGGAGGGTCACCGGCTGTGGAGCGCAGGCGTGAAAGAATTGTTTTCATGCAGGATTCAAGCGGGAACTCGCTGGGCGTTTACATTTCGATTCCGTTCTGCCGGTCGAAGTGCACGTATTGCAACTTTGCTTCGGGGGTGTACCCGGCGAGCGAGCATGGGCGCTATGTGGAGAGGCTGACTGAGGACCTGGGGATAGCCGGGAACTGGGCGGCGCAGATGGGTTTGGAACTGGCGCGCCGCGTGGATACGGTTTACCTGGGCGGCGGGACGCCGAGCCTGCTGGAGCCGGAGTTGCTGGCGCGGCTGTTTGGCGCGCTGCGGGCGGAGTTTGAGATTGAGCCGGATGCGGAGATCACAGTGGAATGCGCGCCGGGACAGATTGCGGATGAAACGCTTGCGGCGCTTGTGGCGGCGGGGGTGAATCGAGTGAGCCTGGGCGTGCAGACTTTCATTGACCGGGAGGCGCACGAGAGCGGGCGATTGCACAGCAGGGCGGTGGTAGAAGAGGATTTGCGGCGGCTGCGGGCGGCGGGGATCGGCAACCTGAGTGTGGACCTGATTGCGGGGTTGGCGGGGCAGACGTTTGCTTCGTGGGATGAGTCGCTGGCGGCGCTGGTGGAAAGCGACGTGCCGCACGCGAGTATTTACATGCTGGAAGTGGATGAGGATTCGCGGCTGGGGCGGGAGATGCTGGCGGGCGGAGTGCGTTATCGCGCGGGGTTGGTGCCTACGGACGATGCGATTGCGACTATGTACGCGACGGGGATCGAGAGGCTTGGCGCGGCTGGGTTGGAGCAGTATGAGATTTCGAATTTCTGCAGGCCGGGTTTCGAGTCGCGGCATAATTTGCGGTATTGGGAGCGGCGGCCTTACCTGGGAGTGGGACTGGATGCTTCGTCGATGCTGCGGGAGGCGGTTGGGGCAGAATCCGAAGGGGCTGGATTCGTGCTGCGATCGACGACTTCCGATGATTTGAGTGGGTATCTGAAGGGGCCGGACCCCGCGGAGATTACATGGCTTTCTCCGGAGCGGCAGCATGAGGAGGCTTGGTTTCTGGGTCTGCGGTTGAATGGCGGGGTGGACGTGGCGGCGCTGAAGCGCGAGTTTGGGGCGGGGAGAGTGGCGCGGGCGATGGAGGTTGTGGGGAGGTTGGCGGAGGACGGGTTGGTGGAATCGGATGGGAAGACGGTGCGGCTGACTTCGCAGGGACGGATGCTTTCTAATGATGTGTTTCAGGAGTTTTTGGGGCCGGTGGCGGTGGGGAGCTAGCTTCCGGATTGGCGATTAACCAACCGCAACGGGACTACGACTAGGATGTCCCCATGAAAGCAATGGCGAAGGGCGTCTGCATCACGCTATTCGTATTCCCCTTGTTCGGCGGCGGATGTTGAATGCGAAAGGGTGAATGTCCATGGATTCGTTGCGAGAGAGAATTGGATCGTTCCTTGGACTCTCCCTGCCATGTGCCCCCTCAGAGGTAGAACTGCTTAGCCAAGTTGAAGGAAGCGGGTTCTCGCGGAAGCTGGTGCAGTACGAGTCCGGTGATGGCGAAACGATCCCGGCATTCCTCTTTGTGCCAAGCGAGTCTTTGCGTGGGGCAGTGCTTGCATTACACCAACACAACAGCCAATGGGAGATTGGAAAGAGCGAAGTGGCTGGTCTTGCGGGCGATCCTCTGCAGGCGTTTGGCCCGGCGCTCGCGAGTCAAGGCATTATGGTTCTTGCCCCGGATTCAGTGGGTTTTGAATCACGCATGAAAGCCAGCGATGGAGGGGTATCGCTCGCGCCCAGGCTCGACAAACCCTATAGCAGCGCTGAGGGCTGGCTGCAGTACTACAACGAGATGACGTACCGTCTTGTAAGCGGGGATCTTCTGATGCGGAAGGTGCTTTGCGATTGCGCCCAGGCATTGTCAGCGTTGCAGTCGTGCTCCGGTCTGTCGCGCGTGGGAGTTATGGGCCACTCCTTCGGCGGCACAGCAGCTCTCTTCCTGGCGGCTTTGGATACCCGGGTGGCATTTGCCTGCACAAGCGGTGCGGTCTGTTCCTATCGGCAGAAGCTGGTGAGCGGGACGGGTCTGGAGATGTCGCTGGTTATTCCTGGCTTTGTTCAGCACTTTGATATGGACGATGTGCTCCGATGCGTGGCACCCCGGAGAATCTTTGTCGTCTCCTCTGAGAGCGACCCGCAGACGGCGGACGCTAACGAAGTCGTGTCCAGGGCTCGGTCAACTTTCAAAGAGCAGCATTGTGAAAGCCACCTTGAGCACCTGCGTGTGCCAGGGCCGCACGCCCTTGACCAGCGGCGAGCCGAGGCAATGGTGGAGTGGATGATTGCCGCAGCTGTTTCCCCAGGCTGACTTACGAAGCCGGTTTTGTCATACGCTGTTGGATTGGTAACGAAAGCGGGCTTGTCGCCAACTCGCACGTGTGCCAGCGACGGTGGGAAGCCAGCTTCCGGATTGGCGGTTACCAACTCATCCCCGGATCGAACGCGCTAGGATAATGCGGCGCTTTGCCTGGCCCTCATACCGACAGAAGACTCTACTGGCAGAACCACTGGAAACGGATAGACCTCTGTTATTTTGGCGATGAGCGCTTGCGCCTCTTCGCGTGTAACTCCGGTGCCGAAGTAATAAGTCCAATGAGAATCGCAGAACTGAACTTCGTTCTGCCCAATCTTGTTTTGAACCGGGACATCGCCCGAGCGCTCGACAAAACGGAAGCTGTGCAGGGTCGCAGTGGGAAAGACGTCTTTCGAGGATCCGAGGCGTGCGTTCCATCCGATGGTTGTCTTGACTGGATTCAACGTGACAACCGTCTTTCCGAATAGCCTCGGTACCATCCTTGCGAGAATCAGGCCAGCGCAGCAGCCGAGAGATGACATGAAGAGGCTGTGCACTCCATTGTTATTCACGTAGGAACGGAAGCTGAGACCGCGCAGGTAGGCGACGCAGCCGGTGATCGCGAAGAGGCCGAGGGAAGTCACAATATAGACGCCAAGATCATCCAGGAGCTTTCGGATGGCACCCCAACTGAGGCGGGCTGGAATCACCACACGAATCGCATCGCCTGTTCGCTCCCACTTCAGTCTTCCGATCAGCGTTTCGAGCATTGCGCTTTCTCTCGCCACAATGATAGCCGAAATGAAGGAGGATTCATTCAATTCCCTTGAGGATTGTGCTTCGCAAAACTATGGTTAATGCCGGGGCTACATAGGCTGAAGGACACTCCGCAGGGGCTGAAGCCCATTTCTTTTTTGAGCCTTATCGGCACGACTGAAGTCGTGCCCTGATACAAGGCCAGAGCCGGTGCTGAAGCCCACGTTGATCTGCTTGCCTTTTTGCTGGGGATGAATCCCCGGCTTACCGCTCGCACGAGTTTGCCGGGAGTAAACTCCCGGTCTACCAATCCCGGCCTACGGTTCCACCCTGCTAGTCGCAACCTTCCCCGCGTTACCAGGCGAGGAGTTCGTCGCCGGTGGAGTCAGAGTGATACGTGACTGGGGCGGCGGAGGCGTCGGCGCAGCCGTTGAAGCACTGGATGGTTTCGGGGCCGGCGGCTTTGGCTATTTGCAGCGCCTGCTCAGCTTCGCGCAGGACGACCATGGGCGAGCGGCCGTGGCTTTCGGCGAGGCCAAAGCACGCGGAGAGGCGGATGGCATCGCCGGAGACGTGGTAGGGCGATGAAAAGACATCGACGCGGACGCGCTCCGCAAGCATGACCGCATTGGAGAAGGTGCAGCCGGGAAGTGCGATGAGGAACTCATCCATGCCCGGGCGGCCGAGCAGATCGTAGCTGCGCAGCAGGCGGTTGGTGCGGCCTACCACGAGGCGGAGCAGTTCGTCGCAGGGATCTGCGCCCAGACGGGAGTTCCAGTGCCCGAAGTCGTCAATGTCAAAGAGGATCATGCACAGGGAAGTCTTCAAGCGCTGCACGCGGTCCGTCTCGCGGAACAACATGGAAAGCAGGGTTCCGCGATTGTAGACGCCGGTGAGGTGGTCCATTTCCGCTTGCTGGACCGTGGTTTCGCGAAGGGCTTCCAACTCGCGGGCCTGGTCGAGAGCGCGAAGCACCATGGCCACGCGCAGGCTGAAATAGGCAGGCTCGGCGGCGCACGGAATCACATCGTCAATGACGCCTTCCGCCAGGTGGTCGCGCCACTGCTCGGTGACAGTGTCCGTGATCAGGATGATGGGCAGGCGGCGGGCGCTGATATTGGCCCGCACGGCCGTGAGCATAGGGTCTACGCCCTCCTCCAAACCGGAAAGATTGGTGTGGATGAGGGCCAGCGTTGGCGGGAAGGGAGCGGTGATGGAGGCCATGGCTGCCGCAGCGGAGAGAACGATTTCAATGCGCGCGCCAAAGGCGAGCAGAACCGGTTCGAGGGCGGCCAGAAGTGCAGGTTCGGACGATGCGAGCAGGAGAGTTGGGGGGTGGTTGACGAGCATACCGAATGCCTCCGTACTGGATGCATCGGCGAAGATTAGAGGATCTTCAGATAACTTGCGGGAATTATGAGCGGATGGGAATTACTTTTGGTGGGAATTGGGGTGTCCTGGGTACTGTGTTAGGGCCCGGGGGGGCTTCAAAACCCGGTCCCCAAGTGCGAGGGACCAGGGGCACCCAGGGTTTCGTGAAAGATGTGGCGGGAGTTAGTCGATGAAGTCGACTTGGGGAGCGATGGGTATGATGCCGCGCTCGTAGCCGAGGTCGAGGAGTTTGTGAATGGCCTGGCGTCCGTCGGGGCCGTAGTCGAGGGTACGGTGGTTGACGTACATGCTGACGAAGCGGTTGGCGAGGCGGGCATCGAGGTCGCGGGCAAACTGCATGGCGTAATTCAGGGCCTGTTCGCGATTGTCGAGGGCGTGCTGGATGCTGTCTTTGACGGCCTTGGTGACGATCTTCATGGAGGCATCGCCGAGCGAACGACGGATGGCGTTGCCGCCTAGGGGCAGGACGAGGCCAGTGGTTTCGCGCCACCAGACGCCGAGGTCAAGAACCCTGTGGAGGCCGCTGGAGGAGTAGGTGAGTTGTCCCTCGTGGATGATGAGGCCGGCGTCGAAGTTGCCGGCGAGGATCTCCGGAATGATCTTGTCGAAGGGGACGGTGACGGTTTGCAGGTCCGGATTGAAAATCTTAAGCGCGAGGTAAGCGGTGGTCAGGGTTCCGGGGACGGCGACCTTGATTTTGCCCAGGTCCTCAGACGCGAGCGGCTTGCTGGAGACGACCATGGGCCCGTAGCCCTCGCCCACGCTGCCGCCGCAGCCCATGAGCGCGTAGCTCTGCTGCAGGTAGGGGTAGGCGTGGAAGCTGATGGCGGTGACGTCGAAGAAAGCTTCGTTCTGGGCGCGCCGGTTCAGGGTCTCGATGTCGCAGAGGGTATGGGTAAAGCGATAGCCGGGGACGCGCACCTTGTTGGTGGCGAGTCCGTAAAACATGAAGGCGTCATCGGAGTCGGGGCTGTGGGCGATGGATATATCGATGATGCCGGTGGGAGTTGCTACTTCGGTTTGCGAGGTGCTCACGGGGATAAAGTCCTTTCAAGGCAAAAAACTGCAGTGTTTCTTTGTATGCGGCGTGCGTGCCTGCTTAGGCCCTGCTGCGACGAAGGCGGAAGAATCCGGCTCCGAGGGCGGCGGCTGCGGTCACCTTCAGTGCGTCCCCGGGGAGGAAGGGAAGTACGGCAAGCGTGAAAACGGATTGGAGCGAAGAGTGGGTGAGCACGGCGAGCCAGAGCGCTCCGCAGGCGAGAATGACAAGGCTGCCGGCAGCGGCGATGAGGGCGGCGGCGGTGAATCCACGCTGGGTACGGCGCCAAAGGACGGCGATGAATAGGGCGGCCACGGGATAAGCGAGCAGGTAGCCGCCGGTGAATGCGGTTGGCCCGAAGAGATGAGCAAGGCCGGTTGTCGGGCTGGGGGCGAAGACGGGAAGTCCCATAGCGCCCTCAGCCAGGTAGACGGCGAAGGTGGCTACGGCGAGGCGCGGGGTAAGCAGCAGCCCCAGAAGCAGTACGGCAAAAGGCGCGAGCGAGAGCGGAACGGGCGTGAAGAATAAGGGCACGGAGACGTGGGCACAAACGGCGGCGAAGGCACTGCCCAGGATGACGATGCCGGATGCGCGCAGCCAGGGAATTGGCCGGGCCGAGGTGGCTAATGGAAGGGAAAGTTCTTTGCTCACGCGATTTCCTCCGGGGACCCCGGCGCGCTTTCTACGCGGGTGCTGCGGGGTTCAGGGTTCCAGGTCATGTTCCATATCCTCAGCCGGGTCGATGATCTGACCTGGGGTGAGGGGTAAAGTTTTTCTCTCACCAGTGGCGGTCTGGCGGCGGAGTTTGCCGCGCTGGACAAAGATGTGGCGCGCCACGCCAGCGGCTGCCAAGAGCAGCGCTGCAAGCGAAGCGAGAAGGCCAATCATTAGCCAGCGCATGGCAATAAACGTGGACGGCATTCCATTTAATCAGGCTTGCCGGCAGCGTGCACTGCCGGATGGAATTCAAAAAACCGCCGGTGCACAGAATACCAGACGGGCTGAACGGAAGGTCAGACCATGCGGAGGGAGGATTGCAGCCACTCGATGTAGCGCTCACTGGCGGCTTCGACGTCGAGGACGAGGAACTCCGGGGTCTGGTAGCTGTGGATGTGGTGGAGGCGGGCTTCGAGGGCGGGTAGCTGGTCGGGGGTGGTTTTGAGGAGGAGGACGGCCTCGGTGGCGGATTCGACGCCGCCTTCCCAGTGGAAGATGGACTCGACAGAGGGAATGAGCGTGGCGCAGGCGGCGAGCTGCTCTTCGACGAGGATGCGGCCGGTCTGGGCGGCCTCATCGGGCGTGGCGCAGGTGGTGATGACGAGGCGAACCGGAGGGCGATCCTTTGTGGCGATGTCGGGCATGGAGAAGTTCCTCGCTCAGTGTACGTGTGTTCAGGTGAAATGTCCGCGAAATGTTTGCCCGGAGGGGTGGGCTACATAGTGGAAAAGGCTGCTTATAAGGTTGAAAACAGGGGCAAATGGCTGCTCGGAGGGTTGGGATTCTTTGCGACATGGACCGCGGGGGCAGTCTTTTCAGAGGTTTTGATTGCTGAGAATTGAACTAATCGAGGGTTCGGGTTGCGGAGAATTTGACATTTTTTCGCGAAATGGGCTGATTCTGTGGGAGATAACGGTTTAACCGATTGATACTGCGTGAGTTATTTGGATTTTGTTTACAGTGGAATTGCTCTTGCGCACCCAGACGACCAGGTGCGGGTCTGGGCGGTCTGAGGGGCCCTGACTGATGGAAACGTCCCTCCCAAAAACGAAGTGGTCGGGGATGGGTCCGCAATCGGGAAGAGCAAGACCGAAATTCTGGGATCTGTTTGGGGCACGGATCAAACGATTGGTAGGCTCAAACCGGGCCGCATCCCAGGGATCGGAACAGCGAGCAAGCTGGAAACCAGACGGGACGCGCGCTGCGCGGGGTTAGATGAGACATTTGCGTTGTCTTCCCGATCTGCTTGCTAAGGGTCCAGCTTCTGGCGGCCTGTATGGTGTTTGGTCAACGTGTGCGCGGATTGGTGCCTTGGCGTGCATTCTTGGCGTGGGCTTTCCGGCGTTTGCGCAAACCGCCACCACCACAGTGTTGGCCGTCACCAGCGGCGGCCGTGCGGTAACAACGGTTGCATACGGTACAGTGGTCACTCTCACGGCGACCGACACCGCCGGTTCAACCCCGGTGACGCGAGGAACGGTGAATTTCTGCGACGCAACAGCGGCCCACTGCACAGACATCCATATTGTTGGCACGGCGCAGTTGACCAGCGCCGGCACGGCGGTTTTCAATCTCCGGCCGGGGGTAGGGAGTCACAGTTACAAGGCCGTCTTTGTGGGGACACCGACCTACGCAGGCAGTTCGTCCAGCGCGGCAACGTTGACGGTGCCGATGCCGGCTGGGGGGGTGCCCACCACGACCACGGTTGCATCGAGCGGGTCCGGCTTCTATTACGGTCTCTCCGCCACCGTGGGCGCCTCCTGGCCTGGTCCGGCGCCATCGGGCACAGTGTCGTTCCTGAACGCGAGCAACGGGAACGCATTGCTGGCAACTGCCGGCCTGGGAGCAAGTAACCCACTCTGGGTAATTTCCGGCAGTTACGGTTACTGCCAGGAATCTGAAGCGGAACCCGCCGGAGTGGCGTCGGCGGACTTGAACGGAGACGGCATCCCGGACCTGGCGGCCGTCTGTCCTGTGAACGGGACCGTGGGAATTTTTCTGGGCAACGGGGATGGCACCTTTACGCAACAGGAGAGCCTATCTTTGCCCGCACAGTATAGCGGGCCCGCTAATGACGTTGTGGCGGCGGATTTCAACGGAGACGGCATCCCGGATTTAGCCGTAACTTTTGGGACCTCGATGGCCATTTTTCTCGGCAACGGTGATGGAACGTTCACGTTGAAAGCGACCCAGATTTTTGGTCAGGCAAGCAGTATTTCCAACGCCATCGCAGTAGCTGACTTCAATCAGGACGGCATTCTGGACCTGGCAATGGCCAGCGGCTACGGGGACTCGTTGACAATTCTGCTGGGCAACGGGGATGGAACCTTTACGTACAGCGCGCGCCCACCCACGGGAAACGATCCCACGGGCGTTGCCGTGGGAGACTTCAATGGCGACGGCATTCCAGATTTGGCGGTAACAAACGCCGGAGCAGACACGGTAACGATTCTGCTGGGCAACGGTGACGGCACGTTTACGCCGGCGCCTGCGAGCCCGTCCACGGGATCGTATCCCCAGGGCATTGTGGCGGCGGACTTGACTGGGCACGGCACCCCGGATCTGGCGGTGGCCAACACCTCTTCTCAAACACTGACAATACTTCTCGGAAATGGAGATGGGACATTTACGCCCGCAGTGAAGAGCCCTGCCGCCGCCGACCCCTACAGTATCGTTGTGGCGGACTTCAACGGAGATGGCATTCCGGACCTTGCCGTGTCGCAGTCTTACGGTTATGTGAATGTGCTGCTGGGCAACGGGGATGGTACGTTTACACCTGCAGTAAACCCTGCATATGACACTTCGGGACAATTCCTGGCGGCAGCGGACTTCAGTGGGAGCGGGCTGCCTGGCCTGGCCACGAACTTCGATGACCTGGAGACCGTTCTGACAGATATGGCGGCGACCGCAGCTGCACCCGCGGCCTGGGTGGTTGGGACAGGCACCTACCAGGTGGAAGCCAGGTACCCGGGGAAGAACACCTTCATTGCCAGCACATCCACCGCGATTACCTTGAACGACGCGCCGACAGCGCCGCCACCTCCGCCAACGCTCATCGCGCCCACGCCAGGATTGGGGACCGTGCTCGGCACCAGCAATGTGGCCTTCGGGTGGACCACCGTGAACGGCTACACGTTATACCAACTCACCCTCGGCACCACTGGGCCCGGTTCAAGCGACCTGTACCTATACAAAGGGTCGGGCACGTCCGTGACCGTGCCCACCGTGCCCGCAAGCGGCGCAACAGTTTATGCGAGGCTCTCATCAAAACTCAACGGCGCCTGGCTGTATAACGACTTCCTCTATACCGAAAGCATTACGCGCATTCCTGCGGTGCTTGTATCTCCCACGCCGGGCGCGGTTATCGGCGCCAGCAATGTAGCCTTCCAGTGGACCGGAGGGACCGGTGTCACTCTCTACCAGCTCAACATCAGCACCATTGCACCCGGCAACAGCGAACTGTTGTTATACAAAGGAACTGCAACTTCCGCGACTCTGCCAAGCTCGCCTGCAAACCAGACAATAGCCTATGCAAGGCTCTATTCCTATATCAGCGAGGTCTGGCAGTATACCGACTACGTCTATACCGTAAGCTCTCTGGGGGTACTCTCGTCTCCGACGCCGGGATTGGGCACGAAGCTCGGCACCAGCAATGTTTCCTTTCAGTGGTACGCCGGGAGGGGGGCAACAATCTACCAGCTCGATCTCGGCACCAATACGCCTGGTGCACAGGACCTTTACGTATACAAAGGCACGGCAACCTCTGTGGACGTGCCGAGCCTACCGGCGGACGGCCAAGTTGTCTACGCAACACTGTACTCAAAGATTGGCGGAGTCTGGCTGTCGAACGCCTACGTTTATACCGAAAGCGGTACACCCGTTCCGGCTGTGCTCTCATCTCCCACGCCGGGGCTGGGTACCGCACTCGGCACGAGCAATGTGGCTTTCCAGTGGAATGCGGGGACCGGGGTGACCCTCTACCAGCTCAATCTGAGCACGATTGCACCTGGCTTAAGCGAGCTGTTCTTGTACAAAGGCACGGCCACTTCCGCGACTGCGACCAGCTTCCCCGCAAGTGGCGTAATGGTGTACGCACGGCTCTATTCCTATATCAACAAGGTCTGGCAGTACAACGACTACGTCTATACCGAAAGAGGTGCGACCGTTCCCGCGGTGCTGACGTCACCCACGCCGGGGCCGGGCACGGTACTCGGCACGAGCAATGTGGCTTTCCGGTGGAACGCGGGGACCGGGGTGACCCTCTACCAGCTCAATGTGAGCGCGATTGCGCCCGGTGAGAGCGAGCTGTTCTTGTACAAAGGTGCGGCTTTAACCGCGACGGCAAGCAGATTGCCCGCAAATGGCGTCACGGTGTATGCAAGGCTGTATTCCTATATCGACAAAGTTTGGCAGTATAACGACTACGTGTATACGGAACAATAGAGTTGGACGCATTACAAATAAAGGACCGGAAGAGGGAGGTTCCTTCGATTTCCACTCCATGAAGTCGGACTAGAGAGCGGATTTGATGATCTTGCGGTAGGTATCGAGGACGACTTTCCCCCGGTCGGTAAGGCTGCAGATGGTGAGCGGGTATTTGCCGCGGAAGGTTTTCTCGATGGCAACGTAACCCGCTTCCTCAAGTTTAGACAGGTGCGCGGAGAGATTTCCCTGAGTGAGGCCGGTGGTCTGGCGCAGGTATTGGAAGTCGGCTTCCTCGACGGCGGCAAGAAGAGCAACGATCATGAGGCGCGCGGGTTCGTGGATGACGCGGTCGATGTCGGCGAGTCGCTGGATTTTTGCGCTCATGCTATTGGGCCGGCTCGGTGGGTTGGCGCAGGAAGAGCACGAGAACAACGCAGCCGGAGATGAGAGACAGAAGGCCAATGATGCCGTAGAGGATCATGAAGCCCGTGCCGAGGGAGACCCCGCCGACAGCGAGAGCAACGCCAGTGACAGACATGATTACGCCGCCAACGACGAAGCGGGGCAAGCGGCCAGCGAGAATCAACAACAGTCCGCCGCCGATCCCGGTGCCGGCAAGGAACCAGGCGGTGGGCGGGGACGAGTTCCTACCGAGGTAAGCTGCGATGACCGCCGCGACGGCAATGACAAACGCGATTGCGACTACCATGCCAGCCGCCTTCCGGTTGACGGGCTTCGATTTTACGTAGCCCGTCTTTCCGATCAGGAACTGCGTGCGCACTTTTTTGATAGCCCATTGCGACGAGAGAATGAGCGCCGGGACCAGCAGCCCAAGAATCAGGGGAGCGATCTTGTAGGTGAGCGATCCTGGCTGGTATGCGATCTGCATCCACATGGTGAGGGCCACGAGTAGAAACGTGAGTCCGATGGCGATTTCGGGCAGGCCGTCGCGATTGTGGGCTTTCTGGATAAGTTGATTGGCGATTCGGTCAGGATTCTCTTCAAGAAGACGGGAGGATGAGAAAGTCATATTAGCCTCGCAATCTAGTTTGTCATGCAAACCAAATTGAGAACAATAATGCGCTTATCGAATCGGCTTGTCAAGCGTCCTGTGCGAGCACCTACTTCAACTGCACTTTGAAGGTTGCATGGCACTGTATTTCAGGCTTGAACTCCTCGACTTCCTGTTTGTCGTCTTTGGCGATGTGGATATACATCGGCTTCTTCAGGGTCTCTGGCAGTTTGGTAATCCTGAGTTGTCCGTCGACGCCTGTGTAGGCTTCAAGGTCAAGTTTTTTCACACCAAACGGACCATACTGGATTCGCGTGGTGATCTTTGCACCATAGATTGGTTTCGAGTCGGAATCGGTCACGATCATTAGCGCGGAACAGGGTCCAAGGTCAGCAGATATTTCCGAAGGTGCAATTGCAGCAGGTGTGCTTTGGGCGTCTTCCAGACGGGGACAGGCCAGCGAAAAACAAATCAACAGCGGGATGGACAAACGACGGCATCGCATGACTTACATTATCCTCGAAAATGCCTTCCGACCCATCGTCGTGCACTGGCCTGACGGATCACGCGCCAACCTCCGCCCAGATTGACAGCATCTTTCGGGGAAAAGGGCTGCGGCGTTTTTACCGAATGCATCTGAAGAAGGCAGTAGTATGGTCATTGCGGTCCGCTGGGGCGGGCGC
This sequence comes from Occallatibacter sp., assembly GCA_049514915.1. Taxonomy (GTDB): domain Bacteria; phylum Acidobacteriota; class Terriglobia; order Terriglobales; family Acidobacteriaceae; genus Telmatobacter. The sequence continues at coordinate 60,509 of JBEKUP010000006.1, read as the reverse complement.
GGATGGAGAGCGAAGATGACGACAGCGATCAAGTTTGGGACCTCTGGATGGAGGTCGATTGTGGCGGAGGATTTTACCTTTGCCAACATACGGCTTGCGGTGGCGGGGATTGCCGCTTATGTGAAGACGCAGCCGGAGCCGCATCGTGTGCTGGTGGGGCGCGATCCGCGGTTTCTGGGCGAGGCGTTTGTGGCCGAAGCGGCGAAGGTGCTGGCTGGGGCGGGTGTAACGCCGATCGTGATTCCCGATGCCGCGCCGACACCGGCGATTGCTTACGCGGTGCGCACACTGAAAACTTCAGGGGCGATCAACTTTACGGCGTCGCACAATCCGCCGGAATACAACGGCATCAAGTTCTCTACGCATGATGGAGCGCCGGCACTGCCGGACGTAACGAAACAAATTGAGGCGGCGATTGCGGGGCTGACGGACGGATTCAAGATTGGAGACACTAGCAAAGACACCTTTGACACGGCGGATGTGAAGCCGGCGTTCCTGAAGCGGCTGGCGGAACTGGTGGATCTGAAGGCGATTGCGAAGTCGGGGATCAAGGTGGTGTATGACCCGTTCTGGGGCGCGGGGCGCGGGTATCCGTGCCATCTGCTGCGCGAGGCGGGCGTGACGGTGGAGACGGTTCACGACTACCGCGATGTGCTGTTTGGCGGGCATGCGCCGGAGCCGTCGGACGAACTGCTGGGAGACTGCAAGGCGAAGATGAAGGAGATGGGCGCCGGGCTGGGGATTGCGACAGACGGCGATGCGGACCGGTTCGGAATTGTGGATGGGGATGGGACATTCATCCAACCGAATTATGTGATTGCCCTGCTGTTCGACTACCTGGTGGAGACGCGCGGGTGGAAGAACGGCGTGGCCAAGAGCGTGGCGACGACGAACCTGGTGAACGCGCTGGCGGATTATCACAAGGTTCCGCTGTTTGAGACGCCGGTGGGATTCAAGTACATTGGCGAGCTGATTATTGCGGACAAGATTGCGATTGGCGGCGAGGAGTCTGCGGGGTTGACGATTCGCGGACATGTTCCGGAAAAGGACGGGGTGATTGCCGGGCTGCTGGTGGCGGAGATGGTGGCGGTGCGGGGCAAGAGTTTGGGTGTGCAATTGAAGGAGCTGTTTAGCAAGGTTGGTTCCTACTACCCCGTTCGTGAAAACTTCCACTTGACCCCGGAGGTGAAGGCCGCGTTCACTGAAAAGATGAAGGCCGATCCGACGGAGCTGGGAGGCCGCAAGGTTTCCAGCGTGGTGCGGACGGACGGGCTGAAGGTGATTCTGGAAGATGGGTCGTGGGTCTGCTATCGGCTGAGTGGGACGGAGCCGGTGGTGCGGGCGTATACGGAAGCGCGGAACGAAGCGGATATGGAAGCATTGAAGGCGGCGGCGGAGAAGTTTGTTAACGACAGGGACTAAGGGACGTAGGGACTAAGGACTGGGCGGAATGGCGGACGAAGAGATAGAACCGGAGAAGCGCGCGGCGGTTGCTGCACCGGAGCCGCTGCGCGTGCGGGTATTGGACTGGGCGCTGCGCATGTGGCGTCCGGCAGGGACGGCGGTGGCGGTGGGCCTGGCGCTGCTGTTGACGTGGCACGTGATCAACGGCAAGCACGGGTTGCAGGTGTGGCACCAGAAGCGGGGCGAAGACCAGCAGTTGCGCAAGGAGATTGACGAACTTCAGGAGGAGAACGCCCGGTTGCGCGACCACATCGAGAAGCTGAAGTCGGATCCGGACGCGATTGAGCATGAGGCGCGGGAGAAGTTGCACTATGCGAAACCGGGCGAGGTGATTTACACGCTGCCGGCTCCGACGCCGGGAGCGGCGGGATCTGGAAAATAAAGCAGCAAAACAAGTTGCAGAACGAAGGGTTTACGAACGCCGATTTCTCTGAGTGATCTGCCCCAAAAAGGTGATTGACAGCGGGATTTCGAGTCTATATACGTATTCACACCGAGCCTAGGTATCGATACCATGCCGGCAGGCAAAGGCAGCAGACTTCTTCGCACCCAGGCAGCCCCCCCTTGCCTGACGAAGAAGTGGAAAACCCAGGGACCAGCGGGCGAATGCCACACAGATTGGTCCTGGAAGTAACAACCCCGATTTTTGGTTACGAATTCATGCTGAGGCGCCACTCGAGGAGTATGAGCGGCATTTGCGGAAGGAATTTACGATTTTGCCTTGGGCTGGAAAGCGTTTTCACGGCGATTGGGCATCATAAGGGATTTATGCCGGAGGCAGATTTGCCGATAGGAACGGTGTTTCACCGTTTCCGGCATGCAAAGATCCGGAGGCAAACGGCCTTCGGATGAACTGTAACTCATGTGACCTTCACTTTGGTGTTGGAGGGGAATTGTCTCCCCCTTCAGCACCATTTTTATTGCTTGAAAGAGGCGACGGGCGGAGTCTGGATTTAGAAATCGACGTGGGCGCGGAAGGAGCCGACCCAGACGGGACCACGGTCCCGGTTGTAGCCGGGGTCGGCAATGTGTTGCACGTTGAGCGAATAGAACATGCCGCGCCAGGCGTGGTAATTGTAGTAGGCTTCGACGATGTTTTCGCGGCCGTAATTCAGGTCGCCGTTGGGGCGACCGTAGTTGGGGCTGCCATTGCCGTCGCCGAGCAGGAAGCCGAGGCCGCCGAGCTTCAGGTATTCCTGGTGGTCAGCCTTGATGGCGTTGGAAACGACGGCGACGCCGATCTTGTCGATGGGGCGATGCCAGCGGGTACCGGCGTAGTCACAGGCGAGTTCAACGGTCTGGTCTACTTCCGTATATGCGAAGGACTCGTGCTGGCCCTCGTTCCATCCGAAGCGGCCTGCGACGCGGAGATTCGCCGTGATTTCCTGATCGGTGTTGTATCCCATGCCGTATTTGAGAGCGCCGAAGTGCTCGTGGAGGGTGATGGCGGGAACCGTAACACCATACTTTGCCGTGTCAGAGCCGTTGAGGAAGTCTTCGATGGCTTCGCGGTATGTGCCCATGTGGGCGTTGTTGGCGTAGAAGAGAAGGCGCTGCGTGCCCTTGAGCTTTGGAACGAAGCTATGGCGCAGTTCAAACTCCCCGTTCTGACCGTGTGCGCGGCTGAAAGCCCAGTCGAGATCGATGCCGTTGGCGATGACGGGCATGGCGAAGATGCCGTAGCGGAGACTCCAATCCTTGTCGTCGTATTCCGCGATGCCACCGACGGTGTAGCCGCGCGTGTCGGCGGCGTAGTCCCATGCGCCGTTGTTATCCACGGTCCAGTTCATGAACTGGAGGTGCGAGTCGGAGCCAACCTCGTTTAGATCGAAGAAGTCAGGGAGGGTGAGTTTGCCGATGCGAATGTCTAAGCGGCGCAGAGGGACGCTGGGCGCGAGGGCAAAGGGGCCGGGCTCCTGGCTGGTGGCCCTGTTGGTGAGTCCGATGGTCTGGTGGATCTGGTAGCGCGCGATGTAGGGGACCTTTCCGAGGTTGGGATTGCGCACCACGTCGAGGTTGGTGAATCCGGCAATGCCGAGGGCTTCGCCGAGGCCGCGACCTGCGGCCTCTTCGAGGTCGAAGACGAAATCGGTGGCGTGGCGGATGGACCGGTTGGGACGCCAGGCGGTGAAGAGTGTGCCGACCATGGAGGTTTTGTATTCGCCACGGGGAATGAGACTGTTGGTTCCCTGGTAGGGCGAATGGAAGGGGAGGTCGCCCTGAATGATGATGTTGGCCTGGCCGGAGAGCCACCAGGTTTTGTTATCCGGATGGGGAGCCATTGCGACGATGGGAGCGTCATTGGGCTGCTGGCCGACGGGGCTCATGTCGCCTGATCTGCGGCCGAGGCCATCCTCAAGAAGGGCGCGGGCGAAGGCAGGGATGACGAGGGTTTGCTGGGATATTGGGGGCAGGGGCTGGTGTTGGGGCTGGGGCGCGGCGGGAAGCGAATCGGGGGATTGGGCAGCAGCGATGGCGGCCAGCGGCAGGGCGAGAGCAAGTGCGCAAGCGTGGCGGCGAAGAGTGAAGCGAACCATGGGAGCTGTCCTAGGGTGAAATGGGGGGGGTAGAATGAATTTGCCGGGATACCCCCTCCCAGTATGTACCATACCGGGGGTAGGTATCGTCAAGTAGGAGGGAGCCTGCAATGTCGCACCATGAACGCGAAAAGTTGAAGCTGTTGCAACGATTGAGGAAGCTCCGTGGACAGTTGGATGCGGTGGAGCGGTCTCTGGCTGCCGATGAGGATTGCGGCGGACAACTGATGCTGCTGGCGGCGGTGCGCGGCGGGATCAATGGACTGATGGGCGAGGTGCTGGAGACGCATATCCGTTTTCACCTGGTGGACGGGGTCAAAGAGCAGATTGCCCCCGAGTTGGCCGAGGACCTGATCGACCTGGTGCGCGCCTATTTGAAGTGAGGACGAGGAACAGGGGCTAGGGAACAGGGAATAGGGATTAGGGAATAGTTGCTTCCGCCGCGCGGGCTGCTGGGTTGGCTCCTTATTCATGGCGGTTCCTGCTTATGGTATTTGGCGGACCGCTTCTGAATTGTTAAGGTTTGATGGATTTGAGGCGGAAGGGTCGGGATTGAGGAACCGGGCCGCGCGGGCAGACAAGCTCCGCACCAAAAGCGACCCAAGTTCCGATTGCGATTTTGCTCGTTGCGGTTTCAGAGGGGGATCCGATGGCCGCGTGCTTTTGTTACTTCCTTTCGAATGGCCGGGCGTCGAAGAATAACTCATTGCGCACGATGAGGTCGCCCTGGAAAGTGATGAGCGCTGCTGTTCGGCAAACGCCGAGGGGCTCGTTGAATACCATGTCATAGACCAGCATGGCCTGCTTTTCAGAACCGAATTGAGCGCGCACGTCGATGTTCTTTACCGCGGGCAGGAACCGTTGGGCGGCGTCGAGCACGGCTTGCCTTCCGGTGAGGCTATCCAGGGGTGAGACGAGCTGAATGTCAGGGTGCAGATGGCGGCTCATCTCCGCCAGATCTTTGCGGTTCATTGCCTGGTAGTAGGCCACTGCTGTATCTACGCTGGATTCGATTGAAGCTTTCATTGTCTTCTCCTTTTTGGGCGGAATGCCGATCTGGGTTATTTTGTGGAATTGGTATGCCAGCCGGGGTTTGTCCATTGGCCGTCACGGAGGACAAAGATTTCGTTGGAGTGGCCGGTTGACACGGAGCGCTTGCCGTTGGTTTCGATCTCATACAGGTAGTCGCTCCAGACGAGGGCCACGTCCCCAAAGTGCTGGACCTCAGTGCGCGGGAATTCCAGGCGGATCAGCTTGCCACCGTTGGATTGGAACTCGGCTGCGCCATTGAACACATCGGCCTGATGTTCCCAGTTCGGCTCATCGCCGCTCATCACAATGGTTTCCGGGGGAACGAGCTTGTGAAGCGCCGCGGTGTCGTTGGCGAACCAGGCGCGCCAGACCTGCTCGCGCACCTGAAGCAATTGGCGGTCGTCGTGTTGTTGGGCTGCGAGAGTGGAAGTACCCATGCAGGCCAACGACAGAAGTGCGACGGAGATGACGCGGGCTGTCTTGAACTTCATTGCGGTGTTTTCCTTTCGTTTTCGGGGAATTGGTTCCCCGTGTGCTTGGCGGCACGCAGTGCGAGCAGAGCTGCCGCGGCGGAGGCAGAGAAGACCGAGTAATCCATGGGTGCCTCGAGGCCGAGGGAGATGGCCATCGCCGTGCCGAACAGAGCAAGAAGAATGGCGGCAGCGAGGGAGACCCAGCGGGGCCATAGTCCCAGGATCAGCAGTATTCCGAGTGTGGTTTCGAGAGCTGTTGCGGCAAATGCGACGAAGGGAATGACAGCGAGCGGGAGGAACGAATTCACCTGCGCGGTGTAATGAATGAAGGCGGCAAAATGCTCGAGATCGAACGTGCGCTCCCAGAGCCCGAAGCGCGAAGCCACTGCGGAAAGGAACGCGGCGCCGAGTGCAACGCGCGCATAGACGACGACCCATCGCTCCCAGTTGACTCTGTGCATACCTATTTTCCTTCCGATCCGACCGCTTTTAGATCTGTGCTCAACGGATTGTCGTGGTCGCAGACGAAGAAAGCGAGGAAGCTCGCAGGCTCGGTCTGGCTGGCGTTGGCTGAGATAAGGTGAACTCCGTTGGGGGGCTCGTAGAAGCTTTCGCCGACCCGCTTTACTATTTCCGCCTCGCCTTTGACTTGCGTCCGGATTGTGCCCCGGACCACATAGCCGATGACGGCGCATGGATGGCTGTGGGGATGCGACGATTCGCCCGGACCGTAGTTGACTTCGACGACGGTTGCCTTGAGCTGATTGCCGTCGAGTTTGGGGAGTGCGTGTGCGAATGCAACCCTGGCTCGAGGCTTTGCAGCCTGATTGGCGCTTTGTACCGGCGCTTGAGTGGCTGGCCCAGCGGCTGCCGATATGGCAGTAATCACTCCGAGGACAACCGTTCCGGACGATCTCATTGATGTGCTCCTGGAAAGAAACAAAAATGCTGGTTCAACAAAAAGGAAACCGTCGAGCGTTGTGCTCTCCCGCCCTCGCGACAGAAAGAAATCGCGAGAACGGGGCACGGAGCATTTATGGGGCATCCTAAGTCTCATTCCCGCCGGGTCGTGTACAACGGCGGAGGACTTATTGTTCTTGAGGTTACGCTTAAGTGGACTAATAACAAGGTCCATTTATGCTATTTATGGTGGACCACTTTAATGGCCAAGAGAACCTCATCCTTCGAACTCGTAATTCCGGCGCGCGGCGCCGCTGCTTCTGCACATGACTGGGTGTTTGCAGCATTGCGAGCGGGCATTGTGGAGGGACGGTTGCGTCCTGGAATGCGGCTTGCATCGACGCGCGAACTTGCGAAGCAATACGGCCTGGCAAGAGGGACCGTGGTGAACGCTTTCGACCAGCTCAAGGCGGAAGGGTATATCGAAGGCAGTGTCGGATCAGGGACGTATGTGAGCAAGGTACTGCCCGACGAGTTGCTCGAGGTGGCGCGCAAGGCTGATGCAGGGCCGGCGGCTCGCGGGCAGGTGAAAGCGCCTCTCTCCGACTACGGCAGGCGCGTGCAGTTGTTCGGAAATCTCGAGGCGAGGCCCAGCCGTGCATTTCGGGTTAACATGCCGGCATTGGATTTATTTCCCACGACGTTATGGGCGCAGGTGGGGGCGCGCCGGCTGCGGAGCGCGAGCATGAAGCTGCTGGTGGGTTGCGACCCGATGGGACACATGCCTCTGCGTCAGGCGGTGGCCAGTTACCTGAGCACGTCTCGCGGTGTGCGGTGCGAAGCGGGGCAGGTGGCGATCATCTCCGGCGTGCAGGAGGCGCTGGACCTGACCGCGCGGCTGCTTCTGAACCCGGGAGACCGCGTGTGCATGGAAGAGCCGGGTTATCCGGGTGCGGCCATGGTGTTCAGGGCGGCGGGTGCCAGGGTCTCAGCGCTGCCTGTCGACGAAGAGGGAATGACACTGAGGCGGGAGGCGATGCGGGGCGCGCGGTTGGTCTACTTGACGCCGGGTCATCAGTTTCCGCTGGGAGTCACGATGAGCCTGGCGCGGCGATTGCAGCTTCTGGATTGGGCCGCCAAGACAGGCGCGCTGATTCTCGAAGACGACTATGACAGCGAATATCGCTACATCGGGCGTCCGGTGCCTGCGCTGCAGGGATTGGACCGCCGCGGACTGGTGCTGTTTACCGGCAGCTTCAGCAAAGTCCTGTTCCCATCGCTCCGGTTGGGCTACCTGGTGGTTCCTGCTGGGCTGGTGGACAAAATCTCCGCAATGATTTCCGTCACCAGCCGGCATGGGCCGCTGCTGGAGCAGGCGATTCTGTGTGACTTTATTACCGAGGGTCACTTTGGCCGTCACTTGCGGCGGATGCGGCAGGTTTACGCGGAACGGCATTCGGTTCTGCAGGAGGGCGCGCGGGAGAAGCTTGGCGGGTTGATCGAGATCATAGGAATTGAGGCGGGTTTGCAGACGGCGGCGTGGATGAGTTGCGGCCTGACGGGCGAAGCTGCTGCTGCGGCCGCATCCCGGCGCAATGTGGAGGTGACTTCGCTGGGCGAATACTATCAAGGCGGGGTTTCCCGGGAAGGACTGCACCTGGGATTTGCAGCGGTGGATGCGAGGGAAATTCGGAGGGGCGTTAAGGAGCTCGCGACGGCGCTGGAAAGCGCGGTAGGAGCCGGTGCGCGCGGGAGCAAAACGCGAGAGGCGGAATGAATGGGTGCGAGACGCCAGGGGAGAAAACGCAAAGAGGAACAATCTTGCGTTAACCCATTCAAGGAATCACCCGATCTAAAAATCCAATTCATGTGATTCCTGCATACGATACCTTCGATTTGGATTATGATGCGGAGGCATCGTGTTCAGGGCTTGCGAGACAAGGCCTGAACGAGAGAGAGGTCAGAGATGAGCAACTCCCCCCGCAGTAAATCGTCGTCAGTGAAAGCTTCGCGAGGCATTCAGACCTTGCGAGTAAAACCTCCACAAGCCGCATCTGTGAAGACGCCGCTGTTTGCATCGGAAGCGCGCGTAGTGCTGCCTGGAAGCGAAAAGGCAGCGCCTTCAAGTGCAGTGCATGTGAAAGCCACGCCACCCAAGTCGCCGGTGACGGTATCGGTGATTGTGAAACGGAAAGAAGAGCTGAAGATCAACAAGCGCGGCGGCAGGTCGGCTGGTCCGGTGCGCGTATCACGAACTGAGTATAAGAGGCGCCATTCGTCTGACCCCGACGCAGTGAAGCGGGTGAAGGCGTTTGCGAAGGAATACAACCTGACAGTGGAGAAGGATCCGACTTCAGCACTGCGGCGGACGATTCAGCTAACGGGGACGGCCGCGGACATGCAGAAAGCCTTTGGCGTGGAGTTGAATCAGAAGACGATTGATGGAATCGACTACCGGGTGCGGGAGGGCGGCATTCACATTCCCGCCTCGCTGGAAGGCGTGGTGGAGGCTGTGCTGGGACTGGATAACCGGCCCCAGGCGCAGCCGCATTTTCGTTTCCACAATCCAAGCGCAGCCGCCGGAGCCGCTCCCGCCAGCTACACGCCCCCGCAAGTAGCGCAGGCTTACCAGTGGCCCGCGAACGCGAGCGGAGCGGGACAGACGATTGGGATTATTGAACTGGGCGGGGGCTACAAGCCAGCCGATTTGACCGCCTACTTCAAGACGCTGGGACTGCCCGCGCCGACGATTACCGCCGTGAGTGTGGACAAGGGGAAGAACAAGCCGACCACTGCGAACAGCGCTGACGGCGAAGTGATGCTGGACATTGAAGTGGCCGCATCGGTGGCGCCGGGGGCAAAGATCGTGGTGTACTTTACGCCGAATACGGACCAGGGATTTACGGACGCGATTACGACGGCGGTGCATGACACGACGAATAAGCCGAGCGTGATTTCGATTAGCTGGGGCGGGCCGGAATCGACGTGGACGGGGCAGTCGGCGACGGTGCTGGATGCGGCATGCCAGAGCGCAGCGGCGCTGGGCGTGACGATTACGGTGGCGGCGGGCGATGACGGGTCGAGCGACGGGGCGACGGGGAATAATGTCGACTTTCCGGCGTCGAGTCCGCATGTGCTGGCTTGCGGCGGGACGAAGCTGGACGCGAACGGGTCGACGATTGTGTCGGAGGTGGTGTGGAATGAGACGGCGAGCAACGAAGGCGCGACGGGCGGCGGCGTGAGCAATCTGTTTCCGCTGCCGAGCTGGCAGGCTAACTCCAAGGTGCCTGCGCCGAGCGTGAGCACGGGAGGGCGGGGCGTGCCGGATGTGGCGGGTGATGCTGACCCGACGACCGGCTACACGATTCGCGTGGATGGGCAGACCAGCGTGATTGGAGGAACAAGCGCGGTGGCTCCGCTGTGGGCTGGGCTGATTGCTGTAGCGAACCAGCAACTGGGCAAGCCGGTGGGATTCATCAATCCGGCGATTTATGCGGCGAAGGCGGCCTCGGCTTTCAATGACATTACGCAGGGGAACAACGGGGCATTTTCAGCGGGGCCGGGATGGGATGCGTGCAGTGGGCAAGGGACGCCGATTGCGAGCAAGCTGATTCCATTGCTGGCGCCGGCTGGGGTGACGATTAACGCTGCGGCGGCGAAGGCGGCTAAGAAGGCGGGTAAGAAGGCCGGGATCAAGACGGCAAAGAAGTCGGCCAAGAAAGCGGCGGGTAAGAAGACGGCTAAGAAGAAAGTGGCGAAGAAGAAGGGCAGATAAAGTAGGAATCAAGATGAGTTAGCGCGGCCCGCTTGTAGCCATAGGCGGGCTGCGCTGTTTATGAATATGTTCACGCTGGGAGATTAGTTAGAAGAGCTATGAAGGGCAATAAGAACGTTAGACGCTATAGATAGATGGAGCTATCCCACTCATCGCGATAAGACTGCGATGAATGGGGCACAGCGTGCGCTTGAGTCCGCAAGAGATGGCACCTGCTGAGTTAGCGAGTTTGCAGCTTGGAGTTATGCGGTGGGCGCGCGCATGGCGCCGAGGGCGGCGGTGAGATCGGCGGCGAGGGATTGCTGCGTCGGCTCGGCGAGCTTGGTTTCCTGCTTCGTGAGGTAGAAAACGTCGATGGCGGTTTCGCCTTCGGTATCGATCAGCGCCACTTTAATGTCGCACTGGTGGGTGCTGAGGGTTAGGGCGATCTGGCGGAGAAGGCCGGGGACATCCTGGGCGACGACCTGGAGCAGAGTGGAGTGGGTGGAGGACTCGGAGTCGAATTCGAGGCGGGTGGCGACTTCAACCTTCAGGTTCGTGGGGTGATTCAAATGGCGGCGGGCTTCCAGCAGCTGCTCGACGGAGACTTTTTGCGCGACGACATCATGGAGGTTAGCGAGGAAGCGGTCCTTCTCGCTGGGGTTGAGTTCGAGGGTGTGGAAGATGTCAGTGAAGTGGAAGCTGTCGACGATGACGCCGGACTCGTTGGAGTAGGCGCCAGCCTTGACGATGTTCATGCCCCAGGCGGCGAGGGTTCCGGCCACATCGGCAAAGAGGCGGGTGCGGTCGCGAGTGATGACGGTGAGCTCGAAGAGCTGGCGGACAGGGCGGAGGTCGAGCTGGACCGAGTTGGAACTTGGGTCCTGATCGAGGTTGAGAGCCATTTGGAAGTGATGGCGGATCTGCTCAGGGAGGCGGGTTTGCAGGTAGCGCTGGGGCAGGCCTTCGAGGAATTGTCCTAACGCTTCGTACTGCGCCGCGGGCACCATGGAGCGGAGACGGTTGAGGAGGGTTGGGTCAATGGCGGCCCGGTAGCGGATCTCGTCGACGGAGCGGTCCATGAAGTTGGCGGTGGCCATATAAAACTGCCAGATGTTTTCGGCTTTCCACGGGGTCAGGGCGTCGGGATTGACGGCCTTGATGTCCGCATAGGTCATGAGAGTGAGCATCTTGAGTAATTGCGGGCTGCCAATTTTGTCAGAAAAACCGCGGACATTCTCAAGATCGAAGATGTCGCGGCGAAGGGCGTTGGACATTTCGAGATGGAGGCGGATGAGCTTGAGGATGGACTCGCGCTCCTCGGAGTCGAAGTCGAGGCGGGCGAGGAAGGCGTCGGCTAGTTCCACGCTCTGGGCGGCATGTTCGCCTGTGCGGCGGGCCTTGCCGGTGTCATGGAGCAGGAGAGCGAGCAGGAAGAGGTCGAGGCGGTCGATCTCCGGCAAAAGCTGTGCGAGGCGCTGTTCGTAGTCGCGAGTGGGCTGGCGGAGGCCGTGGACGTTATCGATTGTAAGGAAGGTGTGCTCGTCGACGGTGTAGCGGTGATAGCTGTCGCGGATGACCAAGGCATCGATGCCGTGAAACTCGGGGATGAGCATTTCAAGAACGCCGAGGGCGTGCATGGTGCGGAGTGCGTGGGCGGCGTGGGGGCCGAGCAGGACTTCGCGGAGGGCATTCCACAGGTAGGGACCCTCGGGGATGTGGATGGCGAGGGCGGGGAGCGCGTCGGTGATGCGGTCTTCGGCGGCCTGCGAGAGGGTGTAGCCGTGAGTGGCCATGAGGGAGAAGATGCGGAGGATGGCCGAGGTGTCATTGAACTGCGCACCGGGGACAATATCGATGCGGCCCTGGTCGAGGAGGAAGTCGGTGCCGGCAATGGGGGAGCGGCGGCGGCGAAACTGGCGATAGAAGCTGACGGGAGCGGGAAGATGCTCCATGAGGAGCGCCGCGCGGCGATAGATGATGCGCGCGTGGCGATAGTAGGTGCGCATCCAGTAGCTGGGATCGGCGGTGCCGCGGGTTTCAAGGCCGATGGAGTTGGCGGCGGCCTCGTCCTGGGACTGCCAGTCGAGGGTATTGTCATCGCGACCGTGGCGGAAGTGAAGGAAACAGCGGGCGGCGGCGAGGAAGTCGAATGCGGCTTCGGCGTCGCCGCGGGCGCTTTGGAAGACGCCTCCGCGCTGGCGAGGCCATTCGCGGGTTTCCTTGAGGTGAAACAGGAGGGCGAACCAGACGGCGAGGTGGTAGTCGCGAAGGCCGCCTGGACACTCTTTCAGGTTGGGCTCAAGGTGGAAGATGGTGTTGCCGTACTTGGCGTGACGGGCGCGGGCAATTTCGCCGAGCTTCTGGGTGATGGTGTTCCACTCACTGAGCACGAGGCCGGGGAGTACCACCTGGTGCAACTGCTGGTAGAGAGGGAACTGGCCGGCGAGGAAGCGGCGGTCGAGGGTGGCAAGGGTGAATTCGAGGTTGTCGGGGTCGAATTTTCCCGCTTCCTTGACGGTGCGCGAGCTAGGACTGGCGCGGAGGCCGATGTCCCACATGCCCTGGATGATGAGGCGGACGGGTTCCGCAGCCTGCGCCTCCACCTTTTCGTCTGCAAAGGCGAAGAGGACATCGATGTCGGAGTAGGGGAAGAGGTCTTTGCGTCCGTATCCGCCGAGGGCGAGGAGGGAGATGTTGAGAGAAGGCTGTCCGGCGAAGGCGCGACGCCACATTTCAATGAGCAGCCGGTCGACTACGGCGGAGCGGCGGCGGATGGCGGCAGTGCCGTCTCCGGTGCGCTCACACGTCTGGCGGACGAGCGCCATCTCTCGCAGATACTGCTCCCGTAGATCGTCAACCGCGAAAACGACTGGAGTCATAAGTGTTTTGATTGGCTCGCCGAGGCAAGTTAGGAATTGTTAACAGAATAAGCGATGTTGGCCGGTGGGGGAACGCTTTTGCACATTCCGCGGGAATGAGCTGGCCCCAAAGCTCGCTTATCTGATCTTTTTCCAGGTCGATTCTATTGGATGTCTCTGTTTGGATCGCTGTTTTTGCGCCATGATTACAAGGATGATCGTCGGAGAAACGACAGCCAAGAAGAGGGAGAAAGTTCTGGCGAAAATGGTGGTCATTTTCAGAATGCGGACTGCCTGTGCCTGCGGGAGGGTGTCCAGCCAAGCGAGCGTTTCATAGGGCAGCCATGCGAAGAAATAGAAGATCAGGGCAAAGCCAAGGGACGCGATAAAGAAGGCTCCGGCGAGACTGAAGAAGAGTCTTTTACGATCATCGATATCATCGGATTTGAGCGATTGACCGCCTACCATGCCCGGAGTGTAACACGAGTATGAATCTTGCGATGGTCGGGGCTAGGGTCCAGGAGTTGGGAGGCGGCTGAGAACTGGTTATGGGCGTCCGTCTACTTGCGCAACCAGAGCAGGAAGATAGAGGAGAGAAAGCCTCCAAGCAGCCAGGGCAAAGACCCATAGGCTTTTCGCCGGTGCAGGACAATTGCGGCCAGAAGCAGAATTGCGAGTGTGAAGCCCGCGACCCAAATGGTGAGAGGCGCGCTCTGTTTGCTGAAGAGCATATCGCCAGCCAGGGAGCTGGCAGTGAAGATTAAACAGTTTGCGATATGGCCGGACAGAGGCAGCTTCTTCCGGGCTAAAACCGAATGCGTGGCGGGCAGCGCTGTAATGCCCATGGCTTTCAATTGAGCGATGCAATCGCGATAGCCCTCGATGCTGCGCGGGATGACCATCTGGCGGTTTCCGTCCAGTTCGATGAGCGTAACGCCTCCGAAGGGCCTGGGAATAAACCCTGCAATCAGCTCGCGGGGAACGAACTCCTCACTGCCGGGCTTGATGATGCGGCGGACCCCCAGTTCTGTAACTTCCACATCGCCCCGCTCTGAGAGGGAGAATTGAATCGACCCCCAGGAGGCCATAGCCATAAGAACGAATAAGACGAATCCAATCCACTGCGCTGCAAACGCAAACATCAGATCGGAGAGGGTGTGCGGATGGAACAGATAGCCGTGAGACGCAGCGAATCCGACGGTGGCGACGACAAGGGATGCGGCTCCGACGAGGGCGAACGAGCGGCCATAGGACTTCCAGCCGTAGAGGATATCTCCGTCGGATGGATAGACACTCATGGCTGACATTCTAGCGCGATGCCCGCTCGGAGCAAAGGCATGGGGGCGCTAGAGAGCGGATTCGCCGCGCTCGTCGTTACGAATGCGGATGGCTTCATCGATGCGGCTGACGAAGATTTTTCCGTCGCCTATGCGGCCGGTGCGGGCGGCGGCGCCGATGGCTGCGACGGCTTTATCTTTCAACTCATCGGGGACGACGAGTTCGATTTTGACCTTAGGAAGGAGGTCGACGGTGTATTCGCGGCCGCGGTAGAACTCGGTGTGGCCCTTCTGGCGGCCATGGCCGCGGGCCTCGAGAATGGTCATGCCTTCAATGCCTGCTTCCAGCAGCGCATCCTTAACGGCATCCAGCTTGGAGGGCTGGAGAATGGCTTCGATCTTGAGCATGTTCAAAATGCCTCGTTTGACAGCGTAACAGGCGGGAGGGGTGATTGGTTCCGCGCCGGTGGAAAGTTTTTTGTGAGCTATCAGCTTTTTGTGAGCTTTCAGCCTTCAGCTCTCAGCCATCAGCTCTCGGCGGATTTAGCTAAAAGCTGAGAGCTGATGGCTGAGCGCTAGGAGTTAAAGTCATATCCTTCTTCGTTGTGCTGTGAGAGGTCGAGTCCGGCGATTTCCTGTTCGGGGGAGACGCGCAGTCCGATGACCTTATCGACGACAAAGAGCAGGATGAGCGTCCCAACGATTGAGATGACCCAGGCGATAGCAACGCCGGCGAACTGGTTGAGCAACTGACCCCAGTGTCCGTCGAGGACGCCGGTGGCGACGTCTTTGCCGAAGGCGGGGTTGATGAGGCGCGTGGCAAAGAGGCCGGTGAGCAGCGCGCCGACGGTTCCGCCGGCTCCGTGGACGCCAAACGCATCGAGGGAATCGTCGTAGCCGAGGCGGCTTTTGACTTCAAAAACCATGAAGGAACAGAAGATGCCGGCGATGATGCCGATGGCGAGCGCGGCCATGGGCTGGACAAAGCCGGAGGCAGGGGTGATGGCGACCAGGCCTGCGACCGCGCCGGAGATTGCGCCGAGGGCAGTGGGCTTGCCGTTGTGGATCCACTCGACGACGGTCCAGCCGAGGGCAGCGGCAGCGGCGGCGAAGTGGGTGTTGACGAAGGCGGAGGTGGCCAGAGGGCTGGCGGCGAGGGCGGAGCCGGCGTTGAATCCAAACCAGCCTACCCAAAGAAGACAGGCGCCGATGAAGCTGAGCACCATGGAATGGGGCGGCATGGGGGTTTGAGGATAGCCGATGCGCTTGCCGAGGTAGATGCAGGTGACGAGCGCAGAGACGCCGCTGGTGACGTGGACGACGGTGCCGCCGGCGAAATCGAGCGAGGGAAAGTGGCCTCCGGTGGCATTGAGGAAGCCGCCGACTCCCCACACCATGTGGGCCATGGGGCTATAGACGAGCAGGGACCAGAGGGACAGGAAGACGGCCATGGCACTGAACTTCATGCGCTCGGCAAAGGCTCCGGTGATGAGGGCCGGAGTAATGATGGCGAACATGAGCTGGTAGACCATGTAGGTCTGCTCGGGAATGGTGGCGGCGTAATCGGGGTTGGGCGCAAGGCCGACGCCGCGGAGGAAAAGGTGCTCGAAGCCGCCGATGAAGGGGTTGCCGTGGCCGAAGGCGAGCGAGTAGCCGGCGATCGCCCAGAGGATGGTCACCAGGCACATCATGGCGAAGCTTTGCATCATGGTGGAGAGGATGTTCTTGCGGCGCACCAGACCGCCGTAGAAGAGGGCCAGGCCGGGGCCGGTCATCAACAGGACCAAAGCGGCGGAGACTAGCATCCAGGCGTTGTCGCCCGCGGACTGGGCGTTCTGCACGGCTTGCTGGAGGGCCGCAATCTGGGCCTGTGTGGCGGGGGCCTGGGCGGAAGAGATGGAAGCGGACTGGGCGTGAACGAGAGCGGGTAGCCCAAAAAAGAATAGAACGAACAGCATACTGATTGTGCGACGGCTCATTTTCTTTTCGATCCCAAGATACGAATGCGCATCAAAAAATAAAAATGTGCATCATACGTGTGTACGAGGCACAGGTTGAAGTTGCCATTCATCCGCCAATGCGACCCGGCCTCGGATTCTTCGGCCTGGAAGTGACTGGCAAACAGAATGGAGCATAAATCCGGCAATTATTCGCGAAATGGAAGGATAGCGCATGAGTGCACAAGTTTTTTGTAAAAGTTTTGGGAGCGGGAGCTGTAGAGCAGGCAGTTCGTGGAAACAAGCGAGCAAATGTGAACAGGTTCGCTTGACGCAAGTCGAGGTATATTAGAAACATGGCAGCTACGGCAGAGCGTGACCGCTACCTTTTTGGCTCACTGGAAAGCAGCGCGAAGAATCGCGGGAAGCTTCAGGAAGTGAGTTATGGCTACGAACAGCCGGAAGGCGTCTTGCTGACCACCCTGGATTTTGCGGTGAACTGGGTGCGCAAAAGCTCGGTGTGGCCCATGACCTTCGGGCTGGCCTGCTGCGCTATCGAAATGATGTCCATGGGAGCCTCGCGCTTCGACATCGCGCGATTTGGCGCGGAGGTATTCCGGCCATCCCCACGACAGTCCGACCTGATGGTGGTTGCGGGCCGGGTATCGCAAAAAATGGCTCCTGTGATCCGCCGGCTCTACGATCAAATGCCTGAGCCGAAGTGGGTGATTTCGATGGGGGCGTGCGCGACTTCCGGTGGAGTTTTCAATAACTATGCGCTTCTACAGGGCGTGAACCAGGTGATTCCGGTGGACGTTTATGTCCCCGGATGCCCACCCCGCCCGGAGCAACTGCTCTATGCAATTACCCTGCTTCAGGAGAAGATTCAGCGCGAACCTCGCAGCCTTCTGAAGACCCTGAATGTTGGTTAACCGGGAAGCAGAGTTCAGGTGGCCGGTGAGCTGTTACTAAGGTAACCGGCATCGCCTGAGGGCTTTAGAACCATAGGAAATAGGGCAACTCATTGAAAAAATGTAATGTGCCGGATTGGTCCTATGGTAACTTTGAAGATGCTGCAGGATTGAAATCCGGCTCTCTTGTAGTTGTCCATGTAAGAAATTGAGCCTGATTTTGCGCTCGACGCAATCGAACTCATCTGTTGACTTCAGTCAGATTCTTGTGGAGGAAAAACGCATGTCCAGTCGTGTTTCGAAATCTTTTAGCCGGGTACTTGCGCTTGCAATTGTGGCCTTTGTGCCCGTTGCTCTTGCAGCGCAGGAAGCGGCCCAGCCAGCAGCAAAATCTGCCCCGGAGGATTCCGCGACGAAATGGGACATCTTTGCCGGCTACAGCTACATTGCGCCTCATGGCACCATCGCGGTTCCGCTACCTGGTGGCGTGTATCAGCCGACGCCCTACTCGGCGATCACCCCCGGCGCAATCGTGAGCGTCGCCCGGTACTTCAACCGCTATGCGGGGATTGAGGGAGTCGGCGATGTGCACCTGGAGAACGAGTCGCAGAATCCGTGGGTGACCTCGAAGGACAATATGAGCGGCGGGTCATTGGGATTGATCTTCCGTTATCCGACCGCGGACATCACACCCTTTGTGCATGCGCTGGTAGGCGGTGAGCTTGTAGGCGGCCCTTACTGGGAGAGCGACACCTGGGGCGCGGTATTGACGGCAGGCGGCGGTATGGACTATCACACTCCGCTTTTCAACCATCATTTGTCGATCCGGATCTTCCAGGCGGACTACCAGTACAGTCATGAGAATTTCGGAGCCGGGTACAATGGCGGGCGCGCCAACATCAATGCAGCGCGTTTGAGCGCCGGCATTGTGATCGGCCTCGGCTCCTTTACGCCGCCTCCGCCGGTAACGCTTTCCTGCTCGGCCAGCCCGGCCTCGATCTTCCCTGGCGATCCTGTCACGGTGACGGCGACGGCGGGTGACCTGAACCCCAAGCTGACCGCGGTTTATACGTGGACCGGCAACGGGGTGACGGGCAGCGGAACGACAGCCACTGTGGCGACGGGTTCGCTGGCAGCCGGCAGCTATACGGTGAAGGGTGAAGTGAAGGAAGGCCCCAAGCCCGGACAGACGGCTGACTGCTCGGCGAGCTTTGCGGTGAAGGCCTATGAGCCGCCGACGATCAGTTGCTCGGCCAGCCCCAGCACGCTCAACCCGGGCGACAGCAGCACTGTTACTGCAGTGGGTGTGAGCCCGCAGAATCGCCCATTGACCTACGGCTATTCGGCTTCCGCAGGCACTATCACCGGCAGCGGTACAACGGCTTCATTCTCCTCAACTGGAGCACCGAGCGGCGCGGTAAACATCGCCTGCAACGTAACGGACGACAAGGGTCAGACCGCGACAGGCAGCACTTCCATAACAATCGCGGCACCTCCGCCTCCTCCGGGACCCACCCCAGAGCAGGTACGACTTGAGGCTCGCCTGGCGCTGCATAGTGTATTCTTCCCGACGGCTCTGCCTCGTGCCGAGCATCCCGAAGGTGGCTTGGTTGAAAGCCAGGAAAGGACCTTGACCTCCCTCGCTACGGACTTCAAGAGCTACCTTCAAATCAAACCGGACGCCCATCTGACCTTAACGGGTCATGCGGACG
This sequence comes from Occallatibacter sp., assembly GCA_049514915.1. Taxonomy (GTDB): domain Bacteria; phylum Acidobacteriota; class Terriglobia; order Terriglobales; family Acidobacteriaceae; genus Telmatobacter. The sequence continues at coordinate 41,651 of JBEKUP010000006.1, read as the reverse complement.
TGCGTGGAACTGACGAGTATAACCAGAAACTTTCCGAGCGTCGTGTTGCTCGTACAAAGCAATTCCTGGTCGAACAGGGCGTTCCCGCAGGCAGCATTGACACCGCGGCCGTTGGCAAGGATAAAGAACTGACCACGGACGAGGTGAAAACGCTGGTTTCAGAGAATCCTGACCTCAGTGAAGTAGAGCGGGCCAGGGTGCTGAAAAAGCTGAACGTCATTGTGCTGGCTCAAAACCGGCGTGTGGATATCACTCTGAGCTCCACGGGCCAACAATCGGTTCGCCTGTATCCGTTCAACGCGGCCGATTCCATGACTCTTCTCGACTTGAAGAGCCCGACACCCAAAAGGAAGACTGAAGCCAAGAAGTCGCACTAAGGTGAACTAAGGCCGGGAGGAGGCGCACAACGCCTCCTCCCAGAAAACTTTCCGCGTTTTCAGCAAGCAGTTTGAAGGAGCATACCGTGCACTTGCAGAATATGAAGTCTGTTTATCTGGTCCCAATTGTGATGAGCTTTGCCCTCCTGCCAATGGGGTGCAAGAAGGCTCCGCCGATAACACTGACAGCACAGGCCAGTCCCCCCGCGGTGTTCCCTGGGCAGGCGGTCACGGTAACCGCGACGGCTGGATCGGTATCTGACAAGAAGAAGATCAAAGTGGTTTACAGCTGGTCGGGAACCGGCGCATCGGGAGATGGAACCACGACCACCGTGGCCACCGATTCATTGGCACCCGGCAGCTACACCGTGAAGGCAGAAGTGAAGGAGGGCAAACCGGGTAAGGAAGGCCTGAAGCCCGGCGAGACAGCAGATGCCTCGGCCACCTTCACGGTAAAGGAGTTTGAACCTCCGACAATCAGCTGCTCGGCCAGCCCCAGCAGCATCAACCCGGGCGACAGCGCCACCGTTACTGCGGCGGGTGTGAGCCCGCAGAATCGGCCGTTAACCTACAGCTACTCGGCTTCTGCCGGCACCATTACCGGCACCGGCACGACCGCGGCGTTCTCTTCCGCGGGCGCTCCGACCGGGTCGATCGGCATCACGTGCAATGTGGCGGACGACAAGGGCCACACGGCATCGGCCGGCACCAGCGTGACGATTACTGCGCCGTATGTGAAGCCGATTCCACATACCCAGGCACTTGCCTCGGTCAGCTTTGACAAGGACCGTCCGGAACGTGTGGACAACGAAGCCAAGGCGGCCCTGGACGGGATCGCAGTGTCTTTGCAAAATGCTCCGGATGCGAAGCTGGTGGTGGTGGGTGAGTCGACCGCAGAGGAGAAGACTCCGAAAAAGGGTCACAGGCATGCAAAGGTCGAGGATCTGGCTGCGCAACGTGCCGTGAACGTCAAGGATTACCTTGTAACGGAAAAGGGCATCGACGCCAGCCGAATCAGCGTTGCTACTGGCACGGCCGATTCAGCAACGGTGGAGAACTACCTGGTGCCGGCCGGAGCGAACTTCGCAGCGGATGTGCAGGGAACCACGCCGGTGGATGAGACTGCGGTGAAGCCGCAGGCTCGCAAGCCACTGGGCGAAAGGCACCACCATAGGAAGGCAGCCGCGACGGCGCCCGGACAATAGACCGTCTGGCTTGCCTCGGAAGCAGATCGCTTGATTCCTCCCTCCATTCCGTTGGAATGGAGGGAGGAACGGCGAAAAGGCTGAAAGTTTCCTCTTGTATGACTTGAGGCCGACCGGGAAGCCGGCCGGCCTCTTCAGTTTTCTGCGGCCTATTTCTTACTTATTCTGTTTGAAAGCTGGGAGCAATTATTCTTTGATGAGCCGCTTGCGGACTGCACTTGGTTTGCTCAGCCTGCGCCTGATGCTTGCGCAGGGAGTTCCTGTTTTTCTGATTGCGATGGCCTGCGGAGGCCTGCCGGCGCAGACGGCGTGGAACGCGGTTGGCCCGGCAGGCGGAGATGCGCGGGCGTTCGGTGCGGTTCCCGGCGAGCCCAAGCACCTGTATTTGGGCACCACCAATAGCTGGATTTACGAATCGGTGGATGAGGGCGCCTCGTGGCGTCGGCTTGCCAAACTGGATCCCGCTGAAGACCTGGTGGTCTACAAAATCCTAGTGGATGAATCGAATCCCGCGGCCGTATTTGCGGGAGGATGGAAGCCTGACAAGCAGGACGGCGGTCTTTGGGTGAGCCGCGATGCGGGCAAGCATTGGAGCGCGGTGGAAAGCTTGCGCGGGCAATCGATTTTCTCGCTGGCGCAGGCGCCGTCGGACGCGAAGATGCTGTTTGCCGGGACGCTGGCGGGGGTGTTTCGCAGCACGGATGGCGGGGAAACCTGGTCGCAGATCAGCCCCGAAGGGAGCAAGGAGATTCACGAGGTCGAGTCGCTTGCAGTGGACCCGGCTGATCCGCAAGTTGTGTACGCGGGTACATGGCATCTGCCGTGGAAGACGGAAGACGGCGGCGCAACCTGGCACAACATCAAGAAGGGCCTGATCGACGACTCGGACGTGTTTTCGATCATCATCGATCCGGATAAGCGGCGGACTGTGTTTCTGAGCGCGTGCAGCGGGATTTACAAGAGCGAGACGGCCGGAGAGCTGTTTAGGAAGATTCACGGCATTCCGTCCACTGCGCGGCGAACGCGGGTGCTGATGCAGGACCCGGAGAACCACGAAGTGGTGTATGCCGGGACGACGGAAGGCTTGTACAAGACGCAGGACGGTGGAAAGACCTTCCAGAGCATGACCGGCGCGGACGTGATTGTGAACGACGTCTATGTGGACCCGCACGACTCGAATCGCCTGCTACTGGCGACGGATCGCGGAGGCGTGCTGGCGAGCAAGGACGGGGGAGCCAGCTTCACGGTATCGAATGAGGGCATTTCAGCGCGCAAGGTGGAAGCACTGCTGGTGGACCGAAACGACCCTGCGCGGATGTATGCAGGCGTGGTGAACGACAAAGGCTATGGGGGCGTGTTTGTCTCCACCAATGGCGGCTCGGCCTGGGCGCAGATTGGCGCCGGTCCCGACGGAGGACTGGACGGGCGGGACGTGTTTGCCCTGGCGCAGGCCAAGGACGGGACGGTGCTGGCCGGAACCAGCCACGGAATCTTCGCATTGAATACGGAGGGACCGGCACCGGTGTGGCAGCCGAGGAATACGATTGCGAACACGCTGGTGAAGACCGCCAGCGAGACCCACTACGGCAAGCGCGTGAATATCGAGAAGCAGGTGAAGGCTCCGGTGATTGAGCTGGCGAGCCGGGTGAATGCACTTGATGTTGGGGGAGATGTGTGGGTGGCCAGCACCAGCTACGGCATTGTGACGAGCAAGGACCAGGGCGCCAGTTGGCAGGGCGGTCCGGTGATGGGTGCGGGTGAATACCTTTCGGTAACCGCGCACGGGGAAACGATGGCCGCGGCAAGGCCGGACGGAGTGGTTCTCTCGCGAGATTCCGGTCAGACCTGGATGCCGATGCAGATCCCCACAATGCTGACGCGCATTCACAGGGTTGCGTTCTCTACCGATGGGACGTTATGGCTGGGTGCGCGCGAGGGTGTGTACTTTACGCACGACCTGGGAAAGACATGGCTGTGGATTGAACGGATGCCGTTCCGGGATGTGGACGATTTGTACTATGACGCTCACCTGGACAAGGTGCTGGTGAGTTCGCGCAGCAGCGACCAGGTATATTCCATCGCCCCCAAGACGTTGAACTGGACGTGGGCGCATACCGGATACGCGATCGGACTGATCCGCGGGGCGGGGGAGAAGATGGTGGCCGCGTCGATGTTTGACGGGGTGCTAGTGGAACGTTGAAAAGTAGAGGTCAGGGATCAGGGGTCAGAGAGATCAGGAATCGGGGATTTCTGTATCATGGGAATATGAGCGCTGAAACCTTGGATTCGCGTGTACCTGCCGGCTTTCGGAGCCACGATGCGCGGCTTGAGCCGATTGCGGCCAAGGTGCTGGCCGGGCAACGGCTGGACTTCAACGATGGCCTGACGCTTTACGGGTCGTCGGATGTGCTGGCGGTGGGCTGGCTGGCCAATCATGTACGCGAACGGATGCATGGGGACGTTACCTACTTCAATGTGAATCGGCATATCAATCCAACTAATGTTTGTGTCGCCGCCTGCAAGCTGTGTGCCTTTGGACGCAAGAAGGGTGACCCGGCCGGATACACGATGGCCCTCGAAGAGGCGTGGGAGACGGCGGCTTCCGGCTACTCGGAGGCAGTGACGGAGTTTCACATTGTCGGCGGTCTGCACCCGGATCTGCCGCTCGAATATTTTCTTGACTTGGTACGCGGGCTGAAGCAGCGATTCCCCCTGGTGCACATCAAGGCCTTCACCATGGTGGAGGTAGCGTTTTTTGCGCGGCGGGCCAAGCTGACCATTGAGGAAACGCTGGTGAAGCTGCGCGACGCGGGGGTGGACTCGATGCCCGGAGGCGGAGCGGAGATTTTTGCGGCGCGAGTGCGGTCGATTATCTGCGACCACAAGATTGACGGCGACGAGTGGCTGGAGACGGCGCGGCTGGCGCACAAGCTGGGATTCAAATCGAATGCGACCATGCTTTACGGGCACATTGAGAATGACGAGGACCGCGTGGACCACCTGCTGAAGCTGCGCGCGGTGCAGGACGAGACCGGCGGCTTCCAGACGTTTATTCCGCTGGCGTTCCATCCGGAGAATACCCCTCTCGATCATCTGCCAGTGACGACGGGCTTGACCGACATTCGTCAGATTGCGGTGAGCCGGCTGCTGCTGGATAATTTCCCGCATATCAAGGCCTACTGGCAGATGCTGACTCCGAAGATTGCGCAGATCGCGCTACGTTTTGGCGCCGATGATCTGGACGGCACGGTGATTGAAGAAAAGATTTACCACGATGCCGGAGCAACCACGCCGCAGGGTATGACGCGCAAGGAGCTTTGCCGGCTGATTACCGAGGCTGGGCGGGTTCCTGTGGAGCGCGATACACTTTATCACGCGGTAACTCGGACCGAGGACAGCTTTACCGTGGCCGTGTAACTAGCGGAAGGAAAGAGTGGATTGAATGATTGCATTTAGCCAGGCCGCTATCATTGGTCTCTTCATCGGTTTCCTGTGGGGCACGGGGTGCTCGCTTGCCATCCTGTATTCCATCTATCTGGGCGGCTATCGCAAGGCCGTGGAAGATTTTCTCAAGGAAGAGAAGTCGAAGCGGTGGCGGGAAACGCTGAAGAAGGTCGGGGCCAAGCGCGCGGCGGATGCGCCTACTGTGCCGAAGCCGACTGAAGTCCCATGAGCGCTTATATTGCCCTTCTGCGCGCGGTGAACGTGGGCGGCACCGGCAAGCTGCCGATGACCGAATTGAAATCCATGTGCGAAGCGGCGGGTTTTAAATCCGTGCGGACTTATATCGCCAGTGGGAATGTTGTGTTCAAGGCGTCGAAGACTGAGGCGCAGGTAAAGGCTACGCTTGAGGCGGCGCTGGCAGCTTATGCCGGCAAGCCGGTTGCCGTGCTGGTGCGAACTGCTGCGGAGATGGCCGCTGTTGTTGCCGGGAATCCGTTTTCACAGCTGCCCGGCAACCGCACGATGGCCTTCTTTCTGGATAAGGCTCCGGCAGCAGATGCAACGAAGACGGTCAGCAATCAGACCAATGAACAGCTCAAGCTCGGGGAACGAGAAATTTATGGGTACTATCCCGATGGCATGGGGGTTTCGAAGCTGAAGATTCCGGCGGCAAAAAATGGGACCGCGCGCAACATGAACACGATTGCGACGCTGGCTGAGATGGTGGCGGGGCTGGAGTAAGGCCAGCCGGTTCAGGTTAAGCAATTAAACTCTTTCGAATATTTCTCTTCCCAATTCAGTTTCTCGTGCGATACATTTGTGCCCATGTTCAGTAAGCACGAAAGAAAACGCTTTCTTTTACTCGGGGTGTGCCTTATCCCTGCGCTTTGCGTTCCGATGGCCGCGCAACAAGCGGCACCCACCGCTCAGCCCGATACGCCCTATGTCTTCCATGTAACCACGCGCGAGGTGGTGATCGACGTGGTGGCGCGAGACAAGCGTGGCAGTCCAATCGGCGACCTTAAGGAGAGCGAATTTCAGGTTTTTCAAGCCGGTAAGAATGCTGACAAGAATCCGCTGCACATTCTCTCCATGCGCCTCATCGACCCGCAAAGCGACACCGGCCAGGCTGTAGGACGGGAAAGCGGCTTCAGCATCCGCTCGGGCGCTACGTGCGCACTCAGTTCCACGCCTCACTACGAGATCGCAATTCCGGCCGCGCCGGAGCCCGGGTTCCACCAGATACAAATAAAGACCACCCGCGCCCAGGTTGCGCTCTCGTTCCGGCATCAATACTATGTGGGCGCGACCCCCAACCCATCCGCCAAGCAGAGCAAGGACAACTCCGAAAGCATCACTCTGGGCGACGCTGCCTGCTTCCATACCCTCCTTCCGCCCACGCTTGCAGTCACCGCGCACCCAACAATCGTTACTGGCGGAGGATCGACGCGTTACACGGTCGTTGTCCGCCCCGAGTCTCTTTCCAGCATCGGCCTCGACGGAAGCAACACGCGGGTCCGCCTCGAATTTGGCATGTGCACCTTTGATGCATCCGGCAATTTTGCCAATTACTATCACACGTCTTCCGACAAGCAACTGACTCCCTCCGAAGCCGCGGACGCCCAGGCTCACGGGCTTCAAAAACAGCTCGAGATCCCCGGCGATACGCCATACCTGGTGCGCATCGCCATCCGTGAACCCGAGACCGGCAACCTAGGCATCGTGGATGTGTCGCGCCCGGTGTCACTGACAGGTCAAGACAAATTCCAACCGCCTCCGGTGGGAACCGTGAGGGCCTTCGGCGTCATCACCCCGCTTCCGCACTCATTCTGCGGCGACTTCTACGAGATATCCCTCGGTGCCGCGGTGATTCCCGATTTTTGGAATCTCGAGCCGATCGGCTCTCTCTATACCAATGCGTTGAATGTTCAGGATCAGGACGTAACGGGTGCTGTTGGCATTCCGGGGGTGTCGCACTCCGTGATGTGGTTCGGCATTGATTATTACGGCGAGTTCTGGATCACAAAACCGGGCGAATATAAGTTCGACCTCGAGTCCGACGATGGTTCCAAACTGGAGATAGATAACCAGAAGGTTATCGAGAACGACGAACTTCATCCGGCCCAGTCAAAGACCGCGAAGATCACTCTCGCTGTGGGCCGGCATACGATCCACGTGCCGTATTTCCAGGGGTCGCCGCCGGGAGTTGCGCTCATCCTGACGATTAAGCCTCCGGGAGGACCAACGCGCCCGTTCAACCTGGCCGACTATGCTGCGCCGGCTACGACACCTTAAAGGGGAAACGGATTATGGCTGCCTGACTATCGCGCCGCCCTTCATCACGAAGCTGACATGCTCGACCGCGGTGATGTCTTCGAGGGGATTGCCGGGGACGGCGACAATGTCAGCAAAGTAGCCGGGCTTGAGTTGACCGATCTGGTCTTCCCATCCCAGGAGCCGCGCGCCTTCGATCATGTCGGCCTGCAGAACGGCGAGCGGCTTCATGCCGAAGCGAACCATCAACTCCATCTCAACGGCTTGTGTGCCGTGCGGAAACGGGCCCACATCGGAGCCGACAGCAAAAGGAATGCCGGCGGCGATCTGCTTTTTGAATTCGCTGATTTTGTACTGCAGCATTGCGCCTTCGCGCGCGGCCTCAGTGGCCGAAGTGCGATTGTGGGCGAAGTAGTCGAAGATGGCGAAGGTGGGGACGGCGGGGATGTGCTTCTCGCGCATCAGGCGCATGGTTTCGTCGCTGAGCTGCGTAGCGTGGTCGATGGAGGCAACGCCGGCCTGCGCGGCATAGAGCGTACCGGGTTCGCCCATGGCGTGGACACCAACGCGCGTGCCCAGACGATGGGCTTCAGTAACGGCAGCGGCCAGCTCGGCCTCAGTGTATTGGTAGGGCGTGTGCAGAACACCGTCGACCATGCGGTCCGGGCCGGTTTCGTAGACCTTGGCGAAGTCGGAGCCTTCCTTGTGCTGTGCGCGGATGACGGTGATGAGCTGGTCGGCGGAGTTGGCGTAATCGGCGTTGGAGAGAACGTGCTGGGCGGGATTGAAGCTGTTGGCGTCTTCGTGGCCGCCGAGGATGTCGATGGCGTTGCCGCTGATGCGCAGACGCGGACCGGGGATGAGTCCCTGATTGATGGCATCGCGGACGGCAGTGTCGGCGGAGCCCGCGCCTTCAGTGCCCATGTCTCGTTCCGCGGTGAAACCGGCAAGCAGATCGGCCTTGGCGGCCTGCTCGGCGAGGATGGTGCGCCAGGGAACGGATTCTTCCACCGTTTGCAGGTCTTCCGCACCGGGATGCAGAAAGAGATGAACGTGAGCATCGATGAGGCCGGGGAGCAGGGTCACGTTGCCGAGATCGATGAGTTTGGCGCCCTGGGGATGGTCGACGGATGTGCCGACGGCGCGAATGCGGTCGCCGTTGATAAGGATTTCGCCGGGCTGGAGGAGGGTGCCGGTGTCGACCTGCAGCAGGCGGGCGGCGCGGAGGACGATGGGCGGCGCGGCGGGTTGCTGAGCGCGGGCAATGGCTCCGGGTGAGAATGCTGACGCGGAGCCGACCAGCACAAAGGTCCAAATCATGACGCGGGGGCGCAGGCAAGAATTCAGCATGGATACGACTATGCCGCATTGGCAGCGGCTTGTCGATGGATGTTTCTTGGCGAATGTGTTGCAAGGTGGGGTCAGGAAATCGTTCGCGTGGATTCGTCTCGCGATCTCAGGCTACTTCATGCGCATCATTCCGGCCGTTCGCGTTTACGGGCAAGTGAATGGTGAAGGATGCACCGCGCGCTACGCCATCGGCTTCCCGGCTGCGAACCAGGACGGTGCCGCCATGCCTTTCGACAATTTCCCTGGTGAGCCATAAGCCGAGGCCGGTGCCAACTTCCTTCTTAGTGGTGAAGAAGGGCTCGAAGATTCGGTCCACATGTTCATCGGAGACGCCCGGGCCGTCGTCTTCAACGACAATCCGTATGCCGCTGCCGGCGCCGTCGTCAATGGATTGAGTTGCGACACGGATGGTTCCGTTCGGGTTCACCGCGTCCACCGCATTCGAAATAAGGTTCGATACGACCTGCTTGAGTTCGCCGGGTACACCAAGGATTCGCGGGCAATCATCCACATCAAGCATCACTTTGATGTTTTTGACTTTGAACTTATTGGAATAGAGGGTGAGCACAGATTGGATCAGGGAGGGGACTTCAATCATTTCGGGCAGGGTGGATTCGCGGTAAAACCCAAGCGTTTGCCGAGTCATGTGGGCCACGCGATCCAGCTCGCGTTCTGCCTGGCTTAATTGTTCGACAACGGCAGGAGGCGCACCGGGCGCGGCCTTTGCGATGTAAATGAGATTCACGACGGCTTCAAGCGGATTGTTGATTTCGTGGGCGACGGTGGCGGATAGGCGTGCAGCCGCTGCAAGCTTTTCTGTTTTGCGAAGGAGATCCTGGGCTTTGCGTTCCTGGGTAACGTCGCGAAACACGAGCACGACGCCGATCAACTGCTCCTGGTCGTCGCGAATGGGCGCGGCGCTATCTTCAATGGGAGTGAGCACGCCGTTGACGCTCTTGAGAACTGTGTGATTCGCCAGGCCGACTACGCGGCCTAAGCTCACAACTTTGCCGACAGGATCCGCTACCGGCTGAAGAGTCATTTCATTGAAGATGGGAAAAACATCCCGTATATCGCGCCCCTGGGCATCGGCGTGGCTCACGCCGGTGAGTGTTTCAGCCACGGGGTTGAGGAAGGTCACCTTGCCGTGACGATCTGTGGCGATGACTGCGTCTCCAATGCTGGTAAGCGTTACGCGAAACCACTCCTCGCGCTCACGGATCTCCCGTGCGTGCTGCTCACGCAATTCCATTTCGCGGAGGATGTACCAGGCCAGGGCGATGAGTCCAAGAGCGGCAAGGCCAGTGGCCAGGTAAATGGAAGCAGCCATGAAACCCACGCTTTGGCGGTATTGGGCACTCCGAACCGCTTCAAGCGAATCCTCGGCTTGGTTCATCTGATCGATCTGGCTCCGGATTTGTTTCATATAGACAAGCCCTACATCCGAGAGCACGAGTTTCTTCGCGTCATCAGGCTTACCCGCCTGGTAAAGGGAGATGGTCTGCTGTAGCTCATCAAGTTTTGCATGGGTGAGTCTGCGCAGCTCGAAGATGCGCGCCTGCTGATCTGGATTGTCGGCGGTGAGCCTTCTCAGTTCGTCAATTTGCGGATCAATTCTGGAGATGGCGTATTGATAAGGCGCAAGATATTTTGGATCGCCGGTATAGAGGAAGCCACGCTGGCCGGTTTCCGCATCTATGAGGAGAGACTCAATCCGGGTGAGCTGAAACAGGACCTGCCGAGTGTGCGAGACCCAGTCCTGCCGTTGAAGCTGGATGGCCAGTTGATGGCGCATGACAAGCGCGTTGGCAGCCAGCAGAAGCAGCAACAGCAGGAATCCTGTGATGACGCTGAAGCGCTTGTAGAAGGTCTGCATGAAGGGCCTTTTCCCTTGGGACGAATCGATCCGAAAGAACAGGTAAGGTCTATGTTCGGACTATCTTTCTGCCAGAGTTGGAGAAATTTCGCTACCTGGGATGCTTTGCAACGGAGTTGCAAAACGGGCTTGGGGAACAAGGACATCGTATTTTCTTGCCGAGACCCTCGTCAAGATGCTCGACTTACCGATGGAGATTGGGATGCCTTAGTACGCGGCGATGCCGGTGATCTGCTGGCCGAGGATCAGGGCGTGAATGTCGTGGGTGCCCTCGTATGTCTTTACGGATTCGAGATTCATCATGTGGCGCATGATGGGGTAGTCCTCCGTAATGCCGTTTGCGCCGAGGATGTCGCGGGCCATGCGTGCGGTTTCAAGAGCCATCCACACATTGTTGCGCTTGGCGAGCGAGACATGCTGGTGGCCCACGGTGCCCGCATCTTTGAGTCGGCCGACGTGGAGCGAGAGCAACTGCGCCTTGGAGATCTCGCTCAGCATCCAGACGAGTTTCTCCTGGATGAGCTGATGACTGGCGATGGGCTGGCCGTGGAACTGCTTGCGGACCTTGGCGTATTGCAGAGCTGTGTCGTAGCAAGCCATGGCCGCGCCGATGGCCCCCCAACTGATGCCGTAGCGGGCCTGGTTGAGACACATGAGGGGACTCTTGAGGCCGCCGGTGCCGGGCAGAAGGTTGGCGGCGGGGATGTGCACATCCTGCAGCGTAAGGCCGCTGGTGACGGAGGCACGGAGGGACCATTTGCCGTGGACATCTTTGGCGGAAAAGCCGGGGCGGTCGGTCTCGACGAGGAAGCCGCGGACGGTCTGGTTTCCGGATGGGTTTTCTTCGTCTTCAACCTTGGCCCAGATGATGGCTACGTCGGCGATGGAGCCGGAGGTGATCCACATTTTTTCGCCGTTGAGGATGTACTCGTCGCCGGATTTGCGGGCGGTAGTGGTCATTCCGCCGGGGTTCGATCCGAAGCCAGGCTCGGTGAGGCCGAAGCAGCCGAGTTTTTGACCGCTGGCGAGGGCCGGGAGCCAGCGGTTTTTCTGCTCGGTTGAGCCGAAGGTGTAGATGGGATACATGACCAGCGCGGACTGCACGCTGACGAAGCTACGGAAGCCCGAGTCGCCGCGTTCCAGTTCCTGCATCACCAGGCCGTATTCCACGTTGGACATGCCGGCACATCCGTATCCTTCGAGGTTGGCGCCGAAGAAGCCCAGTTCGCCCATCACGGGGACGAGCTCGCGCGGGAAACGACCCTCGCGGAAGCAGTCTTCGATGATGGGGATGAGGCTGTCTTCGACGAAATCGCGGGCGGTGCGGCGAACGAGGAGCTCGTCCTCAGAGAATCCGGCGTCGAGGTGGAGGAAGTCAAAACCCTGGAATTTTAAGGACATTTGCGCCTGCTTTGTGGCGGAAGCTCAAAACAGGTAAGGCTAGCAGATGGAGTTGGGTGTGGGAAAGGCGCTGGCGTCGTTCCGGAATTGGAGTGGCCTTGCCCGTTCAATGCAAGGAAAGGGAGGGTATGATTCGTCACTTTTCCGGATCGTTTGGAGGGAGTACACTCATTCGTCTGACAAAACTGGCGTCAATTGGACGCGGAATCTTTGGCTCGGGAACGGGCTATGTTTCTGTGGGATTCCGGCGGAGCGGCCAATGCGGCTTATCCGCGAGAGAACGATTGAGCCGAACAAGAAAAACGAGGGGACTAATGGAAATGCGCAAAGGGATGGTTGCGGTTGGGTTGGCGATGCTGTGGCTTGCGGGTTGTGGAAGCGGGGGCAGTGGCGGAGGGAATGGCACTCCTCCAGAGCAACAGGCGGCGACGCCTACGTTCAGCCCAGCCGGCGGAACGTTTACATCGGCGCAGACGGTGACGCTATCCGACAGCACGACCGGGGCATCGATTTACTACACGACCAACGGCTCTACTCCGACCCAGTCTTCGACCCTCTATTCCGCACCGATTACAGTTTCTGCCACCACGACGATCGAGGCGATTGCGGTGGATGCGCCGAGTTATACAGTCAGCAATGTGGCCACGGCTACATATACCGTCAACCTGCCCGTCGCAGCCACACCGACGTTCTCACCGGCGCCCGGAACTTATACGGCGGCGCAGTCGGTGACGCTCTCTGATACGACCACCGGCGCTTCGATTTATTACACGACCAATGGATCGACGCCCACTACGGCATCGACGCTGTACTCGTCCTCGACGCCCATCGCGGTTTCGTCCACGACCACGATCAATGCGATCGCTGTTGCCTCCGGCTTCGCCAACAGCGCGGTGGCTACGGGCACATACACGATCAATATTCCGGTTGCGGCCACGCCGACCTTCTCACCGGCGCCGGGAACATTCAGCTCGGCGCAGTCTGTGACGCTTTCCGATACGACCACCGGAGCAGCGATTTATTACACGACCAATGGATCGACTCCCACCGCGGCATCGACGCTCTTTTCGGCATCGACTCCCATTGCAGTTTCGGCGACGACCACCATCAATGCGATTGCCGTTGCTACCGGCTACGCCAACAGCACGGTTGCCACGGGCACCTTTACCATTAACGGGCCAACCGTATCGGTTGTGGAGAGCAACAATAGCGAGACAGAGCTGATGGCTGCGCAACCGGCAGTGAACTTCGTCACCGGAAGCACGGCTGACGTGGGTACGAACACCGTCATCGTGGACCCAACGCAGCAATATCAGTCGATAGAAGGATTCGGAGCGGCGTTTACGGATTCAGCCGCCGATCTGCTGATGAATGTAGAACCGTCGGCGTCGTTGCCGGGAACGCTGAACGACTTGTTCACGCGTAACGGAGACGGCATCGGCCTGAGCTTCATGCGTATTCCCATGGGTGCATCGGATATCGCGCTGTCGGTGTACTCGTTTGACGATATGCCGGTGGGGCAGACTGATCCGACGCTGGCGAACTTCTCTATCGCGCATGATCAGAGCTACATTATCCCGCTCATCAAGCAGGCCGTTGCGCTCAATCCGCAAATGAAGCTGATGGCCAATCCGTGGAGCCCGCCGGGATGGATGAAGGACCCGACGTCGATGAATCCGGTCTCCATGATGGGCGGAACGCTGCTGATGACTCCGACCAACGAGACGGCATTCGCGAACTACTTTGTGAAATACTTGCAGGCCTACCAGGCCGCGGGCGTGAACATCAATTACATCACGCTGCAGAACGAGCCGCTGAATATCACCACGGCGTATCCCAGCATGGGCATGAGCGACACCACGCAGCTCGCGTTGTTGCAGGGATACGTTCTGCCCGCGCTGACTTCCGCAAATCTCACCACGAAAGTGTTTGTCTACGACCATAACTGGGATACGCCGTCGTATCCGCAGACGGTTTTAGGCGGGTTGACTGGCACGCAATTGGCGCAGGTGGCCGGTACGGCATGGCATGGATACGGAGGCGCTCCGGGCGCGCAGCAACTGCTGCAGAACCAGTTCCCGACGCTGGGAAACTGGGAGACGGAGCACTCTGGCGGCACGTGGCAAGTAAACGGCGCCGGAGTATCGGTCCAATTCCCGGTTGACATGCTGGAGATTACGCAGGTGCTGCGCAACTCGGCGAAGTCGTTTGTGAAGTGGAGCCTGGCGCTGAACGAGAAGCTGGGACCGAACCTGACGCAGAATGCCGGCCTGGGCGGGTGCAACACCTGCACGCCGATTGTGACGGTGAACAGCACCACCGGTGCGGTGACCAAGGACATTGAGTTCTACACGCTTGGGCACTACAGCAAGTATGTGTTGCCGGGTGCGGTGCGCATTTACAGCAGCAACACGCCGTCGATTGCGAGCGTGGCCTTTGTGAATCCGGATGGGTCAACGGCTTTAATTGCGTATAACAGCACGACATCGAGCCAGACATTCCAGGTGCAATGGGGCACGGAGTCGTTCAGCTACACGCTGCCGGCTACGGCTGCCGCTACGTTCACGTGGAGCGGAACCATCAGCGGTGCGACGCCTCCGGTTCAAGCCACTGCCCAGATTCAGGGCTCGAGCTTCTCCAGCGAATCGGGACTGGAGACTGAGGGCACGAGCGACACAACCGGCGAATACGATCTTGGCTACCTGACGCAGGGCGCGTATACCGTGTATGAGAATGTCGACTTCGGCACATCGGTGAGCCAAGTGAATGTGCGGACAGCCAGCGCCGGGAACGGAGGCACGGCAACGTTCTATCTCGACAGCATGACCAGTTCGCCGATTGCCACCGTCAACCTGCCGGTGACCGGGGGATGGCAGACGTGGACCACCGTGAATGGAACGGTGACCGGGGCGTCCGGCGTGCATAAGCTGTATGTTGTCTTCAACGGGAGTACGTCCAGTATTGCGAACGTGAATTGGTTCCAGTTTATGCAGTAGGAGTAGGGGCCGCCAATGCTTCTCTAGTCCGGTGAGCCGCGGGAAAAACTGCGGCTTACCGCTTGTTGGCTGGAAGACGCGTCAACATGATTTCCTTTACGCGCTCTGGTGAAATTCCGTGGTGGAACTCCTTTGATAGCGGATGGTCGACCGCTTCCAATTCAAAATGAGGGCGCATACCAGGTTCCTGGATGTGGGCATGCATTTTCAAGTTGGTTGTGTCGGGGTAACCCAAAATCCAATTGCTGAGCCAGGAGAACATGGGAGGCAGATCAACGCGATCTCCGGTTTGGTCAGCCTTTAGAAGAGTCTCAAAGTTCTTGCGACTGAGTGAGCCCCACACGCCCCAGCAAAAAGTCTCGATGGAGCCGATAATGGGCAACTGGATGAGGCCACGCACGAAGAAGGACTCATCATTAATAGCGCAATAATCCTCGTCGAGGAAGGATCGGCCGGGCTTCTCAATGCTTCCCGAAGGGAGAACGCTCCAACGGATTGATGTGTCGTTTCCGTTTTTCCAATAATCGGGATGATCGTAGCCAAAATCGAGATTGGGGCCGGTGTGCCATTCATCGCAACTCCCACATTTCCAGCGCATGCCCGCGAGGTCGTCGAGGGTGACTGATGGGCGCGTGTTTCGTATGCGGGTTCGCTCATAACAACGGGCGCAGAGCAGAGCGATCTTGCAAAGGCTTTGGGCTTCGTCAGTCCAGCCATCGTGGGCGGCCCGAATCAACTCACAGCTGTCGCACCAGGCATCGGGAAATGGAGTGTCGCTGTCTGGCGCTTCCAGGTTGAATCCGAGACCAACGGAATCGCCTGCGAGGTGGGTGCAAACAAAGGTCTGTTCAGTTTCTCCGTGCTTTTCGCAATGAACGGTGTCGGTCACAAGAGTATCTTCGCGAGCAGGCCTCTTAAAGTCAATGGACGGTCTTGGTAAGGACTGACACAGCTGCTACAACAGAAATTCCCGGACGAACTTGTTGTCGGTGTGGACGATGTCGTGGAGGGAGCCGTCGAAGATCAGGCGGCCTTCTTCGAGCATGAGGAAGGTGGTGTTGGGATCGGCGTGGCCTTTAGGAAGCGGGACCATGTGCCCGAGCTCCGAATCGAAGCGGTGGGTGCAAAGGGTGAATGCGTCCTGAAGCCGGTGGGTGACGAGGATGGAGGGAGTGCGGTAGAAGTCGCGTTGCTTCATAACCAGCTCGATGATGGTGGTGGAGGTGATGGGATCGAGGCCACCGGTGGGCGAGTCGTAGAGCACCAGCTCCGGCTCCCGGATGAGGGCGCGGGCGATGGCTACGCGACGCCGCATGCCGCCTGACAAGCTGCCCGGAAAGAGCGAGAAGGTTTGGTCGAGTTCGACGAAATGTAGCGCCTCGTGGACTCGGCTGTCGATTACGTCGTCGGGAACGTTCTGTTGGATGAGCTGGTATGCAACGTTGTCGCGCACGGAAAGCGAATCGAAGAGCGCGCCTTCCTGGAAGACGATGCCGGTCCGGACGCGGAGAGGGAACAGCGCCTGCTCGCTCATGTGAGAGATTTCCTCGCCAAACAGGCGGATGCTGCCGCGGTCGGGCCGGAGAAGGCCGTTGGTGAGCTTGAGGAGGACGCTCTTTCCCACGCCAGCAGGGCCAAGCAGGATGCGTGTCTCGGCCGGGCCCACGGTAAAGCTGACATCGTCAAGAACAGGCGGGCCGTCGAAGGAGATGGAGACGTTCTGAAATGCGACTACGGGCGTGGGTTCCACTGCGGCATGGCCGGACAGCGGGGAAGCGCCGTTTGCGGGGTTAGACGCGTTCATAGACGGGACAGAAGAGAGAGCAGGATCTGGGTGAGCAGGAAGTCGGCCACGATGATGAGCACTGACGAGAAGACGACGGCCTGAATGGTGGACCGGCCCACGCCCTCTGTGCCGCCGGTGGTGCGCATGCCGTAAAAGCACCCGATGGAGGCGATGATGAAGCCGGAAAAGAGCGGCTTGACCAGCCCCTGGACGATGTCGGGGTAGCGGAGCGATTCCCAGGCGGTGGAGAAGTACTGCAGTCCATCCTGGTGGTTCATGAATACCGTGACGAAAGCGCCGCCAAGGATGCCGAAGAAGTCGGCAAGGATGGTTAGAAACAGCAGCATGGTGACGCAGGCGAAGAGGCGCGGCGTGACCAGTTTGCGCATAGGGTCAACCCCGAGCGCGCGCATGGCATCAATCTGTTCAGTGACAATCATGGAGCCAAGCTCGCTGGCCATGGAGGATGCATTGCGGCCGGAGACCATGACGCCGGTGAGCACGGGCCCCAGTTCGCGGATCATGGTGAGGCCGACGAACCGCCCGGTGAGGTTGCTGGCGCCGAAGGCCGAAAGCGTGGACGCGGACTGAAGCGCAAGCACGCCTCCGGTGAAGAAGCCGGAAAGCAGAACAATGGCGGTGGAACCGACGCCGATGATATCGCACTGCATCAGGAAGTCGACCCAATAGCGGGGGGGGCGGAAGAGATTCATGACGGCACGATGCGCAAACAGGGAGTAGTCCTGCACGGTGAGGACGATTTGTTTGGCGGTCTTCTCGATCGTGTCTATCGCCATGATTTCTTTCGGAAAGAAGGACGCGCGGGGTTGTGGGTCCGGGTTCAGTCCGCATGGACAGGATAGCGCATGAGGCAAGGCGATTGCGGCAGGCCGGAACATGGCGCGCCGGAGTGGCGTGAGGCCCAGTGAGGATTCGGGTGAGACGACGATTCGAGAGTGCTAAGGGGAACAACGTAGACTGGCGTAGAAAGCGAGCGAACGATGACGCCAGAGGCGTTCGAGAAGTTGAATGAGTTTTTCCGGGGGTTCGCACAGGGTGCGGGCTCGGTTCTGCTGCTGGACTTTGATGGAACGCTGGCGCCGTTTCGCGTGGATCGATTTACTGCGAGGCCGTGGGCCGGCGTGCCCGAACTGCTGGCGGGGATTCAGCGCGGAGGCGCTCACGGATTGCGGACCAGAATGGCGGTGGTTACCGGGCGCCCGGCGGGGGAGATTGGGCCCTTGCTCGGGCTTGAGCCGGCACTCGAAGTCTGGGGCCTGCACGGCGCGGAGCGGTTGTATCCGGATGGACGGCGGGAGCTGGAACAAGGGCCGCCAGCCACGATGGAAAAGCTTGCCGAGTTGCGGGAAAAGCTGAAGCGGGACAGCCTGGGCGGTTTGTTTGAGGATAAGGCGAATGGCGCGGTGATGCACTGGCGTGGAGCTTCGCCGCAAAAGGCAAAACATATCGAAGCCAGAACGCGTGCGCTGTTTGAACCGCTGGCGCGTATGGATGGGCTGCGGTTGCTGGAATTTGAGGCGGGGCTGGAGTTGCGTGTGGGACGCGATAAAGGTGGTGCGGTTGAGGCGATTCTTGCGGAGGCAGCGACAAGCGGGCCCGTCGCGTACCTTGGAGACGATCTTACGGACGAGGCCGCGTTTCGTGCGGTAAACGCACTGGGGTCGCGGGGGTTGAGCGCACTGGTGCGGCGGGAGTGGCGCGAGACGGACGCTCAGATCTGGCTCAGGCCCCCGGGCGAGCTCAGGGCGTTTTTGAAGAGGTGGCTTGATACCGGCTCCGCGTCTCAATAGCGAGTTGGAACTGAACCGAAATCTCTCACTCCATTCGCAGCGTCGTCATGGGGTCGACACTGGCCGCTCGCAGCGCGGGTACCCAGGCCGCTGCCAACGCCAGCAATGTCATTAACAGCGCTACCGCACCAAAGGTCACTGGGTCGAGTGGCTTTACCCCGAAAAGAAAGCTGTGCATGACTTGTCCAACGAAGAACGAAGCGACAAGCCCGGCGGCTGAGCCCGCAAGAGCCAGCAGCAGGCTCTGACGCACCACTTCCTGCACGATCTGCCAGCGTTGCGCACCCAGGGCTAGCCGGATTCCGAACTCCCGCATTCGCCAGCTCACGATATAAGCAATCAGGCTATAGACGCCGACGCCGCCGATGACGACCGCCAGCGCACCGAACGCCAGCAGCATGATTGAAAGGGAGCGCGACGCCGACTCCGATGTGGCTACTACTTCGTTCAGGGTCCGCACCCGTGTTACCGGCGCCTGGGAGTCAATCTCCGCCACCACCTCGCGCAACCCATCCGCCGCCGCCGCAGCACTCGCGCGCGTCCTCAGAAGCACATACATGGTTGGCTGCTCGTGCGTTGGCGTCATGGGAAGATACACCTCGTCGCCAAAGTCGGCAGCCAGGCTGCCCTCGTGCGTATTGCCGACAACACCGACAACGGTAGCGGCCTTGCTCCCGTCCCAAACCGTGGGTTGCGCCTCGTCACTCACATTCAGAATTTGCTTGCCCAGCGGGTCTTCATGCGGCCACAGCCGGTTCGCCATACTCTGGCTGATTATCGCTGCGCGGCTGGTTCCTGAAGTATCTCGTTCTTCTAGGAGACGCCCGCGTACCAACTGGATCCCAAGTGCGGAAATGTACCCAGGAGAAACGATCCTCCTGGTGGCACGCAGAGCCTCCTGGCGCGCAGCGCGCGGATGACCTTCGGCGTCGTATACGAAATTGCCCACGGGAGCTCTGAGCGGAAGCGAATCAGTCAGCGCAACAGGAGAGCCCGCGCGCATGCTCAAGGAGCGTCTCAAAGAACGCCTGGCAGCGCCCATGTGCGCTGCATGCGTTGGCATCCAGGGAAACTTCCGCCGTTACGACTCGATCGGTCACAAAGCCTGGATTCACCTGAGAGAGGCTCCAAAGGCTGTGCAGCATCAACCCGGCGGCCGTGATGACCACCACCGATAATGCGATCTGTCCGATGACCAGCATCATGGACACACGAAACTGTCCGGCTTTGCCCGCTACGCTGCGGCTTCCGGAGTGCAGCGCATCGCGCAGGTTAGGCGATGCCATTTTGATTGCCGGAATCAGACCGAACAGAAGGCCGGTTACGACGGAGGCAGCGGCAGCGAACAAAAACACCGGCCAATGCAGGGATATTTCATTCATTCTTGGTGTGTCGGCTGGCAATAGCGTAATCAATGCCTGGAGGCTTCCAGCGGCGACGATCAATCCCACCGCGCCGGCCAGTGCACCTAGCACAATGCTTTCCGAGAGCAGTTGCCGAACCAGACGATTTGCTGAAGCGCCCAAGGCACCGCGAATGGCAATCTCCCGTTCCCGTCCAGACGCGCGCGCCAGCATCAGATTGGCAACGTTTGCGCATGCAATCAGGAGGATCAACCCGACGGCGCCGAACAGCAGCATGAGTCGCGGGCCCATTGCACCCACCTCCGACTCCAGCAGCGGCACGACGGTCTGATTCGAGGGCCAGGTGTCGGGCATCTGCCATGGAAATAAGGGCAACAGCAGCTTTTGCATCTGGCACAGTTCGGCCTGGGCCTTCGCCGGGGTCGCGCCTTCTTTCAACCGGCCAAAGGCCCGCAGATCGAACTGTTGCCAGGGATCGAGCGCGTCGCCCGCCTTAAATGTCACCGGCGTTAAGAATTGCGTGTCTTCATAAGGAAACCGCACTCCTGCGGGCATAACGCCAATCACCCGCCGCGATATGCCATCGACACGCAGTGTCTGCCCAATGGCATCAGGGCTCGCTGCGAAATGCTCGCGCCAGTAGCCATAACTCAGTACCACAACCGGCTCGTTCGCCGTTGCTGCGTCCTCAGTTGAAAAAAAGTGTCCGGCGGCAGGAGCTAAATCGAGAGTGTTGAAGGCATTCGTCATGACCTCGGCACCAAAGACCCGGCTCGAGGAATTTCCTTCTCCAACGTTCAATTCGGCGTCAGGCCCGAACCCACTGATAGCGGAAAACAAGGTCGATTTTTCATTGATCACACGAATCCATCCCTTTGGGAAATAGGCTGCGTTGGGATCGCCATCCCCATAGCCGATTCGCATGAGCCGTGTCTGCTGGGGAAACGGTAGTGGCCGCAGCATGATGGAATCCACGAGCGTAAAGATCGCCGTGTTGGCGCCAATTCCCAGCGCCAGCGTTAGGATGGCGGTGAGAGTAAATCCGGGCGCCTTCCACAACTGCCGCAATGCATATTTGAAGTCGGCCAGCATTCGTCTCCTCATCGATTCAAAATCGTCATAGCTGAATGTTGCATGCCAGGAACCATTGTCGACGACTTGATCGCCCTCAAAATAAAAGGGTTAGGCTGGACCGCAATGCGGGTGCTGTTCGCTATCGGGAACGGGTGTTCGTAATCGGACGCATCAGGCCGGAAAGGCTACTCGCGGCCTTTTTTGCGGATCTCAATATTCAGGCGCTTGATCTTCTGGTTGAGTGTGGAAAGCGGGATGTGGAACTGCTCGGCAGCGTCGGTCTGGTTGCCGTTGCAGCGTTCCAGCTTTTCAATGATGATGCGGCGCTCAATGTCTTCGAGAATATCAAAGAGCGATGCGTTGGGATTGTGCTCGAGCAGCGCGTCCTGAAAGCTGCGGCCGGTAATGTGGCCGGGCAGCAGGTCAGAGCCGATGACAGGGCCGCTCGAAAGTACGACGCCGCGTTCGATGGAATTTTCAAGCTCGCGCACATTGCCGGGCCAGTCGTAATCCACCAGGGCGCGCAGAGCGTCCGCGGTGAGCTTGCGCGGAGGCAGATCGTTCTCCTTGGCGTAAAACTCAAGGAAGTGATTGACGAGCAGGGGAATGTCTTCGCGGCGGGCGCGAAGCGGAGGCAGATCGACCGAGATGACATTGAGACGGTAGAAGAGATCCTCGCGGAACTGGCCGTCGCGCACCGCCTGCCGCAAGTCGATGTTGGTGGCGGCAATGATGCGGACATCCACCTGAATCTCCGAAATGCCACCGAGGTGCATGAAGCGGCGGTCCTGCAGCACGCGCAGAATCTTAGCCTGGGTATCCATGCCCATGGTGGCGATTTCGTCCAGGAAAAGTGTGCCGCCGTTGGCGACTTCAAACAGGCCTTTCTTTGCGGAGACTGCGGAGGTAAACGCGCCCTTGACGTGGCCAAAGAGTGTGGACTCCAGCAATTCGCTGGGCATCGCGCCGGTGTTGATGGGAACGAAAGGCTTGTCACGGCGGGGCGAGTTGGCGTGGATGGCCTTGGCGATGAGCTCCTTGCCGGTGCCACTTTCGCCCTGAATCAGCACGGTGGAGCGGCTGGGCGCAACTTGTGCAACGAGATCGAATACGCGCAGCATGATCTCGCTCTTGCCCACGATGTTGACGAAGTTATAGCGTTGCTTGAGGGTGCGCTTGAGCTGGAGATTCTCTTCTTCGGCCTTGTGGCGGGCCACGGCGGAGCGGATATCGGCCAGCAGTTTCTCGTTGTCCCAGGGCTTTTGAACGAAGTTTTCCGCGCCGGCGCGAATGGCGTCGACGACGTTCTCCACAGTGCCATAGGCAGTGATCATGATGATAGGCAGTTCAGGATGGCGGTCCCTGATCTGGGGCAGCAGCTCCAGTCCGCTCTGGCCGGGAAGGGCCAGGTCGAGAAGCACCAGATCAAAGTTTTCCTGCCCCAGCGTGCGCAATCCCTCTTCGCCGTCGACGGCCATGCGCACCTGGTATCCCTCAAGCATGAGCAGTACTTCGAGCGACTCGCGGATTGCGGATTCGTCGTCGATGACAAGAATGCTGGCGCCCGTGCCTGCGCTGGTAAAGGCGGGGGAGGCGGTGGATGATGGAGCGGGCAACGTCAAGGGCAATTCGACCTCAGGCATGAACTGACTTCCTTATAAGGGGAAACTCGAGATGAAAAGTTGTGCCTTCCCCGACGGCGCTCTCGACATGGATCTTGCCGGCATGCTCCTGAATGATTCCGTAGGAGACTGACAGGCCAAGTCCGGTGCCGCGGCGGTCGCCTGGTTTGGGCATGGTTTTGGTGGTGAAGAAAGGATCATAAATGCGCTTCAGATGTTCCGGAGCGATGCCGGAGCCGGAGTCGTTGACGACGGCTTCCACGTGGCCGTTGGCGAGCGTGGTAACACGCAGGCGGCCGCCTCCGGGCATGGCTTCCTTGGCATTCAGAAGCAGATTAAGGAAGACTTGCTGCAGCTTTCCCTGATTGCCATGAATGGCAGGTAGTTCTTCGGCCAGGTCCAGATCTACCATGATCTGCGCCGTCTTGAACTGATGCTCAAGGAGCGAAAGCGTATCGAGTATGACCTGGTTGAGGTTGGTGTCGCGGAATTCCGTGGTGGACGTACGCGAGAAGTTGAGCAGGCCGTTGGCGATTTCCGCGGCGCGGAAGCTCTGCTGGGTGATCTTTTCGAGCACCGGCCCCAGCCTGACGTCGCCCTTCATTTGCTTGGAGAGCATCTGCGCATACGAAGAGATTACGGCCAATGGGGTGTTGATTTCATGGGCCACGCCGGCGGCGAGTAGGCCAATGGAGCTGAGCTTGTCGGCCTGGGCCAGCTGGGTTTCAAGCGAGACGCGCTCGGTGATGTCGTCAACCAGGATAATGCGGCCGACGGAAATAAAATCGCGCGAGAGCAAGGGGGCAATGGCGATGTTGGCCATGCGCTGCTCACCGGCGCGGGTGGTAAGGCGGAACTTATACAGGTGATGGACGCCGGGCTCATTGCCGAATCCTGCCAGCGCCTCAATGAACTCCGCGGGAAAGACCGAACCAAGATCCTGCCCCAGTGCTTCGCCGCGGCTGAGAGCGTACATGGCTTCCATCTGCGCATTCCAGCTCTCGATGCGGCCTTCGAGGTCAAGCGCCAGAATGCCCACATTGATGGATTCGACGATGTTCTCGTTGAACTCCTTGAGCCGCTCGAATTCGCTGATCTTGCTTTGCAGACGGGCGTAAAGGCTGGCATTCTGCAGGGCTATGCCGATGTAGCTGGCCAGGGACTCAAGCAACTCAACGTCTTCGCTGGAGAGGAAGTCGCCCCCAATCGTCCGGCCCAGTCCGATGACGGCGATGGTGCGCGTGGCCATTCCATCCTGCACGCGGCAGGGTAGATAGTAGTTCAGATCGAGCAGGGCAGCCGTGCGCTGCTGGCTCGGGGGCAGATGCAGGGCGGCCTGCGCGTTTTCAAGGAAGATGTGGGAGTGGTCAGCAGCCTGGTCGAAATCAAGGAATCCCAGATCAAGGCGATGGTAAGCGGCACGTGCGTCGACGGGGAGACCGTGCGAAGCGGAGAGGCGCAGGCTCGCGGGGTTGCCGGTAGATTCCGGAGCCAGGAAGACTGCCACGCGGGCTACGAGCAGTGCGCGAGGCAGCCGTTCCACGATGGAGTCGAGCAGTGCTTCGAGATTAGTTTCCGAACTGAGACCGCGGCCAAAGTCGACCAGCGCCTTGCGGTAGTCGTAGCGATGCCGGTCGAAGGCCCGATCGACCCAACCCTGGATGCGTTTCTTCAACGGCTCAAAGATGGCCGCGAGCAGCACAATGGTGATGCCGAGGCCCCATTCGCGCACTGCTGCCGGCATGCCGTTGTGCGCCAGCACCGCGACCACCGCGATGGCGCCGTAGGAGGCGCCAAGCATCAGTCCGGTTGCCAGCGTATAGGCCACGCCGCGCTTGAAGATGAGGTCGGTGTCCATCAGCCGGTAGCGCACGATTGCCCAGGCGAAGGTGAGCGGCAGGAAGACGATCGAGAAGCCCGCCAGATCGATGAGCGCAGCGGGCATGCGGACGTCAAAGAGGAAAAGGACGGCGTAGATGGTGAAAGGGATGATGGCCAGCAATGCGCCGCGGGTGAGCCACTTGAGCTGCTGGCGCTGCAAGGGCGTGTTGGCCAGGATGTAACTGCGGACGAACAGCGCAGCCGCCAGAACGTAGAAGCAGGCGTCGTAGCCGGTCGCGGTCTGGTCCAGACGATGCTTGAGCAGGCCGGTGGCCTGGCGCGTTTCCATGGCCCAGATCCAGAGGCCGAGGAGAGCCGCGCCGGGTGCGTAGACCAGCGGCAGTAGCCAGCGGCGGCGGATGTTTTTGAGTCGCTCTTCAGGAAAGCTGAGCGCAAAGTGCAGAAACAGCGCGGGCTGGAGCGATTCGGCCAGCACATTGCACCAGTAGACCCCCCAGTCCAGTGTGTCGAGTTTCCCGGTGTATTTGAGCGAGTAAAGTGCGAACGAGGCCAGGCAAAACAGGTAGAAGTGGGTGGCGCGCGGCGCGGTCCAACGGCGGAAAAGAACATAGATGCCGATGGCGAGGTAAATGACGCCGATGATGCGTAGGCCAAGCTGCAGGCTTCTGTCTGCCGGCTCGAGAATCACCACTACGGGCGTGTCCATGGCAATGCCGTTGCGGGTGATGGTGTAGCTCGCCTTGCCGTACGGACCAGTGTCGTATTTAACTCGCTCCAGATCGGCCACGCTCTGAATGGGAGCGTAGTTGGCTTTGGGTACATAAACCTTGGGACGGATGCCAGTCCGCTCGCCGGGGGTGGCGGAGAGCGGATTAACTCCGGGGAGAGTTTCCGGTGATTCGAGGTCGGGGCGTTCGCCAGCCCCGGCACGCTGAGCAGGCGTGTCGGGGAGGACCGCAGCCCCCGTGAGCAGGTCGTGAACCTGGATGCCGGCACGCTGGCCAGGCATCTCCGGCAAGACCTTTTCAGCTTCGAGACCGCCGGGGACCTCGCGCCACCAGACGCCGTCATCCGGCTGCTGGAAATGCTGTTCCTGCTGCAGATTCAAAACCGCCAACAGGAACAGGCCGGCCGTGGCCACGGCCAGCAAGGTCGCCTGCAACCTGTTGAAGAGGCTCGATTCCATTGGGGACACTCTTACGGATCAATTGGATCCGCTTATAGCTGTTGCACGTTGGTTGCCATGCGCCCGACCGAAACGGCTTGTTGCAACCCTGACTGACAACCAGCTGAGAATACGCAAGATAGGGACGCAAAGTTCCACGAAATGTCAACCCGATGAGAACGGATTTCTAAAAACAATGCAGGAAATGGTAGACGGCATACAGAGAAAGGGATCTATCTATGAAAATAGGTAGTCCTTTGAAGGGACGAGATTTATTGCATAAAGATGCAATAAATCAGTCCCCGAACAGGGTGGTTTTCGCAGTTCAAAGCTGGCCGTAAGTGGCTTTGGGGCCGTGTTTGCGCTGATAGTGGTGTTCGGAAACGTACACCGGAATTGCGGAATCGGACGCTCCGGCAGGGTCGTGCCCAAGGCGAAGCAGAACGCTGCGGAAGGCGAGGCGGGCAATGTATTCCAGGACATCTGCATGATCGACGGCCTCGGCGACAGATTTCCCCCACGCAAATGGAGCGTGTCCGGCGACCAGGACACCGGGTACGGCAACCGGGTCGAGGTTCTCCAACCGGAAGCGGCGGACAATGATTGCGCCGGTATTGCGGACGTAGGCTTCGGCGACCTCATCGGCGGTCAGGGCTTCGGTGACCGGCACAGGTCCGTGAAAATAATCAGCGTGGGTGGTACCGAGGCACGGGATGGGCCGGCCGGCCTGCGCCCAGGAGGTAGCGAACTCGGAATGGGTATGGACGATGCCGCCGAGCGAGGGAAACTCGCGGTAGAGCAGGGTGTGAGTATCGAGGTCGCTGGAGGGGCGGAGTCCGCCTTCCACGATTTTTCCATCAAGGTCGGTCACAACCAGGTCTGCGGCGGTAAGGGCTGCGTAGTCCACACCGCTGGGCTTGATGACCACCAGGGGCTGCCGGCCCGAACTGTCAATGCCCGACCGGTCAATGCCGCTGGCGTTGCCGAAGGTGTGCGGCGCGAGGCCGCGCCGGGCTATCTCCTTGTTGGCCTGGAGAACTTGTTCGCGGAGAGAGGCAAGCAGCATGGAGCAACGACTCCCAATGGAGCGGCAGGATGGAAAACGTTTGCCGGAGCCAGTATAGCAGCGGCCTGGCGCCAGGGTGGGGTCAGCCAGGAAGCGCAAATTGAAGGCGGCCTCGGCATGAGAAGGGTACGGCAGTCGGCTTTGCGGCGGTGACGGGCGGGCGGTAGGATAGAAATTAATCCAATGAATGCAAGGTTTGCAGAGGCGATTCTTATGCGGCATGTTTTCTTCGTGGCTCTCGGCGTATGCGGGTTTTGCCTGCTGCAGGCAATGCAGGCTTTTGCCAAGGATGCCGACGACTTTCCGCTGCGGGTGGTGATCTTTCGCAATAGCGAGCATGGGCGGCACCAGCGAGAAGCCAAGAGCTTTAATGAGATGCCGGACTACCTGGATGGGATAGGGCAGGCCGATCTTTTTGAAAACAGCATGCCGCAGGCCTTTGAGTTTAGCTATAGCTGCATGCCTGGGGTTCGTCCCTCGGGGGGATATGAGACTTTTCCGGCGCGCTGGAAGAAACGGGACAAGACGCTGGAGATCCTGGTGCCCGAGCCGGGCAGGCCGTGGAACAACGTGTCCTGCGTTCTGCATACGGCGATGCAACCGGGGATGGTGTTTTTCTGGAATGACGACGATGTGATGCAGGAGCCGGCTGCCAAGTTTAAAGACTGGATGGTAAAGCATCAGTTCGACCCGGAGAACGGCAAAGTCATGCCGATTGAAGCGGAACCCGCGGCCACGCCGTCCGCGACAAAGAAGTGATCTCCCTAAGCTCTGCTTGATGAATGCAGGATCAATGACAGGCTCTCTTGCGTAAGGACGCGGGCGATGGGTGGCCTCGAGCGTCGCGTATCCAACATTGCATCGCAGCGAATAAACATGAAATGCAAGCGATACGGGCGCGATTCACACCGGGGCTGTAAACTTGCGCCAAGTGGAGGCGTCTACATGAGTGATGGCAGCTGGCACCGCACTCGAAGCGATGACCATGGGCACGGCAGCTGAACTCGCCGCGCAGGATTTTACGTGCGTCGTGGAGAGGCACCGGCCTCAAATCTTCCGGTTTCTGCTGGCGTCCACGCGCGACGTTGATCTGGCGGAAACGCTGACGCAGGAGTGTTTCCTGAAGGCGCATCGGAATTGGGGTAGCTTTCGGGGCGAGTCAACCGCGATGACATGGTTGATGCGGATCGCGATCAACCTGCAGAAGGACCACTGGCGCAACCGGCGGATGCAATTCTGGCGGCAGACGCGGGTGAATTCAGTGGACCTGGACGAAGCCAGCGAGTGGCTGCCGAGCGGAGAGCGATCGGCAGAACAAAAGCTGCTGGCCAAGGAGCAGGTGAAGCGGGTGTGGGAGTCGGTGAAAGGTTTGAGCGAGCGGCAGCGGACCGTTTTCCTGCTGCGGTTTGTTGAAGAGCAGGAGTTGAGTGAGATTGCGCTGGCCACGGGATTGAGCGAGGGAACGGTCAAGGCGCACCTTTCGCGGGCACTCGGCAGAGTGCGTGCGGAACTGGGAGGTAAACGATGAGCGTGATGGACGGATGGACAAAGAGAAGGAATGGAATCGCTGAGCAAGAGGCTCTGGACAGGATGGCTGCAGGCGAGCCGCTGGACGAAGCGCTGAGCCAGGCGGTGACCAACTTCAAGTTGAGCGTCCACGCCTGGAGCGATGCGGAACTGAGCCGGCCACGCATGATGGCGCACGGAGTGCGGCACAGGAGCTGGCGGCTGGCGGCGGGTGTGGCGTTGGGGTGCGCGCTGGTTGCAGGCGGTGTCAGTGGAGGAGTTTACGAGCGGCATCAGCGGAAGGAGGCGGCAAGGATTGCTGCTGTAGCGCGGGCTGCCGAACAGCAAAGGCTGGTTGCGGCCGAAAAGGCTCGCCAGGAGGAAGAGGATCTGCTGGCCAAGGTGGACAGCGATGTATCACGGGAAACGCCGAGCGCCATGGAGCCTCTGGCTCAACTGATGGCCGAGGACGAAGTCCAGAAATAACGGAAACATACGTCACACGCAATATTTCGAACGAAAGAGTGGAGGGTAAGGGGATGGACACTTCCATGAAGGCTTTTTTTGGAAGACGGATTCTCAAGGCTGGACTGCTGGTTGCCGGTGTAATGATTGCCGGGGTTGCGTTGGCGCAGGAACCGGCGGTTGGTGGCGGACCTGGATTTGGCGATCACCGTCCGCCTTTCGAGCGGGCGCTGGGAGCGAATGGCGACCATCCACACTGGTGGAACAACCAGAAGATGATTGACAAGCTGAAGTTGACCGACGAGCAGCGCAAAGCGATGGACGCAACGTTGCTTCAGCATCGCGCGACGCTGATCGACTTGCGCGCAAGCTTGCAGAAGGCGGAGCTCAACCTGGAACCTCTGATGAGTGAGGATCAACCGAATGAGTCGCAGATTCTAGCCCAGATTGACACCGTGGCCCAAGCACGCGCTGAACTGGAAAAGGCGAATGCCCGTTTCTTGCTGGCGATTCGCAGCAAGCTGACTCCGGACCAGTGGAAGCAATTGCAGGCAGACCGCGCGAGCCACGCAATGGGGCAGCGAAACTGGGCGCGTGGACAGGGACGCGGACCGGGACCGGGTGGGCAGTTCCAGCGGCAAGGAGCGCCACCACCACCGCCGGGCGCAGGAGCTCCCGATGGACCGCAGAACCTGGTGGGCGACGGACCGGGGGCTGGGCTTCCGCAGTAAATGAGTTTAAGCACGACCGATGTTTCAGGCAGAGAGCAATGCGGTCGCAGTCTGGACCGGTGGCGGCAAGGGGCAACCCTCTTGCCGCCGATTTTTTTTTGCCACGGAACGAAACGGAAGCGTGTGTACGGGGCGTGAGAATGAAGAGATGCCAGCCGCAGGGAGCCCACCCCAGTTTGTCGAGAAGCGAGACAGGCAGGTGGAGCAAATTCAGACACCGATTGCCCTGCATGTGGACAGTGGTTGCAGTGGATTGGGACAGTGGCTGCATGGAACCGGGACAGCCCTGACGCAGAGCGCGACAGTATGATTCGGAACGCTGCAGAAGATTGTGACTAAAGTTATTTTTCCCATGTCCGATGAAGGGGGTGGATGCAAGGAAGCCTATCCGGATGGAACCGGGGCCTGGCGGACGGAAATAGACCGCAGGCAAGGGCGCCAACAAAGTCATCCAAGAAGGAGTGGTCCCATGGCCCTCGGAGTCTTGAACAATCTTTCGGCGATCTACGCGGAGAACAACCTGAACAACACGAACAGCAGCTTGCAGACTGTACTGCAGCAGTTGTCATCGGGTTCGAAGATCAACTCAGGCGCAGATGATGCCGCGGGCCTTTCTCTGGTGAATGGCCTGGCGGCCAACTCAGCTGCCCTGACGCAGTCGGGGACCAATGCGACGGAGGGGGTGGGCCTGCTGCAAGTGGCTGATGGCGCTCTCTCCCAGGTGACGAACCTGCTGGACCGCGCAATTACGCTGGCGACGGAAGCCTCGAACGGCACCCTTAACAGCACGCAGGAGGGGGCGGCGAACCAGGAGTACCAGTCGATCCTGGCCGAAGTAAACAACATCGGATCGACGACCACCTATAACCAGGACCAGGTCTTCAACGGAACCAATGTTGCAATCTATACGGGCGATTCTTCAACCGCAGGCTCATCACTCGACGAACTGAATATTCACGCGCTCTCTGAGACGAGCGTGGGCGATAGCAATGGCGTGATGGCCTACGGCGACGGAAACGGCGCAACCGGCAGCAACGTGTTTGTGGACCTGTCGAACGACGGGACCCTGGCGACAACCAGCGACAGCCTTGGCCTCTCGACCGCACAGACGAATGTCCAGTTAGCCTATTTGAAGACCGGGCTCGACGGGGCGGTAACTCCAACCACGATGACAATTACCGTTGGAAGCGGCACCAACTACGGCAACACAGTGCAAGGCTTGATGAGTGCGATTAACAACTCGGGGCTGGGGTTGACGGCGACCTTTGGCACGGCGGCTGAGGCCGGCGGTGGAGCTGTGGCGACGGCGGAAGCGGCACTGGATGGCGGCGGCAGCGGCGCCGACACGGGTATCATCATCTCCGGCGCAGGCGTGGGCACTGGCGGGAACGTCGGCGAAGTGGGAGCACTTACGGTGAACGGCCTGGCTCAGGATGCACTGGCAGGAACCCTCAACGTAACCGGAGCCGACGGAACAAGCCACACTATCACGCTTGGGCTGGCGGACTTTACAGACAACATCACCAATCTTGCTGCTACCATCAACGCCGCGGGCTATGGAATCACGGCATCGGTTAGCGGCAACACATTGACATTTACATCGGCAAGCTCCACGGCCAGCGTGAGTGGAACAAACCTTACGGACACTGTGTTAACGCAAGACAATGGCGGCCTCAATCCTGCAGCGCCCATTGTGGCGGCTACCGGCTTGGTTTTGCATGCCGCGGGTTCAGTGGGCACCTTTACCCTCAGCGGCGGGTCGGATGTGTTGACCGGCGGCACGCTCAGCGTTACCGGTACCGACGGCACCACCAAGGTCTTCACGCTGGGCACGGCAGGCACGACCGACAATCTCGCCGATCTGGAAAAGACCATCAACAACTGGGCCACCGTAACTGACCCGACCTCCGGTCTTTCGGCCGGTGTCGCCGGTGGCGTGTTGACACTTACGTCCGCCGGCGGCGGCACAAGTGTCACGAGCATTGCAGCGGGTGTCGGAGCAGGCAATGTGCCGGCGTCGGCTACACCTGCGACCACTGCCACGAATATCTCCATCGCCGGAACGCCGACGGTTGACTCCGCAAGCACAGGCAGGATCGGCGCTCTGACTTTAGGCGGAGCCGGCGAAGCCATCACGGATGTACTCAATGGCACCCTGACGATCGGCACGAATACCATCACGCTTGGAGGTTCCGGGACAACCGATACGCTTCAGGACCTGGCAAAGACGATCGATTCCGGGGCGTATGGCGTCACGGCCACATACAGCCAAACGAACAAGGACATCGTGTTTACGTCGTCAAATGCATCGCTTGGCGCTGCAGGAGCCCTGAGCTTTGCGCCGGCGGCTGGAAGCGGAGATCAAACCACGCCCAGCGGGACATTGACTTATCTTGCTGCCAACCCTGCGACCACAGCTCAAGACTATTACAGCATCGGGATCGCCAGCTCCGGCGGCATCCAGGACCAGTCCACGACCATTGGTTCAGGCACTCCCACGTACGGCGGCACGACGAACACGGGAATCACGATGGATATCAGTGCGTCCGGTGAGATTGCGACCATCAGCTACACGGATGCGGCGGGCGAGTCACTGAAAGGCACCGACCTGTTGAACCAGACCGATGCTCAGTCCGCGCTGAACGATCTGAACGTGGCCATCAGCGATGTAGCGGCGCAGGATGGGTATATCGGCGCGCAGATCAACACGCTGAACTCGATCAGCCAGGTGATGAGCACGCAACAGGAGAATGTGGTTTCGGCGCAGAACGCGGTGCAGGCGACTGACTATGCTTCAGCAACTTCGAACATGTCGAAGTACGAGATCCTCTCGCAAACCGGTATCGCGGCGCTGGCGCAGGCAAACAGCGTGCAGCAGGAAGTGACCAAGCTTTTGCAGTAAACCGCATTTGATGCGGACAGGTTTTTGAGTCAACGCAACATTGCAGCAACTTCAAGACAACCCAGGGACGGGCGGCGGCGAAGGCTAACCTTTGCCGCCCATTTTTTTATGTGAAGTATTGGTAACCACCAACCAGCAAGGAACGATCGGACTGGCGCTGAAGCAGGACGATCTTAAAATCGGGCTAACAGCTTTGTCGCGGCCGGCGCATCTTTACCGTTTATCTCCGCTTCCGACTGGCTTGCGATCTTTGCCGACGTTGAACTGCAGCCCGAAGGAAACGTTGTAGTACGGATCCGAGGTTGGCTGTTCCCGTGAAAAGTACCCACCCAGGCCTGCTTCCATGACGAATTGCGTGGTATCGGAAACGTGCGCGGCGGCGCCGATGGCCCCCAGAGGCATAAGCGTACCAGGCGGACGACTGCCAGGTGCGCTCTCAGTGGGCAGGCAGAAAAGACGGATGCAACCGTGGCTTCCCACTAGACGAATCGAGGTGT
This sequence comes from Occallatibacter sp., assembly GCA_049514915.1. Taxonomy (GTDB): domain Bacteria; phylum Acidobacteriota; class Terriglobia; order Terriglobales; family Acidobacteriaceae; genus Telmatobacter. Next base: position 8,897 of record JBEKUP010000006.1, on the reverse strand, counting down.
AATAGTTCCAAGTGTCCTGGGGGCGCTTATGGGTGCCAATGACGGCGGCCAGGTCGCTATTCACGGCTCGGCCGTCTCCCCCATCGGCGGCGCCTATGCCTGCTTCCAGGCGAAGTCCTCGGGTAGCTTGGTACCTTAAGGCGCCCTTGATGGCAACTTCCTGATTGCCATCGGGGTGAACAGCGATGAGGGCATCGAATCCGAGATCGGTGCGGCTGGTCATGCCACGCCGCAAACGCGTGAACCAATCCGAGGCGCCCTCGACATCGGTGATGGTGCAAGAACCGTTGAATGCCTGGGCGAAGTAGCCAACAGAAAGGCCCAGTTCAGTGTGGCCCGGCGCGGCCGTGGCAGGCCCGCCGAAGGTCGCCAGAGGGGGCAGCGCTGCTTTATCTACACAGGCCGTTGAAGTTTGCGACTGGCTCCATGAAGAAGAGGAAAGGACCGATAGGAAGATAAGAGAGATCATTATTCGCACGCCTAACGCAAGACTGGCCGAGGTGCGAATCTCTGGCCAATGTGCGGTTGCGAAAGCACGCAAAGCTAGAAAAATGCAGCCCAAAGTTACCTCCAAACTCAGCATGATCTAGAGCCAGCTTCCATCGATCAGTCGAATGGTTTTGGCAGGGAATAAAGAACTCAGACTAGCAATCATCCATGAGTTGATTGTCATTCTTTGGTCAGTCAATTGACATTGTTTGTTGGTATCGCCTAGCCTTGGACTTCGGTCGGGGCAGGTTGGTCACCTTGAAATACTTGACCGGAAACGCGGAAGAACCGATTGACCTGCGTCAAAGAGAATTGCACCACTGCCGATCAGTTACACATGCTGGACGGCCTGGGCCAGGTGGCTTAGGCTCGACTTCGCATCGCCGTAAAGCATGGTCGTGCAAGGTTTGAAGAAGAGCGGATTCTCGAGGCCCGAGAAGCCGCGTCCCTGTCCGCGCTTCAACACGATCACGCTCTTTGCGCGGTCGACTTCCAGGATTGGCATGCCGGCGATCAGCGACTTGGGATTGTCGCGCGCGTCGGGATTGACGACGTCGTTGGCGCCGATCACTACGGCCACATCGGTGGAGGGAAACTCGGGATTGATCTGCTCCATCTCGTAAAGCGCGGAGTAGGGAACATTGGCTTCGGCCAGCAGCACATTCATGTGTCCGGGCATTCTTCCCGCAACCGGGTGAATGGCGTACTTCACGGTGACGCCGCGTCCTTCCAGCAGTTCGGCCAACTCGCGTACGGCATGTTGCGCCTGCGCGGTCGCTAACCCATAGCCGGGGACGAAGACGACGCGATTGGCGAAGGCCAGTTGCATGGCTGCGTCGTCCAGCGATATCTCGCGCATCACTCCGCCCACATTTGCCGAGCCGGCCTCCGCGATGGTCGCGCCGAATCCGCCGAACAGCACGTTGGTGATGGACCGGTTCATGGCCTTGCACATCAGCACCGAAAGAATGAAGCCGGAGAAGCCGTCCAAAGTTCCGGCGATGATGAGGACGTTATTTTGCAGAACAAAGCCCGTAGCGGCCGCGGCCAAACCCGCATACGAGTTCAGCAGCGACATCACCACCGGCATGTCTGCAGAGCCGATGGGAATGACAAGCATGATGCCAAAGACAAAAGCCATGCCGAGCATGGTGTAGAACACGGCCACATTCTCAGGATGAATCCAGAACAAGACGAAACATGAAACCATAGCCAGTGCAACAGCCAGGTTGACGGCGTTCTGGCCGCGGAACTGGATGGGCTTGCCGGCGATAACGCCTTGCAGCTTTCCGGCGGCTATCAGAGAGCCGGTGGTGGTGAGCGCGCCGAGCATGACCTCGAAGCCAAGAGCGCCGCGAGTCACAACGGTCATCTCGTTTGCATGGACCAGGAACTCGCCTACACCGACCAGGGCCGCGGCCAGCGCGCCAAATGCGTGCGACAGCGCGGTTCGCTGCGGCATCGCAGTCATCGGTACGCTCACCGCCATCCATGCGCCGATGGCGGAGCCTAACGTGAGGCCTGCGATGATCCAAACCCAGGTAACAATCTGAGTGCCCACCAGCGTGCCCACAATGGCAGCCAGCATGCCGGCCTCGGCCATGAACATGCCGCGCCGCGCCGTCTCCGGGTGGGACATTCCCTTTAACGACAGAATGAAGAGGATGGAAGCGATCAGGTACGTGGCTTCCATGAAGTAGGAGGTGAGGCTCACTTTGCCGCCTCCTTCGCTTCGGGCTTGGCTTCGGCCTTGCGCTTGCCGAACATCTTCAACATGCGATCGGTAATGCCAAAGCCGCCCACCACGTTGATGGTGGCCGCAGTGACGGCGACGAAGCCGAGAATGTGCGCGGAGGGTTGGTTCTTCATTGCGCCGGCCAGCACCAGCGAGCCGATCAAGGAGATGCCGGAGATGGCGTTGGTGGCGGACATCAGCGGCGTGTGCAACAGCGGCGGCACGCGGCTGATGACCTGGTAACCGAGAAAGGCAGCCAGCGCGAAGACGTAAACCGAAGCGATGAGGACAGCGGGGTTCATAGCACCTGCGGTGCGGCGGACGCTGCTTCGCCGCCGATGGGATTCTTAGGTAGAAGTGGTTGCCGGTTGCAGAAGTTTGGCGACGCGCGGATTGATGGGCTTGCCTTGGTGGGATACACAGGCGCCGGCAAGCACTTCGTCCGCGAGGTCGACAGCGAGTTCTCCGTTCTTGATGATGAGGGCAAGAAAGTTGAGAATGTTGCGCGCGTAAAGCTGGCTTGCGTGCACCGGGACTTCCGCGGGCAGATTGAGCGGCGCCAGAAGCGTGACGCCGTTGATGGTCTGAGTAATGCCGGGTTGGGTCAGCTCGCAATTGCCGCCTGCCGGGGCAGCAAGATCCACAAGCACGGAGCCGGGGCGCATGGCCTCAATGGCGGCTCTGCGGATGAGGCGAGGCGCTGGCCGGCCCGGAACCTGTGCGGTCGTAATGATCACGTCAGAATGGGCAGCGGTACGCGTGATCAGGTCGCGGCCGCGGTCGAGTGCTTCCTCAGTGAGTTCGGCGGCGTACCCGCCTCCGCCTTCGGTGCTGATTCCGCCCAGGTCGACGTCGAGGAACTTTGCGCCCAGCGAGCGCACCTGTTCGCCCGCCGCTGCGCGCACATCGTATGCTTCCACAACAGCGCCGAGCCGGCGGCCAGTGGCAATTGCCTGCAGGCCGGCTACGCCCGCCCCGATGATAAAGACGCGCGCCGGGGGGATGGTACCCGCGGCGGTCATCAGCATGGGAAAGAGCCTCGGAAGAAGGTCGGCCGCCGAGATGACGGCTTTATACCCGGCGATGGTGGCCATTGAAGAGAGTGCGTCCATGGACTGTGCGCGACTGATGCGCGGCACCAGCTCCATGCTGAAAAGCGTCGTTGGGCGGTCAACGGCGTTGGCTAATGCCTGGGGTGCATCAAGAGGTTTCAGAAAGCCGATGACCACGGCGCCGGGTTTCAGTCGCGCCTGGTCCGCCGGATCGGGAGCCGTGACCAGTGGAAGCAGGTCGGCGCCGGACAAAATCGAATCGCGGTCGGCAGTGACGGATGCGCCGGCTTCCGCGTAGGCCTGGTCGGATGCGCCGCCGCTGACGCCTGCGCCGGATTCTACGACGATCGAGATGCCCTGTGCCAGTAGCGCTTTCAGGCTCTCCGGCAGCAGGGCGACCCGCGTCTCTCCGGGAGCGGTTTCATGGAGAATGCCTAAACGCAAAATGCCTCCGTGACTGGCTGCGGATGCGGTCAGCGCGGGGGTAAGGTACCCTGCGCGGCGACGCGTCCGCGGCAATCATTAAGAATTATTGAGGATTTGGCAAGCGGAACTATGTGATGTCGGTCACTGGGCGGCAGCGGCGGGATCGACCGCGTGTGCCGAGCAGCATCTTCCGGATTACTCCAGCACACGAACGCCGCTGTATGAGGATCACAGGGCGGCTTTCACGGGACAGATTGCATCTGATTTGATTGAGCCCGATTCGGGCTCGTGCGGTCCGGCGCGGCATGCGCGGCGCACAACGAACGCACGAGGTGATTTGGCATGAGATCCGATGGACCCATCCTTCTGGCCGTATTGTTTTTGGCGGCCGGCGTGACTGTGATCTTTACCTATGGCGTTGGCACGGGAGCTTTCAATGCTGCGTACCCACTGGCGGGTGCAAGCCTGCAACTTTCCATTGCGACTGCAGGACCTGCCGCGGTAGGCGGGCTCGCCTTGGTGGCGCTGGGTCTGCTGATCCTGGCTTGGTCGCTCATTTGCGCCGTTGTCGGCTTGTTCACCCCCGCAGACGCATATCGCGATAATCCGGCGCGCGCAGATCGGTTGGAACAGAAGCGGCTGGATCGTGAAGAGCGTCTCGCGCAGAAGCGGCGTGAGCGGGAAGAAAAGGAAATGGGGCGGGAAGGGCGGCTGTTTCCGAGGGAGTAAGCGACGCGGAAACAGATCCGCTTAGGCGCCGAGCAGGATATAGAATTTGGGCTTCAACACTTTAGGAGTGCAAAATGAAGCCCGACCGTTTCCTGATTGCCGCAGTGGTGCTTCTGGCCATTGGCCTGTATGTCACGTTTGGATATTGCAACGGCTCAGTGGGGGCAACTGCCGGATGGCCGCTTTCCTCCGCCGCAACGCTGAGTATCAATGTCACAACTACCGGCCCAGCCGCGATGGGTGGGCCGCCGCTGGTGGGGCTAGGCGTTTTACTGCTGCTGTGGGCATTTGTTTGCGCGGTGGTATCGCAGATAAGATTGATTGGATCAGCAAGGAAAAAAGCGGGAACGCCATAGACCCGGACCCGTGAAATCTATACCCTCAGAATTGATCGGACGCGACTTTCAGGATAGACGCTTCTGTAGTCCAGCTTACAATCGTCCGCCTGCAAGGTTGGAATTATTTTGGCAGCGGCGCGGAGCCGCTCACCGTGAACGCGGCTTCCGATTTGGCATTGGTTTCTTCGGGCTGCGCGCCCCCGAGGGTCAGCGTATATTTACCAGCCAGAATGACGCGGTCGCCTTTGTCGTCGACACTCGAAAGGGAACGGGGATCGACTGTGATGGTGACCTCCTGGCTGATTCCTGGGGCGAGATTGACCCGCTGAAATCCGACCAGCGAGTGAATGGGCCCATCCGTCTGCGGTGTCTTTAAGTACGCTTCCACCACTTCGTCCCCTTCTACAGCGCTTGTGTTGATGACTGTGACCGTCGCCGTGATGGGATCGCCGGCTTTGATCGAATCGGCAGAAAGCGTCACCGGTCCGTACTTGAAAGTGGAGTAGCTGAGACCGTAGCCGAAGCCCCACAGGGGCTTGCCGGTGAAGTAGCGGTACGTGCGGCCTTTCATGGAGTAGTCAGTGAAGGCGGGCAGACCATCGAGCGAAGAGTAGAACGTGATCGGCAGGCGTCCGGCCGGGTTGTTGAGTCCGAGGAGGGTGCGCGCGATAGCTGTGCCGCCTTCGACGCCGGGATACCAGGCCTCGAGGATTGCGTCAGCGTGTTGATTGGCCCAGTTGAGCGCGACGGCGCTGCCGCTTTGCAGGACGACGATGAGGGGTTTGCCGGTGGCAGAGAGCGCTTCGAGGAGCTTTTGCTGAGGCGCAGGGAGATCAAGGCTGGTGCGGTCGCCGCCGTTGAAGCCTTCTATCTTGATGGGCATCTCTTCGCCTTCGAGCTGCGGCGATAGGCCGACGAAGGCAACGATCACATCCGCTTGCTGCGCCTGCGATATGGCTTCTGCAAGTTGCGCGTCCGCGGGCGCTACCCACTTGAGGGTGATCCCGCCCCCAGATTGATCGCCCGCATGCGAGTACTCGAGACGGAAGTCGTGCGGTTTGGTATCAGTAAAGTCGACCGGAATTACGGGTGTCTTGGCGAATTTCATTAATGGCGGCGCGGTAGGTGAGTTGCCGGCCATTGTGATGAAGTTGCCCATCGCGGAAAGGTCGCCTCCCTGACGCAGGTTTCCCTCGGAGAGTACTTTGCCGTCGAGAATGAAGCGGTAGGTTTCAACCGGTGAGTAGGGGAAGCTGTCGCCTTGCTCAAGAGTAAAGACGTAATGGCCGGCGGCGGGAACGGCGAGCTTGCCAGTCCAGCGGACGGAGCAGTCGTGGGTGGCGAGCTGAGGGACGGGCTGCGCATTTTCCCAGTCGGTTTGAATGGCGGGTTCTATGGTGGTGGCAACGGGACGGCCCGTCCAATCGGGCGTGGCGAAGAACTCTGTCTTGATCGCCAGATTCAGGAAGGCGGTGCGCGGGACTGGAACGCCGACGCCAGCAGCAAGCGTAGAGCCCTGCGCATAATGGATGGAACGGAATTGCTTCGTCATGCCATCGAGGGGGGTAACGGGACGAATTGGCGTACCGACGTAATTGCCGAGAATAGAAGGGAGCAGGTCGGCGGTCGGTCCAATGACGGCGATTCGCCCGGAAGATTCCTTTAACGGCAGCGCGCCATTATTCTTCAGAAGGACAATGCTTTCCTGCGCGGCCTTCAGGCTTGTCTGGCGATCATCATCGAGAAGACGCGGATTGTAAAGGAGGCGATCTAACGGATTGGAGCCCTGCGGATCGAAGAGCCCAAGCTGGAAGCGCGCGGTATAAAGGCGCTCTGCCGCCTGGGTGACGAGGTCTTCAGTGACCAGGCCTTGGCGCACTGCGTTGGCGAGGGTGTTGAAGCCGGGCGTCCACATGCTGCAGGAAAGATCGGTCCCAGCCTGGAGAGCAAGAGCGGCGGAGTGCATGATGTCGAGGGTCTTTTTGTGGCCCTGGTTAATGTCGACGATGGCGCCGCAATCGGAGACGACGAAGCCTTTGAAGCCCCATGCGTCGCGCAGATGCTCCTTCAGCAGCATTTTGTTGGTGCATGCTGGCCAGTCGTCAATTGAGTTGTAGGCGCACATGACGGATTGGACGTGACCCTCGGTAACCGTTGCGCGAAAAGCGGGCAGGTAAGTCTCTTCGAGGTCGCGCAGGCTGGGGTCGACGTTGAAGCCGTGGCGCATGGGCTCAGGTCCGCTGTGCACCGCGAAGTGCTTGCTTGTGGAGACGGCGCGGAGGTGGTTCAAATCGCCGCCCTGGACGCCGCCAACAAAGGCTACACCCATTTTTGAAGTGAGGAAGGGGTCTTCGCCGTAAGTTTCCTGGCCGCGGCCCCAGCGCGGATCGCGAAAGATGTTGATGTTGGGGGACCAGAAGGTGAGTCCGTAAAAGATGCGATGGTTTCCCTCGCGCTGCGCCTGGTTGTATTTGGCACGAGCCTCAGTGGAGATGACATAGCCCACGCTGTGAACAATCGCCGGATCCCACGTTGCCGCCATCCCGATGGCTTGGGGAAATACGGTGGAGTAGCCTGCGCGCGCCACACCATGCAGGGCCTCATTCCAAGTCTGGTAGTCGGGAATTCCGAGCCGCGGAATGGATGTCGCCCAGTCTTCAAGCTGGGCTGCTTTTTCATCGAGAGTCATGCGGCCGACCAGGTCGTGTGCGCGATCCGCGGCGGGTTTTGACGGATCCTGATAGATCGGCGTCGCATCCTGACTCGCGTTTTGAGCGCTCGCATTCTGGGCGGAAATGGTGAATGCTCCAACGGTAACCAGGGCAACAAACCAATGAATTAGCCGACGATGCAACAAGATCCATCCTCCTCAACCTTCTATGCCGGTGGTCCCGTCGCACAGAATCGGGTCAAACCTCGGGTCCAACAGAAATGGGCACGCGGTGACCCTGCGTGCCCATTCTATCCTGCGGGATCGATTCTCAACCTGCGCGAATTACTCCATCCACAGCGCGCTGGTAATAATGCGCGGATAGTAGCGGCTGGCCTTGCCTTCGCCGGATACGATCTGGTCGCAGCAGGCCCAATAGGAGCTGCCTTCAACCTGCCACTTCACGTGAGCGGCATCCGCCTGGCGGAAGACTTCGGCCACAGCAGCATCCGCGTCAAGATGGAAGACCTTGCGGGTAACGTGCATGAAGATGGAAATCTTGCTCATCCACGAATTGTTGCTGGTGGAGGAGAGCTTGATGCCGCCATCGGCAAACAGATTGCGTCGTTCGGGATCAAGCAGCAGATTGCGCGTATGCTCTTTGAGAACTTCGAACATGCGCTGTTCGTGCTCAGTCGCATACACCTGCTCCAGCGTGCATCCGGCAAAGCCCGTGTTGACGAAGTAAAGCGGATAGACGCATCCCTCTACCGCGGGTAGAATGCGGCTGGAATAGCCGGGGTTGGACTTTTCGAAGATTGCGGGAAGCACACCGTCGACAGCCTGATCGCAGACCACCGAAGCAACCTTGGCAGCCAGCTGTTTGCAGCGGGTTTTGTTCGCGTTATCGCTTAACTCGCGGAACATCAGCTCCAGCGCCTTGTACGTTGCCCAGCTCTTTACGGCGATATAGATGTTGTTGCGTGTCTGCGCCAGCGAGTGATCAAGCGAGTCGTACGTGGTGATCTCCTGTCCACCGGCACAGCGGGTCGAGTCGAATTGCGCGAACCCAACATCACCGCTGCGGTTGATCATGCTGGCCAGGCAGGCATCGACCACGGACTCATTGGCTTTGAGCCACTCGAAATCGCGAGTCTTGGCGACGTAACAGCCTGCAGTCAGAACCCAGTTGCAAAGTTGCTCTACCGTCATGTAGCTGAAGCAGCCGGTCAGGTTGGCCAACTCGTAACTGCTGCGGCCCCTGGGCGAGAAGTTGTTGTGCGCGCCCATATCGTGACAGAAACTGATGCCGCCGGGCTTGGTGTCGTAAGGGCGGTTGAGCTGCGCTTCATCGGGCGGCGGAGGAGCCTGCGAGGGATCAATCTGCATCGTCTCGGTGGTCGGCGCAAACTCCGATTTGTAGACCTTCACTTGATCGTTGTAGCTGTAGAGCCTGACGAAGTTATCCAACAGATTGC
>JBEKUP010000005.1:0-229139 GCA_049514915.1 Occallatibacter sp. | reverse complement strand
CCGCTGATAAGGACGGGAGCATCCTTACCGCGATCCCGCCGGATGCCGGTTACCGCATAATCCGCAGCGAAGATGTTGTTATAAGTGATCTGTGGATTCGTCATGGAAGTCTCCTCTCATTGCGTCCGATTGCGATCGAGAATCACTTTGCCGGATATGTCTTGCAGGCCGGCGGTTTCTAGTTACCGAGAAACTGGATCGGCGGCGGCCAGGTCTGGCTAGCCCACTCTGAGGCCAACGCACCGAGGACTCAATTCGCATTTTTGCCTTTGGTTTCGCCACATAGAGAACCTTAGCAAGGCACTCCGCTGTAGTCGAAATTGTAGCTGTCAAAGCACCCAAGAGCCATCAAGATCAACAGGGATCGGCAAGTACATGGTAAACAGTTCAATCAAAAGCGCTTATTTCCAACCAATTTCAGCAAGTTTCCATAAACGATCTGATCTGCTTTGGGAGCAAATGGAGCCGCCTTCGTAAGCATTTTAAGATGAGTCATTTACATCGACCATCTACATACATCCAGCTGACTTTCTCTTGCGTTATTTGGCTTTCTCATCACAGGATTCTGGAGACTATGCGCAGGTTTCCTTGGCGGTCTCGTGACGAAGCCACTCTGAGTTTTCTTTTTGGTAGCTTTCGGAGAGGCTACGCGGGCGTGTGGAAGGAGTAGCAGGTAGGTCGACGCTGCGCGCCAGGGCCCTCGCTGTCAATTGCGAGTTCTAATATCTCGCTCATCACCGTAAATGCGAATGGGCTGTTGAGTAAGACGGTGGTTTGAATCTCACCGCCTTTCAGGGTCACGTTCGTCCCGAAGAGAGAGCGCGAACTGACCTGAGGTCCATCACGATCCATGTACCGGAGATTGCCGAAGCTGAATTCCAAGCTGGGAGTGCCATCAACGAAGTCCAGCGTTCCGATCAAGTCAAATCGAACCGCGACGTTTAAGCCTCCGCTGTCTGAGATTGTGCCCGCCGCGTCCACGATCAACCTTTTCGTCTTCATCTCACGGATCACTGGTTAGCCGCCCTTTTCTGGATACACAGGTAGTCTGGAGATTCCTGTATCTGTCGAACACACCTCGCCGCGCGAGAATCTGGTTCCGCGATGAAAATCAATGTCGGAGGGGGCCAAGCGTTCGGTGAGGATTCGGGTAAATTAACTCACTCGTGGGTATGTCTCTTTCAATGTAATCCGGCTTTGGAAGTCCGAGATGTTTTAAATCGACAGCTAAGCCATGCTGTCTTATCTGGACAGCCTCAAATTCTCCCAAGAAGCCGGTAATCTGGACCTGATCTCCAATGCCGGGTTTTCTCCTGATCTCGCCCATCCTCAAATCATGTGGTATGGTTTCTCACGAAGCCATTCCCCGAAAGGTCAACGTTACACACGATTGGGCCACTGTGCGTTCACAAAGCGCAACAGATTACCATGGATAGTCTCTCGGGGTCTCAATCTTCACATCCTGTCCGTAGGTCGTTTGGATATAGACTCTTGCTTTTCGTAGCGCCTCGTTTCGGGAAAATAACAACGAAAAGGTTGTGTGTACTTCTCCTCGCTTTTCGGGGTTGCTGGGGCTACCTCTGTACTCAATTCGCAATAGAACGCTATTCTCCGTCAGAAGGCTAAGCATCTGCTTTCGATCAGGTTGCGTACAAACGAATCCATGCTGGCACATTTGGCATAGAAACTTTGCTGGCCACGCATCCGTGGATGGATCAGCCTGACCATCAAATCTCCCCAGCGGGCTCTGACGCGGAACAACAATGGGGTCACGGCACTTCGGACACTCAACCGTGAAAACCCACAAATCAAACTCCAATCCTGTCGTAGCCATGTGGAATTCCTTTCGGAGGAATGGTAAATGAATCCCTGAAAGCGTTACAACAGGCTCTTGAGCATTTCCCGGTCCCGCAGAATGCTATCGACTAGAAGGTTCATCTGCGCTGGCTTGAAGGAGTCGCGACATGCCTGGTTGCGGTTCGCATGTCATCGGCCATTGCGTAGAGTATGCGCGTAGGCTAAAACTCCGACTTTCGAATATTGATTACGTTAGGCAGATTTCTGGGTGTACATGTTATGCAGTCCTGCCATCTTACTGCTCGATGGCCACGAACGAATAGGACACTACTCGCTGCCGCCTGATTCACCGCGTTGGAACGTTCCGGAATCGCCCGCTCTTGGGCCACCGAAGAAGGTCTTTTCTCTCCTTATACCCATCTCGCGTTACACAAAAGTTGTATTGCAACGGGGTCCTGTAACCGCTGAGCCTATGTCAATTGGGTTTCAAAATGAATATCCCCCCGGCTTAAAGCTGCCCATCAGGCGCACAGATGCAAATTGCGATAGGGCCGATTGAAGCAGGACTAGCAGGAGATTCAAACTGCAGCAGGCCGAGGACGGGAAGACGAGTATTTAAGGGCACTTTACCTTGCAACAGCGAAGCTTCCTAGTCCAGTGCGGTTATACCCTGAACATGCCTTGGCAGGAATGACAGCGCAAGCAGGAGTAGCTTTCCTGATGGACTAAGAAGGCCGGTTGCGGATATGCGCACGGAGACAAGCAATCCTGCAACAGAGATGCGGGGCCTGTGTGCCCCTGCTTTGCGATGTGTTGCGACTATCCTTCTCTTTACTTGCGCCGCCTTCTCACAGGCGCACGATCACTCCGCCCCCCCTCCCCCGCTGCGCACGGTGCGGGACGTTTTTCGCCTGAGCAAGACCGAGGCCGCCAAGGCGTACCCGATTGAACTGGATGGCGTAGTAACCTATTCCGATCCAGAGTGGGGCGTCCTGTTCCTGCAGAATCAAACCGGCCCTACCTTCATCGACACTCATGGGATCAGCACAAGGTTTCCATCGGGCACGCGCATTCGCGTGAATGCGGTAACGGGCACCAACGCCGAAGGTCCGACAGTGGCTCATCCGAAGATCATCGCTCTGGGCAGCGGCTCCGTTCCCAAACCTGAGAAAAGAAGCTTGGCCGAGCTTCAGAGTGGAAAGGACGAAAGTTATCTTGTGGTGACAGAAGGGAGGCTGCGCCCCTGTGAGCGCGACTATGGTCGCGTCTGTTTCCGGATATACGACGGGAAGAATGCGGCATGGCTCGTTGTACCTCAGCCGGACAGTCGCGAAGCGCAGAGCCTTATCGGCGCAATTGTGCGTGTAAGGGCTGTGCTTGGCCGTCACGTCGATGACGCCCAGAAGCGCCTGGGAGCGCAACTCTATGTCAATAGCCTCGATGACATACAGGTCGAAGAGCCACCTGCGCCTGTCAGCTTCTCATCGCCGCCCATGTCAATTCATGAACTGGGCGCCTCGGAGGCGGATCAGCGCTTCGTGCGCCAGATTCATGTTCGCGGCATAGTCACGTGGCAGTCTCCGGGACTGTTCTCCATCCAGGACAACTCGGGAATGCTGTTTGTGGGGACTGGGAAGACAACTACCGTACAAATTGGGAGTACAGTGGACGCGATTGGATTCCCGAGCCACGGAACGTTTGGCCTGGAGTTGTCGGATTCTGCAGTGCGCCTAAGCGCGGTTCAGTCTAACGCCGACGCCATCGAGCCGCTTGAGTTGACGGCGGACGATGTGGTCAAGCGCTCTCTCGACCGAAGACGAGTGCATCTGAAGGCGCGCCTAGTTAGTCAGAGAGCCACTGCAACAGAGTTCGTCTACCAACTCCAGGAGGGAGGACAGTTTTTCAACGCAGTTCTGCTGCGAAGCGATTCCACCCGCGAGACGGTTGGCTTACAGCGCGATTCCGTTCTTGAGTTGACCGGCGTCGCGTTGATCCGGAGCGGAACCCCGGAGTGGCCCGAGTCGCTCTTGATTTTGATTGACTCGCCATCAGACATTGTGGTGCAGGGAGGCTTCGGCTGGTTGACGCTCAGGCGCGGGCTGGCCATTTTGGGAGGCATGGGCTTTTGTGTAGTCGCACCGCTCGTCTGGGTCACATTGCTGAGGCGAACCGTGCGCAAGCAGACCGCGACCATTCGCGCCCGGTTCGAGAATGAGCTGCAACTGGAGACAAAGTACCGCCGGCTCTTTGAACGCAATCTAGCGGCCGTCTACACTTGGCGGCCCGACGGCACTATCGTCGATTGCAACATGGCGTTTGTGAAATTGCTTGGCTTCCAGTCACGCGGGGATTTGATCGGCCGCTCCTACTGGGATTTTCAAGTCGACCCCACTCAGTGTGAACAACTGTGCGCTGCTCTCCGGGAGCAAGCATTGAGCAATCGAGACGTAAGCCTGCGTCGGTTCGACGGCGTCACGGTAGACCTGCTGACAAACATCACACCCGTAAGCACTGCTGAAGGCATGGTGTATGAAACCACTGCGATCGACGTTACAAAACTCAGGCAGAATCAGGCTGAGTTGCAGAGAGCAAAGGATGCGGCGGAATATGAGTCGCTCAACGATCCTCTTACCGGCCTGCCCAATCGCAAACTCCTCCACGAGAGGCTTGCCTCTTCTCTGACGAACGCCAGAAAAGACGGTGACATCGTTGCCCTGCTCTATCTCGATCTGGATGGATTTAAGGTCGTCAACGACAGCCTGGGCCATTCCATTGGCGACGTGCTGCTGGTACTGGTGGCCGGTCGCCTGCGGTCGGGAGTTAGCAAACAGGCTTTTTGGCCCGCCTCGCAGGAGATGAATTCGTGGTGATCCTCTCCAGTTTGAATACCCGGGAGGAAGCGGCACAGGTGGCCGAAGGCCTGCGGGAAACGCTCTTCAATCCCTTCAGCGTCGATGGCCACGAACTCACCATCAAAATCAGCATTGGCATCAGCATCTTTCCTGAAAACGCCAACGACGCCGCGGAACTTGTCACGCAAGCTGACAGCGCCATGTATGCCGCCAAGCGCGAGGGGAAAAATCGCATCGTGTATTTTACCCCCGAAATCGGATTTCGGGTGCATGAACGGTTGGGCATGGAGAATCAGCTGCGCGCCGCCGTGGCGGGCGGAGAAATCTCTGTGTACTATCAGCCCGAGTTCAGGGTAAGCGACAGCCGCCTGATCCGCTTCGAGGCACTGGCCCGCTGGACCCACCCGAATCTCGGTCAAATACCCCCAGGCAAATTCATTCCCATCGCCGAAGAGAGCGGATTGATTTCGCATCTGGGCGCCAACATCATGCACCAGGCCTGCACCGAAGCCGTCAGGTGGCAGAGCATCATGCCCTACCCTGTTCAGGTTGCAGTCAACGTCTCGAGCATCCAGTTCCATCGCGAAGATTTTGTGGAAGAGGTATCCTCCATCCTGCTGCAAACCGGGCTTCCGAACGAACTTCTTCAAATCGAGATCACGGAGTCGGTCGTGCTGTCCGCACCCCAGAACGCGGTTGAAATCATGAACCGTTTCCACGCAATGGGCGTTAGCCTGGTCATCGACAACTTCGGCATCGGCTATTCCTCTCTCAGCTATCTGCCATTCTTGCCCTTCGACACTCTCAAGATCGACAGGTCCTTTGTTTCGAATCTGAACTCAAAGACCGATATAGAATCCATGATTCGCACGCTGATAATGCTTGCCCACAATGTTGGCATGCACGTGATCGCCGAAGGCGTGGAGACGTCGGAGCAACTGGAGCTCATCCGAGCATTCGGAGCCGAAGATGTCCAGGGATTCCTGCTGGGGCGTCCAACCCCAAATCCAATCGATGTTTTCCTCATCCCGCCGAAAGACAGCGCATAGGTTCTATGACCTGTCTCTCGCAAAAACTCCATCGGCCCTTAGCTTAATGACTTTCCAGTTAGTACGAATCGAGCGATCCAACCGACTCTTAGCCGTTAAGACATCGGGACTTCTGTTCAATTTCTTGGCCGAATGGAGTTTTGGCGAGGAACGGTATCAATTGCCTGATTCACTGCGGCATCGCATTTGATGCCTCAACCCTGTCCGTTCGCACAAACCCCTGGAAGGTTCTCAGCCCTCTACCGTGATTTCCAGGTTCCAGGAGAAGTAACCGTAAAGGACGGGCTGTCCCGTGTCTGCATCGCGGATATGGAGTGCAAACGGCACCTCATATCCCTCTGTTCCTGCCGCAGTTACATTCGCCTGATGAAATCCGAACGTCTCAGTCGCAATTTGGAGGGACGGAGTTTTCAATGTTGAAATTGGCACCACGGTAAGCTCTTGGACATTTTGGTAACCAAAGTCGCTGAACACTTGATCACCACTGGATCTTGTCATGCCGTAGAGCAGGACCGCATCCTCGAAGTTGTCGGATCCGGATGTGGCTGACACGCATACCGTGTCGCCCATGAGGGCAGCGATACGAAGCTCTCCAGTTCTCTGTCCAGGCTCAACTTTGATCCCGGTAGCGACCAGGAACCCTACGTCGGGGGCGATGCTGGTAGGGCTTTCCTGATCTCTACTGGGATCAGGAAAGAGTGTCTTGACGCTATCCGTATCGATCACGATCAGCAGCCATGCTGCATGCGACTGTAAGGGTATGCCGCGCGTGCCCAGGATGCGCTTGCTTTGAGGGTTTAGCTCCGCCTTATCCGGACTGGTGACCGTGACAAGCATAGGCAAAACGAGCAACGGGCTGCCTTTCATGGTGACGGCGGTAAGCTATGCCGGCGTTTGCGCCAGCGGGCCGTCAGCGCCGCCCGCGACGCAGTTGCAGATCACAACCTCGTCGCTTCAAAACGGCACGGTGGGCCAGGCTTACAGCGCGACGTTGAGCGTCACGGGGAGAACGCCACCCTACACATGGTCGCTCCCCGGCAATCCGTTTTCCTGGCTGTCGCTCTCCGCCTCTTCGACCACGGCGACGACCGACTCCATCGCAGGCACGCCCACCGCAGCGCCCGGCCAGGCGAACGTTACCGTGGAGGTGACCGACAGCAGCTCGCCGCAGCAGACGGATCAAGCGGTGCTGAGCCTGACCGTCGAATCGCGTACGCTGAGCCAGACCACGGTTTACAACTACGCGGCGAACTCGTATGACAACGTGGGCAACCTCACTGGCTATACTGACACGGTGATGGGTGCGTGGGACCTGACTTACGACTCGCTTAACCGGCTGACCTCAGGAACTCCATCGGCGGGCGGCTTCAGCGGCAACAATTACTGCTGGGCTTACGATTCCTTTGGCAACCGGATCATGGACCTGACGCAAAACACCGCCTGCCCGCCTCCGCCCATCCCCGGCGAGTCTCCGTCAACGGTCTACTACAACGGCAACAATCAGGTCACCTTTATTCAGAACGTGGCTCCGACGGGCCTGCCCTACGATGCGGCGGGCAATACGTTGGGCGCGGTGACCACTGTCGGCCAGACCTACTACTTCTACGACGGCGAGGGGCGGGTCTGCGCGGTGCAAAGCTATCCGTTCACGGGCGGGGTTGCCGCTTACGGCTACCTTTACGACGCCGAAGGAACCCGCGTGGCCAAGGGGTCGATCACGCCCAGCCCCAACCTGGCCGCTCAGCCCCTATCCTGCGATCCGGCCGCGAACGGCTTTCAGATCACGCAGAACTACGTGCTCGGCCCCTCGGGCGAAGAGCTGACAATGCTCGACGGAAACAATAACTGGCAGCGGACCAATGTTTACGCGGCAGGCAAACTGATTGGGACGTACGATGCCCTTGGGCTGCACTTCCATCTTGAAGACCCACTGGGGACGCGGCGCATGCAGCTCAGCGGAGAGCTGGCGAACATAGGCCAGCCGGAGACCGACATCCAGTCGCTGCCCAACGGCGACGGGCTCAATCCCTTCTCCGACCAGTACGCTCCGGCTACTGCCGATGACGCCACGCCCCTTCACTTCACCGGCAAAGAACGGGATACCGAATCAGGAAACGACTACTTCGGGGCCAGGTATTACGCAAGTTCAATGGGCCGATTTATGTCGCCTGACTGGGCGAGTGATCCAAGGGCCGTTCCCTAGCTCCATTCGGCGATCCGCAGACGCTGAACCTTTACAGCTATATGCGGAACAATCCGCTGGGTGGATCGGACCCAGACGGCCATTGCGGAATTTGCTGGGACCTCGTGATGTTGGCGGCCCAAGCGATTGCTAGAGACGGCGGGCTGAAGCCGTTTGCTGGCAACGTGGGCAGGGGGCTTGCGAACGGGGCGGCACGGCAAGGCGGGGTGATAGCGGCGGGATTGGCCGAGAAGGTTGTTCCAGGTTCGATAGTTCGAATGTCGATGAACAAACGATCCAGAAAGCCTTTCAAGCAACCTCACCGGCAAATCAGACGCAAGCGGATGTTGCTCCTGTAGGCGCTGCAATTGCATCAACGGCATTTACGGCTGGAATCACGGCAGGAGTTGGCGCACTCTCTGGCATGGGAGAGGGAATCGCTACCGGAGAGTCTTCTCAGGTGCTGACAGAGGGTGTCATATTCAGATCAGGTGGAACAAACCCCGGAAACCTGATTGGCGAGGATCTCTCCTTCAGAGACTCGCTCTCCAATCCTATCGACTCAGAGAGTAACCCGGTCTTTGCTCCCGGTGATAAGTATTTTGGCGTCAATGCTAGTCAGCTTCCAGAAGGTTCAGCTGTGTTGGATAATAATCCTGCCGGGCATGTGTCGGTAAATGCTTCTGCGGAGGACATTAAAGACGCCGTGGTGACGAAAGGCAAACTTCCGAAGGGGGATCAATAATGACTTCAATTAATCCGGACCAGGAACCAAAGCTTCTTCTGGAAGTTCTTGCCGAGATCAAGAGAGTCTTGCAGGACCGCGCTATTCAGTTAAAGCGATTGCCGAATGTGACCGGCACCCACACCAGTTTGGAGGCCATATCTTATCGTACCGGTCCTGTTCTGGAGGGCTATCTGGATGTCATATTTGGACGTGATGACGGAATATGCTGGAGCTTCGACGTTCGATGGGACCGGGAAAGCTGGACGATAGAAGCAACGCTCGATAGGAAGTCATTGACCGGTCAGAAGACCGTCCGTGAACTTCCGGTCAAGACAGTCGCGGGATTCAATGATTTCGTGGAGGCTCTTCGAGAGGTTGTGCGCGAACTTCTTGCCTTGGATATATCAGAAGCTGGAGTCGGCCCTTGGTCGGCAGGCGTGAGCGTATAGGTGCCTTCTAGGCATCCACTAGCGACGCGGTGCCTACGGCATCGGTTTTAGGCAGGACACCTCTCCCCCAGATGGGAACTGCGCAGTAACCTTCGGTTACAGCGGCGGGAACTGAGGCAATACCCGAAAGCTGTACCAGTTGGCAATAGAGCAATTTGGAATTGAGGCCTTCATGAAAGAAGCCTGGAGGAGCCGCTGTGCAGACACCTTCAGTCCAACGCCGCGAAACGATGCGAAGTTTACGGATCAACTCCTCATCCGACGAGGTTATATTCACCATTTCTCTGTATGACAGCACGCCGGGGGCTGAGATCAATTACGTGACTTCCTGCCCAGGCGCCGCGGGAGAAGTAAGCTCTGGTGGAAGCTTCACCGTTACTTTCTCGATATACAGTGGCTGCAATCCCAGCGGGACCATGTACGCCACAGCGCCGGGGTATACGGAAAGCCCGACGGTTTGGATTGACTATCCATAGAAGGGATAGCGCACGGTCTCGGGCCTGCCGGGACGGTGCGCCCCCAGCCTTCGAGCGATGGCAATGCGCACAGGGGATGGAGGAGGAGGGGCGGCTAGTACGGATCTCAACAATTCATTTTGAAGGCGACCTTCGCCAAAATCAAATCCGGGATCGAATCTGGGCGCCGTGTGTACCCTGCGCAGCGTATCATCCCCCCAGCTTTTTCGTAGAGAGCCGGCTGCGAATCCTCGAAGAAGGAGAAGATGGCGCGCGAGCGTGCTGAAAGGGGGCCAATTCGATGTTGTACCTCGCCAGCAAACGTTGCGCGACGACTCGACCACATACTGGTCACATGTTTTGCCGAGAAACAATCGACTATTACCAGGGTTTCCAGGGTGCGGCCTCAACAATATGTTCTAGGGAGCGTGGGTCGCAATCGACATGGCTGTCTGATTGCACCAACGCCCTCGCCGGCTACTTCGAAAAATCGCGCTTCTGATCAAAAATGAAAATCCCCTTCATGCGCATCGATAGGCCTTAGATCCTGAAACCTGTTCTTAATCTTTCCACGACTCGTTCTTTCTAACGTACCAATCGAAACAAATTCTACTTCCGGATCATCAACTAGTTTCGAACAGTATATTTCATTAAAATCAATCGATGAACTTATGATCGCTTGCGAAACTCTTCGCTTGAGATCCATATCGTCGTGCACTGTATCCTGAGTCTCGATTACCAACTTAATAGAATCTCTTTGATAATCGCCTGTAGCAATTACATTGTAAGCTCTGGTGACCCCGTCAAATATCTCTAATGCTTCGTCAACCTGGTAAGAATAAAACTTCACGCCGGTCTTTAGAACCAGCCGATCATCGGCTCTTCCCATAAACCAAATTCTAGGGGTCGTTCTTCCGCATTCGCAAGGTTTGTTTGTTATCTTAACGATGTCTTTCATGTCATATCGAATGAGCGGTAGTCCGAGATTCAGTAAGGTTGTAACATAGAGTTGGCCCACGCCTTCACTGACCGGCATCCCTGTTTCCAGGTCTAAGACCTCAAAGTACGCGCAGGCAACGGCCAGATGGTGGCCATTATGCTCTCCGCATTCTGAACCGATCATGCCGACTTCTGATGAGCCGCTGGTATCGAAAACCTCGCAATTCCATTCTTCCTCTACATGTCGTCTTATGCTTTTCGTCAGCACTTCCGAACCTAAGAGCACTTTCTTAATATTAAAGTCTTTCGGGTAATAGCTAAATTTCCTGATCTCTTCGGTAAAGTGTTGAAGCGTTGATGGCTGGCTAAATATGACGGTGGCGTTAAGTTTTTGCATCAGCCTCGCCGAGAATTCGGGCGGCGTGGTAATCCCAACCGGCAAGGAGGTACAGCCAATTTGTTCCATTGTTTCCGCGATTATCATTCCCGAGGCCAAAGGTATGGGGCACAGAATGGTAACTACATCTTCTTTCGTCAAGCCCGCAGCCTCCCACAATGGGACCCAGTTCTGAATTATTTCATGCATATTGTCTGCAAAGAAGCATATCTTTGGGCTTCCCGTCGTTCCACCGGAAACGATGACGCGCCTCAAGCGAGCATTCGGTGCCGCCGGGAAATCAGAATTATTGGCGAGAAGCGTTTTTGTGTCCAATATAGGTAATTTGTGAAGATCCTTCCATGATGTTATGTCTGAAGGTGTTATCGTTAGTTCTTTGAATTTATCTGAGTAATATTTCGAGTTAGCACACACTTCTTCCAGATGCGCCCTAAACTGCTGGAACTGTAAGTCGTTGATTGTTTGGACAGGTAACTGATCGCTTAGTTTCATGTAGAAGCTCCTGAGTACTTGAACACTTTACGTTTGAAATCCAGAGTTGCGATTCGATGCGGTTGTTTTGGAGATCAAATTTGATCGGCCCAAACACGACATGACACGTTCGATCTGCCTGTGGCTTTGTCACGCCTAACTGAGCTTGTTTATATGCTTCGCCACCGAGAATTGCTTGGTGACCTTTTCAAAATAGTTTTTCTTGTACAGTGGTTTCGCTGCCTGTGCAAAGTTGCTCAGCCTTTGCATACCCACCAGAACATATTTGCCGTTAGCGCTTCTTACGGCATATCTTGGGTCTGTACAGTCCGGATGGTCAAAAAAGCTAATAAGGTCGTCGGCTTCAAACGCCCTATTAACTTTTTCAATGCCGACTATCAATTCCTCAGGTGTGATGGTATCGCGGTCACAAGCCACCAGGATCAGTACATAACTGTCATCCCATGTTCTGCCAATTTCAGTTATAGAATCCAATAATCGGGCCCCATGCCCACAACGAATCTCAACTTTATTGTTAAGCAACGCCTCCCGACTGTAGGGGCAAGGTGGAAGGTTGTTAAAAATCGGGGAAGGAACACTTAATGTATTCTCCACCCACTGATAGATGTGCTGTCGCACTTCTTCAGGATTCATACGCGGTCCTCCTTCCTATACTTCAGATTTTCGGGCCAGGATCGTCAGGTATTGCGGCTCGTTTTCGCTCCCCGACGGCGCTTTGCGATCGCTGAGACTGGGGTAGGATTCGCAAGACACGGCTTCGAAACCAGCGGCATCGAGATCATTGACGAGTTCCGTGGCATCGAAGAGGTAAGAATAACCCACTTCCTGCATGGATTGATCAGGACGCTCAAAACTGTGAATCACGCAGCACGAAGCAGGATCGTATTTGGGACAATATTTCGAATGGGGACAATCCGCACCCAAACGCATAAAGGCTTCTCCCGGTAAGTACTCCCTCTCCACAAAGCGAAACGCCTCGGTACAAAAGCGTTTCCCGGTGGGCCGCAGACCCACGCCGAGCAAAAAAAGGTCACCTGCCTCCATCTCACTATATAAAGTGGCCAGAAATACCTTTTGTTTCTGCGGAGAGTAATTACCGAACGTATTGCCGAGCATGCAGAAGCAATGACTCCCTTCTCCGTTGAGGGTTCTTGCAGCACTCGCAACCCTGGGTAAATCCTGGAAGAAATCGATCTCCAGACCAGTCATAGGAACGACCACTTCCTCTCGAACAAACAAATCGCTCCTCGTTGCACGCGACATGGACAGGCGAACCAGGGTTTCGATAGTCAATGAGTCCGTGTCTTGTGCTTCGACGAAGTCGAGATCCGCCAGAGGGCCAAATAACATCTCCACTTCCTGCCTGTTCCATGCTCTCTTCCCGGATCCGAGAATAGTTAAGATTGCGTAGCGTGACATGTACGGGTTTTTATCGACGGGCAGGTACCGAACTGCTCGTATCCCGGCTCTATTGAGTGCCTCAATGACTGGAATCATCTTCTGTCCGTTGCCGGTACCCAGGTCGATCAGATGGATGCGTTTCTGGGGCCAATCTTTGGAAAAACCGTTTTCCAGTGCACGTTCAAGGCAACGAAGTTCCTTCTCTGGTTTAGTTCCGGATTTACAAGAGAGTTCCTCGGTCAAACGACAATACGCCATAGCCACATGGTAGCCCTCATAGTCGAGACCCACGGATTGGGCCTTCCAGGGTGCCTGTAAACCAATTGGTTGGTTAAGCGTGCTTTCTCTAGTCGCCATAAAATGAAGATCGAGAATCAGACAAGAGCCCACTCCCTGTGCCCAGGGAACCTGACGAAAGCAACGCTAACAGGCCGTGCCTGAAGACAATACTCTTCACTTGACGGTCCTTATCGTCGGGGAAATCCGGGTGAGAAACAAGCGTTTGCAGCCGCAGAAGGGGGGAATAGGTTTCCGTGTTGTATGCCGTATGGCAGAGCCTTAGCCATACTTCATTCGACCGGAACCGAGGCAACTCAGCTGGGTCATCTTCACCGCCTGCTCGCCTTCCTTTAACCCATTGCTAGGCCGCCCCACGCTTGCTGTGGAACCGCATCACCGCTCGGCTTGGCAGGCTAAGATTCGTGACCTTTTCGTGTAGCGAACTATTTATACCAAAAATAGCTTTGTAGATCAACCACCTCAATAATGAAATTCTGCAGGGATCAGCAGAATGTTTCCTTCTCGTGAACCTGATTTTTGTGGCTTGTTTTTTGCCTTGTTGTTCAGACCATTGACGACGCCACTGAAGTGCAGTTTCTGAGCGCGGAAGCAGTTGAGGATCACCTCACGGTGTTCACGCAGTGAGCGGGCGATCTTCTTCATCGGTTCGATGCGGGACCGCATGACCTGGCTGAACGGGCGTATGGGCGTGGCCCGCGTTCTCGAGCGGCAGCCTGCGTTGATTCACACCGACGAAAAAGCCTGCATTCGGGTCCACCCATACGCTACACGGGCAGTAATGTATCGATCCAGCCCCCGGGACGGCGAACGGTGAAATCGAATCCATCGAGCCCGCCCCTTGAAGGTGTTCACAACGAGGCTGGCTTCTCGAGTATCTACATCAAGCAGTCGAAGGCGAAGCGCTTCGCCGAAACGAATGCCTGTGCACTACAGGGCAAGAACCAGAGCCCGCTAGAGCTCGGCCCGAATGAGCGGGCGCTTCAACAAGTCCCGTTGGGTAATTCCAGACGAGCCTTCTGTTCTTCCTGACGAGCTGGATTTAGAAGTCGTCGGCATTTGCATATCCAAACTCTTCTTCAAGGGGGGTGAGTGATTTTACCTGGCTATCGGCAAGCCTTACGGCCGTCAGTGCAGTCATAGGTGCATTCTTGAATCCATGACCAGAGCAAGCAGAGATAACGACAGCGTTTCCCTTTCGATAAATGAGATACTTTCCTTGACGTGTATTGGTATAACGGCAAGTTGTCCTGCTCACTTCGTCGGAATTAACAAGGCCGGGGACATAGTCCCGCAAAAAGGCCCTTGCTTCAACCCGAAACCCGTCGTCCGCCTCCTTCCTGAAGTCCTGTTTTGGGTCGATAATTCTGTCTTTACACCACTTGTCGTCATCAACAACTTTCATAACGTCCGGGCCGTGAACCGGGAAGATATATCGCCATTGGTTGACGTTAATGACGATCGGGAATTTTGCCGGGGAGTAGCGTACGGGGTCTTCAGGTCTGATAAATAAAACCTGATGCTGAGTCACTTGCGTTTTGCAACTTAATTCAGGGGCAAAAACGCCATTCATGTAACCTGCTGCAAAAATAACCGCTTCGTTCGGCACAACATCACCTCGGGCAGTAACCAAACGCTCAACATTGTCCCCTCTCCTCACAGCCTCGTGTACAGCCGTGTGTTCCCAAAGGACAGCGCCTGCTTTTTGTGCAAGGGAACCAATTTCTCGCACTGCTTTTCGCGCGTGAAGGAAACCCGCTGTCTTGTCTAAGATTGCGTGATCGTAAAAATCGTTTGCGGCGATTTGGGGAAAACGTTCCACCAATTCCCTTTTGCTCAACAGCTCGTGACTCAGACCTTCCTCCTGGAGAATGGCTGCGCTATCGATTGCCCAGCGCGCGTCCTCAGGATTTGCCCAGTTTTCTAAGGTTTGTGCCTGATCCGCTCCGAAGACGATCATGCCACAAGGGACGAATAGCTCTACTCCGGCTTCGCGCTCAAAATGTTGCCAGTGCTTAAATGACTCCATGCACAAGCGGGTCATTGTCCGGTTCTTGCCGTAAATGGTCCGAAACGCTTTTGCGTATTCACCCGAACTGGAGATGGGGGAGTCAGGGGCAAGCTCGTCTCGTTCGATGAGAAGCACATCGGAGCCGCGCCTGGCAAGGTGATAGGCGGCGCAAACCCCGGTGATGCCGCCGCCGACTACAACAAAATCAACCTTGATCATTTGTCCCCTTTGTTATCTGGCTGAATCGCCATCCGGTCACTCTAGTTATGGGGATATTAATTGGTAAAGGCCATCGAATGGAGAACTCGACGCGGATCGTACTTCTTCTTAGCCGCAACCCAGGCATTGTATCGCTCGCCATAATGCCGGCGCCATGCAGCATCGTCCATAGGACCGAACCAGTTAGCAAGATAAGCCTTGCCTCCCACATCCCAGAGCATACGTCGGATCCGGTCCAACGCAGCCAAGGTCTCCTCGTAAACGGATTCCTCTATGCTTGTGGGCAGAACGGCTAGAATGACGGCCCATTGGCCGTCCGGGACGGAAAAGAGTCCAGGCAAGTTCTTTGTCGGAATCCAAGCCAGACGGTGCCCGTCTCCGGCAGCCCGCGGAAGTTTTTCCAGAACTTCCGGCAAAATCTGCCGAAGAACTCCAGGTTCCAGTAAGCAGTCTATCCAGGGATGACGCCGCTCCCATGCATGGGAGCGGCGCATCTGGACAAAACGGTCCCGATAGAGGTCGATAAACTGGACCGTGTCGGCATCATCAACGGCGAGCACCCCTGATGGCTTCAGGTCTGCGAGTATCCAATCATCTTCGGGCGCTTTTCCATCATACTCACTTCCGACAGATAAACCGTAAAACCATTGAGCTTTGGGATAGAAGCCAGTGGGCGTACTTCGAAGCAGATGGGGTCCCGCCCAAAAAAACCCTTGCATATAATCGCAACGGCTCGAGCGAGCTAAGGATTCCTGATCATCAAGCCAATCTTCGAGGCGGTGATAAAGCAAGGACCAAATGCGTACTTTTGCCTTGACTTGGCGCAGGGCCAATGTCGCCTTGGCGATAACACCACTGTGGCCCAGGCCACCAAGCACAGCATCGAAAAGAGTGGCTTCTCGTTCCGGCGAGCATTGGACTCGTTGACCTTCACCCGTCACGACATCCAGAGCCTTGACATTGGCCACCATCGGACCGAACCGGTGGCAGTTTGCGCCGAAACCTCCGGCGGACAAAACGCCACCTATGGTGAGGTCCAAATTGAAAGACAAGATATTGGGCAACATGTTATGGCGCAGAGTCACTTCGCTGATGGAGCGCAGAGTGGCGCCCGATTCACATTCAATCGTCGCGTTCTGAAGATCCACCTGGCCGAGAGCGGTCATGTTTGTCATGTCAAGCGAAAGTCCACCGTTGGGCAGAGATTGACCCCCGCAGCTCGCCCGAGTGCCGCATGGAGTCAACGAAAGTCCGGTGGAATTAGCGTGTCGAACGGTAGCGACAAGTTCATCCGGAGTCGTTATTGCAATGACTCCCTCGGCACGACCTGAAATCAGTCGCCCAAAGTCTCGAGAAGCCTCGGCTATCGCATTTGGGCTTCGATCAATCTTTATGTTGAAGCTGCGGTCCTCAATATTGGAAGACATTCGGAAACTCCTTCAAACGTGAACTATGGGACAATCTCTGTCGCATCAACAGGGCAGATCTCTTCAGGCGATCCGTTGCTGAACCTGGGAGTCACTTTTTCTCTGGTGTAATAGACTCCACTGACCCCCACCGTGGAAAATACATTATTGACCAGGAGTGCCGCAAGAACGTTGAAGTTCAACACAAAGGCTCCTAATAGATTGATGAAACCGGGAACTATGCACAAAATCCAGCTTCTCTGAAGATTGATCTCTAGTCTTCTGGACAACTCCACAAGCGGCACTAAGTGGTCCAGGCTCCCATCCATAAAAATGATCTCTGCCATATCTTTGGCAATCGACGTAGCTCCAGCGATTGACATCGAAACATTAGCCCTTTGCAAAGCAATACTGTCATTAATGCCATCTCCCACAAAACATATCACTTTCCCCTTTGCCTGAAGAGACTCGACAATCTTTGCTTTGTTTTCGGGGAGCACGTTGTAGAAGTATTCGTCCATTCCCAGATCTTCAGCCAGCTTCCTTGTTGGCGTTCGATCATCTCCCGAAACAATCCCCATATGATTAATGCCGAACGCACGCAACTGCGCGATCATCTCTCGAGTCTTTGGGCGCGTTTGAGGCTCCAGTTCGAGAGTCCCTCCTATCCGCCGATCAATCCCGACCAGGATGAACGTGTTCCCCGATGCATGGGATTCCTCTTGCTTCCTGAGGACATCTTTGGGAATCCTTATCCCTTCCTGCTGAAAGAAACGGATACTGCCGACTCGAATGAGTTTCCCGTCCACGGTAACAGTTACCCCAAATCCGATTTTGTAGTTTGAGTCCTGAACTTCATAGGCCGTAACCCCTTCATTCCTGGCTCGCTTCAAAATGGCCCTGGCAATAGGATGAGCCAACTTTCGTTCTGCCGTTGCCGCGTAGGATAAGATTTCCTGCACCGTATGCCCGTTTCTCGCCGTTACACTTTTCACTTCGGGCTGGTCAGTGGTGAGGGTGCCTGTTTTGTCAAAGAGAATCGTATCGACATCACACAATTGCTCCAGAGCTCGCCCGTCTTTTACAAGAACGCCCAGCAATGAAGCCTCGCGAATGTGCCTCAAGGTCGTTAGCGGAGCAAAGATCATAATCCGCGCCCCAAAGTGGCTATTTATGAATACCGCCGTGGAAGTAGGACCGATGAATGGCAAGAGGGCTATAGAAGAGGCCAGCATCGGAAGCGACATCTGATCGGCCCATCTTTCTCCTTTGAGTTGCACTCCCGTTTTGAAACTCACAGAATTGAGAAGCATTGCCGCAATCTGTGCCGAAGTCGTATCGGCGCCGGATCGATCCACGCGGATCAGGAGCTTTCCTGCGATTACAATCGTATTAGCGAAAACGGGATCGTCTTTCCCTTTTTCTGCTGGTTGCGCCTCTCCCGTCAGTGCGCATTGGTCAATCTGAGCGGTTCCTTCCTGAATCACTCCATCCACGGGAATCACGCTGCCGCTCGTTACAATAAGAAAGTCACCCGCTCTGATGTCAGCAAGTGGAATCTCCACTTCCTGCCCATCAACCAACGTCCAGACAGATTGAGGCAGCTCTTTGAAAAGATGAGTTAGCATTTTGGCTGAGTCATCTTTTGCTCTGATCACCTGATATCTGCCTGCATGGATCATGGTGAGACCAAATGCCGCTGTAAAATAGTTTTTCGTCGCGAAAGTCAGAACGTCCGCAACGAAGAATAAGACATCAACGTTGACCTTCTTCTCACGTACCAATGCCTCTTCAACATTTTTCATAGTGGGAACAGCGTTGTAGAGGTAAGTCACCAGCCCAAGAGGCAGAGCCCCAGGAACAAAATGTCTGACAGCAAAGAACCCCATTGAAGCCAGAGATCCTTTAAGATGGCCCAGTTGTCGTTTTTCTATGATTTCCCTGGATTCAGCAATGTCTTGCGATTTCGTTTCCCGCTGTTGTTCAGGCCCTTCTTCCGTCTTCTTCTGTTCGATTTTCAGAGATTCGTAATAGACTTTTGATGCCACATAGGTGAGAAGCAACAGCGCGAGTTGGATCATTGTCTGTCTCTTTCGCCATGCTGGTGTAGGTTAGAGGTCGTGAGCTCCGGAACTAAGCTGCGTCGTCCATCCAACTGTTGGGCGCAGTTCCGGCCGGCGGTGGCGTCGGATCATTGATATAGCCTTAAGATTTGCCTCAGAGCCTCTGAGTGATCCGCAGTGATCAAATGCTTCTTAAAGTCTGTTTCGTCTACGTCTAAACCAATGCCTGGGCCGGATGGTACTTTGACAAAATTTCCATCGATCGCTAGACCCGACCCGATGTTCTCCCTTAATACACTAAAAAAACCCGACTCCGTGCTTTCGATTGTGTCGTCGCAGAAGAACGTGTGTAACGAGGGAATAGCACCCACTTGATTTTCCAGCATCGAGCCAAGCACGACTTTCTTGTTATTCTTTCTTGCAAGGTCTGCCAGCTTTAGTGCTTCAATCATGCCGCCGCATTTCATAAGTTTTACGTTAAAAATATCAACCGCATTCAATTCCAAAAGAACCTTCGCATCATGATAAGAATGGAGAGATTCATCGGCCATCAAAGCAACATCACAATTCTCTTTTATTTTCTTCATCCCCAGTAGATCCCCTGCAATTACGGGTTGTTCCAGATACTCCAGGCAGTTGGGCACTTTTTGCAGAAATGCGATCGTTTTTTCAGCCGTGATGAATCCCTGGTTGGCATCGGCAACCATTTTGGTGCCGGGTTTGATTTTTTCGATCAGATTCTTGATTCCCAAAATAACTTCAACATCCCGCTGATAGTCTTCCAGGCCATCCATCTTTTCAATGCCAATTTTGAGCTTTAGTTTGTGTACTCCATTTTCCAAAAGCTCCTTTGCTCGACCGATAGTTTCTTTCGCCGGTGCAATTCCCAATACATGGGCAAAAGGAACTGGTCTTATTTTCCCGCCAAACAATTCGTAAATGGATTTCCCCTGGGTTTTCCCCGCAATATCCAGTAACGCTTCTTCCAGGCCCGCTTTGGCGGAGGGTGCTCCCCAGAAAATATTAACGCGGTCATCAGGACAAAGAATCTCCATGATGTCCCTGACATTTTGAAGGGTTGAAACCTCTTGCCCGATCAAACTAAAGCCCAGCTTGCTTTCTTCCGTTAAGTGATGAATACAATCGATCACACTAAATTGGGTTTCGCCAGTAACTTCCCAGGCCGGAATCGATTCGCCGTACCCAGTTACACCAGCATCGGTTTCAATTTTGATCATGACATAATGCATATGCGTAAAAGCGGTGCTGGCATGTCTGAAAGGCCGCATTAGCTCCAAAGCAACCGGAAAGGTTTGTATATTCCTGATTTTGACTTTGCTTGTGCCTTCTGCGGCTCGTTCAGCCCCGCTCTTATGATCGACTCGCTCCATTTGATCCTTCGACTCTCTAATGGTGGTGCACGGCTGTGTTGAACAGATGAGCCGGAGGATCCTCGACAGCTACGACCTTCATCATTCCGCGATCCTCGTGATCGAGGATGTGGCAATGCAGCACGTACTCGCCCCAAAAATCTACAAATCGCGAGCGCATCTTGATATAGCCGCCCGGAGGGATAATTCGCGTATCCCACCACGTGCGCTTGCCTTCCGGAAAGTGAGTCGTGGTCTTGCCGTCATTGATCTCCACGACTTGGAACGGATTCACGTGGATGTGGAAGGGATGCGGAATTGGGGGATTGGTCCTCGGATTCTTGATCGTCCACTCCTGCACCTGGCCCAGGTCAACTTTAATAAAGTCCCGCGGATCCTCGGAGAACTGCTTTCCGTCAATCGTAAACTTCGGCGCAGTGGGGAATGTAGGATTGGGCACAAGGTCGAATACGACGGTCTGCCCCGGAGATGTCAGTTCGCTGTCCTTGATATCTTTCAGGAAGTCAGGGAAGTGAGGATAGTTGTCTTGTGTCGGAAACTGTGGCGCCGGGTTGATTCCAGCGCCAGCCACGCGAAGCGTGAGTAGTGGTACTTTGTGAGGAGGGTCGTCGCTAAAAAGGGTATAGTCGCCAGCCTCGCCCGGAGCCTGCACCAGCCAGTCCACTCGATTGCCGGAGGCGAAGGTGTCATCATTCTCGAGGAGCGGTTGATCCTGGTAGTTCTCGTAGGAGAACTGAACACCATCCTGCGCGATCTGTTTGACTGTCACGCTGGGGGACCAGCTTGAGCCTTTAAAAATCCATCCGGCGCCGACTCCAGCGTTGACGAAGCGCCAGAGCTGGATTTCGCCTGGTCGCATATCAATGATGGGGTTCAGTGATCCATTAACCACCGGTGGCAATTGCAATAGCGAACTAAACTCCCGAGCCTCAACGGTCTCGAGGGCGGGCACTTCGGCGGCCTCCTCGACCACCAAAACCTTTTCGGTTTTCTTCAGATCCGGATAGATCTTCTCCAGATCGTCGTCGTATTGGCCCTCGATGATGAAAGCTCCGGCCAGGCCGTTGTACAGATTCGTTGCAGTGGAGCCATGCTTGTGGGCATGGTACCAATGAGTTCCGGGGGCCTGCCCCATTTTGTACGAATTGCCCTGCCCCGGCGGCGGTGTTATCAGGAAGTTGTATGGATACACGCCGATAACCCATTCTGGAAATTCCGTTTGCGTGAGCGACGGTACGGGCAACGCTAGATCCGGCGGCAGTCCAGTCTTGCCGTCGTACGGCGCGGTTTTGTTGTATTTCGTGATCGCTGCGGCCTGGTAAGCTTTCCACCGGTCCGGCATCTGCGCATAGGTCTGAGGAGGCGGCGCCGCGAAGATTTCGTCCAGGGCCTGTTTCACTACCGGATCCGTGGCGGAGACGTTCTTGTCCGCACGAATCTGAAGGAAGATGTTGTCAGCGATCCCGCGCGGCGAAACGTGCGTGCCGTGAAAGTGCAGGTTAGTCGTGCTGGAGGCATGGAAGCAGTTCGGGTACGTGTCGCCGACCTGGTCCGGATATTGAGGCACGGGGTTCGGTGGAACCTTCACTACATTGCAGCCGGACCCCGTCGCATGGCTTTCCCCAAAACCGGTGTCGAGCGAATTGGGGAACTTCGCGGGATCGACGTTATTGACTAACACCAGGTTGACAGTGTCCCCGATGCGGGCGCGAATCGTCGGACCAGGTAAGTACGGCGCGGCCGATTTCGGGTCGGACTTGGGCGGCCAGATCACTCCGGAATTATCGCTTCCTTCGTAATAGCGCAACATGACGTCACTGCCGCCAGGGATTGTGCGCACCTGATTCGTAATGCGCATGGTCCCGCGCAGTTTCCCCCCCTTGCTTTTGATCTCTCCGATGCTCCTCAGCCGCCCGCCATTCGACACGTTCTTTGCGGCCTGCGCCGTCCCGATGACGGATTCAGCTTGAGTTGCGGGCGACAGGGCGGACAAAGCAAGGCTCGACAAAGCCGTGATTCTGATCATCTCCCTGCGCGTGAGTTCTTTTTCGGTGAATCCCTTCTCAGAGTTCTTCATGCTGTCCCCTTTATGAGTGCTAGACCGTGGGAATAGTGATCGCACCTTGCACGCTCGAGTCGTCATCCAACGCGTACGAAAGGTCAACTGTCACGAGGATCGTGCCGCTGACCGCCGGCTCCGCTCCTTCGACTTTTTTCGACAAGAGATCCGTATACTCGTACGGCGTCCCGCCAGGCGCCTGGACCACCTTGTGAGCCGCTTGCGGGTCCAGGTTTACCCAAAAGACGGCCGCACCTGTTTCGACTGCCAACTGCGCGGGACTGAAAGAAATGCCGGCACCGGTTCTAACGATGTTGATCGCTTGCGCCATATTCCTCCTGCTGAAGTTTCGATTGCTTGGGGTCAGAATCTAACCGAGGATTTCCATTTTGCACTGGGAGTTCCCAAATTGCAACAGTCTCGGTTGGGATCAATCGTTTTGGCAGCGCATAGCCGGAAAGTCGTCTTACCAGCACCATAAGAATCGGGCGATGCCCCCTTCCCGGGGCCGGAGTTGCCCTCCTTTTTCCTCTCGCCAATCTTCGCCCCGGCAAGCCGCCAGCTCTTGCCCCACCTGTGAATGCAGTGCCCGGATCCGCCACGAGCACCCCGCGTCAGATGTCCCTCGACCAACCGGAGCCAATAGTACCGGGCGTGTCTCACCAGCCTGCCGCCGGGCTTCACCATAACGGTGCTGCACTTTCTATACAGATTCATCCAATAAAAACATTTCGGTGGGAAAACGGTTTATGCAATTAGCGGATATCAAAAAACACCCAAAAGATCTTGACAGATCAACCATCAATGCGCAAACTATGGAGGCTAGGTCGGATTGAGCGGTGGCGTTTCGTTCTGCAACCGGATGTGGTTGACTGCATCCTGCGGATTTGTCATAGCCGAAACTTTACTGTAGAAGTCTGTCCGCGAGACTTGGCAATCTTGGTTTTTCCAAATTTTGGGTTTTACTAAAGGAGGATCTAGCGATGTCTGATCAATCGTCGACAGGCCTGCAAGTGACCAATGCTCTCAAACTATTCGCAGACGTGGCGATCATGCCGGGCAGTGGCCAGTTAGTCGAGGGTAAGGTGGCCGAGGGTGCCCTCTATGGTGTGGCCGGGTTAGCCGGTAAGCTGCTCATCAGCCCTTTGCTTGGACCGTTGTTTTGGGTTCCCTGGGTCGCCGTTGGCTTGGATTCGTACTCCATGTCCGTGGATGGTAAACACCTGTGGGACCTGAAATCCCCCGTTGCCGCCCCGCCAGCCCCAGCTTCTTCGCTTCCGAAGAAATAGACTTGGCCGGATGTAACATCAATGACTTACAACCCATCGGCGACTTGAATTTCGCGAGTAAGTTTTGATTGTGGGTAGAGGAAGTTTTGATCTGGACACTCTCTAAGTGTAGTGCCCAGGCTCGTCCTATTCATAACGGCGAGATCTTCTCTGACGAAAGGTTTTCAGACGCTGGTGAGTTTACTGACATGAGGGGTCTCTCAACGGTTCTTAAGATTGCTTTGGGATTCGCTGCGGGTTATGCCTTTGCCAGCGTACCCGAAGAAAAGATGCGTCCAGCCTTGAGACAGGTGGTTCGGGCGGGAGTGGTCGTGCAATCCAAGATCAACAAGGCGATCTCTACAGCGGCCGAAGAACTGGCGACAATTCGGGCCGAAGAGTTAGCGCGAAACGGCAGCGGAAGCTGGGCGGCTACCGGGAATAGCGCTGTTCCCGAAGGCGCGCCCCCAGCCCGCAACTAGACCCATCCGCAGCAGATTTTCGAATCGTCACTTTCAGCCGCCACCTGGTTGAAGGATTTGGGACACCGCGCTTGGGGTCGAGCGTTCGCAGGCTCCATTTTGAGTCTGCCAAATGTCGTCCAGGCGTTGTCGCAATCCTGCTTTCGCTCCGCCTCGTTTCGAGATTAACTCTTCTCGCTTTTCTTCCATTCCAGGCTACGGTGAAACTGTCGCGACATAGCTCTGAATACCGCCATTCGATGTATAGATGCCGATCAGAGAGTTGTCGAGGACGGAGTTAGCGGTGTTGAGTTTTGTGCCGGCCGGATTCGGAATTGGCACCCACAAGGGCTCGCCATAGGAACCGTCGGGGTTTTTCTCAACGATCGCGAAGGCGGCGCCATCATCGGTAGTGGCCGCCAACGAATAGCCGGAACCGAAAAGCGTGATCCCTTCAAAGTGCGTAATCAAGCCGGGCTTGTTCTTGTAGCTGAGCGGCGTCGGAGCGCCGATGGATCCCTTTATCGCGTCATAATCCAACAGGAATCCGACATTGAGATCGCCCTTCGACTTATAACCCCCCGCGATTGTGTACGAAGAACTGGCGGCCCCACCGTTCTGCCAAATGCCATAGGCCGTAGCCAGAGGGCCAATGTTCAGCACCTGGTAGACGCCAGTTTTTATGTTGTAGATGAATGCGTTCCCGGAACCAGGCTTGCCTGCCAGATCGTAGTTCCCAACAACGATGTCTCCCATTGTGCTGTGCGGAATCGTGTTGGCGACGGTACCGCCTGCCAGGGACTCCGGCACATTGATCTGGGTCCAGGTTCCTGAGCCCTCCGGACTACCTTGATACATCATGCCGTGGTCGCCGTGGCCGCCCTCGGAGTACTTGTAGCTGCCGACCGCCCGAAGGTTTCCTTCACCGATCTCGGGATTGAATAACGATGTGTTCGGCCCATAAAATATCGATGTCGTCACCGTCTGCCCAGGGAAATTCGGCGCCAGAAAAATGTATCCGGAACTATCTGTTGGGTAGAACGGGCCGCGATAGAGCAACCCTTGTGGCTCCGCTGATAAGGACGGGAGCATCCTTACCGCGATCCCGCCGGATGCCGGTTACCGCATAATCCGCAGCGAAGATGTTGTTATAAGTGATCTGTGGATTCGTCATGGAAGTCTCCTCTCATTGGGCCAGATTGTGCGCGGCTTCGATGATCGGGTATTCCTTTTCGTACACATCGATGTCGTCGCTGATGCCGCCGTCGAGTTGGCCACGCAGAAGGCCCTTGTCGCGTGCTCCGGCCTTTCTCAATCCGAAAGAGGCTGCCGCTCCATTCGCCGCGGAGTTGAAGTCACTGCGATGACCCGCAATAGACGGCTTAGAAGAAGTTGCATCTACGGCAGCCGATTTCGCTTGGGTAGGCCGTTCCTTCTGCGAAAGCAACTTCGCAGGCGGCACTTGAGGTTGGCTTTGGCTCGGTGGGAAATAAAGCGAGTACTTGCATTCAGCGCCCCACGACAGAACCGCAAGACCAAGCAGAACAATGCACAAGTGCAGCATTGGAGCCGGATAGCAACGGTTATGTGGAGATTTCATGTGCGGCGCAGTGGGAGTTGCGCAACTGGCATGGCGCGCAACAAGATCAGTATGGGCAGAGAGATTTGCAGTTCGGTTAACTGAAGGTTACAGATCAATGAAAGAAACTTCCGCTCGAGCCGCATCTGCGATGGCGCCAACCGCCAGCATCGCACGCTATGTTCGATGTGTATCGGCTCTGAGGCTATTCGATGGGTTGGTCGTTGAGACGACAGGACTCACGACTGACAGGCTCCGTCAACTGGGCACAATGGCCTCAGATGGCAGAGTGTCAGCCCACGCGTGAGGCCATCGAGCGCCATGCGGTCAATGGTCCGCCAGAAGAGTCCTGAGCGAAGCCTCGATCTTACCTAAATCGGTTTCGCCTTGAAACTCGGATCGCACAATTCCGTTGCGATCGATAAGAAATGTCAAGGGCAGACCCAGCACGCCTCCGTAGCGCTTTCCCAGCGCAGCATCACCCATGGCAACCGGGTAATCAATGCGCCGCACCTTCACCGCCTCGCGGACAGGTCTTGGGTCGTCGTCCATTGAAATACCGATTACTACCAGCCCCCGTGGTCCATATTGTTTTTGCCAACGGGTAAACATAGGCATCTCAATTTGGCAAGGCGCACACCAGGTAGCCCAGAAGTTGAGTAGCACAACCTTGCCGTTCAGTTGAGCAGTATCGATGCTCTGACCATCGAGATCTTGCCGGACAAAATGTGGCGCCTTGCGGTTGACGAGGGATTGCGCAACGCTGGCCTGTGAGCTGACGAGCAAAACTGCGGTCAAGAGCAAGGCGGCAATCACGCGGTGGAATGCGATTGCACTCGTTCTGCCTGCCCTCTCAACGTGCAACCGGATACCCCTTGTTGACCCAATCGCTTCCGAAATTCTGGTCTATGTAGAGAACCTTCAAATTAGTGAACCCCGCTTCGTGAAGCATTTTGTATGCGGCTCCCACGTTGGGGCAACGACTCCAGGGGCAGCAACCGCAATAGAGCACGATGAAAGCTGCCTTCTCCACCGGCTTGACTCGATCGCGCAGCAGGTTCAGCCCCTCGTCGCGCGAACCTGGCCCTGCGTACTCCGCGTTTGGAATATGTGCCTGATCGAACATGACGCGCGAGCCTACTTGCAGAATCAGTGGCCTGGCGTTGCCGGTTGCGCTCAGCAGCGCATTCAGTTCTTTCGGCTGCATCAGTTGAGTTTTAGGAATAGTTATTGCCGCCGGAGGGGGCGCGAACTGCGATCGTGCCCGTACAGGAGACTGCATCATCAAGAGCGCAAGTGCGAGCGCAACTCCTGTCGTGGTGATTGTCCTCATTTTCATCGTGAGAACTCCGGTACCAAGTATAGTCCGTTCACAATTCGCCAATCTTGATAGGGATCCACTACTGCCGAAGCGCTGCTTCTTCCACTACCAGGTCGATCTTGATCTCGGGTGGATTCAGCAACGTGTTATGTATCAGGCAATGATTTACAGATCGCATGACTCCTTCCGTTTGCTCTACAGTCAGCGACCCCGGGCAGGATACATGGATTCGGAAATCGCCTAGCCGGGCGGGTTGCTTCAGCTTCTCCGCAGTTACGTAGACTTCTATGCCCCGGTCGTCGAGATTGCGGGTTTTTAGATACTGCACCGCATAGAATGCCGCACAGGAACCAAGGGATGCGAGCAAGAATTCCGGAGGTGTCATCCCTTCATCTGTACCCCCGTTTTCGGCCGGCTGGTCACAGAGAATCGAATGCGACCGTGAATGAACAGAAAACTTAACCTGCTCCAGATGCTTGATTCTTACTTCCATCGCGGTTCTCCTCTTCAGAAGAGGAAAGACACAAACGAACCGTTTCGTTACAGATATTCACACCTTTATTTTGCGACGGGGACAACCAGCATACGCAAGTATTCCCGAGTCAACATAGCGCGCAATCGCGACGATAGATCCGAGTTACAAGGAAGGTCCAGAGACCGGCAGCGGTCGATGGCGGCACGCAGGTCGCGTAAAAATGCCACACAGGATGGGCAAGCCTCGATATGCCTCCTCATTTCTTCGCAGGTAACGGGCTCCAGCTTTCCATCCATATATTCAGAAAGATTCGCGAACAAGTCGCGACATTCATCAGGACGTTTCTTCCTCCTGGATCGACGCACACTGGGCGTTTTTGTGCCTGACTCGGCGCGATCCGAATTCCCAGCCCCGCGATTCAGAAGTTGTTGCATTTCCTTGCGCACAGTCAATCGTGCCCGATGAAGACGAATCCGCACCGTCCCCTGCTGCAGATCGAGAATCTGCGCCACCTGCTCGGTGGTCAACTCTTCCATATCGTGAAGTACGAGCACAATGCGCAAAGGCGCCGGGATGCGCAGAGTGGCTTGATGCAGCAGCAGGTGCTGTTCGGAATGCAGCAGGCTTAATTCGGGGCCTATACCTCCATCCTGGAGCAACAGTCCGATCTCCTCATCGTTCGGCATCAGCTCGCCGAGCGAGAGCATTCTAGCCGGGGCGTGAGCCGGCTTGCGGCGCATGCGCCAGCAGCGGTTTCTGGTGACGGTATATAGCCAGACGGCCAGTTCCTGCGGATTCTCGATTTTGGCCAAATGCCCGAGTGAGCGAAAAAGCACCTCCTGCATTGTGTCTTCGGCATCCTCAGGATGTCCGCAGACCTTCATGCTGAAGGAATAGACAGTATTCTGCAGCAACCCTATGGCCTCCTCCACTCCTTCAGAAGTGTTGAGACGCAATAATTCTGAAGCTCGTATCAGTTCAGGTCGCATCGCTCAGAATCTTCCAGTTTACATGCCAGTATAGACCGCATGCGCGTTACGACTGTTCCTCGAGTAGGACAACCGAATGAGTGCCTGCGGGTCCGGAGAATCATGGAGAACACGGATGCGCAGGGCCGCCACTTCGCAGTGCGGACTCAATCATCTCCAGGCAGATGGGAGATACCTTCTTGAGCCAATCTCGTTCTTCGCAGTCGGAAGGTCCTTTGTCAAAGTCCATCCATGCGCGCAGCATCGCCAACGCAAGCTTTATCTCGGCACCGGCACGCCGTTCTTCAAGACGGAACATCTGCCGGTAAACCTCATCCTTGATCCGCTCTGTTTTTGATCCCCGGATTTGTTTGTGCTGAGTCATAGCCACAGTCTCAGCTTCTGGGACTGCAGCCAGCATCCTTCCGGCCTACGGCGCGCAGGATGTTCATCGCCGGACACCAGTTTGTAAATGCCGACTGCAACAGGTTGATCCCAACGAAAACCGTCAGCCAGAGCCAGTAAATCGACACAAAATGCGCAAGCCCGATTGATATAAGCACCATCGCGCCTCCCATCAGGCGCACTCCCCGCTCGACCGTCATAGTGAATCTCCTTGTTCTGTTGCAATTGTGGGCTCTGCGCCGGCTCCAGCCTCGCGCCCGGAATGGACCGCGTAGTAAAGAACCGGAACTGCAAGCCGGGCCAAGAGCGTTGAAGCTACCTCCCCGGCGATCAGCGACAGCGCCAACCCCTGGAAGATTGGGTCCGGTAAGATAACGCTTGCGCCCACCACCACCGCAGCAGCAGTCAGCAGCATAGGGCGAAAACGGATCGCGCCGGCATCGATGACCGCTTCCGCCAACGGCATTCCCTGGCGCTGACGAACACCGATAAAGTCGACGAGGATGATCGAGTTGCGGACGATGATGCCCGCGCCGGCAATGAAGCCGATCATTGAAGTTGCGGTAAAGAACGCACCCAGCATCGCGTGCGCCGGCATAATGCCCACCAGGGTGAGCGGAATCGGAGCCATGATGATAAGGGGTGTAATGAAGGAACGGAACCATCCCACGACCAGCACATAAATGAGGACAAGTACCGCCGCGAATGCCAGACCCATGTCGCGGAACACTTCGATGGTGATATGCCACTCACCATCCCATTTCATCGAATAATGGTCCGTTGACTCAGGCATGGCTGAGTTGTAGCGGGTCAATGTGTATCCGGCTGGCAGGGTGAGGTGGTCGAGATCCTTGTTCATCTTAAAGATTGCGTAGACAGGGCTTTCTACCGCACCAGCAACATCTCCAGTGACGTAAACAACGCGACGAAGATTCTTGTGATAAATACTCTGCTCGATTGTCTTGTGTTCGACCGTGACCAGTTCGCGCAAGGAAACCATGCTGCCATCTGCGCCGGGCAAGTGAATATTGTTGAGTCCCTCTTCGGAAGAGCGGTCTGCGCGGTCAAGCTCGACAATCACGGGCACGGGCTCACGCGCTGACAGATCGTGAATAAGGCCCACTTGCGCGCCCGAAGTAGCTAAAGCCAAGGCGCGGGCGACGTCGGCAACCGCGATGCCAC
This sequence comes from Occallatibacter sp., assembly GCA_049514915.1. GTDB lineage: Bacteria > Acidobacteriota > Terriglobia > Terriglobales > Acidobacteriaceae > Telmatobacter. The sequence continues at coordinate 199,294 of JBEKUP010000005.1, read as the reverse complement.
GCTGCGCTGCCTTCACTTCATCGACTTGGATCGATAGCCTTGGCTGTGGGTCCTCCACATACCAGTCTGTGTCTACGACTCCCGGCGTATTTTGGAAGATTGACTTGATTTGCTGCGCCACCTGAGTCTGGCCGGCCAGATCCGGGCCGTAAACCTCTGCGACCAATGTTTGAATTACCGGTGGTCCCGGCGGTACTTCGCTCACCTGGATTCGCGCGCCATAGGCGCTTCCAATCGCGTCCAATACCGGGCGAAGCCGCTTGGCTATGGCGTGGCTCTGGACGCTGCGCTGTTTGGCCGGCAGCAGGTTCACTTGGATGTCTGCCTGGTTCGGCTGGCCGCGCATATAGTAGTGGCGCACCAACCCGTTGAAGTTATAGGGACCTGATGTTCCCGTGTAAGTCTGATAGTTGAGCACGTCCGGTTGACGCGCGAGCTCGTCGCCAAGCGCCTGTGCGACTCGCGCAGTCTGCTCTAACGGCGTGCCATCGGGCATGTTGATGATGACTTGCAGTTCACTCTTATTGTCGAACGGCAGCATCTTTACATGCACCAGTCCCAAAGGGACCAGCACCACCGATGCCAGCAGCAGAATCACGACTCCGATCAAAAACAAAATGCGATAGCGTGAGGAGCGGATTAATGGAGTCATGACGCGGCGATAAAGCCGCGTGTGCCAGCTCTCAACTGTCGACTCCGGCGCCTCGGCTCCCTCGAGATGCCGTCCAACTAGCCGCAGAGCAGCCCAAGGTGATACGACGAATGCAACCATCAGCGAAAATAGCATGGCCGCTGAGGCACCCACGGGGATGGGCCGCATGTAAGGGCCCATCAAGCCGCGTACAAAAGCCATCGGCAATACCGCAGCAATCACTGCGAAGGTAGCGAGAATCGTGGGATTGCCCACCTCGGTCACCGCTTCCACGGCGACAACGCGCATCGGGCGGCCGTGATTCTCCGGCAGCCGGAAGTGGCGCACCATGTTCTCGACCACGACGATCGCATCGTCGACGAGGATGCCAATTGAGAAGATCAATGCGAAAAGCGTGACGCGGTTGATGGTGTAGCCCAGGAAGTAAAACACCGACATCGTAAGCCCGAGCGTAACCGGAATGGCCAGAAGCACTACGCCTGACTCACGCCACCCCAGGAAGAGTGCGACGAGCAGGGTCACGGATAAGGTCGCGAGCAATAGATGTTCGAGCAGTTCGTCCGATTTATCCTTCGCCGTCTGTCCATAATTCCGTGTTGTTGTCACGGTCCCATCGCTGGGAATGGTAACGCCCTGCATCTCGTGCACGCGCTTGAGCACGGCATTCGAGATATCGGTTGCATTCGTCCCCTTGCGTTTCGCTACGGTGATCGTCAGGGCCGGATATTGACGCGCTCCGGCTTGCGCCCCCGCACCGGCGTTCGTGGTACCGAAGACCACATAGTTGGCCGGCTCCGCTGCGCCGTCCACAATATTTTCCGCCACGTCGCGCAGGTATACCGGATGGCCGTGAACAACGCCCACAACGACAGCTTCCAGGTCCTCGCGGCGGTTGAATGAATTGCCCGCTTCGACCCGGACCACCTGGTTGTTCTCAGAGAAGTTCCCCGCCTGCACGCTGGCATTTGCCGCTTGCAGATGTCCCACGATCGCCATCGGCGACAGCCCGTAGGCGCTCAGTTTTTCCGTGCTTAGGACCACGCGCATACTGCGCGGAAGTCCGCCGATGATCGTCGTCTCGGATACATCTCCAATCTGAGCAATGTTGTGCTGCATCTCGGCAGCTATCGCGCGCAACTGGTAGCCGTTGTAGTGCTCGCCCCAAAGAGTCATCGCCAGGATTGGAACATCGTCGATGGATCGAGCCTTGATCAGAGGCTGAGAGACTCCGGGCGGCATGCGATCGAAGTTCGAGTACAGCTTGCTATAGACCTTGATGAGTGCATCTTCCTGCGGCGTGCCGACCAGAAAGCGCACGATCACAAGGCTCTCCCCCGGCGCCGACGTCGAGTACACATATTCAACGCCCGATATTTGATGAACCAGTTGTTCGATAGGTAGTGTGACGCGCTCTTCAACCTCTGCCGGAGATGCACCCGGCATGGCAGTGGTTATGTCGAGCATCGGAACAAGGATCTGCGGCTCCTCTTCGCGAGGAATGATGGTTACCGCGAAGATCCCAATGGCCAGCGCCGCGGCGATGAAGAGGACTGTCAGCTTCGAGTTGATGAATGATTGCGCAAGCCGTCCGGCGATTCCGAGGTCTTGCTTCATGGTCTGACCCCTGTGCCGGATTCAATGCGTTTTCCGGCCAGATCGCGGTCAGACGGTGCGTCAACAAGTTTCTCACCGGCGGAAACGCCTGACAAAACTTCAACGAGTGTGCCTTGCCCCGCACCTAACGTGATATTGCGAAGTTCAGCGATTCGCTGCGCGTCAAGAACGTACACACAACTCAGCGAACCGCGCACAACAACGGTAGAACGCGGAATGAGGATCGCCTCGCGAACCCCGTTCGCGAATTCGGCCGTTCCATACATACCCGCGCGCGTTTGGTTTGAGGATGGCAGATCGATTTTGACAAGAAAACTGTGACTCGATGGATCGGCCTCCGGAACGATCTCGGCCACGGTCCCCGCTATACTCGATGCCGCCCCACCTGCTGTCGCTCCGCCGTCGAGAGCCACTTGTACCTTCATTCCCTTATGAATCGCACTGATTGCGGACTCGTCGACGGCAGCCTGCAGTTGAAGCGCCCCGGCTTGATCGACCTGAAGCAGAGCCACGCCCGGGGCGGCCATCGTTCCCGGATCTGCCATGCGGGCCGTCACCACGCCGGCAAATGGAGACACCAGGTGCGTGTATCCGAGCATGGTTCGGGATCGGCTTTCCTGTGCGCGCGCTACGTCACCCTGCGCACGAGCTTCGTCGAGACTCGCCGCGGCTGCTTCCGCCCGCCGTGACACCTCATCCATCTCCTGCGGGCTTACGCTCTTTTGCGTTTCAAGCTGTTTGTACCGGTCGAGAGTACTCGTCGCCAGAGCAGCATTCGTCTGCGCAGCAGCTTGCGCATGCTCGGCAGCCTTCACGCCGGCTTGCGCCTGATCTACTTGCGAGCGCAACTCCGCATCGTCGAGCGTCACCAGGGTCTGTCCAGCTCGGACGGTATCACCAGCGCGCACCAGAACCTGTTGTATAGGCCCCATGACCTGAGCCGAGATCACCGCGGTTTCTCGCGAGTGCACCGTTCCCGTGGAACGCAGGTTCACGGGAATATCTTGCTGCCGGCTTTCGACTACCTGTGCCTGCACGGTCTGTGGAGTACCTGTCGTAGCGGCCGCTTCATCGCCATGGCAGCCGGCTGTCCCTGCCGCGGAAGCGGCAAGCAGGCTTACCCATAAAAGATTCTTCATTGCAGTTCCTCCGCGACATCGGGAGACAAGGTTCCCGTGGCGTATAAAAGTTCGCTATAAGCCATGGCATTTGCGTACACCGCATGCCAGTAGTTGGATTGGCTCTGCCGCTCGGCATCCTCGGCGCGCAGCAGGTCGGTGATCGTGGCCAGGCCCGCCGTATAGCGACTTTTCACGATGCGAAGGCTCTCAGCCGACTCGTTCACCGCAGCTTGTGCCGTGTCGAGTTGCAATGCAGCGGTCTGATGACGTATATGCGCCTGGCTCACTTCGAGCCGTAGATGCTGCTCGGCGGCAGCCACCTGCGCATCGATTTTCTGCTTCGCCGCGCTCTCACTCGCAAGTTGTGCACGCTTGCCGATGGGGAGGATATCGACGCTGACCTGCATGCCGGCAACCCAGTTGTTACCACCCGATCCACCAAACGATGTGCGGTCGTCTTCCCAGTTGCCATACGCGCTTACACGCGGGCCGAAGTCCGACTTCGCCGCTCCCACCGCGGAGGCCTGTGCCGATTGCGCCTGACCCAGCGCCGTCAGATCGGGGCGCATCTTTGCGGCCGTGGCAATCTCCTTTTCCAGCACACCTTGCGGAAACGAGTGTGGCTCGATTGGTCTCAGGCTGGTCGCCTTGAATTCCGGCGAGCCCATGGCCTCGCGCAACGACGCCCATGCCAGCTCAAGATCACCCTCGGCCGCAATGAGTTCATCTTTGCGCGCCGCGGCATTCACCTGAGCCAGCATCTGGTCCGACTGGACAGCAAGCCCGGCCTTGACGTGCTCCTCAACGGAAGTCAACAACGCCTCCGCCGTCTCTTGTTCATGCTCGGCAACAGCAATTGTCCTTTGCGCATAAAGCACTTGCTGATAGGCTCCGACAACACGAAACACGATCTGCTGGTTTACGGCGTCGACGGAGGAGGAAACACTCTCCATCAATAAATCGGCACGGTGGATCTCCTTCTGCGTCTTGAAGGAATCAAAGGCCACCCATTGACCTGAGAACCTTGTCGAGAAGTTGCCGATAGGCTGAGGGGAATTGAGCGCATTGAGCGCAAAATCAGCCTGCGAAAACTGCCGCTGGCGTAGGCGTGTTCCGAACGCGAACACCGGATCGTCTCCACGCGAGATGTCCTCTGTGAAGCGGAACTGCGGAAGAAGCTGGGCACGCGCTAAGCTGGCCGCCGATTTGGCTTCGAGGTTGTCTGCATGTGCAATTGCGGCCTGCGGGCCTTTTCCCAAGGCCACATCGATAGCTTGCCGGAGCGTCAGAGGTTCCTGCGCGCCGACGACCAATTCCGCTATCGAAAACAGGAGAAACAGGCCTATAGATCGATAAAGGCTTGAACTCATTGGCTGAAATGTCCTTCGAGGGTGCTTTCATTGGATTAAAGCCACTGGAAGGACAATCCGTTACAAAATGGTTCACAATAATCTGGATGAGTTCGCCTTCCCACCTGTGCCGGCGTGGCATCAATAATGAGGATCTTGGGTATTTAACGGGCCGGCCTGACGTTTCCCGTGGCCTACTTGGCGACCGGGGTGGGCACAACCGCGCTTGGAGGCAAAATCGAAATTGCGCAGGAGGAGCAGCGCGGAAGAGTGGCACTGGCGCTGATGACCGACGCTGGATACGATCCGCGCCAGGCACCGGAGGCTTGGCGTCTGCTTGAACCGAAGGACTTGCCCGCGAATCCGCAGTCGCTCAATTATCCGCGACTGAGCGGATACGAGCTTGGAATTCTGAATCTGCAATACAACGCTGAGCGCGCGGCTGGGCCTGAGAAGACTTTCACGGAGGCCGCGCTTTCAGGGGCACGATAGACCGCGGCCATTTCCCGGAACCGGCGAGCGTGAAGTCGACCCAAGTGGCTTAGATTCTTCAAAGACCGCATGGACGATTAGGCAAACTCGAGACAGAATCCGCGAAGGGCTCTCCGTCGACGGCTTGACTCGAGTACGTTTTGCGCAGCGAAGAATGCTCTATGGCAACGCGAATGCAAACACGTTGCTGCCAGCGGCGACTGCAATGTACTGCTTGCCGTCGATCGCGTAGCTCATTGGAGAAGCGTGCACCAGTTGGCCCACATTGAAATGCCACAAAACCTTGCCGCTTCGTCCATCAAGAGCCACAAAGTTCTCGCCATCGTCCCCGTAAACAACCAGTCCGGTAGCCGTCGACATCACCCCGCCCCAGCCCTTGTACGCGCCGATCTGCGCATTGTGCCATGCAAAATCGAGCGTATTCAGATCGAAGGCATTCACATATCCTGTGCCGCGATTACCGGTCTCGCGCATACCCGTTGAGTAATAGGTCCGCCCCTCTTCAAATGGCTCGGATTTTGCGGTGAGGATTGCGCACGCCTCGTAGGAACGGAAGTAAAACATGTGTGTGGCGGGGTTGTAGCTGGGCGAATACCAGTTCGTCGCGCCCCCATTTGCCGGACAAACTTCGACCCCTTTCTGGTCGGGAATCAGACCGGCGGAGATTGGCCTGCCGTTCGCGTCGATTCCCTTGGCCCATGTCTGACGAAGCGCGAACTGTTTTGCGAAAAGAAACTTCCCGCTGGTGCGATCAAGTATGTAGAGGAAGCCGTTTCGATTGGCTGTTACCACCAGCTTTCGCGGCTTACCATTGAAGTTCCCGTCGACGAGAACTGGAGTCTGCACCGCATCATAGTCGTACAGATCGTGTGGGGAGAACTGGAAGTACCACTTCAGCGCGCCCGTATCGGGATCCAGTGCCAGAAGGCAACTCGTGTAAAGATCGTCTCCCGGCCGCACGCTTCCGTCGTAGTCCGGAGAAGGGTTGCTGGTACCCCAGTAGAGCGTGTTCAACTCCGGATCGTAGGTCCCCGGCATCCATGTAGTTCCACCTCCATGGAGATACTGGTCGCCCGGCCAGCTCTCGCCTCCTTTCTCTTCGGGCCCCGGGATTGTCCAGAATCGCCATCGTTCCTTTCCGGACTGCGAATCGAAGGCCGCCAGGAACCCGCGTACGCCGTCGTCACCACTGGAGGTGCCGACGACGACCATGTCCTTCACAATCAAGGGTGCGCTCGTCGCGCCGTAGTTTCTGTTGCCGGGTGCGTACGCCACATCCCAAATCAATCCGCCCGATCGCGCGTCCAGGCACAGAAGATGCGCATTGTCCGTCTCCATATAAACTCGGCCGCCCAGAATCGCCACTCCCCGGTTGTGGTGCATGGCGGCATCGTCGACCAGTTCGCGCGACAGCGCGCGCGTATGATGCCACAGCGTCTTGCCCGTCTTTGCGTCGAGAGCAAAGGCGTCATTCGCGCTGGTCACAAACATCACGCCGGCTACCACAATCGGAGTCACCTCCAATGGGCTTACCTCGCGTACATGAAATACCCACTGAGCGGTCAAGCCGTTCGCGTTCGTCGGCGTTATCTGGGTAAGCCTGCTGTATCGTCTGCCTGTATAGTCGCCGTTGTAGCTTACCCAGTTCTCTCCTGCCGACTGGTCAAGCAGATCGCTCTGCCTCACATCCACCACACCTCTTCCGTCGTCCTGTACGGTCTCAGCTTTCGCCTGCCCTCCCGCGATTCCGGCAGTCTGTGTCTGTCCACACGCGTTCCTGCCGATCATCATCAACATCAACGCAATCGCCCCCAAGCCCATCGCCCCTATGCGGAGTTCCGTCATCATCGATCTTCTCGCCTTAATCATCCTTCTGAGCCGGTTCGCCTCAGCGGGCGGGCTCCGTTTCGTTATCCCGCGCCTTGCTGCTCACCATCAGGAAACTCACCACATCGTTCAATTCTTTTGCCGTCAGCAGCGTGCCGTAGTCAGGCGGCATCAACAGGTGACCAGCATCGCGAACTGCCGTCAAGTCCTTCTGCTCAAGGAAATGGAACCGTCCGTCCTGGGTTTGCAATGTCAGGGTGAATGCATCTTCGTTGCGCACCACCCCTGTCAGATTTCTCCCGTCTCTGGTGACCGCGCTCGCAAAGCGGACAATCGGCGCTGTTTCCTCACCGGGAGCTGTAATCGCCTGCCGGACCATTTCGGCCGTGCGGTTTCGCGCGTACGCCGTCAAACTCGCCGCCTCAAAACCGCCCTGCCCGTTCACCATGTGGCAGGCCGAACACTGCGCTTTGCCGAAGTAAAGTGCTCGGCCCGCATTGGGATCGCCTACTGGCACGGGCGTGGACGCCGTTTCCGGCGGCGGAGCGCTGTCTGCCACAACCCGCAGGTAGTGCACCACTGCCGCAATATTCGCGTCGCCGATCTGTGCAAAGGGCGGCATTCCCTCCGGGGTGCCGTCGTGGACAATCCTAAAGAGCTCTGCTTCGGTTCGGTCTCTTACGCTCTCGCTGGTAGCCAGGGATGCAGCCTTGTCGCCTCCTTTGCCGTCGGCGCCGTGGCAGGCCGCACAATATTCCTGATATTGCCGAGCCCCGGCGACCGGACTGGGTCCAGTTGATTGCGCCCTGGTGACAGTGCCGGTGAGCAGCAGAACGCAAAGCGCCAAGGAATACCCAACCGGGCTTTGGCGCTTTTCCCGTTTCATTGGACCCTCTTCCGTCGTTCGCTGCCTCACCGTCATGCAGTCTTCAGCAGAATCATTTCCGCATGCTTGAAGAAAAAACGCAGAATCCATACAGCTACACTCCTCACCGCCCCGTCTTAATCTAGTTAGGTTTCTAACCCAAACTAACGGAGCGTTTCTATGCGCATCTCTTCTTTGCTTGGTCTTTCCCTTTGCTTCGCATTTGCCAACCTCGCTGCCAACAGCCAGCAGGCAGTCCCGGACGGAAACGTTCGAACCTACATCCAGGGCATTGACATACCCCCCATTGCCGGTGCGCCCTTCACGGCCCGGATCGACGTCACCTGGGCGCAGCCTCTTGTGGGCGGAGGGGCCATCAACCGCAAGTACTACACCATGGTTGCCCGCGACTCCCAGGGCCGCGTTCATCGCGAAACGCGCTCCTTCATTCCCGCCGACTCCGATCAGGATCCTCCTTTGCGTTCGGTCACTATTGTCGACCCTGTTGCGGGAACCCGCGTTGTGTGCGTGCAGTCCACGAAGAACTGTTCCACGGCTCCGTATCACGCCCGCCTCCCGCTCGATGAGGATGCCGGAGGCTCGCTTCCTGCCGGTTCCGGCAACATTAAGCGCGAGAGCCTGGGCAACCAGACAATCGAGTCGCTTCACGCGGTTGGGACTCGCGAAACCACAACCAGCCAGGCGGGCGATCACGGCAGCAACCGTCTCATCATCAGCCACAGGGAAATCTGGTATTCGCCCGACCTCCAGATCGACCTGTCGGTGGTCCGCACAAACCCTCAACTGGGTCAGGTTACCCTCAACGTGACCAACCTCGATCGCCGTGAACCCGACGCCTCGTGGTTTACTGCTCCTTCGGGATTTGAGGTTCTCAACGCGCACAATGATCAGTAGCCCATCTTTCAGCACAATATCGAGTGGCAGCAAAGACCGGGAGCCATCGCGTCTCGATCTTTTTATGGATGCATTGAGAGCATTGCCAAAGTCGGCTTTGCGTTTTCCTGCGCGGCAAGATCGAAGTCAGCCGGCTGTGTTTCCAGCGCCGGTTCAAATGGCCGCGCCGCCCGCGGCTGGAGCCGATACAGAGCTGCAACATTGACACGGGGATGTTGCGCAATGTTGATCGCTGCCGTTGCGGTATCCTCCGGCATTGCACCCTCCACACCGTTTTTTCGCGCGCTTGCGAACAACCCGGTGCATCCGGGCGACTGCGGCCCATTCGAATTGATACACGCTGAGAGAATATTTGCCAGTGTGTGAATCGTATTTCGCAGCGGAACACCATCGGGCCGCATCGTTCCGTCAACCTTCGCGAATCCCGTGGCTACGCCCACCCACTCGCTCGCCCTTTTAAGCTCTTTCTGTTGTGGCATGTCGAGGCCGCTCCAAACATGCGTTGCATCCGTCGCCGCGCCTGCCATCGCGTATGCAGCTGAAACCGTCGTCACGGCGTTGACAAAAACAAACGGCTCCGACCGATCAAAATTCCCGGCCGCGGGGCAGACGCCAAGCCTGGTCATCAACCCAATCGCAGGGTTGACTCCGTCACTGCCGCTGTTGCCCCCGCGCACATACAGATACACATCCCGGCCCGGCGTGCAGTGATAGGCTCCGGCAATTGTGAATCCTCCCCACTCATTTGTGAGCACATAGTGCCCAATTGCATCGGATGAGGCGGCCGACGCCGACAACAGGGAAACAGAAGCCGCACCTCGCGACCCCGTACTCGCTTCCATCACATAGACCCTCGCCCCTGAAATCGCTCGTGACTGACCACCGTTCACCAGTCCCTGGATTGGGGGCGCCGGAAGCGTGTCCGCCTCCGGGCCCAATTCCGCGAGTTCCGATTCACTGAAACGGGAATGCCTGGCTACGCTTCCCGAGCCTCCGGAGCCGCCTGACCCGCCAGATCCGCCACTTCCTCCAGTACCTCCGGAGGTCCCACCTGTGCCGCCAGACGTTCCGCCGCCGCCACCACCTGACGTTCCACCGCTTGTCCCACCTGATCCACCCGATCCGCCGCCACTTCCCACGATAGTCGTACACTTTCGATGCTCATCGGTTACGGGGCAGTTTTGTTGTTGCTGTGATGAGCATCCGTTGAAAACCAGGCACATAAGCAAAACCGCACACGCACAATAGGCTGAGGATCGCATCTTATCCCTCCTGAGGGAACGCGATGGGAACATCGTAGCCGCGTTTTTCGCAACTGGGTTATGGTTCGGACGCATACGCCGAAATATCGCCTTCCTCAACATCAGCTTGCCGTGAAAAACCCTGGACTTCAAAGTAGCGAGATTAACATTGAGATTATCTGCCACAAATCTATGGGGCATTTCTTCAAGAACACACATCTGCACGGCGACTCGATTGAGAGAGGTTACCTCGTCCATCGCAGAATCGAGAATCCTCTGGAGCTCAATGCGCTCGTACAATTCCTCAGGGGATTTGCCATGGTCGGCGATCTCGAGCTGGGGCTTGTCGTTGCCTTCCGAGTGAATTGGTCCAAGCGGAAGTTCGATTTTCCCTTTTCGGTTTCGTAGATACTCAATCGCCGCGTTTCGGACAATTGTGTACAGCCATGTGTCCATGCGCGAATCGCCGCGAAAGCCCGGAAGCGCCCGGTACGCCTTGAGAAGAGCTTCCTGGACGATGTCCTCGGCTTCCTCATGTCGCGAAGTCAAGCGCAGCGCAAGCGACAGAAACCGGGCGCGATGTATCCTGGCAACCTCAACAAACGTTGCCAGCTTGTCGGCAGAACTCCAGTTCTCCTGTTCGAAATCGGTGATCATCGTCGACATTGCCTCCGTTGGCTGACACTGACTGTTAATCGATCCATAGGAGGAACCGTGCGAAACAGACTGATCGTGGACGCTAGATCCGAACAGGCGTCCGCAGATCGGAAGTCGCTCAGTCATCATGAGGAATCGAGTACTCCTTCACAGAATGGGCTTCTCAATGCGAAAGATTCAAGACGGGCGAGAGGTCATCCAATTCCGCCGGAAACATCGGAGAACCGGCTATGCCGAGCGGAAGGTATGTGGCGGAGAACGGAGGGAAATGGGGAAACTGAAGGATTGAAGACTGCGCCCCTTCGCGAGGAAGAGGAAACCTGAAGCACGGTCGAGACAGGGATACTGAATTGAAGTGCAAAGATTGTGAGGGCTGGCGACGAGGTTAGATTGATCCTTGAGTTTTTGGACCACGACAACGGAAGCATTTTGCGGCTCGATCCAGAGTTTCGCAACGATGGTTCGCAGAGCCGGTGCAGGATGGGAATGATAGAGGGAGAGCTTGTAACCATAGCCCCACAGCATTACCGCAACCGCGAGCCCACTGAAGCCCAGAAGAGATGGTCTAAATATTTGAGTCCACGTGCGAATTCTCCAACCCGCCACGATTCTCCGGAGTGGAGCCGTACTCGGGCTAACTATGCCCTCGGTCGTCAATGTAACCCAAGCTGTCACTTGATTGAACACTTTCCAATGCCCGGAAACACTTTGACACAGAATATAGACAGCCGCAACCCGGTAAGAGTTACTGGCCTGGCGAAAAAATGTCTTTGAGCCGGCGATATTTGGCGCGGCTGAGGGTGCCTTCGTCTCAAGACCGCAAGCTGTTGCCGAAGCGCCACATTTTCCAAGACAAGGTCCCTGCGACGGCGAAACAGTTGGGCCAGTGAAACAAACAGAAGCCTCGATAGACGCAGCATACGGTCAGTTTGCACGGGAACAATCCAAATTGGGCATACAATCTATTCGGTTGATTCGACGACAGATCGGTATTTTGGCGAGGCACAGGTTTCAAGGCTCGGTGGCTATTTCTTCGCCATTCCTGTCCCCGAGTTCCGCCAGATTGTGCGGCAAAATCAGCCTGTCTTGCAGCTGTTTACAATTCAGCGATCAAAGCCAGCCACGCAGCGTATGCCGCCGTTCCTATGCCGTACAAAGCACACGGAGCCTTCACCGGCCACGGAAGACCTGGGCTGGACGGGTTGAAGTAATGCAATCCATCTATGACAAACGCCACAACGGCAAGCTCTCCGCATATGATTTTGGCCGCTATCGTAAGAGCAGCCGCAGCCTCCGGCGCGACCTCCTTTAGGAGCAACTTGTATTCCAGCCAATCTCGCCCTGTTGGATCGAACGCATTGATTGGATCGCCTTTAGCGTAGAGATACCTATGCAAGGTGGCCGGATCCATGAGCTTCGCGTCCTCTGAATCCCTGGACATGAACCTGCCGGTGAGCGGGTTGTAGTACCTGGCGCGGAGGTAGTAGAGACCTAGGTCCGGGTCGTATTGTTCGCCGCGATAGAGATAGTTGTTCGGCGTGGTGCCGCCCACTGTGAACACGTTGCCGAAAGCATCGTATTCGTAAGTGTCGGTCACCGTGCTGGCGCTGTTCGTGAGGTTACGCACGTTGCCACCGCCGTCATAGCCGTAGAAACTCACTGTCCATGTGCTGTTGATCGGCTGATTTTCGGAGATTCTTTGTAGTCCATAGGTATACTGCCGGGTCACCGCGCCGCCCTGGAGTTCTTCAACCACTTGTGAGTATCCTGTCGGGTTCAGCCCATCCACGAGATAGTAAGTCGTGACCCCTTTGGCGGTTTTGGCTACGCGGTTGCCGTCGCCGTCATAAACGATGCTCACCGCGCCGCCGTTCATCGAGATCAAATGATTTTCGCTGTCATAAGCGAAGGTTTTTCCTCCAGTGGACTTCACATTGCCGTTTTGATCGTAGCTTTCGCTCGACACTTCGTCGTCGGAGTTATAGCCCCACGAACCGGAGGAGATTCCCTCCAGAGTAGATGTGTCCGAGAGCCTGTTCCCTACAGGATCGAGTGAGTAACTGACATTGCCGTTGTGTCCGCTTGGGGCAACGCTGATCGTCTCGCTGGTCAAACGGTAAATCCCGTCGAAATTCCAGTTCTCGGTTCGGCCAGTCTGCTCGGTTGCACTCGTTAAATTACCCGTCGGCCCACGTTGATATTGATAGCCAGACACCTGCGAAGATGCCGAAGACACACGGTTCAGCAGATCGTAGGTGAACTGCATTGCGATACCGTTGGGATAAGTCACGCTGCCGACGTTGCTCGCGTTGTCGTAGCTGTATGCGGTGATGTTCATGCCAGCCAGATTGGCGTCCGTGACCGTGCTGAGACGATTCAGATCGTCGTAGCTGTACGTAGCCGAAACCCCGTGCGTGTGGTTCGAGGTCATCGAAGCAAGGTTTCCCGCTAGATCGTAAGTGTAGCTCAGAGTGCCTTCGGGCGTCGCCTTTGTCGTGAGTCTGTCCATCGAGTCGTACGAATAGCTGGTCGCGCCGCTCTGGTCGGTCATTGTTTGCCGCTTGCCGGTGGCTGTGTAGGTGAAGCTGACAGTCGTTTCGCCGGGCGTGGCGCGCGACAGGAGCCGGTTCAACTGGTCGTAGGTGTAGGTGGTGGTGACGCCATTGAAGTGCGTGACTGTGGCCAGGTTGCCGTTGTTGTCGTAGGTGCGTGTTTCGGTCAGCGCGCCGTCGGGTAGAACCTTACTCGTCAACTCACTCAAGAGATCGAAGGCGCTGGCGGTGGTGTGCTGGTTGGCGTCTTCGAGTGCGATGGGGTTGCCGTTGGCGTCGTAGCCGTAGACCGTCGTGTTGGCCGGCGAGTTGGGACTGTTGACCTCGACCACGCTGATCAACTGGTTGGCCGCGTCGTAGTTGTACTGCACCTGGTTGCCGGCCTGGTCAGTGACGGAGATGAGGTTGCCGGGGCCGTCGTAAGTATTGATCTTGGTGGTTTGGTCAGGATAAGTGGTGACGGTGAGCCGGTTGCGCGCATCGTAGGCAGACCGCGTGATGTTGCCGTTGCCGTCGGTCATCGCAATCTTGTTGCGCGCGTTGTCGTAGGCGTAGCTGAAGTTGCCCGCGACACCCGAGGTGGCGAGCAGGTTGCCGGCGGCGTCGTAGGTGTACGTTGTCGAGTGGCCGAGGGCGTCGGTCTGGCTCGTCATGCGGCCGGCGTTGTCGTAGGCGTACTGGGTGGTGGTGGCGTTCGCCGTACCGTAGGCCTGGGTAACCGAGATCTGCCGGCCGGCGAGGTCGTACTGATGGAGGGTCACGTTGCCGTTCTGGTTGGTCTCCGTGATCACGTTGTTGTGGAAGTCGTAGGTCTTGGTGGTCTTGGTGCCGTCGGGATAATCGGTCTCGATGAGGCGGTTGAGGGCGTCGTAAATGTAGTTCGTGGTGTTGCCGCGCGCGTCGGTGTCGGTGAGCTTGTTGCTGTTGGCGTCGTAGGTGGAGCTGGTGGTGCGACCGAGCGGCGCCTGCGTCTGGGTGAGGTTGCCGAGCGGATCGTATGTGTAAGTGGTGGTGGCTGCGGCGGCCGTGGAGCCGGCGGGTACGGGCTCGGTCATGGTGATCTTTTGGCCGAGGGCGTTGTAGGTGTACGAGGTGGTGCGGCCGAGAGCGTCGGTCTGCGAGGCCAGGTTGCCGTTGGCGTCGTAGGTGAACTGCGAGGCGCGGGCGGGGTTCTGGGTAATGTCGAAGCCGACGGTGCCAGCGGCCAGGGTGCCGTTGGTGTTGACCTGCGTACTCATCAGCGTGCCCACGGAGTCGGTGACGCTGGCCGGGTTGTAGTTGGCATCGTAGTTGAGCGTGCGGGTGTTGCCGTCTTCGTCGGTGATCGAGGTGGGCTCGCTGAACTGGTTGTAGTTAGTGGTGCTTGTGGTGTTAGTGCTGGTGGCCGTGGCCGGATAGGTTGCGGAGGTCTGGTTGCCGTTGGCGTCGTAGGTGTAGCTGGTGGTGTGATTAAGAGGATCGGTGGTCGAAAGCAGGTTGAACTTGGCGTCGTAGGTGTTGGTGGTGGTGTGGCCGAGCGGGTCAGTCGAGCTGAGGACGTCGCCGTTCGCGTCGTAGACCATGGTCGCCGTGCCAATGTTGCCGTTGGCGTCGGGCGGATAGGTGACGACGGTGGTGTTGGTGGCGAGGTTATAGGTGTAACTGGTGGTCTCGCCGAGCCCGTCGGTGACGCTCTGGAGCTTTCCGGCCACCGAGTAGTTGCCGGAGGCATCCATTTCGTGTGCGGCGTAGTAAGTGCTGACGGGCAGCGGATTGTTCCGGAAATCGGTGCCGCTCAGGTAGAAATGGCTCTGATCGTAGTTGTACGTGCTGGGCTGCTGCGTGTTGGGATAAAAGACCGAGGCGAGATTGCCATTTGTGTCGTATTGGTAAAGGTATTGATTGCCTTGCGGATCGGTAATTTGCGTGATGCGGCCCAGGTTGTCGCGCACAAAGGGTACATTGAGCCCGGTGGTGCTGGTGATACCGTTCGGCGTGATCGTAAGGCCGTTGCCGCTCTTGTCTGCGACAGACTGCAACTGCCCGCCGGCGCTGATGGTGTATGCGGTTCCAGTGGGATCGGTGTAGATGTAGCCGGGCGGGTTATACTGGCCGCTGCCGCCGTAGCACTCCCAGAGCGATCCGTAAGGAACCACGATGTCCAGCGGGCAGCCCTCGCCAGAATCGGTGAGGGTTCCGAAAGCTCCGGGTTCCGGCGTGAACCCGACAAAGTAATAGGGGAAGAGGCAGCCTACGACCGTGCACGGCGGCATCTGGGGCGTGAGATCAAACGTCTTGCGCTGACCCCCTATTGTGAAAGTTACGTTTCCGCTGGGATCGACGGTGAGATTCGTATTGATGCCGAGATTCCATCCGAAGCCAAAATCGCCGATAGTCGACGCGTTGAGACTGTCGTAACTGCGCTGAATCTGGATAGACAGACCGGTAGCCGGCACAACAAGATCGGCTACGGTGGACGTGACGCGGCCGGGTTTGTAGTTGCCGGTCACGGTAACAAGCACGAGACTGTATTGGGCGTTGCCGCCCGTGTTCGTTCCCTGCATCTGGATCCAGTAGGAACCATTGGCAAGCATGGTTGTGTCGAGCGTGCCGATCTGGCCGGAGCCAGTTACGTTTGAATTGATGATCGTCACGCTGCTGGTGTTGTTGGTGGGCATGTACGACAGCGTGCCACTGGCCAGCGTAATGCCCGGGGCCAGTGTGATGGGCACAACGCCTGTGACGGTAGAGCCGTAAACAGGCGAGCCGATCCAACCCTGGGATTGCGAGGCGACGGAGGGCGCAAGCACGGTAACCGAAATCTGCACCCAGCCGGAGTTCACTGAGTCTGTCGCAAAGAGCTGCAAGACGTAAGTGCCTACCTCGCTGAACGTAGCGGTGGTAACGGGGTTACTGGGATCGGCGAAGGTGACTGTACCAGGGCCGCTAATCTCGTTCCAGGTATCGGTGGTTGTGAGTCCGGCGCTGTCCGTCACGGTGCCATTGAGTTGCAGCGCGTTGGGTATCGTGTCGTAAGAATCGGCACTAATCCCAACACTGATTGAGCCGCCGCTGGCGACCGGCGTACCTGAAGGCGCGTTCCAATCACCGGTATACGCCGGCGTCACAATGACGTTTCTGTCAACCGAGTCGACGGCGACCACGCTGTAGTTACCGGAGACCGTGTGGAAGTACCGATAATACCCTTGGCCGATGTTGTTGGTGATCACCGATGTCTGAATGTTATCGACGCCGGTAATGTAGTAGCCCATATTCACGTTGGGCAACGCATTACCAGAAGCATCCTTCGCGTAGGCAGAGAAGTCCTGTCGCTCGACAATGGTGTCGATTTCGTAAAGTGTCAGCGAACCCACCGGGGGCGGCGTTGGGTAGTTAGTCCAATCGAGTGTAGTTTGGTTCGATGTGAGCGTCCCCTCCCCATTGACCACAGCCTGAGCATTCAGGCTGTCGTTGCCGGCGTTCTCACCGACGTAAAGGAACGAGGCCGTACCGGTTGCGTCTGTAGTGGCTTGGTACTGGCCGGGGTTAGCTCCGGAGACGCCGAGCGTAACCTGGGTGTTTGGGATGGGAACGCCCGATGCGTTAGTAAGCACGGCGAAGACATTAATCGGCAGGTTTTGAGGATAGGCACTTCCCGTTGTGTAGAGCGTGGGGAAGTAAGCGCCATTGAACAACTGGGTTCCGGTAATGAAGTTGGGCTCGCCATTCGCATTCACGAGCGGATTGATAGGATAGTTCGACGAAACGGAGCCGGATTGGTACGCGATAGTGACGGGCTCACCGGCCGTGAGGCTTGCCGCGGCAATCACGGGGCTCGTGCCGTCGTTGATTCCGTACTGATAATTGTTGTTGATGCCGCCGGTCTTCCAGTTCCATGGCATGGCCGTAGGCGGCACGGTAACGTTGACGCCGTTAATGGCAACCACGAATCCTGCGCCGCCATTGTCTGCGTAATAAGTATCGTTGATGCCGAGTTGCAGGCGAGTTGCGCCCGCAGGAGTGATGAAAGTGCGGGCTGAAGTTCCCACGACAATGGGCTCAATGAGATCGCCCTTATTATCTGTGAATGCGCCCATCAGAGCACCGCGTCCGGGTGAAGGCTGCGGCAGCAGAGTGAGGGGGAGCGCTTGAACAGGCGGCGGGGTGAGCCAGGCTGCAGTGACGGAGTTGGATGTCAACAGCGCACCATCCACGCTCGCCGTGGCCTGCACGGTATCGGTTCCGCTGTTCAAACCGGTATAGGTGAACGACGCGGTTCCACTGGCGCTGGTGGTGGCGCTGCCCACGGTCTCGTTCGGGCCGGCAACTGCGAAGTTGACGGTGACGCCGATGAGCGGATTACCCTGCGGATCGAGCAGCGTGGCAGTGAAGGATTGCGAACTGCCTGCCTGATAGGGCGACGGACTGGATGCAACCAGGGTGAGTGGCTGTGGAGCAGGCAGCAGCGTAACTTGAGCCGACCCGTAGCTGGCGCCATTCGACTGGCTAACAGCACTTATAGTGACGGTCTCTTGGCTGGATATCATGGAAGGCGCCGTGTAGAGGCCCGCTGAGGTCAAACTACCGGGCGAGCCGGTCGGCAATGACCAGGTAATGGTGACGTCGCACGTGGATGGAACAACGAACTGTTCGTTTTGCGAAGCGTAAAGACTTATCGAGGGCGGAGCCACTTGAACGGCATTCTGTGGGTAGAACGTGTAGAACGTAGCGGGTGAGCTCTCATCGTTGAATTGAGTCTGGATCCAGTCGCTTGAGCGCGTAATGTTCGACACATTGATCTCGTCGATTTGCCCGGGCAGGTACTTCCATGGCTGGGCGTCGACTGAGGTATCGGTTTCGACGTCCTCAGCACCAGCGAAGTATGCGTAAGCGTTGCTGAAACCAGTGGCACCGCCTTGGCCAGTAGCGATCAACTGTCCGTCGGCATAGAGATTGTTCACGCCGTTCCCGTAGGTGATCGTTGCGTAGTGCCACTTGTTGTCGTTGTACACCTGCGTGGACGGGCCTACTTCTCTGCCTTCGAGCTGTCCGTCGAAATTGACATCAAGTAAAGTGTTCCAGGAGCCTTGAGGAGTATCTCCCGGTTCCTCAGGTGCGTAGAGTATGCATCCGAAGAAGGCTAACGTACACGTCTGACTGGCGGTCTGATCAAGCAATCCGCCCCAAGAGGAGGTCTTGAACCAGATGCTGTAGGTGGCGTCGAAACCTGCGTTCAGGCCGCTGTTTACGCCAATGTCGCTGTAAACGCCGCTGGGGTAATTCGGGAATGCCGTAGCGGGAATCTCGAGATAGCTAGTCGCGCCGTCGAGTCCCGCAGATCCATCGATCTCGCCTGGCATGGCGGTCAAGTTCGCAAAAGAAGCGTCGTTGGCGTAGTTCGTGGAGTCGGCTGCAACTTCTGTTGACGGCACCGTGCCGAGGTGATAGACAGCCTGGTAATTGCTGTCCCACACCCCCTTCGAGTTAGCCTGTGAAGTAGTTATCGCCGGATTGCCGTAGAAGATATAGATAACCGTGTCAGACGAATGGGAAAGCGTTGGAATTCGAATCCATGCCACCAGTTGCCCGGTGACGGGATTGTATTGTTCGATTTCGAAGTCGAGCCTGGTCTGACCGTTGGGGGCGGCGCTGAAGATGATGTCATAGCCATTGGGGTTAGCAACGTGCCCGCCATTGTCGAGCGTAGCCAGACCGGGATCGGTCGAGTTAAAGAGGAATGGGAAGTTGATTTGGTCGGTGTTCGCGACCTTGGTGTGATCGATGACGATCGCGCGCTGATAGCCGTATCCGGTGGAGGCACAGACTGAAGGCGATAGAGTAACCATAGCCGATGCCGACTTAGTTGGATCGGTCACGCTGGTGGCCGTGACGACGACGGTTTGTTGCGTGATGATCGACGAGGGCGCACCGTAGGCACCGGTTTGGTCGATCGAACCCAACCCTGCTGGGCTAATAGACCAGATGACGGCTGGATTGGAGGAGTCGGTGACCATCGCGGTGAACTGCTGTGTCTGGTTCTCATTCAGGGTGACGCTCGACGGTGAAACGGCCACTGAGACCGGCGGCAGGAGAGTAACTGTCGCAGAGACGCTCTCGCTGGGGTTCGCCTGGCTGGTCGCGACGACAGTCAGGGTTTGCGGTGAGGTAATCGAGCTGGGGGCCGTATAGAGTCCACCCAACGTGAGGGTACCGGAGGCACCCGCGGAAAGCGACCAGTTGACGCTGCAGAGGCCCGGATCTGCGAACTGCTGGCTTTGATTGGCGTACAGTGTTACTGAAGCTGGGACAATACCCTGCGTTCCCTCAGCAGACACAGTATAGAAAGTCGATGGTGAGATCTGGTTGTTATACTCTGCCGCGATCCAATCGGCGGAGCGGGTAATGTTCGACACCCGCGCTTCATCGAGGTTGCCGGAGAAATACTCACTATCGTAGCCCGTCCATCCAAGGTTCAATACATGCGAGCTGCTTGAGAGAACAGCCGTACCATTGAGAGAGCCGCTACCCACTTGTTGGCCATCTGCGTAGATCGTGTAATTGCTCGTGCCGACGACGTAGGCGATGTGGTGCCAGGTGTTCAAGGTTTCGGAAAAACCTCCGCTGGCCGACGTAGTTAACCAACTTGACCCATTCCCAATATCGCCGTGAACTCCGGATCCGTCGAGTTTTGCGTCGAAGCTATCATCGCTCGGGGAGCGCGATCCGAAGAGTCCAACAGTACTTGCCGCCGACGTCGGGAAAGCCCATTCTTCTATCGTGAAAGGTGCTGATATTGTCATTCCGGTCTCAACCGAAAGATAAGAGCTGCCATTGAACGCGGCTCCGCCATCGATGATGCCGCTTATCGCCGTGGCGCCGTTATTCGTTAAGTTATTCCCGTTCGAGGTCGAGTCATTTCCGGATAAGACAGTTCCATTCGGCAGATGCCAAACTCCCACAAAATTGCTATCCCAAACTCCCGATGGATTCTGCTGCGAAGTTGTGACGCTCGGATTGCCATAGAAGAGGTAAATGACCGTATTGGAGGTGTGCGACAGGTCAGGGATCTGCACCCACGCGATAACTTGTCCCGAAGCGGGGTTGTATTCCTCTATCTCGTAATTCAGCGGATTCTGCCCAGCCGGATCCGAAGTGAAAATGATGTCATAGCCGTTCGGATTGGCTACATGGCCTCCGTTTGCAGTGGTCGCCAGTAGCGGATCGGTGGTGTTGAAGAGGAACGGGAAATTCACCTGATCGCTGTTGGAGACCTGCGAGGCGTTAACCACAATTTGCCTTACGTAGTTGTACCCGTTCGACACACAGGAGGGAACCAAGGTCACAGAAGCCGAGGCGGTCAGAGCCGAGTCAGCCTGACTTGTTGCCGTGATCGTTACGGTCTGCTCAGTGGTGATGGAGGCCGGAGCGGTGTAGAGTCCCGTGTCGTCGATACTTCCCACGCCGGCAGGACTCATGGACCAACTGACAGCCGTGTTGCTCGTGTTCGTCACCGTGGCCGTGAACTGTTGGGTTTGGCCGGCGTAGACATCTGCCGATGCAGGATTGACCGCGATGGCGAGAATCGGTGGAGGTGGACTTGCAAGACCGAGAGTGACCGTGGCCGAAGCCGATTGGCTTGGATCGGCAACACTAGTGGCGATTATGAAAACTGTCTGCTGCCCGCTGATCGTCGCGGGAGCGGTGTAAAGTCCGGTGGTGCTTAGAGTGCCGACGCCAACAGGGTTCAGTGACCAGGTAACAGCCGTGTTGCTCGCGTTGGAGACTATAGCCGTAAACTGCTGCGTTCCACTGGCCGGCAACGATACCATGTCCGGCAGCACCGAGACACTCACCGGAGGCATGAGGGTGATGGTGGCATTCAGCGGAGCCGCATTCGCGCCGAGAGGCGTGGCGGTGACGGTGACGGTCTGTTGGGTATCGATGGTTGCAGGCGCCGTGTATAGGCCATTGGGGCTGAGGGTGCCCTGGCTGCCGGCCGCCATGGACCATACGGCATCGCCGGCATTGCACGAATCTGTTTCGAGCAAAGTAAACTGTTGCGATTGCTGAGCGTATAGTGTCACCGAGCTGGGAGCTATGGCCTGGTTTTCAGGAGACAGCGAATAGAAGGTTCCCGGCGAGCTCTGGTTGGCATTTTCCGCGGTAACCCAGTCGGCCGATTCAGGAACTGCAGATACGCGTGCTTCATCAAGCGAACCTCCGAAGAAATAACTATTCGGCGTGCTTGGCCAGCTTCCCAAGTTGTCGTATCCAAGTCTCCAATAACCTGAATAGGATTGTGCGGTTGTATTTGTATTGCTGCCAACGAGTGTTCCGTCAATGTAGAGGAATTGCCCAGTTCCTGACAGAGTTCCGACAGCGCTATGCCAATGGCCGTCGTTGTAGGAGCGGGGAGATATGACGCTCACCGTGCTGCCGTTGAAATTTCCAAACACAATTTGCCCTGAATTAGTCATGTAGATCTGGCGGTCATAGCTCCCGCTGGAACCGGTTTGGCTGCTGCCAAATCCAATGAGCTTTCCGCCCTTTGTCGTTGTCGTATTGAACCAGAGACTCAAGGAATAGGCGGTGGGACCAATCATCATATTTGAAGTGGTAATGTAACCGCTGCTTCCATTGAAGATTGCAGCACCGTCGATTTCACCAGGTGTCGCACTGACGCCGGCTTCCAATATCCCGTTATTCGCGTTGATGGTCGAATCGTTGGCAGAGAGGGTCGTTCCGTTCGGAAGGTGCCAGACGCCCAAGTAGTTTTCACCCCATACGCCCGTAGGGTTCTGCTGAGAGGCAGTGATATTGGGATTGCCGTAGAACATGTAAATCACTGTGTCACTGCTGTGCGACAGGTTGGGAATGCCTACCCATGCAATGATTTGACCGGTCACCGGGTTGTACTCTTCGAGTTCGTAGTTCAACGGCTTCAGCCCGGCTGAATCGGAGGTAAAGATCACGTCGAAGGCGTTCTCGTTCGCGATGTGGCCGCCATTTGCCGTGGTGGCAAAAGCCGGATCGGTGGAGCTAAAGAGCAACGGGAAGTTAGCTTCGTCTGTGTTCGGCACCTGGTTGTGGTCGATAACGATCGCTCGTACATAACCGTACGCTTTGGCAGGGCATTCCGCCGGCGACAGTGTGATGAACGCTGAGGTTGAGATGGATGGGATTGTCTGGAGAGTCGCCGTTGCCGTTACGGTCTGCTGGGAGGCGATGTATGGCGGCGCAGAGTAGAGACCGGATGAACTGATTGAGCCGGCTCCTGCTGGGCTGATGGACCAGTTCACTGCGGTGTTGCTGCTGTCGGTCACGACGGAATTAAATTGCTGTGTTTGTTCCGCGTACAGCGTCATGGACTGCGGCGTAACGCTGATTACAGGCGGAAGAAGCGTTATAGTTCCCGTGGAAGTAATCACTGGATTCGCGATGTCGGCGGCAGTTACGGTCACGGTTTGCTGAGTTGGAATCAATGCTGGCGCGGTGTACACACCTGAAGAGGAGATAGCTCCAGCACTGGCGGGGCTGATATACCAGTTCGCGACCGTTTGGCCGCTGCTCTGACAACCCGAGCTACTACCACTCGTTGCCAGGCACACGTTGAATGTCTGCGATTGTCCGCCATAAAGCGAAACCGCAGCGGGAGTCACAGGTTGGACGATTGGCGACCCTACCTGGATCGGGACCGTAAAGGAGCCATTCGGATCAGCCTGGGCAGTCGCAACCACATCAGGGCGATACCCACTGGTTGTAGTGTTAGAAGGTGCGGTGTAAAGGCCAGTCTGACTGACGGTTCCAATTCCGCCTGGGACGATCGACCAAACAACAGGGATATTCGCGGCGAACTGCTGCGTGAATCCGCTGTAGACAGAGGCGCTGGATGGGCTCACGATGACCGGCATCAGCGTCAGTGTGGCCGAGCCGGATTGCGTTGGATCCTGCACGCTCGTTGCGGTGATCGTAACGGTCTGCGGCTCGCTGAATGAAGGCGCGGTATAGAGTCCGGATTGACTGATAGAGCCCGTGTTCGGACTAATAGACCACGTAACAGCGTTACTGCCGGCGTTGCTGACCGTGGCCGTAAACTGCACCGTTTCATGGGGCGCGTATAACGTTGGCGACCCGGGGGTCACGCTCACCGATACCTGGGGATCCAGCGTGACTACCGACGTGCCGATGGTGGATCCATCGGTCTGACTGGTCGCTGTGATGGTTACTGTCTGCTGTGTGGCGATGCTCGATGGCGCCGTGTACAACCCGCTGGACGGTCCGTTTTGTGTCAACGTCCCCACTCCTGAGGGGCTCACCGACCATACTACAGACGCAGGGCAAGATGCGAGAGCTGTCACCGTGAACTGCTGAGATTGCTGAGCGTATAGCGTCACCGCGCTGGGAGCTACGGCCTCGCTTTCCGAGGACAACGAATAGAAGGTCCCTGGTGAGCTCTGGTTGGTATACTCGGTCGCGATCCAGTCGGCTGACAGTGCAGTATTCGATATGCGGGTTTCATCGATCGCGCCGCCAAAGTAAAACCAGTTGCCATTGGTCTGGCTCCAGTTGGAGGTGTACCCAGTACCGATGTAGTAATAATAAGTAGTGTTGCTGCCGGCAGAAGCAGATGCCTGCAAGTTTCCATCCAGATACAACCTCTGAGTTGTGCCGTCGCTCGTATAGTAAGCAAGATGCCAATGACCATCGTTGACCGCTGCTTGCGAAGAAAGTAGGTTCACCGGCAAACCTGCTCCGTTGTAAAGCCCTCCACGAAGCAAAGAGTCGGTACCTACGTACAAAACTGGGTTATAAGATGTCGCCGAGTTTCCGAGCGTAGTATTTGCATTGGCGAAGATGACTCCGTCTGCCGTGGTTTGGAACCAAGCCGACACGCTTATTACATTGCTGATGTTGAGTTGCGAGAGCTGCACATTAGAGCTGCTCCCGTTGAAGCTCCCCGCGCCGTCGATTTGACCGTTGTCTGCCGCAACACCATGGGATACACCGTTGCGCGCGTGTGCAGTGGAGTCAGCAGCAGTGCCCGACGCGACATTTGCGAGGTGATAGACCGCCTGGTAATTGCTTGTCCAGACACCCGCCGGGTTTTGCTGCGAGTTCGTAATGGCAGAGTTGCCGTAAAAAAGATAAATGACTGTGTCGGTCGTATGGGAAAGATCAGGAATACTAACCCAGGCAATCGCCTGGCCAGTGACGGGATTGTACTCCTCCATCTCATAGTTCAGCGGATTCTGCCCGGCCGGATCCGAAGTGAAGATGATGTCATAGCCGTTCGGATTGGCTACATGTCCTCCGTTTGCAGTGGTCGCCAGCAGTGGGTCGGTTGTATTGAACAGGAAGGGAAAATTGATTTGGTCGGTGTTCGGAACCTGGGTGTGGTCGATGGCGATAGCTCGCACATAGTTATACCCATTTGTCGAGCATTGCGGTGCCGGGTTTACAGTCAGAACAACACTGTCAGTCGCTGTGGTGTAGTCGGCGGTGTCGGTGGGCGTAAATGTGACGGACAGATTCTGATTGCCAACCGCCGAGATAACTCCGGCAGCCGGCGAGTAGACGAAGGTGCCCGGTACATTCGCGGTAGCATCGAGCTGCGTGGCACTCAACGCTGTACCATATGTAATGTCAGCAGGTGTAGGCCACGTGATAACCGGGTTCGCCTGATTAACGGTTAACGTCACGCTCGCTGTCGCCGTCGTATAGTCGGTCGTATCGCTCGGAGTGAGGGTCGCCGTCAGCGTCTGCGAGCCAGCCGTTAAAACAGTTCCCGCGGCGGGTGAATAAGCGATCGCGCCCGGCACGTTTGCCGTGGCATCAAGCTGAGTTCCGCTCAAAGCCGTGCCGTAAGTAATAGCTGCCGGTGTGGCCCAGGTGATCACCGGGGTGGCCTTGTTCACCGTCAGCGTGACACTCGCCGTCGCCGTCGTGTAGTCCGTCGTGTCCGTCGGCGTAAACGTCACAGACAGCGTCTGACTTCCCGCGGTTAACAATGTTCCTACAGCAGGCGAATAGGCAAATGTTCCAGCCACAATGGTCGTTGCATCGAGTTGCGTGGCACTCAGCGCTGTACCATACGTAATTGCTGAAGGCGCTATCCACGTGATGACCGGCGTCGCCTGATTCACGGTCACTGTAACACTCGCCGTCACCGTCGTGTAGTCCGTCGTGTCCGTCGGCGTAAACGTCACAGACAGCGTCTGACTTCCCGCGGCCAACACCGTACCTGCAGCCGGTGTATAGGCGAATGTGCCCGGCACGTTGGCTGTGGCATCGAGCTGCGTAGAGCTTAGCGCTGTGCCATATGTGATAGGAGCGGGCGTGGGCCAAGTGATAATCGGCGTGGCCTGATTCACGGCCAGCGTAACGCTCGCCGTCGCCGTCGCGTAGTCTGTCGTGTCCGTTGGCGTGAAGGTCACAGACAAAATCTGATTGCCGGCAGTCAACACCGTTCCAGCCGCAGGCGAATAGGCAAACGTGCCCGGCGTACTGGCCGTGGCGTCAAGCTGAATTCCGCTCAAGGCCGTGCCGTAAGTAATGGCCGCTGGCGTAGCCCAGGTGATCACCGGCGTGGCCTTGTTCACTGCCAGCGTCACGCTCGCCGTTGCCGTCGTATAGTCGGTTGTGTTCGTCGGCGTGAAGGTGACAGACAGCGTCTGACTTCCTGCTGCCAACACCGCTCCGGAAGCCGGTGAATAGGTAAACGTACCCGGCACATTTGTTGTGGCATCAAGCTGCGTCGCACTCAGAGCCGTCCCGTAGTTAACCGCGGCAGGCGTAGCCCAGATGATCGCCGGCGTAGCTTTGTTGACCGTCAACACCACGCTGGCCGTAGCCGCTGTGTATTCGGCCGTATTCGTCGGTGTGAAGGTGACAGAAAGCGTTTGGCTCCCGGCGGCTAACACCGTTCCGGCAGCCGGCGAGTAGGCAAACGTCCCAGGCACGTTTGCGGCGGCATCGAGCTGCGCCGCGCTCAGCGCTGTGCCGTATGTAATGGGCGCGGGGGTGGCCCACGTAATCACAGGCGCCTGCGGCGGCAGCAGCGTGATAGTTGCCATTCCCGTTTTCGTATCGTCAGCCTGGCTCGTTGCTGTTACGGTGACCGTCTGCTGCGCGGTAATGGAAGAGGGAGCTGTATAAAGGCCGGATGAGCTGCTGCTTCCCGCGCTCGATGGAGAGATGGTCCACGTAACGGCCGTGTTGCCGGTGTTGTCGACGGTGGCCGTGAACTGCTGCGTCTGGCCGGCGAAAAGAGAGGCCGTAGAGGGGCTCACACTGACCGTGATGTCGTCGAAGGGGCTGCCATTCTCGCCAAAGTTAGAGTTTCCGTTGATATAGATCTTGTCGGCCACCAGCATGGTGTAGCCGCTGGCGTTCGAGCCGGTGATCTCAATCTCATCGCTCTTGAAGTAGAGCGCGCCGTTCAGGATCGCCGTCGACTCGCCGTTGATCTGGTCGACGCAGGAACCTGCGGTCGAGCATCCGGTACGATTGCCGAAAAACAGAACACCGTCGAAATCGCCGCTCGTGGGCGCGCTAAGATTCGCGTTCACCTGCCCGCTGATGGTGACGGGCTTGTAACTGTAGCTCGACGAGCAACCCCAGCCTGTGCTCGATGTGTTGTAAAACGTAACGCCCGTGCCGCTCACTATGGCTTCGGACTCGAACGTCAGACCGCCACCGGCCATGATGTAAACGCCGGGACTGAACGTAAAGGTTGCCCCACTGGTGTTGCCGATCGTAAGGCCGCCGCAGTAGATGCCTGGCGAAAGCGTACTATTCGCCGGCTTCGAGTTCATGTCGTAATAGGTCGGGCTTCTGCCGACGATGGTCCCTGATGCCGGTGGCGAAAGGCTCGACAGCGGGTCGCCGGGACTGCTGGTCTGCACAGCCGACACGTCCTGGCCGCCGATGGTGTCGTAAAGATAGGTCTGCCCGGTGAGGTCTGCTCCGCCCACCACGCTCACCTGCGCGTGGTTTTCAAGGTACAAGGTCTCCGAGCCCTCCATCTCGAACGCACTACTCGAACTTGACTCCGAAACCACGCCACACGCGGTATGCACCGACTGCGCCCCTGCAATTTGAAACGCATCTGCCGCAGTCGGATCCAGCGCATAGAGACATGCTCCCGGCGGTACCGGCGGTGGACTGGCCATGAGCTTTGTGGTTTGAAAGAGCAGTGAGAACAAAAACGTGAGTGCGACAGGGATACTGACGCGGACTTTCATTATGGGCCTCCCAACTTCGGCTGGTGAGAGCTACCAGAGACGGAAAAGCGAACAAACCGTAAAAAACCTGCCTCCAGAACTAGAGGGAAATTTCAAAAACTAAGAAATATGCCCCTTTTCTCACACACTGCGTGCAATCAGTCAAGAGAAAAAGCGATGACATTTTCCATATCACCGACCAGTAACCAAATCTGTGTATCGAGTAGTAACGGTATGAAAACCGCTTTAAGCCTTGCGCTTGGCGTTGTTTAGCTTGAGATTTAGCCTCAGCCGGTTCGGGCTGGCTCATAGAGATGGAGAAAAACAGGCACTAGGGAATAGGGATCAGAGAATAGAGAGCCATAAAAAACTATCGATATGTGCGGACTGCTGCGGCGGTGTTGTAGCGGCAGAGCCCGAATTTCGGGGCTGAGGGACGACGAGACTAAGAGATTAAGGGACTGCGCTGCGAGTGGTTCAGGCGGCGTTTGCGTTCTTGCCGCCATTTTCGTCGGCATCATCTACTTCGCCGTTGTCGTCGTCTTCTTCGTCTTCTTCATCATCCGCCTCGGCTTTGTCGCTGCGGGCGGCGCGGAATTCTTTGGCTTCGTCGATTTGGCAGATATAGATGCGGGGACAGCCCTCGAAGTGGTCATCGTCCTCGCAGATATAGAACTCCCCGGCCGTCTCGGCATCGTCTTCGGCGACTTCGACGTTTGCAGGGTAGAAAAAACACACATTCCCCGGATGGCCTGACGTGCCGCCAGAAAGACTACGGCCTTGGAAAGATTTGAGTCCTGGTAATCCACGGGCATACTTCCAACGAATCCTAAGCAGACAGAAGCTGTTATTGCTTTGAGGTACTGGATCGGCTGGATCGCTTAGTGATTGCGCTCTTCGGCAATCGCGGTACCGTTTGAACTCCCGCCCAAAGCGTGGCGATCGTCTGTTCGACCACGAGAGCCTGGTCAGGCAAGTCAGGCACAACCCCTTGGATGACAAAGAGTGTGGCTAGGCCAAAAATCGTAAACCACCAGGTGTGGGCTACGACTATGTCATTCCTATTTGGCAATCCTTCATCCTTGGCAACATCGAAAAAGAGCTGCACGAAACGTCCGAACAACGGCACACCAAGGTCGTTGATGTATTGTCCAGCGCGAACGCCGTTTCGGTCCTCGGGCCCGAAAAAGACGTTGCGGAACTGCTGTGGATGGGCAGTGCAGAACTGAATCAAGCCGCGTGAAGTCGCAAAAAGACGTTCTTTCGGTGAAGGATGTTTAGCTGCAATCGCGTCGAAGTTCTGAATCATCAGCCCGATCGTCTCGCGGCTCAACTCGGCAAGAATGTGTGATTTGTCCGGAAAATGCTGGTAGATCACGGCGTGCGTATAGCCGATCTCTTTAGCGATCTCACGAAGCGTCACAGCTTCGTAACCGCGATCGGCAAACATTTTGCCTGCAGCCGCAAGGATTTCGCCCCGCAACCTCTCCTTGCGCTCTACCCGGCGACTTGGTGATGTGGATGTCACGTCAATAGCTTAGTCCCTTTTGACCATTTATGCGACCGATTGTTGATTTATAACCATCGGTAATACAACCACTGATTAATTTGCGACCAATGGTTATCATATGTTTCCAATAGTTAGATCGCTCATTTGGATGGGCGGCCAAATACGAGGCAAAAGGAGGAAGCGATGAAAGTTCTAGTGATTGGAGCAGCAGGCAAGAGCGGAGAAGCGCTGGTAGATGAGGCGCTGGCGGCCGGACATAAGGTGACGGCTTTCGTGCGCGGTGCCGCGCAGTACAAGAAGGCGAACGTCAGAGTTGTTGCGGGCGACGCGCTGGACGCGGCCGCGGTCGACGCTGCGGTCGCCGGACAGGATGCGGTGATCGACGCGCTGGGCGGCAAGACGCCATGGAAAGTGACGACGAGGGAAACGAGCGCGACACACAATATTGTGGACGCGATGCGGCGCAATGGCGTGCGGCGATTGCTGAAGATTTCGGTGGTGGGTGCGGGCGAGAGCGTCAAGAACGCTGGCTTTTTCAACGAGCACCTGCTCATGAGGACGTTTCTGCGAGGTCTGCTGGTAGACAAGGCAGGCATGGAGGCCGAGATCGAAGGCAGCAACCTGGACTGGACGCTCGTGCGTCCGCCGATGTTGACCGACGTCAGGAAGACCGGCGTTGCCAGGGTGCTGAGCACGGAGGGCGGCGAGAAGGCCCACAAGATCGGGCGGGCCGATCTGGCAGCCTTCATGGTGCAGCAACTGGAAAGCAGCCGGTACGTGCGTCAAGCCGTGACGGTCACGACCACATGACCTGTGCAGTACCAGAACGAGGCTTGGACAAAGAGACAACAGTTGAAGGAGATGGAGATGAATAGCAGGATAAGGCGCATGTTGTTCTTGACTGTAGTGATTGGCCTTGCGGCCTTTTTCACTGGACCACGGATTTGGCCAATGAGCCCCGACGCTCCCATGCCGCCCGCGAATCTTTTGCCCGGCTACATTGCACTCTCCGCGATCGAGGCGCTCGCCTTTGGTTTTGCTGTAGCGTTTGCAATATTCGGATGGCCGGCGATACGCCGCTTAAGTCTTGGGGCGTCGTGGCTTAACAAATGGTTGTTCGTCACGCTCTGCTGGTTCATGGGAAATTGGTGGATGCACGATAACCTGCACATGCACAACGGAATGAACATGCATGGGTTGCTCTTTATTGAAATTGCCTTCCATATCACCATGCTCATTTGCGGGGTGACATTGGCTCTCAGCTTCCTGCGTCTTGCCCGTCACACGACGGCCGGAAAAGCCGCCTGATCACGTTCTGTGGCCTCAAATGTCGATAAAGGCTCTCACAGCGAGTTGAGGCGATCCGATCGACTGTGTAAAGGCCTGTAACGATTCATGCGACAGATAACCGTGGAAGCTCACGGGACTAGCGGAGTGCTAGCTGCGCAACTCACAAGCTCTGGCGTTCGCATCGGAGCATCACTTTCGTTCTAACAAGGAGAAAACGAGCATGTATTTAGTCACTGGCATTACTGGAAAAGTTGGCGGCGCCACCGCGCGGCATCTGCTCAAGCAAGGCAAACAGGTGCGAGCACTTGTGCGCAATCGCGAGAATGCGGCGAAGTGGGCAGACCAGGGCGTGGAGCTGGTGGATGGAGACTGGAACGATGCGGAAGCCATAGCGGCGGCGCTCAAAGGTGTTGAGGGCGCGTTTGTTATGTTGCCGGCTGTATGGGCTCCCTCGTCTGATTTCAGAGAAGCAAGGGGCGTGATACCGAACTATGTCGAGGCGCTGACCAGGGTAGTGCCCCCGCGGGTGGTAGCGCTCTCGTCGATGGGCGCGTATAGAACCAGCGGGATGGGGATCATCACGGCCTTATCGCTCTTGGAGCAAGGTTTTCGCAGCCTACCATCTCCGCTCGCATTTGTGCGCGCAGGCGGTTTTTTCGAGAACTTTCTTTACGGCTTGCAGGCCGCCCAGGGCGGAACACTACCGGTCTTCTACAATCCGACAAACCGGAAATCGACAATGATCGCGTCAGACGACATCGGCGCAGAGGTGGCAACGCTTCTGACCGGGCCGGCGTGGTCAGGGCATCGCGTCATCGAGCTTGGTTCGATGGTAAGCGCGGATGAAGTTGCCGCACAATTGGGTGAAGTGTTGAAACTCGACGTGAAAGCCTTTGCAATCCCGCGCGCAGGGTGGGCGGAAGCGTTCGAGCAATTCGGCATCCCCAAGGGCCACACTGGACCTGCCGAAGAAATGTTTGACAGCGTTAACGCGGGATGGTCGGACCTCGGAATCGCGGGTACGGAGCACGTAGCGGGTACAACGTCCGCACGGGATGTGTTTGCCGCTGCTCAGAACGCCGTCAAGGCGTAGATCCGGGGCAAGCTGAATCAGTCGTAGTGCCTTGAGAACTTTGGCGCTGACGCAGGAAAGATCCAGCTCAATCATGAAAGTTCATGTCTTGGCTGCAACCGGAGGAACCGGACGGCTGATCGTCCTGTTCCGCTCGTGTGAGTCTCGCTTCACCACTGAAACAGAATTCCGCATCGACGGCGGTCTCACGCTCCTCTGAGCCTTCCCCCAAACTTCAACCTCAACCTGAAAGGAATCAGGGTTGCCCAGCCTGCTTGCTCTGGATGTAAGCCCTCGCGGAGAATGGTCGATCTCGCGCGCCCTCGGAAAGCGTTTCGTCGAACACTGGCAAGCGCGCAACCCAGGTGGCACTGTGATCTATCGCGACCTGAACGCATCGCGCATTCCCTACATGGACAACGACTGGATCGCGGGTGTGTATGCTCCACCGGACGCTGAGCGCACCCTCGAGATGCAGAAAGCGCTTGCGTTCTCATGCCCTCCCGCTCGTGCGTATATGTGGCCACATCCGTTCCGGTAGTGGTTGCGTTTGCAGAAGTTCCTCTGATCTGCCTGCCTCCCAAACCCGCTTCCATGACGGGGTCGTCACGGCGGAAGTTGTATTCGGCCCCGTCGCGCAGTTGCTCGCCGGTGAATGAGACGTTGAAATCGAAATTGAAGTCGCCGCCAAAGGAAGATGCCCAGGGGAACGTCCAACCCTTCTGGCGTTTGTATGCCTGCAATTCCGCAAGCGGTGCTCGCGACACCGCCCAGAGCATCACATCGTGGTTTCCCAGGTGAGTGACGATTCCGTTGAACCCGTCCGCAATTGACGAGCACGACGGACACCCCGTTTTGAAATCAGGTCCAAACATGAAGTGGTAGACGAGCAGCTGCGAGTGTCCCCGAAAAAGGTCGGTAAGCGATGCGCTCCCACTCTCGGTATCGAATCGATATCCCTTCTCAAGACGAACCCATGGCAGTTCCCGCCTCATGCGAGCCACCTCGTCGCTGTGCCGGGTGAGTTCCTTCTCGGCCTTGAGCAGTTCGAGCCGTGCCGCGAGCCACGCCCCGTGAGTACCGGTTTTATGCATTTCCGGTGTAGTCATCGTGCTTCCTCCCTTCTTGAGATTTTGGCCTTTTGCTGCGCCCTTGATTTTTTCCATGCGAAGCTCTTTTAGAGAGCCACACTCTCCGGGACGAAAGCCGCGACTTGGCGTTCCATGGCCTTGGCTACGCCGTTGCGCCAGCCTTCGGCGATCGATTGAGACATGGGATCGGGGAAGATCTCCTCTTCGCCCTTTTCCAAACCATCGAAGATGGCCGCTGCGGCGCACTCAGGCGAAGCCTTCGGGATATCGAAGCCCCGGTTCATATCGGTATCAACGGGGCCGGTCAAAATGGCATGTACCGTCACACCCTGGCTGACGAGGAGCGCCCTCAGCGACTGAGTCATGCTGAGCAAGGCTGCCTTCGAAATGAAATAGCCTGATACGACCGGCAGGGCCGCAAGCGCCACTGTTGAAATGTTGTTGACGATGGCCCCTTTCGACCGTTTCAGGAGCGGCAGAAACGCGCGAATCACACTGAGCGGCCCAAACAGATTGACCGCCAGTCGCTGCTCGATCACCTCGGGCTTGCTTGAATCGTCGCAAAGGGCGATACCGGCGTTGTTGATGAGCACATCGACAGTGCCGATCTCACTGACTGCGCGCTGAATCTGCTCAGCCTTGGTCACGTCGAGGGATATGGGCACCACTCGCTTGTCAAGGTGCTCAAGTGCGCTGCGAGTACCCGCATACACTCTTTGCGCGCCACGTCTGAGCGCTTCTTCGACGAGTGCCCGACGATGATCGGCATTTGCCGAGAAGCCCGGAATTCAATCCATCGCTTCTTGCATGTGACGCAAGTCAAAGCGCAAAAAAGATTGCTCCGTCTTCTACCGTAAGCTCGATGCCAGCCACCTTGGCAGCTTCTTTCAGCGCTGCGTCCAGCATCACAATCGGGTCAGGGCTAACCTCAATCCGGCGCATCAGCCCCTCTCCCTTTTTGGCGCCAGCCGAGAGGACGATCTTCAATCCTCGACGCTTGCATTTCACCGGCGTACCGTCTTCGAGCTTCACATTCATCGGCTTGATGAATGCGTCTACGTAGTGAACGCCGATGCCGGACTTATCCCCGCTGTGCTCTGGAAGTTTGCTCTCTGCAGCAGGGTTCACGTCACAGATTTTAACTTTCACGTTGGCCTCCATGCACTGCAATACCTTCCAGGAATTTGTCCATCACATTTCTGAATGCGCGAATGTGCTCCGGCGTGCTGCCGCAGCAGGAACCGACAATGTTCACACCCGTCTCGAGCAGTGGCATCAGGCCTTTCACCATCTGTTCCGGCGTCTCATCGTAAACAACTTTCATGTTGATGAGCTGCGGTTTCCCGGCATTCGGCTGCACCATCACCGGCAAGCTGGTTACACGCTTATAACGTTCAACCGCATCCCGCGCCCGTTCCATCTCCATGCCGGTCCCGCAGTTCAGTGCCACAATGTGCGCGCCATGCTCCTCCATAAACTCCGCGGCACGTTCCGGTTCAACTCCCATCATCGTGCGA
Organism: Occallatibacter sp.; assembly: GCA_049514915.1. Classification (GTDB taxonomy): domain Bacteria; phylum Acidobacteriota; class Terriglobia; order Terriglobales; family Acidobacteriaceae; genus Telmatobacter. The sequence continues at coordinate 165,328 of JBEKUP010000005.1, read as the reverse complement.
AACGTAGAGCCGTCCAGAGTCACGTCGTAAGCCATTGACCCGATGATGCACTTGGAGCCGGCCGCCTGCGCTGCTTCGATGCCGATCAAAAGTTCCTCAAGCGATGTTTGCGTTTCGATGATGATCGCGTCGGCCCCCGCATCCACCAGTGCCCCGGCCTGTTCTTCGAATGCGCTGCGAACCTGGTCCACCGTGAATTCGCCGAAAGGCTGCAGCAAGCCTCCGAACGGTCCAATGTCCCCAAGCACGTAACCATCCTTGCCGCCAAATGCTTCACGCGCAATCTCCACTCCTGCCTTGTTCACTTCAACCACATGATCCGCCTCGGAATGTCGAGTGAGCATGATCCGCGAACCACCGAACGTATTCGTGATCAGGCAGTCCGAGCCAGCCTCGACGTAGCGCCGTTGAATGGCCAGCACCCTCTCCGGATGCGTAAGATTCCACGCCTCACCGCAATTGCCCTGTTCCAATCCGGCCAGCATAAGTTGCGTACCCATGGCGCCATCGCCAAGCAACGGACGATGCCGCACTGCATCCTGCAAAAGGTTCTTCATCAAAACTCCATATCCAGCGCCAGCTCTTTTTGCACCAGTGCGTAATGAATTGTTTCCAGAACAAGACCCCATTTGTGATCGCGGCTCGACTGTTCGCAATAACAACCAGCGCCGCTCGGTGTTCGTTGCCATGATAAGACAGCGTTCAGTCGTTCTCCGCAAAGCGGCTTCTCGCGATCAATCGCGCCCATCAGTTTTGCAGGTTCATCAAGGTACTTGCACATAAGAGAGTGGCCTTCATCGCCAGGAGCCGGCGCGCAGCGCTGCTCCTGAATCGGATATCCTTCAGTGCGCGGGCCGAGCTTCACGTTGTAATGAAACGTCAGCGGCCGGCCCATGTTGGTGCAAGTCGTCCCATCATAGCGGAACCGAGCATCGATCGAGCCGTCCTGGTTCTCGTGCAGCGAAAGACGCTCCTCTGACCATCGCTTCAACGCTTTTCGATTTACGCTGTATTCGGCGTCCAGGTCCAGCACCGCAACGCGAACCGGAACTTGCTCGCCCCATGATCGTGGAGCCCGCAGGTACGGCGCGCGCCTGTATTGACAGGGTCCAAATGAACAATTCTCGCAGGCAACAAGATCGGTCAGCCTGCGCAACCGGTCGGTGTGACGCGTCAATCCGAAGACCGCGAGCAAAGTTTTCTTGGGGCGCAGCATACCCGTATCAAATACTTCCACCGAAGAAGGAAAGGCCTCTCTTCGCGTCCGTTTCATCAACTCCAGCAGCCGTGGCTGGTCCGCAACATCCCATTCTGGATAACCAGGGCTGTAGTGCGGCAACACAGCCATGCCGCTCTGCTCCGCCCAGTCGCAGAGATGAGCTCCGGTTGCTGTAGCCAGATGCTCCACAACCGCGGACGCGAATACCTCCAGGAAAAAATACTCATCCGGTTTCTCGTCCGCCCAACGTCGGTGAGATTCCTCCTCGGCTTCAGCACCTGCCCCCACCGCAACCAGAATCACGCTGTGCGCTTCCGCTTGCTCCAGCGTGCGCTGCATCCGCTTGCTGGCGAACTCAATTCCATCAATTTGAATCGAGTCACCGTTGATTGCGAATCGATCCGCCTGCCGCGCATAGAACCACGGCCGTCCATGCCTCGCGTACCAGTCCCGCGCCCAATTCGCCAATTCCAGAGCGCGCCCTTCCAGCACCCAGCCACGCGGGTAGCCCAGCAGCCGCACATACTCCTCCGGCAACACATTCAACTCAGGATATGTGCTGGCCAGTTCCAGCTCTTCGGCTACGTCGCGCATGGAATCGGCTCCACGGGTTTGAACTGGCAGCCCTCCACGAAGAAATTGAAAAAGTCCGGATGAGTTTCCAGGCGGCAATGCTCCACCTTTTTTACCAGCTCTTCCAATTCCTGTCGCTTCCGCTTCGAGAGTAACGCGATCGTCGCGCCTTCAATTGCGGTATTGCCCGCCTGCACAATCTTCGACGAGGCGAGGCTGGGCACAAGGCCAATCCGCTTCGAAGCTTCAATGTTCAGGTGCCGTCCAAACCCTCCCGCCAGATAAAAAACATCGATGTCATCGAAGTTGATGCCATAAGTCGAAAACACGGCGTGTAATCCAGCGACGTTCGCGCCCTTGGCCTGGGCCAACTCGTTGACATCGCTCTCCGTGATAAAAATCCCCTGATCGGTTGTCCCGCCGCCATAAAGCGTAACGCGTTGAATATCGTCCTCGAAGCGGCCCATATCGTTCATCCGGCCAGTGCGAAGCAACTCGCTCAACGCATCCACCAATCCGGAACCGCAGATGCCCTGGGGCGGAACGTCGCCAATGACACCAAGTCGAAATGTTCCGTCATCGGCAATCGCAACCGTTTCAATTGCCCCATCCAACGCAGGCATCCCGCATGCAATAGCTCCGCCCTCGAATGCCGGGCCAGCCGGACACGATGCCGCCAGAATGCGATTTCTATTTCCGACAATCAACTCGGTGTTCGTCCCTATATCCATAACCGCCACAAGGCGCTCTTCATGGGCCAAATCGACTGCCAGCATGCATGCTGCGGCATCCGCTCCCACGTGCCCGCTGATCACGGGAGCCCCGTACACCCGCGCTTTGGGATGAATAGGCAACAGGCTGCGCAGCCCCGTCTGCTCCAGGCTCGTGGTCGTCCGCTTCCCTTCCGCCATTTCGATTTCCGTAATCGACTGGTATGGATTCTGGCCAATCGAGTAAACACTCTGCCGAAAAAACAAATCGCGCATGGTCGAGTTGCCGACCACCACCATTTCATAAATGGATTTCGGATCGACGGGAAACTTCTCAATCGCGTGAGTCAAGTATCCAGCCAACGTGCGCATCAACAGTCTTCCCGGATTCTCTGTGTCGTACGCAATACGCGACATCACTTCAGATCCGCCGAATCGTTGCGGATTCTCAAACGATGTGTCCGCGATCAGCTCGCCGCTCTCAAGGTCCGCGAGCCGCAGCACAACCGTCGTCGTCCCAAGGTCCATTGCGATCCCGAGTATCGGCCCGGTCGAGCGCTCCACTTCCACTCCGTCAATCAGGATTCGATCTCCATCACGAGTGACCGCCGGATCAAGTGCCAAGTCGCGATTGCCGACCGGCAGCCCGAATGCGTGCCGCTCAATGACCATGTGTCCACGCCGCATCGTATGGCAGCGAACGTGCCCCTCAGCGCCAGTGACGTATGTTTGACACGACAACCTAAAATTGCCCTTCAGATGACGTTCCGGCTCGGCAAGCGCCGACAGGGCGCTCATACCCTCAACCACCTCAACCATGCATTCTTTGCACTTGCCTTGCTTGCGGCAAGATGTGGGCACATCGATGCCCAGCGCCTCGGCGTAATCGAACAGCGATTGCCCGCCCGTCGCCTCAATCGACTCTCCGTTGATTGTGAGGGTAACTGCCATCTGCAGGAAACTCCTACCAGCCCTTCGCTTCGAGTTCGGCCTTCACCGCTTCCGCAACTTCCTGCGCGGGCCCCTCCCGCTCTTCTTCCTCGCTCCACTTCCATTGCGCCAGGTAGTCGTCGGCATCTTGCAGTCCCCGTTTAGCGGCGAGAATATCTACCTGTGCCATGAACTTCGCATCCAGCATCACGGTCACGTCATCGGCTTCATCCTCGGCCTTGATTTGAGTAGGGATTTCCTGCCAGTACAAAATCTTGTATGTAGTCATCGATGATTACTCCTGTGCCGCAAGCCGCAAAAACAAATCCACCGCGGCGGACGCGTTGGCCCCGTATCCGTCGGCGCCAATCTCATCGGCAAACATCTGGCTGATGGGCGCCCCGCCAATGGCCATTTTGATGTGCGTCATACCAGCCGCATCAAAGCCATCGATCACCGTCTTCATATACATCATGGTCGTGGTTAAAAGCGCGCTCATCCCAATAATCGTTGGCTTGCACTTCTCCGCCGCGGCCATGAATTTGTCCACACTCTGATCCACGCCAATGTCGTGCAGCTCAAAGCCCGCACCCTCCGCCATCATCCCCACCAGGTTCTTGCCGATGTCATGCAGATCGCCGCGAACCGTCCCCATCAACAGCACGCCTTTAGGTTTAGTCCCGCTATCTTTTGATGTCAGCAGTGGCTTCAACACGCCCATGCCCGCCTTCATCGCCCGCGCCGCAATCAGAACTTCCGGCACATAAAGAACGTTGTGCTTGAAGTCCTCTCCAACCACGCTCATCCCCGCAATCAATCCCTCGTTCAGAATCTCCTGCGCAGTCCGCCCGTCGGCAAGCGCTTCCTTTGTCAGCCGCTCCACCTGGTCGGCATTCCCCTCGTACAGGAACTGATTCATCAGCGCATAATCAGGCATCAATCCCCCACTCAACGGCTGCTGCTCACTGCAACGGCCGCGCGCTTTGCATTGAATTCTTCCAGCGCCTCCAGCATGGCCAATATATTCTCGCGCGGCATTCCCGGGCTGGTCCCTCCCCCGACGGAAAGAATAATCCCTTCGCCGCCCGAGCCCTCCAGCACTTCCAGCGTCTCGTCCTTAACCTCTTCCGGTGTGCCCCGTACTCCAATCTCCAGCGGATTCACATTGCCCATCAGGCACATGCGGTCGCCGATGCGCCGCTTCACTTCGGTAATGTGTTTCTGCTTGCCCCAGTTCAGCACGTTGAAACCCGCGTCCGGCAAGTGGTCGAGACACGCGTCCACTTCCGCGTCATTGTGGTACACCTTCACCCAGTCCTTCGGGAACGCGTCACAAATACGCTTCAGATATGGATGAGCAAACTCGAGATAATGCTCCTCATTGATGAACCCCACAATATCGTCGAGAATGAAAATGCTCTCGACCCCATCGCCCATCACCTTCTGCTGTGCTTTAAGCCAGTCGATAATCACGCGTGTGCAGAGATCGATCAGCTTATGCGCACCCTTGGGATCTTCAACCAGGTCGATCATGAATTCCGTCGTGCCGCGAACAAACCCCGCCGTGCACAGCGGCCCACGCGAAGTAACCATGGGAAGAATGTAGCCGGCATCCAGAATGCGCTGCCGCGCCATGCCGATCCGGTGTAACGTCAGGCCCGCAAAACCGTCGGCCTCCACTTCGTAGTCGGGAAAGCTGTCGATATCTTCCAACCGGCGTAGCGTCTGGTATTCGCTGGGCGTATTGTCCTGCCAGAATTTGATCTTGGCGCCAAGGATTGAAGGCTCGGCCGCCATCCCGTATTCCATCCACCATGACGGAATGAAGATGATGTCCGGGAACTCGCGCATAATCTTCAAATTCGACTGAAACCAGAGTTCCGGATCAAGGAAGTAGTCCAGGTGCTTGATGCCCAGGTAGCCGGGAATCCACGGGCTATCCACAATCAGGGCCATCGGTATCTTGTCCAACTTCTCGCGGCGCGCAGCTCGCTTGAAAGTTTCCCATTGTTCGGGCAGCATCCATTACCTCCAGGTCGCGTTGCACATGCACGCAACTCTTTCCATATCAGAACCAGCTTGCGAAGAAACCCTATGCCTCTTGAGCTTGGTAGCCATTCTAGCCCAGCCGACTATCGACGGTCGCGGATATTGTTGCGGTATCGAAGTAAATCTCGCGGCGTGAACGGCTGAGTATCCAATTGCCTCAATCATAGTGTACAGACAAGTGTGGGCACAAAAGAAACCGTCGCCGATGCAGCTTTGGCCGACACGGGCGGAGGGTTCATGACGTCGGGCCGCTCCCATCAACACTTCGGATAAATCCTGCAACGAAAGCGACCAGGCAAGTTCTCACGGGATACGGGAGATCGATCCTCCGACGTCGTTCAGTTCTTCGTGCTCCTACTTTGCGAAGGCTCCATCGGCGTCGTTTCCCAAGCGCGTAAGACGCCACGAAAGCCAACTCGAATGCCGCTGCCCGCGCCTGAGTCCTTCACAAGGAACAGGCGCGGGCAGCACAACTTAGAAGTTGAACCGTCCGCTGAACTGCAGCGAACGGGCGCCCTGCGTTGGTGAGTACGGCGGCCCGAAGGCTTGGATTGTGCCAAACGTTCCGTAGTTGCCCGCGTTCACATTGGCCGTGGACGGCACGGTCGCGGCCGGGCTGTTCAAGTTCAGATAAGGATGATTGAAGAGGTTGAACGCCTCTATGCCGAATTTCAATTCACTCTCGTGGTACACCTTGATCCCCTTGAAGAGGTTGGCGTTGACGACCCCTGTGCCAGGCCCGCGGAACTCGTTGCGGTGTGTGTTGGCGAAAACCGGCGAGGCGATGGAGGTATTTGCTATGCTGAAGGCCGGCTCCACGGGGTTGGCAAACGAGGCCGGATTGAACCATGGCTTGCCCCCGGAAATTACGGTGCTGCCGAAGGTCCGGTTGTGGCCGCGCTCAAGCTGATATGGCGCAACCAATTGGCCATAGAGCGTGCTGCCCGGCGCATTGAGCGTATTGCTGTTTGCGGTGACCGAGAAAGGCAGGCCACCGAAGTAGCTATACTGACCGGTCACCTGCCATCCGCCCACGATCTCCGCAATCAGACCTTGGTTCAGCCATTTCTGACCGTAGCCGAAGGGCAGTGTGGAAAGACCCCAGATCTGCGCGTTGTGCTTCTGGTCCTGATTGGCTTGCGCCCGGTTCAACTTGTAATACGCGGGATAACTGAATGCCGGGCCTGTCGATCCCGTCCCGGCGCCGTTGTCTGCGTAGTTGAAGGCGTGTGAGTAGGTGTAGACCAGGCCGATCGAAGCGTTCTTGCCGGCATTGTGTGTCAATTGCGCCTGCAAAGCGTCGTAGTTCGCGCTGAAGATCGGCCCGTTCATGGTAATGCCGCCGGTGTTGTACAAGCCGGTGGAGCCGTTGGAAACCAGGCAGGTTGACCACCCGCTGGCCTGGCAGGATTGCTGGTTGATTATTTGATTAATGGCCGTACCGTTCGCGGCGGAGCAGGGCAATCCGGTGCCGGTGGGGTTCAGGCCCGTGTTTGGATTCACTTGGCCGTTGGCCATGCAAGGCGTACTTGCACTGGGCAGCGGCGCCGCATTATACGGACTGACGTTGGTCTGTTGCCGGACGAAAAGATCGCCTACATAGCCCACGTTGGTTACGAAATCCTTGCCCAGATCGCGCTGGATAAACAGGTTCCAGCTTTCGATGTAGCCGCGACGGAAATTCGGCCACACGGCGTTGGTGGTTTGGCCTATCGGCAACGAAATGTAACCTGAGGAATAGTTGGGTGCGACCGGAATCGGGATGCCATAGGTGAGAGGCATGGCCGCGTTGTTATTTGCTGGATCGATCGCAATGGTTCCCGCTCCGTTTGGCGAGTAATAGTTCGGCGCCAGGTCGAAGGGGTATTCATCGCGCAGCTCGCGCATGCTATCCGGATCGACGGTAATACCGGCGCCGGTGCGAATCACGGTTTTGTTGTCGAGGCGATACGCGAAACCGACACGAGGCGCGAAGATTCCATACCCCGTATTCACGCCGGCGTTCTTGGGGTTGCCCATAACACCGCCGATCTCGACGTTGGATGTCTGAGGCCGGTTCACATAAACCTCAGAGATGCCGGTGTGATCGCGGTATGCCGCCGGATAATCCTCGTAGCGCACCCCGTAGGTGATGGTCAGCTTCGGAGTCACCGACCACTGGTCCTCTGCATAGGCGCCAAGCTCCGTCCAGCGCAGCGCGTTGGGATCGAAGATCTGCTGCGCCTTTTGCACTGCCGCGGTCGAAGCGCTTCCGTTGGGCAGGCCCAGCAGCATGTCGGCCAGATCGTTGTACGCGGTCGTACCGCACGAAGAAGCCGAGCCGCCGCAGGTCATGCCGCCCGCGAACAGGAAGCCGCCGCGCACGTTCGAGACGCCGCCGCCGGTGGTGGGCTGGAAGTGGTTGAGGTCGAAGTGATAGTAGGTGAATCCGTACTTGGTCTGATGCCTGCCTTTAACCCAGCTCAGGTTCACGTCGCCGGTGAACTGGTTGTCGCGGAAGATGAACGGGTTGGCAGTGTTGGAGTTGCCGATGGAACTGAAGGTGCTGTTAAAGCTGAACACCGGCTGTCCGACATAATCCGAGTCGTTCGAATTGATGTTGGTTCCAGGAATCTTCAGCGTGTTCAATCCGTAGTCGCCCAATGACAGATCGAGGAGCGATTGCGCTCCCGACCACTGGCGGGTGTATCCGAAGTCGGCATCGACGACCAGGTTGGCGCTGAGGGTGTGGCTCACGCCGATGCCCACATTCTGGATGAGGCCATGCCCTGCGCCCGGCTGGCCACCGTCAAAGGTGCCGCCGCCCGCCGGTCCCAGTTCCTGCGGATCGAGCGCCTGGAAGGGCTCGATGCTGTACTTGCCGAAGATCTGCGTATTGTCGTTCGGAATGTAGGTGACCTTGGCATCGTTACTGGTCTTGTTGCTGGCGGCGGTAGCCGTGGAAGTGTAATCGTTGGCCATGAAGTTGCTGAGCTGCGAAGACGACGGCGTGCCGATCGAGGCCGCGATCGAGGCCAAATTGGCGATCATCGTCGTTGCTTGCGGGTTCATTAGGCGCGCCGTAGGAATGGTGTTGATGCCGCTTCCCGTCTCGCCATATTCGGAGGTGAAGCTCGGGCGGCATGGATAGTTCAGATAGCCGGCGGTGTAGACAAGTGCCGGGCAGTTGGCGGTGGGGGTGAATGAACTGACCCACGTAGCCGAAGGCTGCGGATCGTAAATCGTCGCGTACGGCGCAGCTTCGGAGAAGTTGCCGTTGATCATGTTGGTATCCGGAACGTTCAGCAGAACACCATTGCCGATCGCCTGGCGCCGCGTCGTCCGCTCCCAATTGTCGAAGAAGAACAGCTTCTTCCTGCCGGTCAGAAACTTGGGCAGGTAGACCGGGCCGCCCATATTGAATCCATATTCATCGAAGATGTTCTTGGCAAGCTTGGTTGTCGGCGCAAGTAGGTACGGCCGGGCGTTGATGGACGCGTCCTGGTAATACTCCCAGGCGCCGCCATGGAAGTCGTGGCCGCCGCTCTTGGTATTGATCTTGATCGATGCGCCCCCGGCCTGGCCCTGCTCGGCGGTGAAGTCGTCGGTCGTGACGCTGACGTTCTCAATGGAATCGGCTGGCGGCACGTAAGCGATCAGGTAGGGCAGCCACCCGTAGTAGTTGACTGCTCCATCGATACGTGTGGTGTTGCCATTCATGCTCATGCCGTTCACATTGACCGACATGGCACGCGAAGGATTAGAAGCCGGTGAGTTTTGCTCCTTCACCGATGCCCCGCCGGGGATGAGTGTGTACAGAGCCTCAAAGTTGCGCCCCTGGCTGGAGGTCAACGGCATTTGCGAGAGCTGCGTCTGGGTGATCTCGCTGTTCACTTCCGCCGTCTCGGTTTGCAGCGCCGGCGGCGCCTCGGAGACTGTGATCTGCGCGGTAACGGCAGCCGGTTGCAGCGAAACATCAACGCGCACCTGCCGGTTGACTTCTATCTGGATGTCCTTTTCCGTAAACCCGCCAAAGCTTCCTCGGGCCGGGACGGATACGGTGTAGGCGCCCGGCAGCACGTCGAGAAACGCGTATGTGCCCAATCCGTTGGCCGCAGCACTGCGGAGTTCGCCCGTCCCTTGATTGGTTATGGTTACGGTTACTCCGGGAATGACCGCACCGGACTTATCGGTGACCGTTCCCGTAATCGAGCCGTACAGAACCTGCGCATGGGCAGAGCTCATTCCAATAAACATGATGAGAAGCACGACCGCCATCGACAGCGTTCTGGCCGCGCATGCATTCACACGATGACTGATTCCTGGCCTTCCAAACATAGCTTCCTCCGGAAAGTTATGAAATCTGCGTTCTTGTTGAACTTCAAGGGACTTCCTGCGAGTCCAGATCCCTCATTGGCTGCGATATTTTGAATTTGAAGTGGCCCGTGCCAATTCTTCGCATCCGAAGTTGAAATCGGAAACGCGTACACTTTAATTGGCGACACGAACTATAGTTTCGCGTAAACAGATTTGTCAAGAAAGAAAGACGATTTCTTGATGTAAGTGATTCTCTATCAATCGTTCGATGGAGGGGGCCCGAAATTATCGATCAATCGGATCACCCCAGGAATGGCCCTCGCTTCTTTTACAATGCGGAGTCACTTGAGAATCCGGTTTCCTTCGGTTATTGCGATCCCGGAAGGTCGCGTTCCTGATGCTGCTCAAGCACCGGCCGCCGCTGAAACACCAGCGCAGCCGCGCCCCGAAGACGAGCAATTTCCCCTTCATGCGTGGGGATAATCCGCGGGGGCGTTCCTGCCAATAAGCGGTCGGCAGACTCCTTTTCGATGATTGGTCCGAAGCGATGCCATGCCGAGGTGATATCGCCGGCAACCAGAATCACGCCGGGAGCAAGACCGGCGATGATCATGCGCAAACCGCGTCCTATATAGAGTGCCTGTTTCGCCAACGCCTGCGCTGCATGCCGGTCATCGTCGGCCATATTCAGCAACTCATGAAACGTAACCGTGTGGCTCTGTGGCTCCAGTTCCTTGTAATACCGCAGCGCCGCCCGGCACGATGCAAATACCTCCCAGCAACCGTTCCGCCCGCAGGCGCAACGCGGTCCCGAAGGATCCAGCGAAGCGTGGCCAAATTCCCCCGCCATTCCGTGATGGCCCGTAATCACTTGTCCGTCGGCGAATACTCCCGTTCCCACGCCTTCTGACACGGTCACCAGCACGATATCGCGGACTCCGTCGATCCGCCGGAATGTCAGCTCCGCCAGCAGGCAGGCCGTTGCGGCGTTTTCCATCTGCACCGGTAAGCCCATCTTCTTTTCGATGACTCTCTTCAGATCGAAATCGGACCAGTGAAGATTCGGCGCAAAGATGAGCCGTTGCGTGCGAGGATCCACCCTGCCAGGCAGGCTGATGCCGATTCCCTCTACCGATTTGTGCAACAGGCCGCGCTTCATCTCTAACATGCAGTCAATAATCCGGCGGGTCGAAGCGGCCGGATCCAAGGTCAAGGAGACTGTCGACCGCGAAAGTAAGCGCCCTTTCAGATCCACAGTAGCCACTGTCGCTTGCTTGGGGTGAATATCGACTGCAATCACCACCAGGTCGTCATTTAGTCCCAGCAAGGTAGGGCGCCGCCCGCGTGGCCGGGATGCAACAGCGCCCTCGCAAACCCACTTCTCCCGAATCAGCTGCTCCACAATCTGCGATACGGTGCTTCGTTGAAGTCCGGAACGCCGCGAAAGATCCGCCCGCGAAATCGGCGGATTCGCCCGGATCAGCTCCAGCACAATATCACGATTGATGCGCCGGGCAGTTTCACTGGAAGCAAGTTGGACTTGCGTCAGGTCGATATGCTTCATGCCCCTTGCGCGCTGCTGCCCCTGCACCGGAATCCCCCTTGTACCTGAAGCTGCCGCCGAACCGAATCACGGTGACAACCTCACTTTTTCCTGAAGCTCTGTAGCATAGCATGACACATTCACTGCTGGCGGTTCGACCGGAGCAGGTGATCCCGCCTGGTTGTCCAGTCCCATTGTCATGATTGTTTGGGTTGCGAAATTAATACCCGCAAACTTCAGAAGAGATTCAGGTCTAACTCGGGAGATAGCTTCGCCTATCTACAGTTCGTTATAGCTTTTTAGAAATACTCCCTCACCGCAGCACCGCAAACGCTACCACCGTCTCGCGTCCCACCCCAATTTCGTCCACCAGGCCCACCTCCAGTTCATTCGGAACGGCCATCTCGCAGGCCGCAACCACTTCCTTATTCGCGCCAACAAAGCACAGCTCGCAGTGGCCCAGCGCGTTCCCCTCGCCCATCCGTACCGGCGGCCCGAATACCCTGCACGTCATCGGCCTCCATGCATACACATCGCACCGCCCCGTTACCGGATCCAGTGCCGGGCACGCTGCGTCATCTGCAAAACCCTCAAACCGCTTCCGTTCTGCATCTGATCGGCCCAGCGTCCCTGTCTTCAAATTGCCTGGAAACGCCGCCCCATGCTCCTCAATCCAGGCCCGCGCCCGACGCTCAATCTCCGCCGCCAGCTCCGGCTCCGTGCCCCGCAGCGTCTCCATTCCGCTGTGCAATCGCAGAGCATCCAGTTCGTTGATCGCAAACGCCCCATGGCAGCACTGCGTACACCCCACTCGGCAAACCAGCCACGGTCCCGCACGCCGCGCTGCGTCGGCCAGCGCCGCACTCACAATCCGCACCAATTCGAAATCACCCGCAGGCCGCCGCATATTCACCAGAATAGACCGTCACCTGTTCCAGCGCGGGCGCCTGCCGCCTTTTCATCGAACTTTCCCTTGAAGAAGGGACCGCGCCGCGCTACTCTTCCCACAGAATTCATAAGGGGTTCCCATGCCCGAGTCCCGCTCCTCCGTCATCCCCGCCCTGCGCTACCGCAACGCACCCGCCGCCATCGAATGGCTCTGCGGTGTCATCGGCTTCTCCCGCCACGCCGTCTATGGGGGAGAGAACGGAACCATCGGCCACGCCGAGCTCGCACTCAACGGCGGCATGATCATGCTCGGCTCCGCCAAAGACGACGAACACAGCCACAGATTCAAGTCGCCGGATGAGCTGGATGGCGTTGAAACCCGCAGCGTCTACATCGTCGTCCCTGACGCCGACGCAGTCCACGCCCGCGCCGTTGCCGCCGGGGCCACCATCGTCCGTCCGCTCCAGAACACGAACTACGGCAGCCGCGAGTTCGCCGTCAGAGACCCCGAAGGCCACACATGGTCCCTCGGCACCTATGACCCCTGGGCCCCCCACAAATAATGCGCGGCTCCCACTAACACTACCGCCCCTTCTGCACCACCAGGTCGTCCGCCAGCTTGAAGTGCACAATCGACTCCGCCGGAATATCCAAATCCCGGTTGCCCGTCATCCCCGCGGCTGCCGTTCCTGCGCCTCCGCCCACCAGGCCGCCCACCACCAGCCCCACTCCGCCCGTCGCCACTCCGCCCACCAGCATGCCCAGCCCCGCTCCTCCACCGATCATGGCTGCTGAGCGCTTACCTTTGCCCTTCTTGCTTTCCACAAGGTCTTTCGTGGTCAGCGGGTATTGCGTCCCGTTCAGCGTCAGCGAAGTCAACTGCAATTCCAGCACCGATCTCCCTTTGAAGTGTCCCCGCCGATGCGACTCCGCCACCACGCCTCCCACCGGAGCGCCCTTCGGAATCACCACGCTGTTGTCGGTGGGATTGACCACCGGCTCCACAATCTCGCCCGTAAACGTGCTCCCCGCGTGGCTGGTCTTTACGCTGATGCGCTGATCCACGCGGATCGCCAGCGTCGTCCCCGCCGTAATAGTCAAATTAGCCGGTGGAGGAGGAGGCGGTGGTGGTGGAGGCACAGCGGAAACCGTGGGTTCTGACGCCGCTGGAGCCGGAGTCCCGGCCGCAGCGGGCGTCACCGTCGTAGTTATCGCCTCGTTCGTCTGCCCGGTCGCCGGCGGCTGCACCACTGTGGTCGTCGTGGTCCCGCTTTTGTCCACCGAAACCACCTGCTGCGCCTGTCCCGTCTTGGCCGCCTGCTGCTTGGCCTGATCCAGCGCCTTCTGTTCCTTCGATTCACACCCGGTCAGCACTCCCGCGGTCAGCACCACCGCAAGCAAAACCATCAGTCTCGTGCGATCCGATGAACCTGACCCAAATCCAAAATTGAACATGTCGATCTCCTTTTGCATTCATTCCAGCGCCTATGGCTAGTATTCCAAGGCGTGGTCCAAATCCACAATCTTCCCTGGATTCATCCTGTTCTCCGGATCCAGCGCCCGCTTCAGCATCCGCATCACTTCCAGCCCCTCGCCGTGTTCCGCCTTGAGATACTTCATCTTGCCCGAGCCTACGCCATGTTCGCCCGTGCAGGTACCGCCCATCGCCTGCGCCCGCTCCACCAGCCGCGCCGCGAATTCCTCTGCGTCCGCCACCTGCTCCGGCGCCAGCAAACACTGCACGTGGAAGTTTCCGTCCCCCACATGCCCCACCATCACTGCGGGAAAACTCCGCCCATCCAGGTCCGCACGCGTTGCCACAATGCACTCCGCCAACCGCGAAATCGGCACGCACACATCCGTCGTCAGCACATTCGAACCCGGCCGTATCGCCCGCGAAGCATAGTACACATCATGCCGCGCCTTCCAAAGGCGCTCGCGCCCCGCCGCCGTGGTTTGCCAGTCGAACCCCAGCCCTCCATGCTCCTTCGCCAGCCCCTCAGCCAGTCGCGCGGTCTCCTCCACGTTTGCCTCGCTCAGCCCATGAAACTCCATCAGCAGCGTCGGCTTCACCGCCAGCTCCAGCCGCGAATAGCGATTCACCGCATCCACCTGGGCCGAATCCATAAACTCAATCCGCGCCGGATTCAATCCCAGTTGGATCGCCTCAATCACCGTCCGCACCGCGCCCTCTATCGTCGCGAACGGGCAAGCCGCCACGCCCACTGCCTCCGGTAGCGCATGCAGCCGCAGCGTCACTTCAGTAATCACGCCCAGCGTCCCCTCCGCGCCCACAAACAGCCGCGTCAGGTCATACCCGGCGCTCGATTTCCGCGCCCGTGTCCCGGTATGGATCATCCGCCCATCCGCCAACACCACGGTCAGCCCCAGCACGTTCTCCCGCATCGTCCCGTAACGCACAGCCGTCGTCCCCGAGGCCCGCGTCGACGCCATCCCGCCAATCGTCGCGTCCGCCCCCGGATCGATAAAAAACGTTAACCCCGTGTTCTCCAGCGCCTTCTGCAGAGCCAGCCTGCCAATCCCCGCCTCCACCGTCGCGTCCAAATCGTCAATGCTGACTCGCAGCACCCGGTTCATCTGCCGCATGTCCACGCAGATGCCGCCCCGCAGCGCGTTTACGTGTCCTTCCAGCGAAGTCCCCGCGCCAAACGGCACCACTGGCAACCCATGACGCGCGCTCACTTTCACAATCCCGCTCACCTCGTCCGTGCTTTGCGGAAAACACACCAGGTCCGGCAGTCCCGGCACATGCGTACTCTCTCCGTGGCTGTGATGTTCCCGCACAACCTGTGCCGCCGTCACCCGTTCGCCCAGC
This sequence comes from Occallatibacter sp., assembly GCA_049514915.1. Classification (GTDB taxonomy): domain Bacteria; phylum Acidobacteriota; class Terriglobia; order Terriglobales; family Acidobacteriaceae; genus Telmatobacter. Next base: position 150,284 of record JBEKUP010000005.1, on the reverse strand, counting down.
AAAGCGTGCAGCTCGCCCAGCGCCGCTTCAATTGCACTTTGGTTCTCGATTGCTGCTCTCATTCAATCCTTCTCAGATATAGAGCGATCCCGCACACTGTCATCTGTAATCTGCTTTTTCCGCTCCCGCAACCAGCAACGCCGCACCGCTCATAGCCAGCGCTTGTGCCAGTTGATCCAATTCCCCGCTGATCTCAATCGACGGATGAACAACCTCCATCGGCAAGTAGAAGAAGACCACCAGCGCAAAGAACGCAATCCCCGCCACCACCCCTGCCAACCGCGTTCGCAAGCTCACAATCATCGCCACACCGCACAGGACCAGAATTGCCCCGGTGAACCAGGCATACGCCATGTGCGCAGGAATCCACGCCGGCATCATCAAACCCGGCTCCGGCACAACCGGCGCGTACTCCGGATGCACAAAGTTCTCTACCCCGAAGTCCACAATCCCAACAGCAAAGAAGTACCGCCCCACTGTCGCAATCCAACCAAATCTGCTCCACTTGCCCTTCTTGGCCAGCGTTCCCGCCAACGCCAGTGCGCCTCCACTCATCGACAAGTCCCGCAGCAACTGCGTCACCGCCAGGTCTCCCGGATTCTCGACCAGGTTAGGCACGTAGATCATCAGCACAAAGCAAAACAGCATCACGCCCGTCATCAGGGCTGCCCGGTCCGCCATGATCCCAGTAGTCAGGCTCAGCGCAGCAGCAATCAGCGCGATCCCCACAAGCAAGGCCCAGAACAGGTGCCCAGGCATCCACGCCGGCACGCCGTTCACCACGTCCTTCAGAAACACAATATGCTGTGCGCCAAAGACCGCCAGCGGCCATCCAAAAAAGAACGGGCCGAACGCGATTGCTCGATCCAGTGCGCCCGTTCGCTTTGCGCTTTTACTCACCGTCAGGAACGCGCCCACTGCGAAGAGAATTGCGGCGAAGCAATTCAGCCAGAACGAGCTTCCCCTCATCGCAGATCCTCCGCACACTTGCAACCTATCTTTCCATAACCCATCCGTGTTCGCCATAGCCAATCCGGCAGCAATCTCCCCGGATCGTTAGGACGTGGGTGTCGTCCGGTCATTCGAACCTTCGCTGCGATATATTCGTTTGGTGCTCTCGGAGGTTCCCTTGAAGTCGTTAAGTCTGGCAAGTCTGTTCGTGCTCCTGTCCCTCATCTCTCCAACCGCCTACTCGCAATCCCGCCTCCTCGTAGCGCAAAAAGGCGAGCAGAGCCTCGCCATCGTCGATCCCGTCTCCGGCACTGTCCTCGCCTCGGTCCCTGAAGGCGGCACAACCGGCCATGAGGTTATCGCCTCGCCCGACGGCCGCCTCGCCTATGTCCCCATCTACGGCAACTCCGGCGTCGGCAAGCCCGGCACCGACGGCAGCAACCTTATCGTCATCGATATCGCCGCCCAGAAAATCGTCGGCAACCTCGACTTCGGCCACGGTGTCCGTCCCCACATGCCCATCTTCGGACCCAAAGACGGCCTTCTCTACGTCACCACCGAACTCGACCACTCCATCTCCCTCATCGATCCCAAAACTCTCAAAATCGTCGGCTCCATCCCCACCGGCCAGCCCGAGTCGCACATGCTTGCGCTCTCGCACAATGGTCTCCGCGGCTACACCGCCAACGTCGGCCCCGGCACCGTCTCCGTCCTCGACATCCCCAGCCGCAAACTCCTCACCATCATCCCCATCAGCGGAAACACCCAGCGCATCTCTATCACCCCTGACGACCGCTGGGTCTTCACCGCCGACCAGACCCAACCCCGCCTCGCCGCCATCGACACCCGCACCAACCAGGTCGCCCACTGGGTCCCACTCCCCGGCATCGCCTACGGCACCGCACCAACCACCGACGGCAAGTTCCTCCTCGTCACCATCCCCACGCTGAACAAGCTCGCCATCGTCGACATCGCCGCCATGAAAGTCGTCCGCACCATCGATACTCCCGCCGACCCCGAAGAGGTTCTGGCCCAACCCGGCAACCAATTCGCCTGGATCTCCAGTGTCGCCTCGCACACCGAATCGAAGTTCGATCTCGGAACTTGGCAAATCACCCGCAAAATTGAAACCGGCAAAGGCACCGACGGCATCGCCTGGGCCGCGGGGAGGTAAGTCGGGGATTCATCCCTGACAACTATGCGATCCTGCGCAATCGACGGCTTTGGAGCGGTAGGCCGGGGATTTACCCCGACAACTGCGCAAAACAAAGAATAAAAACGCTGAGGATCGGTCCGGGGTTTTTCCCGGACCGATCTTCTTGCTTACGCGGGTGTACGATAACTCGTATGGCAGAGTATGGGGTGATTCTTCAATCTTCGGATGAAGGCTACAGCGTCTCCTGCCCCAGCCTCCCCGGCTGCTGGTCGCAAGGAGCCACTGAACAAGAAGCCCTCGCCAACATCCAGACCGCTATCCGCGAATACGTCGAGGCCGCTGACGAATTAGGCCGAGACGGCGACAGCCACATCGTCAACATCGCAGACCGTTCCAAGGCATGATTGCATGCAAATGCTTTGGTGCTGGCGCTGTAAATGCGAGATGCCCATGCTCGATGAAGACGAGTATGCACAGATCAGGCTTCTTTATATGGAATCGATCAGGGCCACTAAGGAATTCCGCGAGCGCCATAGAGTTCCGCTGAAAGACGTGTCCATCCCCGAGCGATTCCGCCCTGTTCGCGATGAGTACGAGCGTCTTACCGGGATGAAAGAACTCCACGAAAACGCCATCATGCATCACCGTCTCTCGCTCTACGGTCCACCCTGCAAACACTGTCAAAGACCGCTACGAACCCCAAAGGCCAAACTCTGCGGAAGCTGCATGTCTTCGGTCGATGAAAGCTAGAGGAACCGCGCCCTACCCGATCTCCCGCTCCCATCCCTCCAGCGTCCGCTTGAACGCACTCATAAACTTGCCCCCATCCGCCCCATCAATCAGACGATGGTCAAATCCCAGGCAGTAGCTCTGCATCGCGCGCACGCCAATGGTGTCGTTGCCCTCCGCATCCGTCAGCACCACGGCTTCCTTCTTCAGCCCGCCAATCGCCAATATCGCCGACTCCGGCTGGTTAATGATCGGCGTCCCAAACTCCCCGCCAAACACCCCTGAGTTGGTCAGCGTAAACGTCGACCCCGACGCCTCTTCCGGCTTCAATTTCTTCGTCCGCGCCCGCTCCGCCAGGTCCGCCATCGCCTTCGCCAGTTCCACAAAGCTCAGCGTCTCAGCCTGCTTCACCACCGGCACAATCAGGCCCCACTCCAGCGCCACCGCAATCCCTAAATCCACATGCGGGTGATAGTGGATCGACCCATCCTTCAGCGAAGCATTCACAATCGGATACCGCCGCAGAGCCTCAGCCGCCGCCGCCGCAATAAACGGCATATAGGTCAGCTTTACTCCGTGCTTCTGCTCGAACCGGGCTTTTTCCCGTTCCCTCAGCCGCGCAATTCGCGTCATGTCGATCTTGTAAATGGAGTACACATGCGGGGCAATGGCCCCGCTCTCCACCATCCGCTGGGCAATAATCGCCCGCATCCGGCTCAGTGGAACCACCTGCCCCGGCATCTTCGACGCCTGCGCCGCGGCCGCCCGCTCCGTTGCCGCCGCAGCCGTCTCGCTCGCGACAGGTTTCGCAGCCGCAGCGCTTCCCGCCCGATGCTGAGTCAGGTGCCGCAGCACGTCATCTTTCGTAATCCGCCCCACGGAGCCCGTCCCGGCAACCCGCCGCAAGTCCAGCTTGTGTTCCTGTGCAATCTTCCGCACCAGCGGCGACGACCGTACCCGGTCCCGTCCGTTCAACTCAGCAATCGGCGCTTCCGGCTCTATGCTCGCAGGTGCCTGCGGCGCGGACTCGGCCGCAACCTGAGTTGCAATCGGCAACGGGGTTTCAGTCCCCGGTGTCGCAGCTACTGACCCCTGATCCCTGACCCCTGATCCCTGTGCCGCAATCACCGCAACCACGGTATTGATCTGAACCGTCTCTCCCTCGCCGGCCTTAATCTCGCTCAGGATTCCCGCCGCCGGCGATGGAATCTCCGCATCCACCTTATCCGTCGAAATCTCGAACAGCGGCTCATCCTTCTCCACCGCATCTCCGGCCTTTTTAAGCCACCGTGTAATCGTGCCCTCAAAGATCGACTCGCCCATCTGCGGCATCACCACATCCACACCCGCCGACGAAGATGATCCCTGATCCTTGATCGCTGCCCCCTCGTGCTTTTCTATCCCCTGTTCCCTATTCCCTGGTCCCTGTTCTTCAACCACCGCAACCACCGTATGGATCTGAACCGTCTCCCCTTCGGCCACCTTGATTTCGCTCAGCACGCCCGCCACCGGCGACGGTATCTCCGCATCCACCTTGTCCGTCGAAATCTCGAATAGCGGCTCGTCTTTCTCCACCACGTCCCCGGTCTTCTTGAGCCACCGCGTAATGGTGCCCTCAAAAATCGACTCGCCCATCTGCGGCATCACCACGTCGGTTGGCATGCGTTCCTCTCTTGGCTAAAACGGGACACAAATGCGCATCCGGCCCCAGCCGGATTATAAATCTCTGCCCACCGCGCAGATCAGGTGCGCGATGTTGATGTTCGTTGATCCCAACCCATTCACGACCGAACCGGGCGCTCCGCCCCACCCAGCAGCCGCTCAACCTCAGCCGGAACTCGCACTGGCGTGTCCTCCGCCGGAAACTCCCGCGCCGCCATCGTCCGCAGCGCATCAAGGCTTTCTACGGCCAGCACCCGCTCGCCGAACACCATCCCAAACTGCCGTGCCGCCGCGTCCGCCACCGCTTCCAGCCCCGGCAGTTTCACGCCCGCATCAACCTCACGCTCCAGGCTCGTCACTGCGTGATCCGGGATCCCGCAAGGAACAATCAGTTCGAAGTCCCTCAAGTCCGTAGTCACATTGAACGCAAATCCATGCGAAGTAACACCCCGCGCCACATGAATCCCAATCGCCCCAATCTTCCGTTCCGGGCCCGCAGCCGGGTCCCCAGTCCCGGGCCCGTCAGTCCCTACCGGGATCCCCAGCGAGCGATCTGTGCTCGCCGGGGTGGCTAGTCCCTGTCTTATCCAAACGCCAGTCATCCCCTTCACCCGTCCCGCATGGACCCCGAACCCCGCGCACAGCCGGATCAGCGCCTCTTCCATCCCCCGCACAAAATCCACCGGCCCCATCCGTCCGCCGCTCGGCGCCCGCATGCTCCGCAGATCGAAGATCGGATACCCCACCAGCTGTCCCGGCCCGTGATAGGTCACATCTCCGCCGCGATTAATCTCGTGCAGCGTCACCCCTCGCGCCTCCAGCAGTTCATCGCTGGCCAGCACATTCGCGCGGTTCGCATTCCGCCCCAGCGTCAGCACCGCTGGATGTTCCAGAAGCAATAACACGTTCTTCAGACGACCAGCACCCACCAGTGCGGCAATCTCCGCCTGAAGCCGCAGCCCCTCGTCGTACACCACCCGCCCGAGATACAGATACTGAATCATCGCTGCTTCTGATTGTAGTCAGCCCACCGGTTCAAAGGCCGCGCCTCCTCACTCGGCAAGCTTCGCCTGGAAGAGCCCGGCGAACGCCACCCGATGCTGCCAGAACACCAGGAACCAAAGCAGCGTCGCAAACACGCCCATCCAGATCGAGCTCGGCGCCATACAAAGATGAAACAGCAGAATGTTGAAGAGCACGGGAGCAAGCAGCGTCAGGCCGAGCGCCACAAACCTGCCGATCAGCAAGAGCAGCCCGGAAATCACCATCACTGCGCCGACTGCGTAGAAATAGTGCGCCGCCATCAGCACATTCACAAAAATGCCGGCATTTCCCGGCATAGGGGACCCCTGAGGGATGAAATGTAGGAAGCTGTTCGACCCAAACACCACAAACATCAGCCCCGGCAGGTAACGCGCAATCGCCGCAACAATCTTCATAAGCACTCTCCTCAATTAAAGGTTGTTCCGCACCCGGTCATTAGAAAACCAGATGGCCCCGCCCCGCAACTCGATTCAAATCATTCGCTTCAGTCCCAACATCGAACTTCGCGGTGCCTGCTCGCTGGCGAATTTGGTAAAGTGTCTCTAAACGGAGCGCCGCTGAACGTCATTGTCTAATTTGCCCCTCTCAAACACTGCCTCCTCGACCGAGGTTGACTGAGGTGTGTCCCTTCCCTGCATCCACGAGAGATAGATCGGTGACTTCAGACTCCATCGCCCCCAGCCAGACCAACCCCGATGCGACTGACCCCGCTCACACCGCACTCGAATCCATCGGCTGGTCCACTTTCTTCCAGTCCCAGCTCACCCCCGCCAACGGCCTTCCCGGCCGCGTAGCCTCCGCCAACCACGGCCGCTTCCTTATCTGGACCGCAACCGGCGAACTGGAAGCCGGCGTCACCGGCCAGCTCCGCAAATCCGGCGCTCTCTGGCCCGCCGTGGGTGACTGGGTTCTCCTCCGCTCCGGCGACCCCGTAATCCACCGCGTCCTTGCCCGCAAATCCAAGCTCGCCCGCAAGCAGCCCGAGCGCGAGATTCGCGAACAGGTCCTCGCCGCCAACATCGACGTCCTGTTCATCGTCAGCGGCCTCGATCGCGACTACAACCCCCGCCGCATCGAGCGTTATCTCGTCATGGCCGCGGAAAGTGGCGCGCGCCCCGTCGTCCTGCTCAACAAATCCGACCTCGCCGCGGAGCTTTCCCTCAATCTTGATGCCATCGTCGCCAGCACCCAGCTCCTCAGCCCCGCCGTCACCATCATTCCCATCAGCGCCTTATCCGATCACGGCCTCGACGCTCTTCCAGCCCAGCTAGCACCCGGCCAGACCGCCGCCCTCATCGGCTCGTCGGGCGTCGGCAAGTCCACCATCCTCAACCGCCTTCTCGGTGATAACCGCCAGGCCACCACTGCCGTTCGCCCCTCTGACAGCCGTGGCCGCCACACCACCACCACCCGCCAGCTCTTCGTCATGCCCGGCGGATGGCTGCTCATGGACCTCCCGGGCTTGCGCGAGATTCAGTTGTGGGCTGAGGCCAATCAGCCCTCCGGAGCACTTCAGGACACCTTCGACGATATTCGACAACTGGCGCAGCTTTGCCGCTTTCGCGACTGCACGCACAGGGCCGAGCCGGGCTGCGCGGTCACCGCGGCCGCCATCGAGCCCGCTCGGCTCGTCAACTACCTCAAGATGCAGCGAGAGCTGACGCAACTCGACCGCAAAACCGATTCCAGGCCAACTCGCGAAACCAAATCCAAAGCCAGCACTGCCAGGAAATCCCCTCGTCCCCACCCCGACGACGACTAGGCAGACCGCCGAAAGACCCAATGAAAGACTATTCGCCGGAGCGAAATTGAGGTTCACTTGCCTTTTCTCCTTTGTGCTCAGCAGAGTGCTAGACTAACCTTCCACAAACCGCGGCTGCGAAACCCGCATCGCAAACAGGCCTTGAGGAATCAAACACCCATACTTTGGACCAAGGGAGATTCTGATGGCTGCTGTAGAGTTCGGTTTCCTGCAGGGTCAACTGGATGAGCGCAAACGCCGGTTGGAATTAGCGGTCGCCTCTGCGCCGGGCAACTCCGGCTTGGCAGACCTCTTGCGCGAAGTAGATTCGGCGCTGGACCGCATGGCCGAAGGCACCTATGGCCTATGCCTGGAGTGCCGCGACTCAATTGAGCAGGACCGTTTGCTCGCCGATCCATTGGTGCAGTATTGTCTGGACCATCTGACCCCGCATCAACGAACCATGCTCGAGCGAGACCTCAACCTGGCTTCCCAGGTGCAGCGCAATTTGCTGCCGCAAAAGGGCCTGCGCGTAGGCAGGTGGGATACAAGCTATCACTTCGAGCCCGTCGGCCCTGTCAGCGGCGACTATTGCGACTTGATCCAGTCCGACGGGCAACTCCTCTTCATGTTGGGTGATGTCTCCGGCAAGGGTGTGGCCGCTTCCATGTTGATGGCGCAGCTTCACGCCTTGTTCCGCAGCCTGACCCAGATGGCCCTGCCGCTCGGCCAGGTTGTCACTCACGTCAATCGCTTTTTTTGTGAAAGCACACTTTCGGGACAGTACGCCACTCTGGTGTGCGGGCTGGCCAAGCCAACCGGAGAGGTACAAATCCACAACGCCGGTCATTGCCCTGCAATCGTCGTTGGGCACAACCGCGCGCTTCGTATTGAATCTACCGGTATGCCGCTGGGGATGTTCATGGATACAGCGTTTTCCCCCACGAGCGTACAACTGGAAGCTGGCGACACGTTGTTCCTCTACACAGACGGCCTTTCTGAAGCCACCAGCGAGAGCGATGAGTACGGCGTAGACCGTGTCATGACATTGGTGCACCAGCAGGTTGGGCGGCAGCCTGCGGAGTTGATCGCCGCCTGTCTTGACGACGTGCGGGCATTCACCAACGGCGGCCCGCATTTAGACGACGTGACGGTTTTGGCCGTTCAGCGCTGCCACTGAAGGCTCAACTTCGAAGGCTGTGTAACAAGGGCACGGCTTTTAGCCGGGCCGATAAGAGCCAATAGAATGAGCCGGGCTTCAGCCCCTGCTACGGTTCGCCCAGCGATTCCGGCCTTCTACGAGTTTTTCCGCAAACTCTTCACTGTTCTCGGAGAATGAGCAAATGCCTTTGACACAAGGCCGGTAAACCCCCACTGCGGTAAACTACCTACTGGCAGGAGGACCGGGCGGTCGCTGCCGGAAGTCCTCGCGCAAGCGAAGCCAACCGGGGGAGGAAAGTCCGAACTCCGCAGGGCAGTGTGCCGGATAACGTCCGGGACGTGGGCTTCAAATCCCGCGGACGGCCAGTGCCACAGAAAAGATACCGCCTCGGCTACCCCTCGCGCGCACCTCAGGCTACGCGTCGAGGATCACCCTGAAGCAGCTTGCTGCCTCAGCGCCGGGGTAAGGGTGAAATGGTGCGGTAAGAGCGCACCGCTCCGGCGGTAACGCCGGGGGCAGGGTAAACCCCACACGGAGCAAGACCAAATAGGGAGGGATACATGGGCTCGGAGCAATGCTCATGTTCGGCGTCGGCCCGACACCGTAAGGCTGCTTCATGCAATGGCCGAAACCTCCGGGTAGGTCGCTGATGAGTGTCCGCGGCAACGCGGCGCCTAGACGAATGACCGCACACGACAGAATTCGGCTTACAGGTCCTTTTGCCGAATTCCTTCACAACACTGACAGCCCCGGCCGGGAATCTCCCCGCCGGGGCTGACCACTTTCTGCAGTCCCCTTTCCCAATCTCCCGGCAATCTTGCCCACCCGCTCCCGCCATGCCATCCTCTAAGTCAGGAGATCCGCATGTCCGGAATCACTCGCCGTAACCTGATGCGCAACACTGCCCTCACCGCCTCCGCCACGCTCCTGCCCGCCGGCCTCGCCGCCGCGTCTCCCTCAGCAGACCCAGCCCTCAACGTTTTTCACGTCTTTGCCTTTCAGTGGAAGCCTGAAACCACGGACGCGCAGAAGGAAAAGGCGACCCACGACATCCGCGCCTTTCAGGGAACCATCCCCGGCCTGCTCGAGACGGATGTCGGCCCCAACATCTCCCCACGCGGCAAAGGCTACACCTTCGGCGGAATCATGCGCTTCCAGGACCAGGCAGCCCTTGATGCATACGTCCAGCACCCGTCCCACCAGGCGCTCCTCGTCTGGCTCGTTCCCCTCATCGACGCCATCGAGCTCGACCTCCGCGCCTGACCTTGGTGCCGTGATTACGCACCGCCCGCAAACACCCACTGATTTCCGAGGCAGAAGTTCATAATCGAGCAGCAGAGAATCGCCATCATGTTCGCAGCCAGCAAGTGCATATGAGCCTCATCCACCAGGATGCGCATGATCGCGAGATTCCCCACCATGGAAACCAGCCCATTCGAAAGATGAAACCGGACACATTGGATCCAAAGTGCCGAGCCATCGCGGCGATCGCGCCATGTGTAACGAATGTGCCAAACAAAGTTGTGCAACAGCGTCAGTTCAATGGCCGCAGCCGAAGCGTAAAGATAGTGTCCCGGCGCACAGCGGTCAAAGCAAGCGAGCGCTGCCAGTTGCAACACCATCCCCATCGCTCCCACCAGGTTGAATTTCCCCCAGCGGACAAACGTGTTCATGGCAGCGGCTCCTGCACATGCAACGGCTCTTCGCAATACAGTTGCGCCGTATGGCGCGCACCCACAACAATCGCCATCGCGAACATGCCTGCCGCAGCAATCGTCCCTCCAAGGTCGAACAGCAGCATCCTATGTCCGAACAGAGTCGAGTACGGACTGTGCAGCAGCGCAAAGTTTCCCATGATCAGCAGAATCCGAATCTCCGTAGGACCGAACATGCCTTGTGAAAGTTCGAAGCGCGACAGCGTATAAGTTGCCAGGTAGCTCTCGCTCGACAGCAGAAGAAACGCCACCAGCATCGCCATCGCCGTTTGCCAGTGCAGAAGTCCTGAGCACCCAAGCCCGCACATCAACGCCACCGATCCAAAAATGTCCACCATGTGGTCAACGTAGAAGCCGTAGCGCGGACGCTGCTGTCGCCGAACGCGCGCCAGCGTCCCATCCATGCTGTCTCCAAGCCAGTTCAGCGCCAGGCACAGTATCACCAGAAGCACGGCTCGGCGATCGTAGCGTGCCAGCGCATAGCAAACGCCCGCCCCAACCTGCGCCCCCAAACCAAGTGCCGTGAGCTGGTCTGAGCTCACCCACCGCGGCGTCCGCTCGGCCATCCACTGCAAAGCGCGCTTCTCCACTTCAGCTGTCAGCGCCTGGTTCATCCGGCGCGCTGGGATAAAAGCCGCGTCATTCGTTGTTGCCCATTTCGTATTCATCCTCGTTTTCCTTTCCGGATTTCTCCTCGTCGTTCCATCTCCGTCCCCCGCCGAATCATTTGCGCAGCGCATTGCACACTGAGCGCAACGTGAATTCCAGTGACTCGCGCGGAACGCTCTCCACAAACGGCCCAACCGCCCACCCCAAACCGGTTGGAATGGAGCGCGTAAGCGAGATCGATTCAATCTGCATCGTCAGCCCGCCGTCCCGCTCCTCGTAGCTCCAGTAGGTGTTCTGCCGCCACAGAAAACCATGTTCCTGGCTCGAACTCAGGGCTCGTTCGTCGCTTGTACCGGCTCCCTCAATCTCCGCAATCCGCGTACTGCGCGACATGCTGTATCCGTGCCGCGCGTCGAACCGCCCAAACACGACGTCATAAGCCGTATCCATCACCACAGTGATCACATGGCGCTGGCGAACCCGCATCGTCGCCTTTAGCCGATCGCCTTCCCCGGAGAGCACCTTTGCCTCGACGACCTGCGGCGAAAAATAAATCGGATAGGCGTTGAAATTCCGCGTCAACCGCTCGAAGTCAGCAACCTTCGCCCCAGCCACATACGCGGCACCGCGCCAGTGGTGCAGCATAGCTCCCGGCAGATCCACACCCGTTGCAGGCGTCAGCTGCTCCACAATCAACTCGCCCCGGCGCAGGCGCAGCTCATCTTGCGAGGCCGACGATCCGGCTGCAACGAAGCCATTCTGTGACCGATGCTGCTTCGCCAGCCTGGTCTCAACAACGCCAACATAGGAGTTGTAAGCAGCAAAGGCTGCCGGTGTGGGCTCTGCTATTGCTCGGCCGGCGCCAGCCAGAAATACCAGGCCAATCGACACGCAGCATAAAGAGAAGGCGCCCGAGAGCGTTGGCGAATTCGAGATTAAGTGCCGCTTCATGACCAGCACCTTGCTCCCAACTCGTCCGCCAACGCAATGCATGGAATCTCATCTGTTCGCGATTGTTTCTCACCGTGCAAGTGCTTCAGGAAGTTGAACTTCAGAAAAGTTGTACATTCCGCTTCACCTCCGGATGAGATCGCTGTCGGCTACACTGAACCGTGAGCTATGAACGACCCACTGTCAGCCCGGCGCTATCGCTTCGGAGCATATGAAGCAGATGCCGCCACGGGCGAACTTCGGCGCCAGGGACTCCGCATCAGGCTCAACGCGCAGCCGTTTCAGGTACTCCTCATGCTGTTGGAGAGACGCGGCGAGTTAATCACGCGCGAAGAAATCTCCCGCGAGCTGTGGCCCGACGGAACGTTTGTTGACTACGAACACGGCGTCAACTCAGCAATCAATCGCATCCGCGAGGCCCTCGGGGACACGGCCGCCAGCCCCAGGTTTGTCGAAACCCTGGCCCGCCGCGGATATCGCTTCGTTGCTCCCGTTGAACAGATCCCGCTCGACGAAAGCCCTTCCCCTTCAACTCCCGAGAATCCGGCCTCACTCGAGAACCTTGCCTCACAGGAAGAAGCACCAACCCCCGACGAAAAACAGGCTATTCCACCCAAACCCGACACCAGATTCCCCAACATTCTGGCCAGTCCAGAGGACCTTCCAAAGGTCTCGCACCGCGTTGTGCAAACGCTCTTCGTCTTGATGCAATTAATGTATATCGGCTTCTATGTCGGGGCGCTCGCCAACCTCGCCGAGATCGAAGACCTCTTTGCCCCACTGCCCAATGCAGCCCTGGCATTCAACACCCTTGTCACCACTGCCGCCATCATGATTCCCGTCCGCGCCTTCGTGCTTTGCGCCGTTATCTTCCATGCGCCGGGAGTGAATCAAAAGTTCCTCAAAATTTGGCCGTTCCTGCTCGCCCTCGACGTGCTTTGGGCGCTCTCGCCGTTCCTGCTTCTTCACCACATCAACTACGGCCTCGCGCTTGCCTGCACTACGCTTCTCGTCTACTCACCCTTTGCGCAGCGTTCGCTTGTGCTCATGGGTGCAGGCTGCCGGGATCGTCAGGTGTCCGCAACCGCTCCATGAATCTGTCCCACACAACCCAGCCCCACCGCTGCCCTAAGATGAAAACATGCTGCGCGTAAAACTTCTTGACCCCGCCGCCAAGCTCCCCGTCGTGGCCCACCCCGGCGAAGACCTCGGCTACGACCTCTTCGCCCTCGAAGCCACTGAACTCGCCCCACGCTCCACCGTCCGTGTCCGCACCGGCATCGCCGTTGAAGCCCGCCATCCCACTACTGGCGCCGCACTCGGCCTGCTCGTCCGCGACCGCTCCTCCATGGCCGCCAAGGGCATCGCCACCACCGCCGGTGTCATCGATGCCGGTTACCGCGGCGAGATCCTCATCCTCATGACCAACCTCGGAGACATCGCCCTCGGCATCAAGGCCGGCGAGAAAATCGCCCAGATGATTCCCGTCCCCGTCCTCACCGGAACCATCGAAGAAGTCCCCGCCCTCGAAGACTCCAACCGCGCCGATAAAGGCTTCGGCAGTTCCGGTCAATAGGGACGCACGAAGCCGGTCGCCCACACTCGCGCTGACCCCCTACTGCAACCCCAGCCCATCGTCCCTGTGATAGTTCGGGTAAGGCGGAATCGGAATCGGCGGCACCGGGTGCGCCTTCAGCTCGTCCATCACTATCTGCACACCCGTTTCCAGTTGCCGGTCGTGTCCCGCGGCCACATCTTTCGGCAGCTCCTCCACCATCACGTCAGGAGCAACGCCGTGGTTCTCCACCTCCCAATCGCCGTTGAGTCCGAAAAATGCGCAGCTGGGCGCGGTAACATCGCCGCCATCCAGCAGCGTGGGATAGCCGCCTATGCCGACCAGGCCGCCCCACGTGCGCGTGCCCACCAGCTTGCCGATGCCTGCCTTCTTGAAGTACCAGGGCATGGCATCACCGCCGGAGCCGGAGTTCTGGTTGATGAGCATTACCTTGGGCCCCAGGATTGCGCCCACCGGGTCCTGCATCAACTTGCTGTCGCGCATAATGAATCCGGCAAGCCGCGTGCGTTGCAGTACGTCCACAATATAGTCGGCCCACAGGCCACCCTCATTCCATCGCTCGTCCAGCAAAAGTCCCTGCTTGTCGAGCTGCGCGTAGAAGTAGCGATTGAAGTTGGTGTAGCCCGCGCCACCCGTGTTGGGCATATAGACATAGGCCACCTTGCCGCCGGAGAGCTCGTCGACCTTGCGGCGGTTAGACTCGATCCAATCCACATTGCGCAGGCCATCCTCGTCTGCAATGGGAACAACCGTTACGTCGCGGGCATCCTTGCCGTCGGGGTTATACGCAATGTGAAGAACCGTCTGCTTGCCCGCCGTACCGTCAAAGAACTCATAGAGGTTGTCGCTCGCATGCAGCTCCCGGCCATTCACGGCCAGCAGGTAAGCGCCCTCGTGGACATAGACACCGGGTAGAGTCAGCGGCGAAGCCAGCCCGGGGGTCCAGTTCTGTCCGCCGAGAATTCTCGCGACGCGATAGCGCCCATTCGCCACCTTGTAGTCCGCGCCCAGCAGGCCGGTCTTGGGCGAATTCTCCGGCTGAGACGGTCCATCGATGTACATATGCCCGATGGTGATCTCGCCCAGCATCTCGGCGCAGAGGTAGCTGAACTCGGAACGCGAGGCCAGCCCGTCGAGGTAGGGCTTGTACCTGGCCTCGATCTTGGGAATGCTCAGGCCGTGGGTTTTAGGATCGTATAGAAAATCGCGCTCAATGCGCCAGGTTTCATGGTAGATCTGCCGCCACTCCGCGCGTGGATCGACGATGGTTTGCAATCCGCCAAGGTTCAATTGCTTGCCTGGAGAGCTGTCGCCGGGTTTTAGCTCGTCGGTCGAAGCGATTGCCCAGCCGCCGCGTCGCCCAATCAGCGCCTTGGAACCATCCTGAGAGGTCATAAAGGCGTCCACATTCCAGAACAATTGCTCCGCATTGCGTTTGTCCAGCGTGTACCGCCAGACGGCACGAATGCCCGAATCACCGTTCTCATTGCTTGAAGGGCGGCCCACCGGGGCATTCTCCAGCAGGAAAAGAACGCCGCTCTTGCCCACCGCGATTCCACCGTAGTTCTTTGCCGGAACCGGCAGCGACAGGATGCGATCGCCGATCTTCTCCAGGTCGATTTTGGTCTCGGCCGGTTTGTCGGCGTCCTTCTTTTCGCTGTCCTTCTTGTCCTTGCCCGCATCCTTGTCAGCGTCGTCTTTCTTGGCGTCGTTCTTCTTTTCAGCCTCTTTCTTCTCTGTCTCTTTGTCGCCATCCTTCTTGTCCGCGTCCGTCTTGTCTTTGCCGTCGTCTTTCTTTACCTCGTCCTTGATCTTCTCGTCATCGCTCTCTGGCGGGATGGGCGAGTTGCCGTACTTTCCCAGCACCACCACGTAGGCCGCGGTGGTCTGCGCGCGGTCGAGCGAAGAGAGTTCGAAGATGGCCTTCGATGGGCCGTCGTCGGTAGAGGCGAGGAAGTAAAGAAACTTCCCGTTCGGGTCAAAAGCCGGACTGAAAGCATCGCTCATGCCGTCCGTGACCTGGGTTGACTTGTGCGTCTCCAGCGAATAAAGGAAGATCGCGTTCAAGTGGTTGTCGAGATCGCGTTGGTAGGCGATCCACTTCGAATCCGGCGACCAGACCGCGCCGAAGTCGGTAAATGAAAGACCGTATGTCTTCTTGTCCACCAAAACAGGCTTGCCCCCTGCCACATCCACATACCAAAGGCGCAAGTGCTTGTCGGCGTACGCAATGTACTTCGAGTCAGGCGACCAGATGGGCTTATAGAAAAAGCTGGGATCGGGCCCCAGGTCGATGACCGTCGGCGGCTTGAAGCCCGTCTGGTCATGCAGATAAAGCTGGTACTCGCCGCTGGCGTCGGAAAAGTACGCGATGGTTTTGCCGTCGGGCGACCAGGAGGGGTCCCGCTCGGCCACACCCGGTGTCTGGGTCAGGTTACGCGTGTCGCCTTTTTCCGCCGGAACGGTGAATATCTCGCCGTGCGCCTCGAAGACAGCGCGGGCGCCTGTGGGCGAAATGCCAAAGTTCTGAATCTGGTCCGGAGTCAGACTGACCCGATGCGGCGCGAGGTTGGGCAGTTCGCCGTGCACCTGGATGGAAACCACCCGGTCAGCGTTGGTCGCCAGATCGAGCAGGTGAATGGAACCGAACTGCTCATAAACGATTGCCCCTGGACCGGCCTGGAAAGACTTCAGATCGAAGCCGGTGTTGGCGACCACCTGCGACACCAGCCGCGAAGCAGTGTCGTAACGATAGAGCGTAACCGGGCCAAGATTCTTCCCCGTGCTGTCGCGATCGGAGAGGAAGTAGATCGAGTTGCCGACCCAGACAGGGTTGGAGTCGTTGGAGTTCTCGCGCGGCACCTTGACCAGGTCGAGGGTCTTGAGGTTGACGATCCAGATCGGGGTGGTCTGGCCGCCGGTGTAGCGCTTCCAGGCCTGCTCCCATTTGAAAAACGGCTGGTAGGCGATCGACTTGCCGTCGGGCGAGAATGAGCCTTCAAAACCTGAGGGTAGTGGCAGCGGCTCAGGGATGCCGGTACCGTCGGCGTGGACGCGGAAAAGCCTGAAGTAGTGGCGGAAGCTGGAAGCCATGCTGACGATCAGGACATCTTTGCTGTCGGGGCTCCAGCCGACCGCGCCACTGCCGCTGGGGTGCCAGGTAATACGCCGCGGAATGCCCCCTCCGGCGGGAATGATGTATACATCGTCGTTACCATTCAAGTGTGCTGTGTACGCAATCTGCGTGCCGTCCGGCGAATAGTACGGGCCGTCGGTCACCTTTCCATCCGAGGTGAGGCGCTCGGCCTCGCCACCGTTTCGGCTTACCGTCCAAATATCGTCGGCATAGAGGAAGGCGATTCTCTCCTGGCTAAGCGAAGGGGACTGGAGCAGAAGCGGCGGCTGGGTCGAGGATGCCGCGGACAAAACTATTGATGGAAACATAAGTGCAAATGCGAGAATCAATCCAGCGGATTTCATGACTGTCTCCCGTGCAGGGCATGAGTGGGAATGGTAGTGAAACAGGGATGACGAGAATTCCAACCCATCCTACGCCAGGCAAAAGCCGGTTTCCAAAAAATGCGGTCAGCCGACAGTTTTTCGTCCCCCCGCCCCCCATCTCGGAACCCGCGCGCCCCGCTTTGCGTACCACAAAAGGAATAGGCCCCGGCCACGGTTTCTCCTTCCGCAAGGGCGAAGCCTGAACGCCCTGGCAACCGTCCAACGAATATCCACCGGAATTTGCCGTGAATACCGAAATCAGCAACCTGTCATCTGTCATCTGTTTTCGTAACTGTCATCTGTAACCTGTCATCTGTAATCTGTTTTTAGAAAGCGGACCATGCACTTCACTGAGGCCTTAAAACTCGCGCTGCAATCGCTCTTCGCCAACAAGATGCGCACCATTCTTACGCTCGTCGGCGTAGTCATGGGCGTAGCCTCCGTCATCATGGTCATCACCCTGGTCCAGGGCGCAAAGCAGTACGTCAGCACCAAGCTTTCTGGCTACGGTTCTGACGTCTTTACCATCACCCGCATGTCCAGCGTCATCTTCACCGCGGACGACTACTTCCGCTTTCAAAAGCGCAAAATCCTTCGCTTCGAAGACTACGAGGCAGTCCGCGACAACTGCACTCAATGCACCGAAGTCGGCGCGCTGCTGGCCAAGTCCACCAACGTCGTCGTCAACGGCCACTCCAGCAACAACACTGAAATCCGCGGCTATACCTGGACCATGGTCGCCCTCAACAACATCGACATCGCCCTGGGTCGCGGCTTCACCCCCGCCGACGAAGACAAAGGCACCCACGCTGCCATCATCGGTTACGACATCGTCGACAACCTGCTCGGCGACGGCGACCCCATCGGCCGTGAAATTCGCGTCGACGGCATCCCCTACACTGTCGTCGGTGTCGGCGACCGCCAGGGCAAGACCCTCGGCCAGTCCCAGGACAACTGGGTCGCCGTGCCCATCACCACCTACCAGCAGATCTACGGCTATAACGACTCAGTCGACATCTACGCCCGCGCCTCCGGCGGCCCTGAAGTTATGGAGCGCGCCCAGGATCAGGTCCGCGTGCTCATGCGCAGCCGCCGTCACAATGCGGTCGGCGTCCCTGACGACTTCGAAATCGAGACCAACGACACGTTCCTAGACATCGCCAACCAACTGCTCGGCCTTTTTGCCTGGGTCGTCCTCGGCATCGCCTCCATCTCCCTGGTCGTTGGCGGCGTGGTCATCATGAACATCATGCTGGTCAGCGTCACCGAGCGAACCCGCGAGATCGGCGTCCGCAAGGCCCTCGGCGCACGCCAGCAGGACATTCTCCTCCAGTTCCTTTTTGAGAGCGGTCTCATGGCCCTGCTCGGCGGCATCTTCGGCGTCCTCATCGGCGTCGGTGTCGGCAAGCTCTTCACCATCTTTGTCGGCCTGCCCTCCAGTGCGCCTCTCTGGGCCGTCCTGCTGGGACTCTTTATGGCCACCTCCGTCGGCATCTTTTTCGGCGTCTACCCCGCCAGCAAAGCCGCCAAACTCGACCCCGTAACCGCCCTCAGGGCAGAGATGTAAGAAGCGAGGAGCTGTTTTTATGGCACAGGGTCAGACGAGAGAATCCATCAAGATGGCCTTCGACACACTGAGGACAAACAAGCTGCGTTCCGGGCTTACCGTCCTCGGCATCGTCATCGGTGTAACCACCGTCATCACCATGTCGTCGGTCATCAACGGCCTCAACAACCGCGTATCCGACTGGGTCAGTTCCCTCGGCTCCAACGTTTTCTGGGTATTCCACATGCCCGTCATCGGCGTCCGTCCCACCATGGAGCAGCTCGCCCGCAAAAAGCTCACCCTCGATGACGTTGTCGCCCTGCGCACCCTCCCCCACGTTGTCGCCGCCGACGGCGGACACCAGCACGTCAAGGCGCAGTTCCGCGTTGGCGACGTCGCCGTCAAATACAACGGCAAAAAAGTCGCCGGAACCATCCTTCAGGGCTCCACGGCCGACGTGGCTCTGGTTTCCGACTTCACATTCATTCAGGGCCGTCTCTTCACCGACGACGAGGACCAGCGCGCGTCCCACGTCGTCGTCCTCGGCCACGACACCTGGCAAGAGCTCTTCGGCGACCAGAACGCCATCGGCAAGGAAGTCAATATCGAGACCGGCCTCTACACCGTCATCGGCGTGCTCGACAAGCGCAAGCAGCCCTTCGGCGGCGGCAAAAATCCCAACGACAACGCCGCGTTCTTTCCCTTGAATACCTTCCACAATCTGCATCCGGAAGACAAGGACATGTGGGTCAGCGTCAAGTACGACGATCCCAAGAACAAGGCGTTCGTCGAAGACGAGATTCGCGAAATGCTTCGCATCCGCCGCAAGGTCAAGGTCGAGGCGCCCGACGACTTCGAGATCTTCGGACCCGACTCGCTCTCTAAGCTCTGGAACCAGCTCACCGGCGGCCTCGTCCTCTTCATGATCGCCGTCTCCAGCGTAGGACTCATGGTTGGCGGTGTCGGCGTCATGAACATCATGCTCGTCGCCGTCACCGAACGCACCCGCGAAATCGGCGTCCGCAAGGCTCTCGGAGCCACCAAGCGCACCATCCTCACGCAGTTCACCACTGAGGCGGTCACCCTCTGCGCCGTCGGCGGTATCATCGGCATCATCCTCGGTGCGGTCCTCACATGGATCGTCTACCTGCTGCCCATCGGGCTGCCCGCCACGCTTTCCACTCTGTGGGTCCTCATCGGATTCGGCGTCTCCTGCACCATCGGCCTTCTCTTCGGCATCTATCCCGCCTGGAAAGCCGCCAATCTCGACCCCATCGAAGCCCTCCGCTACGAGTAATGCAGTTGTAAGTTGTCAGTGATCAGTGATCAGTTGTCAGATCTCGGGAGTCCTCGGCTGTTATCTGCAATCTGTCACACTGTCGCCTGTTCCTCATCACAGCGAGAAACTCGAATCCGCGCCACCATAGTGCGCGGTCAGATGTGTTTCCGGTTACTGATAACTGCATACTGACGCCTGACAACTATCTTTCCATGGCACGAGGACAAACTCGCGAATCCATCAAGCTCGCGCTCGACACGCTGAGGACAAACAAGCTGCGCTCCAGCCTCACTATCCTCGGCATCGTCATCGGCGTCACCACGGTCATCACCATCTCCTCCATCATCAACGGCCTCAATAACCGCGTCTCCGACTGGGTAAGTTCCCTCGGTTCAAATGTCTTCTGGATCTACCACATGCCGGTGATGGGCGTGAAACCCACCACGGAAATGCTCACCCGCAAAAAGCTGACCCCCGACGACGCTCTGGCTCTCCGCAACCTGCCTCACGTGCTCGGCGCCGACGCGGCCTATCAGCACTACAACAAGCGATTCAGCGTGGGTGACGTCAGCGTCAAATACAACGGCAAAAAAGTGGCTGGAACCATCCTCCAGGGCGACACCGCCGACCTGGCCATCACCTCCGAGCTGGTCTTTCGCGAGGGCCGCCTCTTTACCGACCAGGAGGACCAGCGCCACGCACGCGTCGTCGTCCTCGGCCACGACACCTGGGAGCAGCTGTTTGGTCAGGAATCAGCCATCGGCAAAGATGTCAATATCGAGACCGGCCTCTACACCGTCATCGGCGTGCTCGATAAGCGCAAGCAGCCCTTCGGCACCGGTAAAAACCCCGCTGACAACATGGTCTTTTTCCCGCTCGGCACATTTCATAACCTGCATCCTGAAGAGAGGGACATGTACATTGGCGTCAAGTACGACGATCCCAAAAACAAGTCTCTCGTCGAGGAAGAAATCCGTGAAGTGCTCCGGATTCGCCGCAAGGTTAAAGTGGAAGCCCCCGACAACTTCGAGATCTTCGGACCCGACTCGCTCTCTAAGCTCTGGAACCAGCTCACCGGCGGCCTCGTTCTCTTCATGATCGCCGTTTCCAGCGTCGGACTCATGGTTGGTGGCGTCGGCGTCATGAACATCATGCTCGTCGCCGTCACCGAGCGCACCCGCGAAATCGGCGTTCGCAAGGCCGTCGGCGCCACCCGGCAGACCATCCTCGTCCAGTTCACTACTGAAGCGGTCACCCTCTGCGCCGTTGGCGGCGTCATCGGCATCCTTCTCGGCTCTATCCTCACCTGGATCGTCTACCTGCTCCCCATCGGCCTGCCCGCCACGCTCTCCACCCTCTGGGTCTTCATTGGATTCGGCGTCTCCTGCACCATCGGCCTTCTCTTCGGCATCTATCCCGCCTGGAAAGCCGCCAACCTCGACCCCATCGAAGCCCTCCGCTACGAATAAAGCAGTTCATAGTTCTCAGTTCATAGTTCTAAGTGATCAGGGAACGGTCATTGATTCTCGAGGAATAAAGCCACGAATCCAGGGAGGACACCCCAACGCTGCACCGGATCAGCGATCCGTATTACCATTGTGCTGAAGTGTGAACTAAGAACTGACAGCTGGCGTTTATGCTCTTTAAAGAAGCCTTCAAACTCGCGCTCCAATCCCTCTGGGCCAACAAGCTCCGCTCCATCCTTACGCTGTTGGGCGTCGTCATCGGCGTCGCGTCCGTCATCACCGTTGTCACCCTCACCAACGGCGCTAAGCGGTTCGTTACCGAAAAGATCAACAGGTATGGCGCCAGCGTCGTCACCGTCACCAAGATGCCGCAGACCTTCATCACCATTGAGGAATATCTCTCCTTCCAGAAGCGCCGCGATATCTCCTACGACGACTACCGCGCCATCCTCGATGAGTGCCGGTCTTGCGCCTCCGTCGGCGCACAGCGAACCACCACAGGCAAAGTCGTCTACCAAACCCGCTCCACCACGGACACCACCGTGCGCGGCTGGACCTGGACCATGCCCCCCATCTCCAACCTCAACATTGACCAGGGCCGCTCCTTCACTGAATCCGAGGACGACCACAGCGCCCACGTCGCCATCGTCGGCGCCGACGTCGTCGACAACGTCATCGCCGACCAGGAGCCGCTCGGCAAGGAAATCCGCATCGATGGAGCGCCCTATACGGTCATCGGCGTTGGCGAGCGCCAGGGCAAAATGCTCGGCATGAGCATGGACAACTGGGTCGCCATTCCCCTCTCAACCTTTCTCCACTCCTACGACGCGCACCACACCCTCGATATCTACGTCAACTCCGGCGGCGGCGGCGAGGTCATGGACAATGTCATCGACCAGTTGCGCACCATCATGCGCGCCCGACGCCATCTCGCCCCCGGCACGCCCGACGCGTTCTCCATCGACACCAGCGCCACCTTCGGCAACCTGCTCAGCAAAGTGCTCAATAACTTCGGCGCGGTGGTGGTGGCCATTGCCGGCATCTCCCTCGTCATCGGCGGCATCGTCATCATGAACATCATGCTTGTCTCCGTCACCGAACGCACCCGCGAAATCGGCGTCCGCAAGGCCCTTGGCGCGCGACGGCAGGACATCATGCTTCAGTTCCTCATCGAGTCCGCCACCATGTCTCTGGCTGGTGGCGTCATCGGTGTCATTGCGGGCATCTCCCTCGCCAAGATCATCACGCTCATCATCTCGTTCCCGTCTCAGGTCGAGCTCTGGTCCATTTTCATCAGTCTCTTCGTCGCCACCGCAGTCGGCCTGTTCTTCGGCGTCTATCCCGCAGCCAAGGCCGCGCAACTAGATCCCATCACCGCCCTGCGAGCGGAGCTCTAGATATGCGCCTTAGTGCATCAGGGGAATCCGTAAAAATGGCGCTCGAGACCCTGCGTAAGAACAAGCTACGCTCCGGTCTCACCGTGCTCGGCATCTCCATCGGTATCTCCACCGTTATCCTCATCTCCTCCGCCATCAACGGCCTCAACTCCAACATCGATACCTTCGTAAAATCACTCGGCACTAACGACCTATGGTGTTTCCAGTTCGAGCCGTTCGGCAGACGCCCCACCACCGAGGAACTCAACCGCAAGAAGCTCACCCGCGACGACGGCATCGCCATGCGCAGCCTTCCCCACGTCCTTGCCGTCGATCCTGAATTGACCTATCAGAATTTTCAAACCGGCCTTGGCAGCGTTTCGGTTCGCGCCGGAACCCACAAGATTTCCAACACCATCCTCAATGGAGACACGTCGCAGCTCAAAGAAGTGCAGGACCTCGAACTCCTCGAAGGCCGCATGTGGACCGACGCTGAAGAAGAGCGCCGCGCCAATGTCGCCGTCCTCGGCCACGACGCCGCGGAAGACCTCTTCCCCAACGAGTCCCCCATCGGCAAGGACATCGATGTCGAAGGAGACATCTTTACCGTCATCGGCGTCCTCGATGTCCAGCCCCAGCCCTTGGGCAGTGGACGCAATACTCAGGACAACGCCGTCTACTTCCCGCTTGAGACCTTCACGAAGATCCATCCCGAGATTCTCGACTACTGGATCACCGTGAAATACGACGATCCCTCCAACAAGGGACTCGTCACGGACGAGATTCGCGAACTGCTTCGCCGCCGCCGCAACGTCCGCCTCGAGCAGAACGACAACTTCGCCATCTTCAGTCCCGACTCGCTCACCCGCCTCTGGAATCAGCTCACCGGCGGCCTCTTCCTCTTCATGGTCGCCGTCTCCAGCGTCGGACTCATGGTCGGCGGCGTTGGCGTCATGAACATCATGCTCGTCTCAGTCACCGAGCGCACCCGCGAAATCGGCATCCGCAAAGCCATCGGCGCTACCAAAAAGAACATCCTCCTCCAATTCACGCTTGAGGCAGTCACCCTCTGCGTTGTCGGCGGCATCATCGGCATTCTCGCTGGCGCAGTCTTCACCCTGATCCTGCATTACGCCTATTCATTCCTGCATGCCGCACTTTCCTTCATGTGGGTGAGTATCGCTTTTGCGGTTTCCGCCGCCATCGGCCTCATCTTCGGCATCTACCCTGCCTGGAAAGCCGCCTCCATGGACCCCATCGAAGCCCTGCGCTACGAGTAAACGCCTTCAGCAAAGCTAGCGCGCTTCATCGCGAGGAGCGGGACCGCCCGCAGCCAACGGCCAAATGGTGCAGACGTGGAATTGTGCTGCCATTTTCGAGCGCAATTGCACAGCAAACAAAATCGAAATAACTCTCTCATCTTCAACGCACTACGCATCTATCCCATGCAAAATCAGCGCATTTTCAAAAAAAACGTTCAATTCTGAGCAATCCTTTCGTTTGATTAGTTCAATTCTACGCAATCGAAACACATCGAAAAGGCTGCCCGCAAGGTGCATGTCGACGCGAAAGACAACCGCTTGAGCAGCCTTTTCGCATGTTTTGTAACCACTTGAGCAACCCTTTCAGCTATGTAATGCAACCCTTTAAGCAGCCATTTCGCGCCTCCGAAAGTGCCCGTTGCCCTATCCGTCACAATCCAGTTGAATGCGCCACATCCCTTTGTTACAGCGACTGAAAAATGCCGTAAGATGATCCCACGGGTATCCCCTGACATGTCCCCTGCAAACAAGAAGCACTACGCCAAAGGCGAAGACCTTATCCGCGAAGGCGAACGCGGCGAGTGCGCCTATATCATCGACAGCGGCAACGTCGAAATCCTCGTCCAGCGCGATGGTCAGATGATTCAGATCAGCACCCGCGGCCCCGGTTCCCTCATCGGCGAAATGGCCATGATCGACGACAAACCCCGCACTGCGACTGTGCGCGCGCTCGATGACTGCACCGTCCTCGAGATTACCCGTGACGACTTTGCCCACCGCGTCGAGAGCGCCGATCCAGTTATCAAGATGGTGATTCGCGTCATCACCTCCCGCTATCGCGACATGATCGCCCGCACCGATTCCATCCGCGTCATGTCTTCCACTCCCGCCGCCGAAGCAGCCGAGAACAGCGACGCAAGCCATGAGACTGCCCTCTCCACCATCCGCCTCAACAGCGAACTCAAACGCGCCCTCCAACTCGGCGAACTCCTTCTCTTCTATCAGCCCATAATCGACATCCAAAAAATGAAAATCGCAGGCTTCGAAGCCTTAATGCGCTGGGCCCACCCCCTCAACGGCATGATCTCGCCAGGCATTTTTATTCCGGTTGCTGAGGAGAGCGGCCTCATCAACGAGATGTCGAATTTGGCCTTGGACCTGGCGTCTGATGCTGCGCTCAAACTACAGGCGGCCGCCTCTCCTGATCTAATTGGAGATGGCCCGATTTTTGTGGGTGTGAACTTCTCAGTAAAGGATTTTGCGGAGGCGAATCTCTTCAAGAATCTGAAAGCAACGATTGACGAGAAAAAGATAGATCCGAAACAAATCCATCTCGAGATTACGGAAACGCTGCTTATGGAAGCGCCCGAGGTAGCCCGAGCGGAATTGGAAAAGTGCCGCGGGATCGGGGTCAATGTTTCAATCGACGACTTTGGTTCCGGCTATTCCTCGCTGAGTTACCTCCACTATTTTCCAATCGACACGCTGAAGATCGACCAGAGCTTCATTCGCTCGCTGTCGACGCATCCTGGGAGCATCGTCCTGGTCAAATCCATCGTTGGACTTGCCCAGAACCTTGGCATGACAGTGATTGCCGAGGGCGTGGAATCGGCCCACGATGCGAGCCTGTTGCGTGAGTTGGGCTGCGAGTACATCCAGGGCTACTTCTTTTCAAAACCGCTGCCCTTTGATGGCGCGATAAAATTCGTGCAGTCATGGCAGGCGCCCAGCCTTGAAGTTCCAGCTTAAGGCCAAGCCAGTGCATGGTAGGAGTGCCCACCGGCTTTGGAAACTTGCGGGCCACGGCGGCATGGGTCAGTCGCGACTCTTCAGCGTCAGAATCGAATACGGATTCCCGGACGGTATGTGGGCGCGCCGACGGTCCCACTGCCTGTGGTTATTTTCGTGCCGCTATTGGTGCTGAGTTCAGCGAACACGATGATCAGGACTACGCCAATCGCCACACCACCCACGATGCTCGCCGGTTTGGACAACGGCCACTTAAACGCCGGCTTCTGCGGTGAAGGGCTTTCCTGCTGATTCTGCAGTGCCTTAAAGATATTGGATTCGTTGATGGTAGTGGATGTGGTCAGATTGCCATACGAAGCTGTGACATGGATCTGCCACGATCCCTGGATTTGATTGGGCAGAAGACCAACTCCCTTGGCCACACCGTTGGCATCCGTGATCACCGAGAGCGAACTTGCTCCGCCGGCGAACGCTGCTCCAGCACCACCGGTTGCCCCGTGAATCGCAAACAGAACGGCAGCTCCAGCGAACGGCCTGTGGTTCTCGTCCTGCACCTGTACGATCGGCTCACGAGCAGTGCGTTCCTGGACATTGTTGAGCGCACCTTCCCCTTCGAGAATCACGATCTGTAGGCTGTGAGGCGGCGCAGCGGCAGGCGCGTCCTGAGCGAGCAGTGGCGCAGCCGGTTCCAGAAGCAAAAGCGAAGCCAGCATCATAGCAACCAAGCGCCCGCCGGTTCTCAAGTGAATCGTGTTGGCCATAAAGCTTTTCATATTAATTTGCAGTCTCCACATTGGATGGGCCAACCGAATTGGTCAGCGTCACGCTCACGCCTCCAACGGTGGATGCGTCACTGCTCAGGTCGAAGGTCTGCATATATGTGAAGGCACTTCCATATTGAATGGAGGATTGCTGCGTGTACCAAGTCGAGAAGTCCGTCGCTACGTCGACTGTCAGCTGCGCATCTTGCAACGCCTGGCCAGCGGCTGGAGTGAAATTGAAGAAAGCGGTGCTCATATCTCGTGTACTGGAGTAGCCCTGTATGGTCACAGCCAGGGTATTGCCGTTGCGGGTAAGGCCGATGCTGGTAAGGACCGGAGCACTCGCCGGCACAACCATGACGACTGGCTTCAACCCGGTCGGCGTAACATCCTGATTCTCCGCTTCCAGCGTTAGAGTGACGGTGATGGTGCCTGCAAGTGTGCCCGTCTGGAGCTGAATCGTAGGAGCATTGGTGGAGTTTGCGGGCAGCGTGAAGGTGTAAGTGGTGCCGCCCGTGGAGAACTGCACGGCGGGGTCGACAGGACCGCCTGCGGTTGCCGGTTGTACCGTAAGTGTCAACGTGACTTGCAGCGGCACCGGATATCCATCTAGGAATTGCAGATTGAGGCTCGGCTGTTCGGCCTCCGATTCAGAACCGGGACCAGTGAAGACGATTTGAATATTCGGTAGAGACACCGTGAATGGAATCGAAGCCGAGGTTTGGCCAGTGGCAGGATTTGTTACGGTGATGGCGCCGGGTTGTGTTTGCTGAAAGAAGCTGCCGGGAATCGTCGCAGTCAACTGGTCCGGGCCAAGGTACGAACTGGTCAGAATTGTCGGCCCCGACGCCCAGGCAAGTTGGACGACGGAGTTCGAGCTAAACCCGGTGCCGTTGAGCGTAACCGAGACGGGGGTGCCCGTCGTAGCCGGGCTTTGGTAAGCCCCGCTTGGTGGCGAAACGGATGTGAATGTAAGGCCTGGATTCACTTGTATGGTGACCGAGGCCGCTGCCGTCCTGTAGTCGATGGTGTCCGTCGGCGTATAAGTGACACTCAGCGTTTGAGTACCCACGGGCAGGACCGTTCCCACGGGCGGCGTATAGACAAAGGCGCCGCCGGAAGGCGAAGCTGTCGCGTTCAACTGAGCTGCGCTGAGTTGAATGCCGTAGCCAATAGCTGCCGGGTTCGACCAGGTGATGACTGGAGTAGCCTGGTTAACCAGGATCGGGACCGAGGCAGTCGCGGAGCTGTAATCCGTTGTGTCAGTCGGCGTGAAGCTCACATTCAGCGTCTGTGGGCCCGCGCCGAGAACGGTACCCGCTGCCGGATTGTATGTGACTGTGCCCGGTGTGGATGGGATTGCGTCCAGCTGTGTCGTGCCCAGTGCCGTCCCATAGGTGATGGCCGCAGGCGCCGCCCAGGCTATCGACGGGTTGGCACGGTTGACGGCAATCGAAACCGTTGAAGTGGATGAAGCGTAATCTGTGTTGTCTGTCGGCGTGAATACAGCAGTCAGCGCATGCGGGCCAGCAGTGAGGATAGTTCCGAGAGCCGGCGTATAGGCGAAGCTTCCCGGAACTGAGGAAGTGGCGTCAAACTGTGCTGCACTTAGCGGCGTACCGTAAGCGATGGAGGCTGGAGCTGGCCAGGTGATGGTGGACGACGCCTGACTGACGACGATCGAAGCTGTCGCCGTCGAGCCCAGGTAGTCGAGTGTATCGTTCGGCACGAAACTCACACTGAGCTGATGCGTGCCCGCGGCCAGAACTGTTCCGGGTGCCGGCGAGTAGTTGAAAGTTCCAGGCACCGAGGCGGTGGCATCGAGCTGCGTGTTGGTCAGTGCAGTGCCGTAGGTGATCCCGGCCGGGCTGGCCCAGGAGACGGTGGTCGGAGCCGGAGTGACGGATATCGACACAGAAGCCGTGGCTTCGACATAGTCCACGCTGTCATTGGGCACGAAAATCACACTCAACTGTTGCGTGCCTACGGTGAGAACTGACCCGAGAGGCGGAGAGTACGTGAACGTTCCGGGCACCAGAGCAGTCGCATCGAGTTGCGCGCTGCTGAGCGCGGTGCCATATGCGATTGAGGCCGGGTTCGGCCACGTGATCGTAGACCCAACCGAATTCACATCTTCGCTTACAGCCTGTGAAGTGGATGCGGCGAATGCGCTGGAGGTGAAGGGGGCGTATACGGCAGTGAGCGGCTGCGTTCCGGCCGTCAAAACAATATTGGTAGCGACAGCCTGAGCCGCGCTGTCGAGGAATTCGGCGATTCCATTGAATCCGACGGCAAGGTCGGGATTGCCGTCATTGTTGAAATCGGCACTGGCAATCGACTGTCCGTAAGCTGTGGGCAGCGATGTCTCGCCCGTCATGGCGCCGCTGGAAGATCCTAGCAGGATGATTGTGCCTCCCCCTTGGCCAATGCCGGTGCCGGCGATTGCAATATCGGCATAGCCGTCTTTGTTGAAGTCCTTCATCGCGATGGCCATAGGCTGCGAAGCAACGCCGTAGATTGTTCCCGCAGGGAATGTGCCGGGCTCGCCGCTGCCGTTGTTGATGAGCACATCTACCGTGGAATTGGAGGTGCTGATGACCGCCAAGTCAGGATAACCGTCGCCATTGATATCGCCGGATGCGATCGCATTGGCCGATCCCGCGACAGGGTAGGTTTGCGGGCCAGTGAAGCCGCTGCCTCTCGAGTTGTAGAGGAAGACTGCCGCATCAGGGCCAGAGTTATCACTGACGGCGATGTCTGCGTAGCCGTCTTTGTTGAGGTCTGCGACCGTGATTCCCGTGAAGCTGCTGGAACTGAATGTTTCGCTCCACGAACCTGCGGACGGGAAGTTGCTGGGCGTGCTTCCCGTGCCGTAGAAAGCGGTAATCGTGTTTGAGCCGATGACTGCAAAGTCCTGGTTGCCGTCGTGATTGAAGTCACCGGTGGCCACCGCGACCGCTCCAGAGACCTGGAGTTCCTGGCTGAATGTGAGATTGCCGGCGGTGTCGCCCGCGGCCAGCAAGACCACGATGTATCCATCCGAGGCGACGACCACCAGATCGCTGTAGCCGTCGCCGTTGAAATCGCCAGCGGCCATTGCAACAGATGTTGGATCGATTCCAGAGCTTGTGGAACTATAGCTCACCGGCGCTTGGAAAGTGCCGTCGCCGTTGCCCAGCGATATGAGCAGAGTTGCGACGCCGGGACCGGTCTCAAGAGCGGCGATGTCTTGATTGCCGTCCTTGTTGAAGTCGCCCGTGACAACTGAGATGACGGTTTGCCCGGTGATGGAATCGAAGGTGCCCACGCCGATGAGCCCGCTTGAACCGTTGACCGTTGCCAGCGTGCCGCTGCCCACCTGGATGCCGTTATCCTGGAAGCTCATGGTCCCGGTTGGCACGCCCAAACCATTGCTGCCTGCGGTTGCAGTAAGGTTGATGGGCGTGGGATAAGTAACCGGGTTGGCACTGGAAGCGAGAGCGACCTTGACCGCCGCGGGAGCTACATCGAGCGATACAGCGTTGGATGTGGAGGCGCCGAACGAAGCGCTGCCTGCAAAAGACGCCTGCACACTATACGTACCCGACGGGAAGAGACCATAGCTGTAACTGGCGAAGCCGTCGCCGTTCAGCGTCAGCTGAACGGTCGCAGCTGTAGGCAGCCCGGTGAGGGTGACTGTCTGACCCACTGGCGCTGCAGTTCCGTTTGCCTGCACCTGGAACGTCACCACGGTTCCGGCCGTGGTTGAAGTGGTAGAACTGACCAGGGCCAGCGCTGTGGATGTTGAGTCCACTTGAATGGAAACCGATGCGGTTGCAGTGACGTAGTCTGTGCTGTCCTGCGGAACATAAGTGACGCTCAACGTCTGCGTGCCCACAGGCAGCGTGCTGCCCGCGGGAGGCGAGTACGTAAAGGTGCCGCCGGAAGGCGACGCGGCCGCATTCAACTGGGTTGCACTCAATTGCGTTCCGAAAGTGATCGCCGCAGGCGGGGCCCAGCTGATAGAAGGCGTAGCTTGATTCACAGTTAGCTGTACGGTCGACGTTGCCGTGGTGTAGTCCGCTGTATCGGTCGGTGTGAATGTGACAGAAAGCGTGTGCGGGCCCGCGGTTAGAACCGTGCCCGCTGCCGGGTTGTAAACAAACGAACCTGCGACTGGCGAGCTTGCGCTGACTTGCGTGGCGCCCAGCGCGGTACCGTAGGCGATCGCCGCAGGCGCTGTCCAGGCGATGGAAGGCGTGGCCTGATTCACAGTTAGCTGCACGCTCGATGTCGCCGTCGTGTAGTCAGTTGTGTCGGTCGGCGTGAATGTGACAGCGAGCGTGTGCGGACCCGCGGTCAGAACCGTGCCCGCGACCGGGTTGTAAACGAACGAGCCGGCGACCGACGAGCTTGCTGAGAGCTGCGCAGCGCTCAGCGCCGTACCGTAGGCGATCGCCGCAGGCGCTGTCCAGGCGATGGAAGGCGTGGCCTGGTTCACGGAAATCGATACGGACTTCGTCGCGACGGCGTAGTCGACATTGTCAGTCGGCACAAAGCTCACAGAAAGCTGGTGGGTTCCGGCTGTAAGTGTCGTTCCGGCAGCCGGCAAGTACGTGAAGGTTCCCGCCACTGATGAGGATGCATTTAGCTGTGTGCCGCCAAGCGTAGTGCCATAGGGGATGGCGGCGGGATTGGACCAGGTGATCGAAGGAACAGCCTGATTGACTGTGATCGTGACGGTACCCGTCGAAGACAGATAGTCGGTTGTGTCAGTCGGGACGAAATCGACCGTGAGCTGGTGGACTCCCGCCGTTAGAAGGGTTCCGGCGGCCGGAGTATAGGTGAGCGTTCCGGGCACCGAGACGGCTGCATTGAGTTGTGTGCTGCTGAGGGCCGCGCCGTAGGTGATGGACGCGGGATTCGACCAGTTGACGGAAGTTGCGGCCTGATTGACAGTGATTGACACCGTCGCCGAGTTGACCGCGTAGTCTGCGCTGTTAGGAGCGAAGCTTACAGACAGAAGGTGTGAACCCGCGCCGAGGAGGGTCCCGAGCGCCGGTGTGTAGGTGAAGGTACCGGGCACCGTAGTTCCATTGAATGAGGCTGTGGCGTTCAGCTGCGTTGCGCTTAGCGCAGTGCCGTAGGCGATAGCAGCCGGGTTCGACCAGGCGATTGTGGGAACCGCGGAGATGCTGAACTGGATGCACGCAGTGTTGGGGACCGAGATGTAATTTGTGTCACCTGAAGAATAGGAGATGCAGACCACGTGGAGACCAGGCGCGAGCAATGAGGTTGTCGACCTCGCCATTGCAGTCGAGCCGCCATCCGAGGGAATCAGATTTTCAGTGTCGAATGGGGTTCCGCTGTCGTAGAAAGTGACAGATCCGGTTGGAGCTACGCCGTTCGTCACACCGGCTACGGAGGCGGCGAAGGTTAGAGGCGTCCCATAGGTGTATGACGAGCTGGACGGGCTGACTGCCGAAGTGAGTGTGGGCGTGGCCGCAGTAATGGTTATCGGCGTGCCGCCGCTATTTGAGAGGTAGAGTTGGCTGCCGTTAGAGCCGGCGGTCCCCGAGTATGTGTAATTCGCGTTCACTGTGTAATTGCCGGGGAGGGGCACCGTCGGCGAATTTGTAGTAGGAGTCGGCGTAGCGACAGGTGAAAGAGTTGTCTGCGCGTCATCGCTGTAGTACCAGGGCTGCAACTCGTATTTGATTGTGTCCGATCCAGTCTCCCCGTTGAGAGCGAAGTCAAGATAACCGTCCCCGTTCAAGTCGCCGGCCACAATGAAGTCGGGAAGGATGGTAGAGCAGTAACCGCTGTCACTGTCGCATGAATAGGTGAAGCTGTAAGGAATCAAGCCTGTGTCGAAAACACTGACTACACCTGTCTGCTGCCATTCCCCTACATACAGATGGCTATTGTCTCCAATGTAGGTGTAAACGAGGTTCCAGCCGGGACTGGCCGCGAGTGTTCCATTTGACGAAGGGTTGCCAACAACCGGGAAGGGGACACCGGCGATGGAACCGATCGAGTTCACATTCTCGGAGGTCAAGTAATTCAGTGAGCCAGCGTTGTTTGAGCCACCGTTCTGAAAAACCGTGAAGGAGCCACCATCATCGGGAATCCCGCCTGGGTCGGCGATAGCGACATCAGGGTATCCATCGCCATCAATGTCGGTGATCGTCATGCTCTGCACGTAATAGCTGGAGGCATCGAATGAAACGGAGTTGCCAGTAGAAAACCCGTTACCGTTGCTGCTGAAGAAGACGGTGATTGCTCCTTCCTCATTGGTTGAGGCGTAATTCTCGAGGACGAGATCGCTGAAGCCATCCTGGTTGAAATCCGCTGCGCCCGCGGCAACCACCGGGCCATATAGCTGGACGGTGCTGGCGAAATCAACCTGCGGCCCAGGCGTGTTCTGAGTTATATCGAAGACTTGGAACACTCCGTCAACGCCGTCGATGACAGCGATTTGGAGATACGGGATCGAGCCGCCGTAGTAGTAGTTGTTGAAGTCGCCCAGCACAACCTGGGACGGGTTGCCTATAAACGAATTGGATCCGAAAGCGACCGGGGCCTGGAAAGTTCCGTCGCCGTTACCCTGCAGATAATACGCCTGCAACGTGCTCACAGCGCCGGCTGGGAATGAAGAGTTTGCGCAGACTACCACAAGATCCGGTATGCCATCCCCGGTAACATCGCCAACGGCGAAATCCTGCGCCTGGCATCCAACATAGACCTGCTCCTCGGTCTGGAAGGCGTTATACCCGGTGCTGAGCACAACCTGGAGGAATGGCGATGATGCTCCCTGGCCATACTGGAAGGCAGGCAAACCGATAACGTCCACGGCGCCATCTCCGTTGAGATCGATTGCCACCAGCTTCGCGCTTCCAAACGTGTCCATCGTCTCAGTGAAGGGATTGAGGTAGTTGAAGCTCGATGGAGGCACCTGGGAAAGCGTGGAAGATCCAAGCGTGTAATTGTCTCCACCTGAATCGCTGAGTGTGAAATTGACCGCGCCTGCGGGAACGGCCGCATCGGTGGATGGCGCCCCGCGCGTGACAGTTGCCGAAAGGGAAGAGAGTGTTGACCCGTAGGGAATAGTGGGTGTCGTTGTCGAGGCTGTCACCGTGTCGGTGTATGTGTTGTACACCTGGAGTGAGACGGACCCGGAAATTACGTAGTTGCTGTCTGAGTTCGCATCCAAGAGTTCCACAGGTGTTTCGCCAACACTCAGTGCGGATGAAATATTGAACGGAAGCGTCGGCGGAGTGATGGTGGACGTTGGTACGATCGTATTCCCGAGCACCTGGACCTCAGAATTCGCCTGGATTCCGGGGCCGGTGAGAGTGAAGGTGGTTGACGTAACGGCGCCCGGAGTTACCGCAGCCGGGCTGATTAAGCTGAGAGCGTTCTCCAGCAGGAGTTGGCCGACGACCACCTGCGGCTGATAATTGCCATCTCCGCTGTAGACGGCCGTATAGGAGAGCGAAGAAAGCGATGCATTGAGTGGACCGTATGTAGGTCCACCACCGGTGACACTGACAGTACCAAGGGCGGTGCCGTAAGGGAAGCCATTGATGGGGATGTTGGGATCGTAGAGAGTGATGGTGCCTGTGGGCGCGGTCTGGCCGGAAGGCGTTGGCAGGTTGAAAGTGAACGGGAGCGTTTGATACAGAGCGGTTTCGGCCGGCACGCTGACCGTAAGAACGGAGGGTTGACTTACCGTAAGCAGATAGGGCCCTATCGCAGGAGAGTTGTAAGGGTCGCTGGCGCTGCCGGGTTGGTAGGCGGCGCAAATGGCAAAGACTCCCGGGGTCACGGAGAGGTACGATGCCGATGCAATGCCATCCGGAGTGCCAAATCCGAGCGGAGTGACCGCCGTTGTGGAGATGTAAATGCTGGAAGACGAACAGGACGTAGAACTGCTTGATACGTAAAAGAAGACGTAGCCCGGCGGAGTACCGTCTTCGGTCGTCCCTTGAACAAATGCGGTCAGCGTGGTGCTGTATCCATCGCCAACGGGATTCGGAGAGATGCCAAGATCGAAGGTCTGCAATGGAACACTGCCGGCACCGTAAGCGCCACGAGAGGCGAGAACCAACGCGGCCAGGATTACGAAGTACCGCGCAATAGCAAATACGGAAAGTCGGCGCATTATTGACCACCGGGGACGGGCGGAATAAAGAGAACGCGCGACGTTAGGCCGTCGGCTTCAATCATCCATCCCGGGGTCGCGGCTGGGGCCGCAAGTTCGAAGACTGCATTTCCACTCAGCGACGACAATTGCGTAGGTGAGCAGGTGCATGTGGATTGAGCCGGAGAGGTGGCCCCGGTAAGATCGATGCGCAAGAGCGAGTGATCTGCCTGGTCCGCAGTCACTGCCCAGTGGCCGTCCTGGCTGGCTGCCACCGCGAAGGGCTGGTTGAGGCCGTTGGCGTGGGTTGCCAGCACTGTAGCCACCCCGCTGTGGTAACGCGCAACCGTGTTGGCTGAAGCATCCGCGATGAGAGAGTCTTCCGATCCTGCAATAAAGCTCATTCCGCCGTAGCCCGCTAAAGACGCCATCGAGGAGCGTGTCCCGCCTGCGCTGATGGAGGTGATGGTGACTACGCCACTCGCCGCGCCTGTCGCCAGCAGCAAGGTTCCGGCGTCGCTGATTGCAGCGCCCTGGATGGATGCCGCCGCACTGACCGTGCTCAAAGCAGGCGACTGCGGCAGCCCGCTTACCATGAGAACCGAAGTAGAACCGGGAACAAACACTCCCGCATAGCCCCCACGCGGTGCGAAGGCGATGACGGATGAAGCAGAAATACTTTGTGCCACGGTCGACGGAACCAGCGACGGCAGGGTCATGACCTGCAGATTGCCTTTGGGATCGATCAACAGCGCCGTCTGGGTGGAAGGAGCAAAAGCTCCCGTGGCGTAGGCGCCCACCGGAAACAATGCAGGACCGAGCTGCGTTGAGCCCGGCACACCGACGAGCATTCGAAGAGTCGAGTCGCCCGAATTCCAGATCAACCCCAATTGCGCCCCCGTCGAGACATTGGGTCCCGAGGGCGAATTGGTGCTGACCGGTCCCTTCCCCGCCAAACTGGAGGTCCCTCTGCCGCAGCCGGAAATCAGCAGCATTCCGAGAGACACAACTCCGGCGAATGGGGCTAAACGCAGCCCGAGAGAATGCGATATCAAGGCAACCGTCCTTAGAAATTCAATCGAAAAGAAGGGAAAGCAAAGCGTACAAATGTGAAGAGATTGCCGGAACTTTAAACTGCTTGTCGGGTCTCAGTCAATCTCTTTCTGGTAACACAAGATGGAACTTCGGGCACGCGTGACGCAGGTTAGCAGCGCCGCGAAGATGCGGGGATGATTGGAACTGTCCTAATTCGCGCGGGCAAAGTCAGCGTCGGCAAGCGATTCAGTTTCCGGAATCTGGTCGTAGAGCGTTCCTCGCATTTCATATAGTTTGGAATGGTCCGGGTACTTTGCAATCAGGTCCGAATAAGCTGACAGAGCGTCATACCAAAGCCGCTGATCAAAGAGATATTTGGCCCGCTCCGAATCCGCATCGAAGCCGGATCCGGAAATCTGACTGATCGCCGATTCTATCTGCGCGCGTTCCGGGCCGCCAACCACGACGATCATCGCGGCTGGCGGAGGAGGTCCCAGGAGCACCGAAACCGGGTCCACTTTCCATAGATAC
The DNA here is from genome assembly GCA_049514915.1 of Occallatibacter sp. GTDB lineage: Bacteria > Acidobacteriota > Terriglobia > Terriglobales > Acidobacteriaceae > Telmatobacter. Next base: position 114,360 of record JBEKUP010000005.1, on the reverse strand, counting down.
GTGTCGCCCGGCTGAAGTGGCGGCGCATCGGCGGGGTAGAGAAGATTAGTCCCCGTCACTTCCCGATCCCACGCGAATGTGCCAGTCATGTTCTGGATGTGGAATTTATATTCCGCGGTGGGATCGCTGTGCCACGAGAATGCCGGGCGGAGGCTGTAGATTCGCGCTTTATGCGGCGCGCAAAGAACGAGTTTCGGTGTCGCACCAATCCCGCGCGACGCTCCGCCCACCTGGTTCGCGCTCGCCTTTGCGGGAGCAAGCTCAAAGCCGTCAAGCTTGGCCTGGACTCGGCGCGGATGAGTCTGCTGCCGCTGATTCTGTGGCGGGGGAGCCGGTGGCGGGGTTGCAGGTTTGGTTTGCGTAGCACTCTGCGGGCCCGCGAAAACTGTAGATGCGGCCAACACGAGTGCAATCATTCGTTCTTTCACGCCAGTATCTCCGTTTGGTTTGCCTCTGCAGCAGAGGGCTTTTCTTGGTTGCGGGGGCCTATGCCATAGATCGTAATCTGTTCGTCAAATCCTCTAACGGCAGTCTCGCCCAGCGCGAAAATACCGGCCATCTCGCCCTTCACTCTGTCATAGGTTCCCTGGGAGAGAATAATCTCCGTGCCGGTTTCCTTGTTGAGACTTTCCAGCCGGGATGCGAGGTTGACGGTTTCTCCAATGACAGAATATTCAAGCCTGTTCAGGGAACCGACGCTTCCGCTGGTAAGCATTCCCGTATGAATGCCGACGCCAATCTTGAGGTCCGGGCAATCCTCGCCGGCCGGACGGTCCGCATTGAGTTCCTCGACTCGTCTTAACATGGCAAGCGCGCTGCGAACGGCGTTGCACGCATCCACCGATTCACCCTGCGAAAGCGGCACGCCGTAAATCACGAGCAACCCATCCCCGATGAACTTGTTCAGAAACCCGCCATGGGTGCGGATCACCTCATCCATAGCAGTAAAGTAGCGATTGAGCCAGCGGAGCACGTTTCTGGAAGGCTTTCCCGCCGTAATGCCTGTGAAGTTGCGAATGTCGCTGAAGAGCACTGTGGCGACGCGTTCGTCCCCTTCGAGACTGACTTCGTCACGCCGAAGCCAGATGGCGTTCGCAACCTGCGGGTCCACATAACGAGAGAACATTTCCATCAACTGCTTCCGCTGTTGTTCAGTCTCAGAGCGCAGTAGGTTCGCCTTCACGTATTGCCAGGCCACACCGCAAGGCAGTGCCGCCGCAACACCCAGAAGTGTCTCCAGGTAAGGAAACCACAAATGATTGGCGGAGAAAATTATCTGCGCCGCGACATAAATAATCGGGATGAACATTGCAGCTAAAGCGAAGGCCATCCGAAGTTGAAGACGCGAAAAAGCCCATGTTGCCGCGGCCAGCAGAACAAAGTTCACACACCACTGCAGCCATCTGGCAACTTCTCCGATTGCATGACCGCTCAGCAGGGTAGCGATAGCCGCCGCATGCAGTTCAGTCCCTGCAATCTGCTCACGCTTGCCGTCTGACTGGCGGACCCGAAAGAGCGGGGAGAGTTCCCTGTCCCGCGCCGCATCACTTCCCTGCCCAATCAGGACCAGCTTGTTGTGGAACTGCGCAGGGGCAACCGAGCCGTTAAGAACATCCCAAGCAGAAATATGTTGTGCCGGATGCGGCGACCAATCGCCGATGCGAAATGTTCCCGCATCCTGATCGCGAAAGGGCACAAGGAACCCACGGAACTGTGCGTTGCGGCTGTCGACCGGCTTCAGAGTGCAGTTCGAGCACTGCGGTTCAACCTGTGCAAGATACTCCTCCGCCATAAAGACGGGAAAACTCTCAGCCTTCTGTTTTCCCCATGCAATCAATTCCGCATCTCGCACATACCCGTCGCTGTCGAACGGCATGTTTACCGCCGCATAGGCAAAGGCGCCGGGCTTGCCGGCAACACAGAATCCGGTGGGCAGCGCGGGATTCTCGGGCTCGCAGAACATCGGTAGCGGCCGAACTGGCGGAAGCTGACCCGTACCAGCCTGGGCGCTGACCACCACGTTGCCTGCAGAGGCAAGCGCGCGCTGCATCGCCGCGTCCTCATCGGGGCTGCGGGGCTCAGACAGAAACATATCCAGGCCAACAACCACCGGCCCCGCCTGCCCCACGCGATCAATCACAGCGGCGACGGTCGAGCGGGGTATCGGGTACTTCTGTATCTTCGCGAACGTCGCATCGTCAAAATCGACAAACACAATATCCTGCGAAGGCGTTGCGTATTTGCCGTGATTGACAAGGAAGTCATAAGTCCAGTTGGTAAGGTCCCCAAACGGAGTCCAGCGCTCAAGCATCGAGAGCAGGACGGTCAACCCCAGCGCCACAACAACGGCGACAATCACGCGATCTGGCAGACGGTGTTTCATGGATGAGAGACACTTGACTGCTGCCCAAGAACTGAATCGATGTTCTTCACATATTTTCGTGACCGATCCGCTTCATTCGCATCGGGATTCTCTTCGATTACATTTTCAAAGTGCTTGCGCGCCGCAGCCAGTTGTGCCACGCTGCCTGACTGGTTGTATTGTTCCGCGAAGAGAACGCCGAGCCGATAATTAGTAAACAGATCGGTGGGCGTAAAGGTCAGCGCCGTCTGGCAATAGCGTATCGCCGAATCGAGTTTCTTCTGAAGGAACTCACAGTCGCAGAGACCGGTGTTCGCCTGGCCGCGCAGTTCCTTCCAAATGTCGGCTTGCGCCGCGCGTTTTTTTACGCCGTAACCTAACAGATATCCTCCGAGATAGTAGTTCAGCTTGCCGGCCATGCCACTATCGAAGTTGGAAAGAGAGAGGTAATCGCCGTATTGCGATTCAGCTTCACCGCACACATTTTTCTGGCGCAGTGATTCTGCCAGCCAGAAATGTGCCTCGGCGTTTCCTGGTGTCAAAAGGATCGCCTGACGCGCAGCCTGAATGGCGTCGTCATAATCACTTTTGCGCGCAAACGCCTGCGAAAGCAAGTAATAGGCCATGCCGCTTTTTGGGTCTCGCTGAGTGACGACATTCAACTGGCGGATCGCCTCATCCATGTCGCCTGCATCGAGCAAAGCACCTGCGTAACTTGAGCGAGCCTCCAGGTAATCGGGATCAATCGAAATTGCCTCTTTGAAAAGTTCCAGCGCTGGACGGTCTTCGTACAAGGCGTTGTAGGCTCGGCCTGCATAAAGCGCCGCCTGGCTGTATTTTGGGTCGATCTTAAGCGCTTCCTCAAACTCCCCAGCGGCCTTGCGGTAATTCGCTTCGTAGCCTTTGTTATAGAACTCGAGCCCCAGATTGAAGTGCTCGACCGCCGCATGATTGCGATTGCGCGCAATCAGAATGCGCACAGTAACTGTCGTCTCCTGACCGGGATAAACCTCTTCCTGGCGGGGGCCGTCCGGCTCATAGCCCATGTGGACGCCCTGTACCGTGTGGGAGCCGGGCGCGATCCCTGGAAGACGCAGCGCCGCGGCCTTGTTCACAACACCCGCGCTTTGCCCGTCAACGAAGACCTCAACGCCATCCATGTTGGTTTCGATAACCAACGTTCCGTACTTCGGTGGCGGCAAGTTGGCCGCTGTCACATGCGTCGGGTTATACGCCAGCAGCATGTTCGGATCGAAGCTGCCGCGCTCCGAGGTCGGATTCTGCGCCGCATTGGTCGCATCGCGCACGTTGGTATGAACGTATTCTGCCAGCTCATCCGCGCTCACAATGCCATCGCCATTCGTGTCGGCCTCACCCTCCAACCCCTTCACCACGTAATAGGTAAAGATGCCGTGTCCGCCGCCCCACTTGTCGCTCTCAAAGCTCTGCTCACGATCACGGCTGGCTGTAATGGAGAACAGCGACTTATTCAAGTCCAGCAATGTACGGTTTACAGTCGAACGATCGGCCTCCGGAGTAATGGCGCCAGAGTGGCACGAGTCAGTGATTAACACCTTCCACTTGCCGTTAATCCGCGAGCCAATATCCTTGCCCAGCGATTCCATGGGATACGCCGTTCCCGCGATGTTCTTGAGATCGATGTCGTGCGGCGCAATATACGCGGTTCCACTGGAAACAAAGCCGTGCCCTGCAAAATAGATCAACACGCGGTCTTCAGGATGAGTCACTAAAGGCAACCACGTCTCGAGTTCATGGCGGATATTCTCAAGCGTCGCTTGACCATCGATCAGCTTGTGTACATTCTCAGGGGGAAACTGGCCTCCTTCCGGGCTAACCAGCACGGTATATACCGATTCGGCATCCAAATCCGGGTATTGCAACTGCGCATCCTGGGGAAGATTCATATACTTCGAAATGCCGATGACCAGCGCGTAACTGCGCGGGACCTGCACCGTGGTTGCGGCAGTTGGAGAGGGTCCCTGCTTCTTGAAGGTCAGGTCGCGATTCTGATCCGGTGCTGCAGGCTGTTGAGCGGCCTGCGGTGCCGTGGCTTGCCCCGACAGCGCGGGGCTGGCCCAAATCGCGAAAACAGCCAAGAGTGAAATCGTACTAAGCTTCATACATCGAGCCCCAGAAAAAAGCGATTCGTGACGGTTGCTGTCTATCTGTGGATGTTGCTACACATTTGTGACGGTCACTACTTATGCGCGAGCAGGAACTCGTAGACCACAGGCCCCGACAGCGGCGCTCCGCTGCTCACCGTAATGCCCGAAGGATTACTCGTAAACTTCAAATCTCTCGACGCCCCATTTGCCAGCTCCGTCAGATCCCGCGGCAGCGATTCTCCAGGCCCGACCGCCTTGGGGCCCGCGGTGGAATCGACGCAATCGCCTCGCGCCTTGAATACTTCATCGTTGCACCGCGGGCGCATGCTTAATGGGGCAGTGACTTGAGGAGGCATGGCGTTAGTGTGGCTCTGAACCTGGCCCAGACTCAAAGCCGCGGGGCTAAGCAGGAAGTAGAGTTTTTCATAGCCCGGAGGGCCGGTGACTTCGAACCAGCCATTCTCGGTAGCAGGCATCAGGTATTTCTTGCCGTGTTCAATGCGGTTGTCGTTTCCAGTCTCCGTGCGTGGAAACAACACCTCGTACTTCCCTGTCGTATTCAGGTCCATCACGTAGAGATAGCCATCGACCGCGGGGGTTATCCGAAAGCGAACTGTGTCCCCGTCGACGAAAACATGCGTTGGATCGACGGTCTGCACTGCATCCCCTGACTTCTTCTCAAGCACAATCGAAATAAGGCTCACGGCCGCGGAGTCCTGCGGCGCCGGAATCCCAGGCGACGCAGCTCCGAGCAGCGCGGCAAAACAAAGCAGTTGCCTCCGCATACGACCTCTTTACAACGCCGGGAAAACTGAGCCCAGTATTTCTTCAGGCAATCCGCAGCGCATGGGAATCTTCAATTCTGAGGGGAGTACCGCACCATCATACTGCCATCGAACAGGAAATGGGGAAAAGAGATTCTTTGAGGATACGGTTTTCTGCTGCATTGTCGCCGATCTCTCAAAGCTCTTGTCCATCTGCCGCAAAATGCTTTATGCTCCGGTTCTTACCCTTGGAACGTGCGCATTCAGGCCGACCAACGGCTTTCGTGCGTGCGGCAATCTGGAAGGAACGAATTCTTGCCTGGCAGAATGGCTAGCGGGAAAGTGAATCACTAGCTCGGGATCGAATGGGGCTTTCGCAATGAATCTTAGGTTCTGGGGAGTGCGCGGTTCCATCCCGACACCTGAATCGGACCGGCTGCGCTACGGCGGCAATACAGCCTGCCTCGAGATCGGCTACCCCAGCGAAAACGAGGCGGTCCTCATCGACTGCGGCAGCGGTATTCGTGCGCCAGGCGTAGAGTTCATGCAGCGGCCCGTATCGCGCATCCATATTCTCCTCACACACTTTCACTGGGACCACATCCAGGGCCTGCCGTCGTTTGCTCCACTGTTCCAATCGGGCGCTGAGATCATTTTTTATGCAAACAGGCCAACCGATCAGGTTCGGAGGCTGCTTGGTGTCCTCATGGCCGAACCGTTTTTTCCAGTTCCCTTCGCGGAGATCGGGTCGAATGTTGAGTTTCGGCAAGTCGAGTGCGGGAAAGCATTTCAGGCCGGACCGCTGACGGTGGAACCCTTCCTATTGAATCATCCGCAGGGTGCCGTGGGGTTCCGCGTCGAATCGGATAGCCAGGTTCTGGTGCATGCCTCTGATCATGAATATGGCGATCCGGAGATCGATGCCGGACTGATCCGGGCCGCGGAAAATGCAGACCTTCTCGTCATGGACGCTCAGTACACGCCAGAGGAGTATGCTGGAAAAGTGGGGTGGGGGCACTCGAGTTATGGTCACGCAGCGATGGCGGCCAAAGACGCCGGTGTTGGCCACCTACTGCTTTTTCATCACGATCCAAACCATGATGACGAATTCCTCGACGGGATGCTTGCCGATGCAAAAAGCCTGTTTCCCCGCACGGGAATGGCAACCGAGGGTGCCCCGATAAACATTGCGGCCCACGGCGAGTAATGAATCTCACAACCATGGACCCCGTCACGACTCGCGTGCGCAGAGTGTCTGAGACCATTTTGAAGATGGTCCAGCCGCAATTCCATGTTCGAGCGCAATTGTCGCTTACTTGACCTGAGTTTCCGCGAGCTTTCCCAGCAGCGGGATGTGAAATCGCTTCCCGTTCAACGCGGAGAGCGAGGTCGCGATCCAAAGTCCGAACCAGACGCCCCACATCACGCGCGTAAGACCCAGGATGAAGTAGGCTCCTCCTCTTAGCGCAGGCGCCGCAAAAAGGGTCATAACCACGCTGACCAGGAATGCCGCAACGTTCAGAAGAATGGACTGCCAGCAGTGGAAGCGCACATACGAACTCTTGTTATAGCGCGGGAGAATCAGAAAAAAGATCGCCGGCACAAATGTGATGTAAGCAAGCGCGGCGACGCCATTTTCAGAGAGACCAGACTCAGTTTTTGTTTCAGGCACATTAGCTCCTTTGCGGGGTTGTCCGGAATGTTGATGGGGATCATGCAACGCGATGCCAAGTGCGGAAACAGCGAATTACCGAAGCCTTCGATGCATAGGATGAGCATGAAGTTTGGATTGGTTCATACCGAGAGTCGAGGCAAGACAAAATACGTCGAGCGCATCGATTGTCCCGGTCGGATCCGCGTGAAACACGAAACCTCCAATGACGGAAGAGTCACAGCTCAGAACCAGACAGATGGTAATCCCTATTGGTAACCGGAATGGTAATGCATCAGTGTTACCACCTACAAGTGAAATCTTCTGCTCAATTCCGGACACTTTTCTGGATATCTTTACCGTTTCCCGCGATCGATGCACTTCAGCCTTCTGCGCGACAACGCTCAAACAACTGTGAACTGAATGTGTTTCAGGCGAGTCGAAAAACGACTGGCATGATAAGTCAAAGTTCCGCAGCCGTGCAACCCTGATGCAATGTTGACTACGCCCCGGAAGAACTTGATACTCTTTGAGCATTCGGGATTAGAGGAATGTGCCGCAAGCGTGCAGCTAAAGTGTGCTCGGTCCCTCAATTCAGTGTCACCGGGAGGGCGTCATCAAAAAGCGAATGCGATTGGGCGATCTGTTGATCCAGGCAAAAATGGTCTCGTCGGAAGACTTGGCCAAAGCACTTGCGATTCAGGCCGAAAAGGGTGGCAGGCTTGGCGCGTTGCTGGTGTCCATTGGCGCAATCACCCAGCAGAAGCTTGAGGCTTTTATCCATCGCATGCCCTCGGAACCGGGGGATATCGCGAAGACCAAAATCGATCCCACTGACCTGCTTAGCCTTTTGATCCGTATGATTTATGTGGAGCACCTTGAAACCGTCCGCGAGTTCATCGACACCATCAAACTTCCCTATAACATTGTGACCGACCTGGTGCAGATGGCAGTCGACCGCAAACTGCTGCATACGCTTGGATCGCGCGAGTCGGACAACCTTCTCGATGCAAAGTTTACATTCACTGAAGCGGGCCAGCGTTGGGCAGAGAATGCTCTGAAACAACTTCGCTATACAGGCCCCGCCCCAGTCACGATTGAAGAGTTTGCCGATCAAGTGAACCTGCAGAAAGTCACCAACGAGACCATCACCTTCGATCGCATACGCAGCAGCCTCGGGTACTTGACCGTGGAAGACAGCATGATTGAGCATGTAGGACCGGCGTTGAATTCGGGCCGGGCCATTCTTCTCTACGGACCTCCTGGAAATGGAAAGACCTCGGTGGCAATGAGCTTCGCCAACGCGTTCACCGACGTCATCTACATTCCTTACGCGGTGATCGTGGAAGGACAGATCATGCGGGTATTCGACCCCAGCGTTCATACTGAGCTGGAATCCGCTCCGGCTAACGACGACGGCATGATGTCGTTCATTCGAACCGGAGAATATGACGCGCGTTGGGTTCCCTGCAAACGGCCCTTCATTATCACTGGCGGCGAATTAACGCTGGAGATGCTGGATCTGCGTTACGACGAATCAGCGAATTTCTACGAAGCACCTCTTCATGTCAAGGCATTGGGAGGCTGCTTTGTTATCGACGACTTCGGCCGCCAGTTAGTGTCTCCAAAGAATCTGCTGAACCGCTGGATCGTCCCCTTGGAGAGCCGGTTCGACTACCTGAAATTGCATACCGGCAAGAGCTTCACCATCCCCTTTGAAGAGCTGATCATCTTCTCCACGAACCTGGAACCGGAAGACCTGATGGATCCGGCATTCCTGCGCCGGCTTCCATACAAGATTGAGGTCGCAGGACCCAGATTGGAAATCTTCAAGCGCATCTTCGAGAATGAGTGCGAACGCCAGTCCCTGCCGTTTTCCGAAGAATCATTCGACTTCATCGTGGACAAAATTACAAGAGAAAAAGGGATGGAATTAGCCAACTACCAGGTCAGGTTCATCATCGACCAGGTAGTGGCAACGTGCCGATTCATGGGCGAGGGCGTCCACTTCGAAACGCGATTCATTGAGTATGCGGTGGACAATCTGCGCGTCAAGCGGCACGCGGCGCACAAGACACGTGCCGAGGCCGTTTCATAAATTAATTCGACATTGTTTCATCGAAAGCAGGCGCCTGGATTGGAGCGGTGGCAGGAGTCTTCATCAGCAAGACGTAGACAATACCCGCCATGAAGAAGCCCACAAACCACGCGTAATCGTAAAAGAAGTGGAGCGGCTTCACTGCCAGGCCGATGAGGGCGATGACCACGCCGAAAACGAGCGCAACCACCGCGCGAGGATTGATGCCTTTGGTGTAGTGATACGCGCCCTCACGGTGATAGAGCGAGTTCACATCCAGCTCCGTGTGGCGAATGAGGAAGTAATCGCAGACCATGATTCCGGCGATGGGCCCCATCAGGCCCGAGTAACCCACGAGCCAGCCGAAGATATAATTGTCAGGCGTCGCAAGCAGTTTCCATGGACACATCGCCAGACCGAGGAAGCCTGTGATCATGCCGCCGGTCCGAAAGCTGATGAGCCGCGGATAGAGGTTGGAGAAGTCGTTGGACGGTGCAACTACGTTTGCGCCAATGTTGACACTGAGCGTGGCCACCAGGATGGCGATCAGCGCGACAAAGGCAACGACGGGCTGATGGAACGCGCCTAGAAGTTCGATCGGGTCCCAGATTGGATGGCCAAACAGGACAGCCGAAGCCGATGTAACAGCGATGCCTACAAATGTGTAGATGGTCATGGCAACTGGGAGCCCAAATGCCTGCCCGCAGGCTTGTGCCGATTGCGATTTCGAAAATCGTGAGAAATCGGGAATATTAAGCGCAAGCGTCGCCCAGTAACCTACCATGGCGGTGAGGGACGGGAAGAAGACATTGAGGAATGCGTGGGTGGAGTGGAACTGGCTGGGCGTGGAAAGCATCGAGCCGAAACTCCCTGCCTTCATGCGCACCCAGACAATTAGCGCGGCGGCCATAACGAACATGAACGGCGCACCAAAGGCCTGAAGGTGACGGATGGACTCCACGCCGCGCCACACAATGACCATGTTAAGCAGCCAGAATCCCAGAAAGCAGACCCATAAAACCCCGTCGACACTTGCGATGGAGGGCCAGATCACGACCAGCATCGAATGGATGGCGGTACCGCCAATCCACGACTGAATGCCGAACCATCCACAGGCCACAATTGCACGCATAACGGCTGGCAGGTTGGCGCCGCGTACGCCAAAAGGTGCGCGGATGAACACGGGAAAGGGGATGCCGTATTTTGCCCCTGCATGGGCATTCAGAAGCATGGGAACAAGAACGATAAGATTGCCGAGTAATACTGTGGCGAGCGCCTGCTTCCAATCCATACCCTTTGCGATGAGAGAAGAAGCGAGTTTGTAGGTGGTGATTTCCATCGACATCGAAAACCACAAGGCGATGTAATTGTATGTGCTCCAGGTGCGCTGAGCGGGAGTGGTGGGAGCCAGATCCTGATTGGATAGGGATGGGTCAATGGTACTCAAAGATCCTCCTCTACGTCTCTTGTATTTTTTGCGCTCTCGATCTATTTCCACGCTCCGCCGCGCGCTTCGCGGCGAAGATACTGGCCCCGTCCGGGCGTCCCAATGAACCTGCCTTGAGAGACAATTAACTCTCCGCATGAGTAGACGTCGCGTGCATTCCCGCGGACGTGAAACCCCTCAAACATCGAGTAGTCCACGCGCATGTGGTGCGTAGCGGCGCTGATGGTGTGCTCGGCAATCGGGTCCCAGAGAACAATGTCAGCGTCGCTGCCCACAGCGAGCACGCCCTTTTTCGGGTACATGCCGAAGATGCGGGCGGGGGCAGTGGAGACGAGTTCGACGAAGCGATTGAGCGTTAGGTTGCCCAGGCCCACGCCATGATGATGCAGTAGCTGCAGGCGGTTTTCAATGCCGGGGCCACCGTTGGGAATCTTCGTGAAGTCGTCCTTGCCCAGCGCCTTCTGGTCTTCGAAGCAAAATGGGCAATGGTCTGTTGACACCACCTGCAAGTTGTCTTTGCGCAATCCTTCCCACAATTTCGGCTGGTTCTTCTTCTCGCGAAGCGGCGGCGTGAAGACATACTTCGCGCCTTCCCAGCCCTTATCCTGCACGTCTTCAAGTGAAAGCAGAAGATACTGCGGACAGGTTTCTGCAAACGCAGGCAAGCCTCGATCGCGCGCCTCGCGCACCTGGTTCAGCGCGTCTTCACTCGAGAGATGCACAATGTAAACTGGCACACCGGCCATCTCCGCCATGGCGATCGCGCGGTGCACCGCTTCTGCCTCGGCCCGCGTTGGCCGGGTGAGCGCGTGATAGATGGGCGCAGTCTTTCCCTCGGCAAGAGCCTGTTGCACAATGACGTCAATCACCGAGCCGTTCTCAGCGTGCATGCAGATGAGCGCACCGTTCTTTGCGGTCTGGCGCAGCGCCTTGAAGATGGTCGCGTCATCCACCATCAACACATTCGGATAGGCCATGAAAAGCTTGAAGCTTGCCACGCCTTCGCGCACTAGGTCGTCCATGTCTTCCAGGCCCGCGTCGCCCAGGTCGGTAACGATCATGTGTAGCCCATAGTCGATGCAGGCCTTCCCTTCCGCCTTCTTCCACCAGGTGTCGAGTGCGGTCCGCATCTTTTTTCCGCGCGCCTGTATAGCGAAATCGACAATCGTTGTAGTCCCCCCGATAGCCGCGGCGCGCGTGCCTGTCAGAAAGTCGTCAGCGGAATTGCTGCCTCCAAACGGCATATCGAGATGAGTGTGCGCGTCGATGCCGCCAGGCAGCAACAGCAAGCCGGTTGCGTCCACGATGGTCTCTGCGGCCGCAGCCGGAATGCCTGTGCGGATTTCCTTGATGACCGCGCCTTCGATCAGCAGATCAGCCTGCATGGTCGAGTCCGCGTTGACGATGGTGCCGTTTTGAATGAGAACAGATGGCATAGCTTGATGTCCTTGTTCAATCGCATATGGTTCGTCAAACGAATTCAGCTGTAGCTCTAAGTCACTTCGCCGGAGTAGTGCAGGATGCGCCGCGGGTGCGCTCATCCCATGTTTCAGGAGCCAATCCACTGTCCACGCGAATCATTGTGATGCACTCGTCCACCGGGCAAACCAGTGAGCAGAGATTGCAACCAACGCACTCGGTTTCATCCACGCGCGGGATGCGCGCCAGAGGCGTCGGATACGGCCCGCGCCCATCTCCAACGGCCTCGCGCTCCCTGCGTGTAACCGGAGTGCTCGTAATGGCCGCGCGGCTACGGGCCTCCTGCTCGGCAGGGATCGGATGCAATTCCACGTGCCCGTCGACAGGGCCGGAAACGCGGTCGAGATGAATGCACTGATGCGCGCCGTCCCAACAAGCAATGTGGCAGAGATCGCAGCCGATGCACTTCTGCTCGTTAATATGCGCCACGATCTTGTAGTTGAGATTCAGATGCTTCCAATCTGTGACCTTCGGCAGGGAGAGACCGCGGAAGTCTTTAATCGATGCAAACCCTTTCGAGCGCATCCAGTTGTCCAGGCCTTCCGCCATGTCCTCAACAATGCGATACCCGTAGTGCATGACCGCCGTGCACACCTGCACAGTGCCGCACCCGAGCAGAATAAATTCAGCGGCGTCGCGCCAGTCGCCGATGCCGCCTATCCCCGATAGGGGCAATGCCGCTTCCGGATCAGCCATGACCTGTTGCACCATGTTCAGCGCGATGGGCTTCACCGCTGGGCCGCAGTAACCGCCGTGGGAACTCTTGCCGTCTACATTGGGGCGTGGAATGAAGGTGTCAAGATCGATGCCGGTAATTGAATTGATGGTATTGATCGCGGACAAGCCGTCGGCCCCACCCCGCTTGGCTGCGCGCGCAACTGTACGAATATCGGAGATGTTCGGTGTGAGTTTCACCAGCACCGGCGTGCGCGCTTTCTCTTTGACCCATGCGGTAATCATCTCGGCATACTCTGGCACTTGTCCTACGGCGGAGCCCATGCCGCGCTCGCTCATGCCGTGAGGACAACCAAAGTTCAGTTCAAGCCCGTCTGCCCCTGCGTCTTCAGCGCGCGCAACAATCTGATGCCACGCCTCACGCGTAGATTCAACCATCAGCGAAGCAATCACCGCATGATGCGGGTAACGCTTTTTAACCTCCGCCATCTCGCTGAGATTGGTTTCCACGCTGCGGTCGCTGATGAGCTCAATATTATTGAAGCCCATGATGCGCTGACCGTTCCAATCGGTAGCCGAATAACGTGAGCTTACATTGGTTATTGGCTCGCCAATGGTCTTCCACACCGCGCCGCCCCAGCCTGCGTCGAACGCCCGCATGATCTGCTCGCCACAATTGGTGGGTGGCGCAGAAGCAAGCCAGAATGGGTTGGGCGAATTGATGCCACCCGCAAAGGCGCGAACGCGGAGATCAGGCATGCGCCACCTCCATCGCCTTCAACATGGCCAGGGCAGCACGTTTGCCGTCCGCAACCGCATCCACAACCTCCCGGCCTCCATTTACGCAGTCGCCGCCCGCAAAGTAGCGCGGATTCCCGGTTTGCCCGGTAGCGCGATCCGCAACGATGCGCCCATTCCGCACGTCAATATGGCGCAAATCCTGCACAAGCTTTGAGAGCGGTGACTGGCCAATGGCGGGGACCACGAGGTCGCACTCAATGCTGTATTCAGAATTGAGAATGGGCAGCAGTGTTCTATCCACCTGCTGAACCAGCACCGTATCCAGCAGCAGGCGACCGTGCTTCCCCGGTTGAATGGCAAGCGGCTGCCGGCGCCAGAGAAACTGCACACCCTCCTGCCTCGCATGTTCATACTCAAAGTCGAAGGCGGGGATATCGCTTTCGCCGCGGCGGTAAAGCAAGTAGACCGTGCTGGCGCCGAGCCGTCGAGCTGCGTTTGCCGCGTCGATTGCGGTGTTTCCCGCTCCCACAACAACCACCGTCCCCGTTATTTCACGGAGGTGCCCGGTCTTGTAAGCAGAGATGAGTTCGAGCGCATTCATGACGCCCTCTGCATCTTCCCCAGGTATGTCGAGACGCTGCATCGCTCCCAAACCCACACCCAGAAAGATGAAATCGAATTCAGCCTCAAGGGCTTCAAGATCGGCGCCGGACTCAATGGTCGCTCCGAAGCGGAACTCAACCCCCATGCGGCGAATCATCTCCACTTCGCGCAGGCTGTCTGTAGCGCGCAGCTTGTACTCCGCCACCCCATAGGTATTCAGGCCACCAGGAAGTGCCCGGCGCTCGAAGATCGTAACCGAAGCACCCTGGCGTCGAAGCTCCGCAGCACAAGCAAGTGAAGCGGGTCCTCCGCCGACGCAGGCAACCCGCAGATTACGTGGCTCGGGGACTGCACCCAGCAGTCCCTCGCCTGAGTCGTGGAAGAAATCCATTGCGTGGCGCTGCAGCAGCGCAATCTGAATTGGTTCGCGATGGTGCCGATGCATCACGCATGCGCCCTCGCAGAGAACTTCAACCGGGCAGGCCCGCGAACAGCTTCCGCCCAGAATGTTGGCATCAAGAATGCGCAGTGCAGAGCCGTGCAGATTACCCGAGGCAATGCGCTTGATAAACCCAGGGACATCGATATGCGTGGGGCAGGCCAAGGTGCATGGCGCGTCAAAACAGTTGAGGCAACGGTTAGCCTCAATGACGGCAGCCTGCGACGCGAGCGACGGCTTGAGTTCGCGGAAACGCTCGCGCAGTTGCGGATCGTCTGGTAATGTCGCAGTGCTCATTTACCCCTCACGAGATTCACTGGGCTGGCACCATCTTGCGGAACAGCCCACGCAAAGAGAACGCTTCGCCGGCCGCGTTCTAAGAAGCCACAATCGGTCCGTAAAGATCGGGCCGTCGGTCGCGATAGAACTGCCATGTGCGCCGCACCTCGGCGATCTCATCCAGGTCCAAATCGGCCGTCAGAACTTCGTCCTTGTCACGCGCGGCCTGGGCGAAAATCTGCCCCCGAGGATTGGCGAAGTAACTTGATCCGTAAAACTCACCGATGTTCCACGGAGATTCGGTCCCTACGCGGTTGATTGCAGCAATGAAGTAGCCATTGGCTGCGGCGTGCGCAGGCTGTTCCAGCTTCCATAGATACTCGCTCAAGCCGGCAACCGTAGCCGAAGGGTTGAAAACAATCTCCGCGCCATTCAAACCGAGGCAACGGGCGCCCTCGGGAAAATGCCTGTCATAGCAGATATACACGCCGATCTTGACGAAACCCAGGTCGAACACCGGGTAGCCGAGATTGCCGGGCCGAAAGTAAAACTTCTCCCAGAATCCTGGAGCGACATGAGGAATGTGAGTTTTCCGATATTTGCCCAGATACGATCCATCATTCTTGATCACAGCTGCTGTGTTGTAGAAGATGCCTTCTTGTTCCACTTCATACACCGGCACGATCATCGCCATCCCAAGCTCTTTGGCAAGCGATTGCATGAGGCTGACCGTGGGGCCGCCGGGAACGGACTCAGTGCTCTCGTACCATTTGATCGATTGCTCGGCGCAGAAGTAGGGCCCGTTGAAGATCTCCTGCAAGCAGACAACCTGTGCGCCATCCGCGGCCGCCTTGCGAATAAGGCCGAGGTGTTTTTCGATCATGGCCTGCTTTTGAACAGCCAGAGGCTCGGTGGCCGGCACCGCATTTGAAGCCTGGATAATGGAACATCGAACGATTCGGGGCATTGCGCCGACTCCAATCGAAAGAGTTTGAGTCTTTGAAGTTAACTGAAACGCGCCGGTTGGGCAATGGGTTTGTTGGCGAATCGTGCAAGTCGCGAAGTGAAGCGCGCAATCAGAGCGAGTTCTCGTTCATCACAAGCGCAACCGCGCTGCGCAAGCGAGCCTTATCGCCTTCGTAGGCAGGCCGCAGTAGGGGAACTCTCGGCAATGGATTGCGGCGCATCTCGGCCTCCACAAGAGGGCCGGCCAACTCCCACAAGCTGGTGATGTCTCCCACAACCACAATCTCGCTGGGCGCAAGAGCGGACGCGATCATCGCCATCCCCCTGCCCAGTGCCGCGCACATTTTTTCAACGGCCTGCCTGCCCGCGGCGTTCCCCTCATCCGCCAACTTCAGCAGTGCCTCAAAAGGCGGAGAAGGCCGGTTCGCGATCTCGGCGTAATAGCGCATTCCGGCGCGATTCGAGGCTACAGTCTCCCAGCACCCTATGCTTCCGCATCCACACATCAATCCATTTGGATCCACCTGGACGTGACCGAATTCACCCGCGTAGCCGCCTTCTCCGCGAAGGATGCGGCCATTGGCAAAGATGCCGGTGCCCAATCCTTCTGAGACATTCACCACCACAAGATCCCGCACGCCGTCGCTGTAGCCAAACCAAACCTCGGAGAGCGCGCAGGCATTGGCGACGTTGTCTACAACAACGGGGAGGCCAGTGGCCTGTTCCACGCGCGATTTGATGGTCCCAATCGGCCAATTGATATTAGGCGCGAACATCGAACTCCTCGAGGAGTGCTTTCCTGCGTGCGATTTTTCGGACTGAAGGTCGAAGCGGCCGGGGACGCTGATGCCGATCCCATCGAACGAACGACCGGCATTGGAGGCGATCATCTTGCGAATTTCGCCAACGATGACGCCGACGACCTTTTGTGGGTTCTCCGGAAGGGCAATCACGCTTTGCGTTAGGATTTTTCCGCCCAGGTCGGTAACTGCGAGGGTGGTCTGGCCGGGATGGATATCCATGGCTAGGACTCCGCGCTGGCCGTTGAGATTGAGAAAAGTTGGCCTGCGGCCCCGGGGAAGGCGGCCCATCGATCCCTCAACAATCCATCGCTCTGCAAGCAACTCTTCGACAATGAGCGAGACCGTGCTCCGCTGCAGCCCCGAAGAACGCGCCAAGTCGGCACGCGAGATAGGTTGTCGGGTACGGATCTGGTTAAAGATGAGATTCCGATTGATCTGCCGCGGCATTTTATTCGACGCGCTCTGCTTATTCGTAAAGGCGTAACGCGTCGTCGGCATCCCGTGTGTTCTCCCATCCTCAATCAAGTTGTGCTGAAGAACCTGTCCGGCGAGCCCATGCAATCCTGCTCGCTAAGACTCGACAACCGATGAGTTTAGCAGAGTTTAACGGTTTGTAGCAGCTTAGAACTAGGGGAGTTACTGATTCACACCGCTGGCCAGAAATCCTCCATCCACGACGAGCGTCTGCCCGGTGACAAAAGAAGCTGCATCGGAAGCCAGATAAACAGCGGCTCCAACCAGCTCTTCCGTCTTGCCAAACCGGCCCATCGGCGTGCGCATAAGCAGTTCCTTGCCGCGCGCGGTCCCGTCAAGAAAATCCGCATTCAGGTCAGTGCGAAAAACCCCGGGCGCGATCGCATTCACCGTAACTCCCTTCTTCGACCACTCGACGGCGAGCGAGCGTGTGAGCGAGGCCACGCCGGCCTTGCTTGCGGCATATGCGGCCACCTCGCTGAGCGCTACAAAACTATTCAGGGACGCAATGTTGACGATGCGCCCATAACCGCGCTCCAGCATATGTTTTCCAAAGACCTGGCATGCGCGAAGAGTCCCTGTAAGATTGGTGTCCAGGATCCCGGTCCATTCTTCCTCAGGCTGAGTCAGGGTAGGTGTGCGTTTGATTCTGCCGGCGCAGTTAATGAGTATGTCGACTTTTCCAAAGCGATCGAGTGCGGCTGCCAACAGCCCTTCCAGGGAAGCACGGTCGCATACATCGGAGGCCAGCCGTAGTGTCTGGCGTCCGCGCGCTTCAATCTCGGCCGCCGTCTCGTCCACCTGTTGCTGCCGTCGTGCGGAGGCGATTACGTCAGCTCCGGCGTCCGCTAAACCGAGGCTTAATGCGCGCCCAATACCGGACGTGCCTCCAGTCACAACGGCACACTTGCCGGCAAGATCAATAAATTGAGAGCTCATGTTTCTCCATTTCGGGTTGCATGCCGGGCCATTTAGGCTACGGCTTTCCAATCACAGCCGGTAAGCCTTTTTCACAAGGTCATATGTCAACTGATGCGCTACTTCGAACGCCTCGTCTTCCCCGATCCGGTGTTCGGCAACAAGCCTTGCCAGGAAGGCGCAGTCAATGCGCCGCGCCACATCGTGCCTGGCCGGAATGGAAAGGAACGCACGCGTATCGTCGTTGAATCCCACCGTGTTGTAGAAGCCTGCCGTTTCGGTCACCTGCTCCCGAAAGCGCATCATCCCCTCAGGACTATCGTGAAACCACCAGGAAGGCCCTAGCCGGAGGCATGGATAGTGGCCCGCCAATGGAGCCAGTTCGCGGCTGTAAGTGGATTCGTCCAGCGTAAACAGAATGATGGTGAGCGCGGTCTCATTGCCGAATCGGTCAAGCAACGGCCGCAGTGCGTCCACGTAGTTCGTCGGCCGGGGGATGTCAGCGCCGGTGTCGCGGCCATAGCGCTCAAAGACCTTGCGATTGTGGTTGCGCACGCTGCCGGGGTGAATCTGCATGACGAGCCCATCTTCCAGGCTCATCTGTGCCATCTCAGTCAGCATCTGTGCTCGAAATAGTTCCTTCTCCTGGGGATCTGAGTTGCCGTCGAGGACCCGAAGAAACAGCCCGGCCGCTTCTGAAAGGGAAAGGTCCGCCGTTTGCGCCGTGGGATGGCCGTGATCCGTTGCCGTGCAGCCCTGCGCCCGGAAACGCTGCCGCGACTTGCGCAGCGCATTCAGATAGCCGGCCCAGGTCGCAGTGTCTTCTCCGGTTTGCTCCCCAAGCAACGCGATGTTCCGCTCAAATCCGTGAAACTCGGGATCGACAACCGGGTCCGGACGGAACGTGGGCACGATCCGCGCCTTCCATCCCGACTCGCGAACCGCCTGGTGATCGCTGAGCGAATCGAATGGAGAGTCCGTGGTTGCGAGCACTTCAAGATTAAACCGCTCATAGAGCGCGCGGGGCAGAAACTCTGGCGTACGCAGCTTCTCTGAAATGGTGTCGAAGTATAGGTCGGCGGTGTTCTCAGAAAGCCGCTCTTGCAGCCCAAAAAGCTCCTGGAAGGCAAAGTCCAGCCACATGCGCGTGGGAGTTCCGCGAAACAGGTAATAGTGACTAGCGAAGGTCCGCCAGACCTTGCGCGCATCCTTCAACTCCGGTGCGCCAATCTCGAGCTCCTCCATGGAAATGCCCTGGCTCAGCAGCATCCGATAGACATAATGATCGGGCTGCACAAACAGCTTCGCCGGGTCAGGAAAAGGCTCGTTGCTGGCGAACCAGCGCGCCTGGGTATGGCCGTGAGGGCTGACGATGGGCAGGCGCCGAATGTGTTCGTACAGAGCCCTGGCAATCTTCCGGGCTTCCTGCTCGGAGGGAAACAAGCGGTCTTCGTGGATTAGCATGACTGCAACCTTGCTCTTTCAGGATAGGTCGTTGTGGTTTGACCGGTTAAGTGGTCAGACCACTATTATATTCATTCCAACCGGAAATTCCCTGCTCCCCGCTCAAAAAGTCGCAGACGATCAGGCGTTGTTTGCGTAGCCCATTCCCGCCAGAACGCCGCGCATGAAGCCAATGGATTCTATGACGCCCGGCATCGGATCGTCGCCGTGAATTTCGTACTCGAGATCGACAAACCCCTTGTATCCAATCTCGATCAGCGCTTCAAACATTCCGCGAATCTGCATGATTCCCTGTCCAACTGCGACCTGGCTTTCCTTGCTCTGAAAACTCGTCAAGTCCTTGATGTGCATGTCGAACAGCCGCGGCCCCACTTCGTGAATCGCCTGAACCACATCGGTTCCAGCACGCTCACAATGGCCGACGTCGATACAGCATCCCATGCGCGGGTCCATGTCTTTGACAGCTTTCAGGACATCCAGTGGCGAAGGCCAAACTTTGTCTTCCGGGCCATGATTGTGAATCGCGAATCGGATGTCGTATTCCTTGACAAACTTCTCAATGCGAGGCAGGATCTGCGGCGTTGGATCGCCTGCTACGATCACCGAAATGCCGGCCCGTTTGGCATATTCAAACTTGCTTCGAATGTCCTCATCCTCATCTTTTTGAAAGTAGATAGTTCCTGCAGCGTGGACCCTGATGCCCGCAGCCGCATAGTCCGCCAGTGCCTTTGCCTCTTCCGCGGGATCCATTGGCAGATGATCCTTCGCGTCCTTCGCATTCAACTCACTCAGATTGAGTTGCTTCATAAAACCAATCAACTGGGCCCTCGTAAAGTTGCGAAACGTGTAGCTGGCCATTCCCAGGTGCACCGGCGATGGCTTGACGGACGCGACGACCGGTTCCGCGAACGCCGGAACTGAGCCCGATACAGCGCAAGCCGCAGCAATGAGCGCGCCCGATTGAAAAAAGTTACGGCGCGATAGGTTTTCATTCATAAAAGTCGAGCTCCTTCGTTCCCACGTTTTCCGGTTGATGATTCAGTTACGACGCGACACACCAGCAGCTTACAGATGCGGCGCCCATCCCGATTCGTAATCCCGACCCCACAGCTTCATCGCTTCCGCATCTCTCTGGATCTTTCCGTCGGCCGCATCCAAATGCAGCTCCCGATTCACCTCCCACGCAACGTTGGAGAGCTGAAGCATCGTCACGGCGACATTGCCGATTGAGACCGGAGCGTGCAGTTTCTCACCCTTGCGAATGCCCGCGATGAAATTCGCGAAGTGCAGATCGGTCATGGAGTCCGCGCCCACCAGGTCGCCGGACGAAGTCCCTTTGCCGACTTTGAACTCGCTGGTCTTGTTTCCCTTCAGGTCATAGACTTCGTAGCCGTCGCGGTCCACAAGCACCGATCCCGTCGTTCCCATAATCGCCGACCCGCGATCCCGGCCGTAAAACTTCATCCCCTCGCAGCATTTGCATTCCCATGAGATCAGCTTGTCGTCGTATTCGTAGCTGGTAACAAGCGTGTCGTAGAATTGCCAATCGTCCTTGAAGTGGTATCGTCCGCCAGACGAAGTAATGCGATTGGGAAAATCAACTCCGAGAGCCCAGCGACAAACATCCACCTCATGGGTGCCGTTGTTCAATGTTTCGCCCGTACCCCAGGTCTTGAACCAATGCCAGTTATACGGTTGCACGTTGTCTTTATAAGCTTGCCGCGGCGCTGGTCCTTGAAACAGATCCCAGTCAAGCTGCGGCGGAACCGGTACCTCTTTCCCCACGCCAATCGACTTGCGGATGTTGCTGTACCACGCCTTCGCGTAGTAGGCCCTGCCAATCAGCCCGTTGTGAATCTTGTCCACAATCTCAATCGTGTGTGGAGATGATCGCTGTTGCGTGCCCATCTGCACCTGCTTGCCATACTTTTGCTGTGCGGCCACCAGCAGCGCTCCCTCAGCAGGATTGTGGCTGCATGGCTTTTCAACATAAACATGTTTGCCAGCCTCCAACCCCGCAATAGCCATTGGGGCGTGCCAATGATCCGGCGTGGCAATCGTGATAGCGTCCACTTCCTTCAGCTTCAGAATGCTGCGAAAGTCCTTGTCGGTAGCCGGCGCTTCGCCCATCTCACGCGTAGTATCGGTAGCGAACTTCTGCAACGTATTGCTGTCCACATCGCAGACATGCGAAATCCGGGCCGCTGACTTATTCGCCTTAAGCGACGAAAGATGCGCGTAGGCGCGGGACCGAACGCCGATCACCGCAAAGTTGAGACGGTCGTTGGAGCCCATGATCTGCCCATAGCTCTTTGCTGTCGATGCCAGAGCCATCCCCGCAGTTCCTACCGCAAGTGCGTCAAGAAATTCACGTCGAGTAACCACTTTGTCTCTCCATCAAACCAACCAAGGTCTGTGTTGTTCGATCATGGGTGAAGTTCCAACGGCGTCCTCTCTATAGAGCTAGAGCGCCGAGGCGTCTTTCAAAGCTTGTTTCATGCCCGCCCAGCTAATGCGGGTCGATTCCTCCGGTGTGCCGCCGCCGCGCCAGTGCGTCTCCAGACTGACTGCCTCGCGATAACCGATCTTTTTCAGGGCTCGGAATTGTGCCGCCCAGTCAATGAAACCCTTATCGACCGGCGACCACTCAATCTTGCCTCCCGCATTCTTAACCGCATTCTTGCAGTGACAGTGATGAATTCGTTCTTTCGGAATCAAATCCCATGCGGCCGGAAACGCATCCAGTTCACCGCGCATCACTGCATTTGCTGGATCCCAGTTCAGCGCCAGATGCGGCGTCTTTACAGCACTCAACGTCCGCGCCGCCTCACGCCCAGTCGCCGTATTGCATTCAAACTCGTTCTCAAGAACCAGCAGAATGTCTTGCTTCCCGGCGGTCTCCGCCATGGAGCGAAGCTTCTCGTCTATGGCCGCGCGATACGGAGCCACATCGTCAATTCGCCAGAAGTCGAAACCGCGAACTTTATTCGTGCCGAACTGTCTGGCAAGAGAAATCGCCTTTTCCAGAATCTCGTCCTGCTGCTTAAAAGTCACCTCTGCGGCATTGTGCATATCACCTTTAGAGCCGTATTGAGATTTGGGCGCGCCAGGCCAATCCGTCTTACCCAGCGGACTGGCGATATCCGTTACCTGCAGGTTGTATTTAGCGAGGATCTTTTTCGATTCCGCGATCTCCGCATCGCTCAGCGCCATCGTGTTCTTGCCCCACATGGAGCGAAGTTCGATCCAGTCCAAGCCAAAGTCGTGGGAGACAACGTAGCAAGCGTGATCGAAGTCAGCCGAGATTTCGTCGTTGATGACGGAAATCCTGAATGGCGAACTCAGTGCCAATGCACGCATCGGCACTGACGCCGACGCAACCACCCCAACTGCACTTGCAACAAACCTTCGCCTGGAAAACATCTCCATCGATGAGACCCCGATTTTCCTCCTTGCAAGTGTAGTTCGAAGTACGAACTTAAGCAAGAATTGATTCTACATCTCAAATCCAGTACCGCGTTCAATTGGCCCGCGACGAGCCCCAAACTACCTCCCGGCTTCAGTTGGCTGGCGGCGCGTCTTTCCCTCTTGACGAGCTAAGAGGCCATTTTGTTTGCCCGGCGTATCAATATTGGCCCGGGCTGTACACATTGCGGGTTGCTCAATCTCAGCAAGCTTATCTTCACCGCCAAAAAACTGAATCAAATTCAAGGTTCGAACAAAATGAATTATCCAAGCACCGGAGAACTATGCCGCGCTTTGAGAGGTTGTCAAGAATAAAATTCAAAGCATGAAGTAAAGCGATTTGTCCGGATGATGACATGAATCGCCCGGATGTTATCTGACGAGTCCTAACTCTTCGTCTGCGCATACGGCGACCTTCCCGCACTTGCCGGACGACATAAGCGCATAGGCTTCTCCAGCACGCTCCAGCGGAAAGCGGTGCGTGATAATGTCGGCCGGATGCAGATTCCAGCGAACCAGGCGTTCCGCCAGTTCTTCCATCAGCCAGGTGGACGTCACCCACGATCCATACAGGGTCTTCTGATCGTGAATCATGTCCGGAGAAGGATTGATCTCGACCCTTCCGCCTTCGCCAATGAAGACAATCCTGCCCCACTTGCGCGTGGCGCGGATGGCTGTTGCCCGCGCGGCATGGTGCGCAGAACAGTCGACGGCGCGCTCCACGCCGAAGCCGCCGGTCAGTTCCCTTACCTGCTCCACGTTGTCAGGTCCCGAGGTCAGCACCTCGTCGCACAAACCCAGATCGAGGGCAATCTTCATGCGCTCCGGAAGCACATCAATCCCGATGATCCTATTGGCGCCAAGTTTCCCGCAAAGCGCCGCCGCCGCCAACCCCACAGGCCCCAATCCTGTAACAAGCACCGCGTGATTTCCGTTGATTTCGATCTTTTCCAAACCCTCATAGACGGTGCCGAATCCGCAAGCCACCTGGGCTCCATCCGCAAACGAAAGCTCGTCGGGCAGAGCAATCAGGTCCTTCTCTTCGGCCAGCATGTAGTCAGCCATGCCGCCATCGCGCTGCCATCCGTAGGCCCGGCGATATTTTTCGCTGGTGCAGGAAATCATGTACCCGCGGCGGCAATCGTTGCACACACCACATCCGGAGATGTGGTACACGATCACACGATCGCCAGTCTTGAAACGGCGGCAACCTTCCCCTGTCGCCACAATCTCGCCGCAGGGCTCGTGGCCGGCAATCACTCCCTGGTAACCTTCAGGTCCTTTGCCCAGATGCTCGTGATAAATCGCCCGAATATCCGAGCCGCATATGGTCGAGACCTTGATGCGCAACAAGACTTCCCCGTGACCGGGAACCGGCACCGGGACGGTCCGAAGTTCCACCGTTGAGTTCCCCGGCAGGTACGCCGCCGTCATGGTTGCTTGCATTTTTCTCTCCGCTTTCGCGCCGGGATTCAATCCAGCACTGCCCGGTAAGAATCGTAATAACCCGGACTGCTCAAACAGGAATGTGGCGTAAGCCACCCAGCTTCAGGGTGGCGTAATTTCTCCGTGAATGTCCCAAAGATCCTCCCAGGTCTGGCCATCTTTCCATAGGAAGACCTGCCCTTTGATCAGCCTGCAGTTTCGATCGATGGCGGCGATTTCGCGCATCTCGTCCTCTGTCAGCGGTTCTGCGACAACTCCGGCAAGATTCGCAGCATAGTTGTTGATCGAGAATGGAATGGGAGTCTGGCCGCGCTGAACAGCCCACTTGATGCAAACCACCGCAGGGTGCAAGCCGTGACGTTGGGCGATCTTCAAGATGACCGGATCTTCAGTGGGGCTGGTGTCCTCTGGAGTGCGGTCGCGCTCGGGCCGTGCCGGCGAGCCGATGGGACTATAGCCGATGGCTTGGATTTGATTCTCGGCCACAAATCTGAATAGCTCGGGCTGCTGGAAATGCGGATGCAATTCCATCTCGTTTACCGCGGGCTTGATACGAGCGTCTCTCAGCACCATTTTCAGTTTGGGAACGGTCATGTTCGAGGTGCCGATATGCCGCACCAGGCCGAGATCTACCAACTCCTCCATCTTCCGCCAGGTCTTCATATAGTTTTCGTGAATGTATGGCTTGGCGTCAGCGCTCCGCGATGTAACATCGCAGCCCGGCGGATGGAAGTTGGGAAACGGCCAGTGAACAAGGTAAAGGTCGAGATACTGGAGCCGCAGGTCAGCCAGTGACTTGCGGCATGAGGCAATCACATCGTCCTCAGCGTGCTTGTCGTTCCACAGCTTCGAAGTGATCCAGAGTTCTTCTCGCTTCACTCCGCCCTGCTGAATCGCCTCAAGCGATGCGCCGACTTCAGCCTCGTTGCCGTAGACCGACGCGCAATCGAAATGCCGATAGCCAACCGCCGCCGCCCCCATGACAGCCTCGGCAACCTGCCTCGGGCTCACGTGATCTGACCCGAACGTACCTAGGCCGATAGCTGGCATTGCGGCGCCAGTGTAAAGCTCTCTTTGTGGGATCGTCGCGGGGTTAATCGACACGCATGCCCTTCTGCTTGCCTCGCCCATTCCACTCCTTGACGAGAAAAAGTTTGCGCTAACTATAGCCAACGAAGAATACGTCCGGCCCTTCCGGGTGTCAATCACGAGGGTTGATTCATCCGAGAGGTGAAAGCTGAATTCAGTCCCTTGCAAACGCCCTGTCCGAAACCCTGAATCTGGACTCTCTTACTGACCCGCGTGCACTAGGAGGCACGTGATGTTGTCATGGCCGCCGGCCTTCTTGGCGGCGTTCACCAGCCGCGCGCAAAGCTGTTCCGGAGGCAAATCCAGCGATAGCGTAGATTCAATCAGCGAGTCAGAAAGCTCGCGGGTCAAGCCGTCCGAGCAAAGCAGGAACAGGTCGCCTGGTTCCGCTTCCAACTCAAAGATGTCCGGAGTCACGCGGTTCTGAGTGCCCAGCGCCCGGGTAATCACGTTCTTCAGCGGCGACCGCAGCGCCTCTGCGCGGGTCATGCGGCCCAAACGGACCTGTTCCTCGACCAGTGAGTGGTCCTGCGTAATCTGTTCCAGGCGTCGGGCGCGAAGCCTGTAGCAGCGGCTGTCCCCAACATTGATGACCCACACCCGGCGCTCTTCCACCACCAACCCCACCAGCGTGGTGCCCATCCCGCTGAGTCTCAGGTTGCGCTGCGAACGGGAGAAAATAGCTTGGTTTGTGGAGAAAATAGCTTCTTCGGCAAGCTGCGGCATGGGAATTTCGCCGGCAGCGCGACTGGACGGGTGACGGGAACCGAGCGAGCGAAGCATCTCGTCCACTGCGATTGAACTGGCTATCTCCCCCGCCGCGGCGCCGCCCATGCCGTCACAGACAAGAAAAACTCCGCTCTCCACCGAGAATCCGTATGCATCTTCGTTCGTTGGGCGTTTGCGGCCGCGATCGCTGACCGCCGCAGCCGTATAGTTGACGAGAGCCGTAGCCAAGAAAAATCTCCCATCGACCAGTCTACACGGACCCAATGCAGTCTTCAGCATGGGTGCACGAGCGAATAGACAATCTCCCCCTTTGCGCGTTTAAATTCGGTCATGGAGATTAAACGCATCGGCTCGCAACCGTCCGGCAAGGGTCCCGCAGAGTGGTTTACCGGCACCGTTCGAATTGATCCGCTGTTCCAGGCACCCGACCCGGCGTTCGTTGCCGGCGCCAGCGTCACGTTTGAGCCGGGCGCACGGACCGCCTGGCATACGCATCCCCTTGGACAGACATTGATCGTGACCGCGGGCTGCGGTTGGGCTCAAAGGGAAGGCGGCGCGATCGAGGAAATTCATCCTGGTGATGTAGTTTGGTTCGCGCCAGGAGAGAAGCACTGGCACGGCGCCACTCCCTCCACGGCCATGACGCACATCGCAATCCAGGAGCGACTCGACGGCAAGGTCGTCGATTGGATGGAGCATGTCACCGACGAGCAATACAAACGCTGAATTCTGATTTACGTCTGAGCCTTTCAATGCCCTGCCTCAACAGCCGCGCTATCCGGCAACTGCGCGGGCGGAGGCAGTTCGAACACCTGGATTGCCCCAGCGTTAAGCACTGCCACCCGCCTTCCGGAGGGCGAGATGGCCACGTTTCCCCCTGCGTCGAGAGCCGGAGTGGCCGGGGCCGCAAGCGCTTCCTTGCCGTTCGCCGCATCGAAAACCCTCACCAACTGGCCCTTGATCTCATCGGGATCAAGAGGCGAGTACGCATTCACCGGACGACTCACCGCTAGTGTTTCCCGCGCCACGCGTAATCCGTCCTGAGACTTAACCAGCAACGGCCACACACCGGAACCGGAAGCCAGCACATCCCACAGATGGCGGCCATCCATGTCCATCGCCACCAACCGATGTCCACCCCAGGCCTCGCATGCAGTCACCAGCAGTTCGCGCTGCGAGATGAATTCGAACACCGGCATGCAGGTTGAGTCCACATGGCCAACCACCCTGCTTCCGCCGCTGAAGTAGTTCATGTTCAGCATCCAGCGCTCACCATTGCCGCGCAGGCCTTCAATATATCCGTCAGAATTCAGCGGCAAATGGACGGCGGTCGCTACACGGCTCACCAGCATCACCTTGCCCGAATCGCGGCGTAGAATACGCAGCACCGTATCCTGCCGATCCTCCTTCTTGGCCGCCGCATCCGTGCCCGCCGCAGACGTTCCTGCCGGTGCCGGCGACGGATCTTCATCTCTTCGGTGCAGCGTAGGCTCCGCGTCATTAGCGGCGAGGTTTGCAGAAGCCGCCGGCTCACGCGAGTCGGTAACCAGGTATTGCTGTTCCGGATCGAGCTCCAGAAAAAGCACGGGTCCAGGAAAATGCAAAAAGGGCTTCATCTGCAGCGCGGAGTCGCCTAATTGGAGTCCGTCGCGGTCCCGCAGGAGGAAGTGCCCATCGTTGAGCATCCAGAGGTAGCGGGTGCGGTCGTGCACGGTCCAAAGTGCCTCGGCTTCCACGTTGCCCGTGGGCAGCGAGAGCACAACGGCTCGAATCTGGCGTTCTTCGCCTTGCTCTCCGGGCTCTCTGCGAATAAGGCCGGGAACCCGAAAGGTGAACAGCAGCTGGTCTTCGTCGAGAAAATCAAGCGAAGCCAGGGCGTTACGCTCGCCCAGGTAAATGGGACCAGGAGCCGAGAAACCCAGAGGTTCTGCGGGAATGGAGAATGTGGGTGGAACTGTGGGTTTGCTGGGCAGCGAATCGGTAACAATCCGCTGCTTCTCCAGGCGCGATGGATCCTGTGGGTTCGGGGCGTTTACCTGCGTGTGTGCGCAGGGCAGACCTCCAAAGGCCACGCAAAAACCGAAGCAAGCCCAGACACTCGTCCCAAAGAGTCGTTTCACCATCGAAGAGTATTTTCGCCGATTCAAGCGCCCTTGGGGAGTGGCGCATAGGCGGCACGGCCCACAGCTCCCAATGAACGTGAATATTGAGTGTCGTGCCACCCCGCTCCTTCGCCACAAAAAGCCCGACCTGGCATCCCCGCGGGCACGGACCTTCTGTGGCCGGTCCGGCGCAGCCTCGTCCCATGTTGTTTCGAAACTCGCAAATCGGCAAGATGCTGGAGTTGTTCGATGATACTGACGAGAAGCCGACTAGTCAGGACTCATCCGCCGTCGATGAGTGGCTTGGCGATTGTGCGTCAGGTATCAGGCTTTTCGAGGTGTGGTTTTGACTCAGGAGTGAGCGAGCCTGGTCTACCAGCCACTCCTTTTGCTCTTCTATTCCATCGCTTAACCGTGCGGCGGCAAGAACTGGAATCCACTCCCGATAGTTGCCGGCAAGAATGTGAGACGATTCCTGGCGCCTAAGCAGGTATCGCTGGATGAATTGATGAAGTACTGCCTCCGTAGAGCGCGATCGTACCGCTTCCACATACCCGCTCAGAATGAGCACTGTTTGTGCCAGATCGCTGAGGGCATCTCCGCTACTTGCGACTGTCCAGTCCAGCACCGTCACTTTGTTATCCCGCAGGAGGATATTTTCAGGATGGAAATCTCCATGGCAAAGGTTTGTTCCAGTACCAAGTTCATGCAGGCGGTTTAGTACGCACCTCTTTGCCTCGGCATCGAGGACGGTCTCGTCGCGCAGTCTAATCGCGAGGATTGCATGGCGCGCGGATAGGCCCTCGACATTCTCAATGCTGTTCACTCGGAGATGCGTATCCGCCATCAGGTCAGCGTAGTAGATAAGTTTCGATGGATCGGAGCCAATGGCGTGTGAGAGAGGAACACCCTCGATTCGTTCGTACTCGATTCCGTATCTCGCGCCCATGGAGACAAGCTCACCGGGCTCCGGTGCAGGTGCGCCAGCTTTATAGACTGCCACCGACGAGCGGTGCTCGTGTTTGATAGTCGCAAGGTCGACACTTTCGCGGAATAATTTGAGAACTGAGTTCGCACCCCACTCGTATACATCCGCGGTACGGCCCGCTGCAATGAACCTTCCCAGTTCTTTCGCCACGCTGCCTCCTTAGGTCAATACGGCTTCTGGATTGCGTTGGTTCCCGTCCGAAAGCCTATCCATTGACCTGGATTACGGCCTCACCGATGACCTGCGCAATGACGACTGAACCTAACCGTTGAACGGCTGCAAGTTAGCACCTTCAGGCCAATGCACGTTTCCAGCACCCTCCTAGAAATGTGCTTTGGCGATTTGACGTAAACCGAGAAGTACTTCTTGCATCAGAGAACCTATCCAACCATTGGGTGCGCAGATCAGGCAATAGTCGCCGTTACTCTGCCATCTCGTCGGCTGACAGAACCCGCTGCGTGAAACCGGGCAGCATCTTCAAACCGGCTAACACATTCCTGGTCGTTAAAACTAGTGACTATTCCTTCGCCGCGACAGGCCCCTAGTATGGGCTTCATCGAGATTTCGCGTTGTGGAGAAGGTGTGGCATGAATACCGCATACGAATTGGAGTTTGAGAACGAGCTCGATCAGTTATTTCAGGATTTGCGGGAAAGCGAATTCGAAATCGACTTCGACGCCGAGCTGGAGGGCGAAGGGTTTTTAGGTGCTTTGAGCGGTCTGGGCAGTCTGGCGAGCGGCCTGGGCAAGTTAGGCAGCGTGGCTCGTGGTGTTGGCAAGATCGGTAGCCTTGCAGGAGGACTGGGAAAGATAGGCGGAGCCGCAGGTAGTCTCCGCAAACTCGGCGGTGTTGCGGGTGGACTGGGAAAATTGGGAGGCCTGGGCAAGCTCAACGGCCTGGCGAGAGGATTGAGCAAGGTCAGCAAGACCACAGGCACCTTCAGCAAACTGACCGGTCTCGCCGGAGTCTTGGGGAAGGCTGGGCTGGTACCTCGCGAGGCGGCGAAACTCGCCAACCTGGCGAACGGCCTGGGCCGCGTGGCCAGGACGCCCGGGGCCCTCGGCAAACTTGGCGGTTTGACGGGAGCCTTGGGCAAGGCCGGCCTGTTGCCACCCGAAGTACAAAGGATCGCCAACCTGGCGGGAGGACTCGGAGGCAGACTGAGCGGAAGAGCTGGCGGTTTGGGAAAGTTGGGTAATCTCGCTACCGCTCTCGGCAAGATGGGCGGAGCCAAAGCCGGCAGCGATGGAGGGCTCGGCAATCTCAACAAATTGGCAACCCTGGCCGGCAATTTCGGCAAAGTCCGAACGTTGGGAGACTTCATCAATACCGCGTCTCCTCTACTCAAGAGTGGCGCCAGGCTGGCCGCTCCGATGGTGGGCACGGCCATCGGCGGTCCGTTGGGCGGGCTGGCGGGCAAACTCCTCCTGCAGATGTTAAAAGAAGGCGAATCTGAAGACTTCTATGAGTTGGAAGGGGAATTCGAGCTCGTGATGGGTTCTCCCGAAGCCCTCCATGAGATGATCCATGAGATCGCTCACCATGAACTCGCCTACAACGAGGCGTTGGCGGAAATGATCGCTGAGGCGGCCGCGAATGAGCAGCACGAAGCTGAAGCTGAGGCTATGGCTGCTGTCGCCGCCCTGACCACAATCTCGCCAGAGGACGAGCGCGCACTACGGAGCTATCTCCCTCACCTGGTCAGTGGCGCCGCCATTCTGACCCGCATCCTGCGACAGGATCCAGAAACCCGGCCTGCGGTTCGGGTCATACCGACAGTGACACGGCGTCTGGTGCAAACGCTGAAACGCAAGGCAAAGTCCGGCATTCCGCTGACACGGCGATCAGCAGGCCGAGCCGCCATGATGGAGGTTGGCCGTCTGATGAACAGTCCGACGGCGTGCGCCACGGCGATGGCGGCCAACCTCCACGCAACGCGCGCCCTGCGGAAATTCTCAGAAGCGCACGCTGCGTAGGCTCAACGGCCGGACCAATGAATATGAAATGCCCGCCAGGATCAAGAAACTGATGTGGCGATTCTGGAATGGCGAAAACAGGCCAAATCGCTCGTTGAAAATGTTTTAGGAACGAGCCGTTACGGTTAGTCCTCCAAAACGCCCCAACCTCCACGAGCATCCCCGGCGTCAACCTGGGGACACCAAATACCGGGGCGACACTATTTCTGCGGCGGAAGCCAGCCATGGAGACGCATCCAATTCTCCAGCATGCTGGGCCACACCGAAAGCGCCGGATAACTTCCACCTAGCGCCGTGCCATGTGGCCCCTGCTCAAAGATGTGCATCTCGGCCGGCACGCCGGCCTTGGTCAGCGCTTGAAAGAACACTACCGTCGAAAGCACTGGCACTGACTGATCGGTTTGCGTCGCATAAAGAAAATACGGCGGCGAATCTTTTCTAACCTGTTCGCTCGGTGACATTTCCTGCACAACTTCGGCCGATGGGTGATCTCCCAGCAATCCTTTCATCGCGTTTGGTTTCGCCACTCCCTGCTCCAGCGTCAAACCTCCATAAGAGCTGATGGCAAAGTCCGGGCGGTCACTCACGCGATCTACCGGATCGGCTGCATCAGCCTTTCCACTGTCGAACCGCGTCCCCAGAACGCCCACCAGATGGCCTCCCGCGGAAAAGCCCCAGACACCGATTCTCTCCGGCGAGACACCATACTCCTGGGCGTGCGCGCGCACCCACCGCACCGCGCGCTCACCATCGAGTATCTGAGCCGGGTAGAGGTATCGTGGGCCAAGGCGATAGGTCAACACAAACGCGCTGACGCCGTGCACATTCAGCCACTCGGCGATCCGCGTTCCTTCCTTGTCGTATGCAAGATGCGTATATCCGCCGCCGGGACATACGATCACCGCAGTGCGCAGGCCATCTTTCAGCTTCGCGTCGGGCGATGCGCCAAAAAACTCCAGATGCGGCTTGTCTTCCTCGTTATTTCCAATCGCGCCGGGTGCTTGTCCGTCCCAGAGGGGAATGATTTGACCGTGGGGAACATCGTCCGCAGGCTGATGAACCGCTGGAAGCTGCGCAGACAACGAAGAAGCAAGTAGACCTAAGCCGAGCCACGCTAGTTTCATAGACACCTTTCCTGAAATCCTGTTTGACGAGCGCAGCGGAATTGAGAATTCCGCTCCTCGTCTGCAATATCCAACCAAAACGACAGTCCAAGGCACTTCGCTATCAGTAACGATAAACGCCTCAGGGTCCGGAGATATGCCATCCAAAGTCACTTTTCGGGAAGCGGGAGTAATGCCAACATAGCAGCTACTAATCCCCATCAATTCATCGACTTCCGGCGAGCGTGTTTGAGTGAACGTCCCTTGCTGCCGTCCAGGATCGGAGATAGTTACCCAGACCTGCAGAGTACTGCGTGATATGAGTCACCTACAGAGACGCAAAATCATGCTCTTCTAGTGGTATCTTTTGCGGGTATTTAGAGGGCTGCGCATTGCGGTATTCTTCAAAAAGCGACCGCATACTCTCTTTGCACATAATGGATAATGAATCAGAAACTCGCACCGATAATGCGCAACCTGGTTGAAAAGGAGGGAGATTGCAAATGGCACGTCAAGCAAAATTAGAGGACACTGTACCAACAACTCTCCCGGATAGTTTCGACCACTGGGACAACGATGCGGTGCCACCAACGACCCTGCCGAAAGATTTCGATGGCTTCGACGATGCTCCGCCTCCCCAGGTCAATTCTTCGGCGCCGCCAGCCGTCGTCGCAGCGCCAACGCTGAGCAAGGTGGCTGAGACGCCAGTCAACCGGATGTCCGTTACGCCGCCAGTTCACACCATGCCCGCGCCGGCTCACATCGCAACCCCAGCACCGAAACGGACGCAGGAACTCCCGATAGCGCGGGGACCCGCTCTGGTACCGCAGCCCACCGGTAGCACCACCCTGAACACTCGCAAGGTCACCGCCGCAGCGCCGGCAGCGCTGGCGCAGCCAGCCAAGTACGTGACAACTGAAGAACTTTCAACCCTGGTCCAGGAATACCATGCGACACTGGACGAAGAGTCCGACGGTGAGAAACAGCGTAAGAAGAGTCTCATGCTTATGTGGATTGGGGCCATCGTGCTGGTTCTCGCTATTGTGGCCGCGGTGGTTGTCCTGAACTTCCACAAGCCGGCAGAGAAGAGTCAGGGTGTTGTAGTCGTGCATCCGGTCGTGACATATACGCCCGATGCGACACCGTTCAAGGAGAAGCCGTCGCCTGCAAAGCCGGCGCAGCATACCGCCGATACGAGTGCCCCGGCGTCGCAGCCGTAGGCTCCGTTTGTCCAGGCGGACATGACGAACAACCAGTTGAACGCGCCCTCCTCGTTGACCGCCGATAGTGATCAATCAGACGATGCCCTCGAAGTGCGGTTTGCCGATCAATTCCCTCTAAAAGCGCAGAATCGGAATTGCGATGACCACCCTCAAATCCGCGGCCAGAGCAGGGCAGGATTGCGATCGGTCTACTCCGGCCGCAGCAGTATCGGAGATGCGCCCGGTCCAATCTGTCAGCTATGTCCCCGGTCCGTACCAACAAATACCCACCCCCTCCCCCACAAAAAAACGCCCTCCAGCCGGATGCTTGGGAGGCAATACCAATACAATAAACAACTTACAAAAAATACCCATGTACCACTCAGTAAATTTTACCCGTGAAAAACACGCGGTTTTCGCTCGAAAACGACCCCAAACTGCCACTTTTCTGCCAATATCCGCATGGTTTTGGCTCAACAGCATTGCGGGAGTACTGATGCACATCTCGTTTTGGACGTCGGGCAACGGCTGCTCGTGACTTCCCGCCGTTGGCTTATGCGACAGTAAAGAAGGGATGCAAGAGCAATTAAAAATACACCGGCGCACTCAGTTTCTGGGATATGGCGCCTGCGCGCTCGCTGGATGTCTTTGGGGCACAGGGTTCTATTTCGGCCGGCTGGCGTTGAACGAGATGAGCGTGGAGCATATGGTGCTCTACCGCTTTCTGTTTGCCTCGCTGGGAATGTTGCCGCTGGTCCTGGCAAACCTGGGACGGCTTCGTCTCACTGGGGGGGAGATGCGCATTCTTCTCATCTCCGCAGCGTTCGGCATCCCGATCCAGTTTCTGCTGCAATTTCATGGCTTGGCCTTGACCACCGTAAGTCATGCCGCGCTTATGGTGGGATCGATGCCGGTGCTGTTGGCGGCGGCGGCGGCCTTGTTTGCAGGCGAACGGCTTGACTGGATCGGATGGATGGCACTTTGCGGCTCAACGGTGGGCGCAGCTCTGATCGTGCTGGGCGGCAGCCGGGGCCCGGCGGCTCACGGACAACCTTCCCTCGCGGGCGATCTGCTGGTTGTGGCCTCGCTGATCACCGCACTCGCATGGGTCCTGCTGAGTAAGAAATTGATGCAGACGCACAGCCCGCCAGTAGTGACGGCTTACACCATTCTGTCCGGGACGGCGATGCTTGGGGCAATGGCGCTGATCCCATGGCTGCTGAGTCCACTGACCCATCAAGACGTCCACCCGCTCCCGTTCGCGCAGCTCAGCCACACAGCCTGGTTCGCGCTGGCATTCAGCGGTCTATTTTGCACGGCGACGACCACGCTGCTGTGGAACTGGGGCATCCATCATGTGCCGGCCTCGCGCGCCGGGGTCTTTCTGAATATTGAGCCGGCATTGGGATCATGGCTGGGAGTTCGGCTGCTGGGCGAGCACCTTGGGCCCTACGCCTGGGCCGGCGGCGCACTGATTCTGGCAGCAGCGGTCACGCTAACCACGCGCAGACACGAAGCGGGTTCGGTCACCCAGCCGGCCATCGTTCTTGAGTAGATGCGCCGGGTGCCGCGCAGCCTGGGCGCAGTATACTTTGGGCGTTTTACGACTTACCATTTTTCCAGGGTATGAGTGAAGAAGCGAATACCGCAGGAATGGGGCCGCGGGCTGCCGCGCGTAGCAAGCGACGCGTTCTGCTTGAGCTTGCAATTCCCTACCTGTTGATCCTGGTTGTCTGCTGGACGCCGCGTCCCTGGCAACGGCTGCTGTGGTTGGTTGCGGCCGGGTCCATCGTGTCGATCACTTGCGTCTCGTTCGACGGACTGGACGCGATGGGCCTGCGCAAGACGAACTTTCTCCGCTCCTTTTGGGTGGTGGGCGCAGCCTTGGGAATGGCGATGGTGGCCGCGGCTGTTGCCGCACACTTGCAGACTTTGCATGTGCCAGACGGTCCGCTGGCATTCATCGAAACCTACTGGGCCTACGCGCTGTGGGCCGCCGTGCAACAGTTTCTGCTGCAATGTTTCTTTCTTTCGCGCCTGCTGCGGTTGATGCCTGGGGCCAGGACGGCAGCGTGGACAGCTGCGGGAATTTTTGCAATTGCGCATCTGCCAAGTCCGATCCTTTCGATTGTCACTTTCGCCTGGGGCCTTGTTGCGTGCCTGCTCTTTCTCCGCTACCGCAACCTCTATCCGCTGGCTATTGCGCACGCTGTCTTTGGCATTTCAATCGCGGTCACTGTGCCCGGACCGGTGGACCACAACATGCGTGTCGGCCTCGGCTACCTTACCTACCGGCAGCACCACGGACACGCGATGCCGCCGAGTTTGCCGCGTTAGGAATTTGAGCACTCGCCAGGGGTTTATTTTTCAATTAATTCGCAGTCATCCCAGAAAACCACGGTCGCATCTAACTTCGGGAATATGGAAGACGCGGCGTTTTTACAATCAGGACCAGTAAGGCAAACGAGCCTGAGCAAGCAGAGAGACTTTTTCGAAGTTTCCTTCATTTTTGCGCTGCTTCTTCTCGTGCTTTGGACGCCCATGCCCTGGCAGTTGCCGCTATGGGGCATCGCGCTGGCCGGCATGCTGGCGTTGACGCGCTCACGGTTCGACGGATTGGAGCCGATGGGTCTGTGCATGGGAAACTTTCGCCCTGCGCTGTGGGCAGTCGGATTGGCTTTTGTCCTCGCAGTGGCAGCTGTTGCACTGGCCTTCGACCTTCGCACTCTGCAAGTGCCTTCCAGTCCGATTCGGTTTGTCGCACATTATGGCGCCTATGCCGTTTGGGCCCTTGTTCAACAAATCGGACTTCAGTGCTTTTTTCTATCGAGGCTGTTGCGATTGATGCCCGACACGCTTTCCGCAGTGAGCGTGGCGGCCGGGATGTTTGCGATTGCGCACCTGCCCAGTCCTATCCTCGTGGTGGCCGCATTGATTTGGGGCTTTGTTGCCTGCATGCTATTTCTCCGCTACCGTAACATCTATCTCCTTGCGATTTCCCACGCAATTCTCGGCATCGCCATTGGCATCACAGTCCCTCCGCAGTTAGACCACGAGATGCTGGTTGGCCGCCGCTATGTCACATACATGCAGAAGCCGGTCCCCACTGCATCGCTATCGCAGCCACAGGGACCAGATGGCATCCACCGTGGCATGGGTAATGGCCGAGGCTCCTACGCGGCGATGTTGCCGCCAGGCCCGGCCATAGAAAATGCCTGCAATGGCTGCCAGCAAGACGTAGCGCCAGTTGAAATGAGCCGCCCGCTTGTTGAAGTGGGACAGGCCAAATAGGATGGCGGTAACGAGCAACGCCGCGTTTCTGCCCATGCGACGTTCGAGAAGATTCTGCAGCCATCCGCGAAAAAACAGCTCTTCAGGAATTGCGATAAAGAAGAACGTGAACAACCACGCTTCGACGATGGCTACGGCACTCTGCCATTGCGCATGCAGATGCAGGAAACCCAGGCTTAGTCCAAACGCCAGCGCGACTGGAGCGTAGAACACAAACTCCCGGACGCCGATTACCGCGTCGCGCAATCTCAGGCGCAGTTCGAATCCGGTCCCTTCGAGTTGACGGATCACGATGAATCCGTAGATGCCCGCATCCAGCAAGAGCATCTTGCTGAAGATGGCAAGGTGGGCGGGCCACGCACTCTCAAACCAGCGCAAGTCGACGGCCAGTCCCAGCACGCCAAGAATCAGAAAATCTCTCCAGTTGGCTTTTTGCTCAGGGTCGACCTTTGCGGACTGCCAGAGTAAGCTCGCGATGGCAACCGGCAGGAGCAGGTACGTCGCGAACCATCCCCACTGAAAATCGCCAGCAGCGCATGTGACCAGCACATAGGGCAGGCTCAACGCTGCTGGCCCAGTAAGCCGAGCCCACACTGGAAGCCTGCGGACTTTCTCGATGACGCTCTCGGGAAAGAACGCCGCGACCAAGAACGGAATGAGAGTAAGGATTGCGGCGATGGAATTGGCAGGTGTGATCATGAGCCCCAACTCCATTTTGCACCGGAACCACGCTATCCACGCGCTTACCTTCGATCCTTAACCGGCAGGAGCGACCAGAAAAGGAATGAGAATGGGTGATTGCGTGCGGGCGCACATGCTATATTTCGGGCCGAGGCTGTCGTGGTTCAAACGGCATTCGAATGAGTGAGGAGATCGTTTATGCGCTTAACCATCCTGCTGCGGATTACGATTCTCGCGCTCCTGCCGTGCGCTTTTGGCCGCGCGCAGGATGTGCATGTGCGTGTGTCTCCCGACGTCACCACCGGCATTGAAGGCACGACTGAATTCCCCACAATCCAGATGGCCATGGATCATCACCCGTTCGCCGGTATCGGACCTGGCGGGAAACCGGGTCGCGTCTTTATTGAGATTGCGCCCGGGACTTACCATGAGCGCGTGATTGTGACGCAGAATCACTCCAACATCACGCTGCTGGGCATGGGGAAATCACCGGATGAAGTGGTCATTACCAACAGCCTGAACGCGAAGCAAGCTGGCGGCACCTTCTTCACCGAGACAGTGGAAATAAACGGTACCGGATTTGAAGCCGACAATATCACCTTCAAGAACACCGCGGGGAATACCGGACAGGCGGTAGCCGTTGCCGTACGCGCCGATCGAGCGATTTTCAAGCGTTGCCGTTTTCTCGGCCACCAGGACACGCTCTTTGCCGACTACGGGCGGCAATACTATGTGAATAGTTACATTGAGGGCGGCACCGATTTCATCTTTGGCAACGCAACCGCAGTGTTCGACCGCTCCGAAATTCACGCGAGTGCTCCTGGCTACCTGACTGCGCAGTCACGCACCTCGCCCAATCAGCCGACGGGCTATGTAATTCTGAACAGCAAAGTAACCAGCGGGATTGTGCACAGCGCGACATCGGGCCCCGCCACAACCCAAAAAGAAGGGACAAGTCTTGGCCGCCCATGGCGTCCATTTTCTCGCGTGGTCTACATCGATACGGAGCTGTGCGCCGATGTGATTGCGCAGGGATGGAGCGCGTGGGGGAAGACACCAGGCGATCCGCAAGCTTGGTACGCGGAATTCAGCAGCACAGGCCCTGGGGCGAATCCGTCAGGACGCGTCCAATGGGCCCATCAGTTGACGGCGGCAGAAGCGGCGCAATTCAAGCCAAGGGTGTTCCTGGCCGGGACGGACCATTGGGATGCGGAAGCCGAGGCGGAGAAACTTCCGTAGGAGACTGGCACTTAAGTTGGCCGAGGCATTGATTTAGGAAAGAGTCGGGCGGGACGCGACCTCAAGAGCAGCGCGGTCCCAGTAGGCGCAGTTGGCGGCCGCGTCGTAGGTGCTCTGAAGAAAAGCAAGCAAGGCCTCGTCAGGATCCGGCGAGCGGCGCAGATCCTCATAGGGCAATACAAACTCGCCAAAGCTCGGGTTGAACGAAGCCTCAGCAGGAGAGATCGCATATTCCCGGTAACCGGGAGGCTCGGGGTATGCGTAGCTGTAAAAGAATGCCTCGATTCCCGGTGCACCCGGCCAGAAGCCGCAACTGCTGACTTCGTGCGAGTAGGCATCGCGCGTGACACGATCAGGCAGTCCGGGCATGCTTGGATGCTCAGGTGCGGTGCGACCGGAGAAGCGCGTGCATGCAAGATCGAGCGCGCCCCAGAACAAGTGGACTGGACTTACCTTGCCGATGAAACGGGCACGGAAGATGGTGAAGACTCGCGCAGTCTGAAGCAGGATATGCCAGAAGCGCTGCGCGAATTCTGGATCATAGGCATGGTGGACTTCGTCCTGCTCGAATGGAATTGGTTGCGCAACTTCGCAGGGCACGGGCCAGATCCGGACCGGACAGCCCAGGCTTTCGAGCGCATCCATGACCTGCCGATAAAACGCCGAGACTGTCATCGGCTTCAGGGGGACGGTTCTTCGCTCGCCGTTGCTGGTTTCTACCACGAGCAGGTGATCGATGAAGTCGAAGTCAATCTGAAGAATCCTGACGCCGAATGGCATCGGCGCAGTAGTGAGACCGCGAACGGTTGGATAGAGTGTCACGTTCCAGGAGTGGTTGATCGACGGCATTAGGGCGAGCCGCACTTTGCCGACGATCTGCATCCAGAGTTGCAGCGTTGCGCAGGTGTCACTCCACGCGGCCTGGGGAAGCGGGGGCCATTGATACTTAGAGCGATTTGGGAGGTCCTGTTGCGGGGAAATCATGGTGTCTCCTGGCGCCATGATAGCTGCCGAAATACTCCCTGGCCAACTTCATTCTCTGCGGTCTTTACATCCCGCCGTCGGCCCTGCCACACTAGGGGGTGGACACCCAGACAATTGTTATTCTCGATTTTGGTTCGCAGTATACGCAGCTCATCGCGCGTCGCATACGCGAACTGAACGTCTTTTCGGCTGTGCTTCCCTGCACCGCTCCTCTCAGCGAAATCAAGGCTCTGAAACCGCTCGGCGTGATTCTGTCGGGCGGCCCTTCGTCTGTGTACGACGCGGATGCTCCGGCGGCGGATGCCACGGTGCTGGAGATGGGCGTGCCGGTGCTTGGCATTTGCTACGGGCTGCACTTTATTGTGCATCACCTGGGGGGCAAGGTGAAGTCGGCGCCCCTGCGCGAATATGGGCATGCGGAAGTGGTGATTGAAGACGGCGGAACGGCGCTGTTTGTGGGGCTGCCGGCGTCGGTCCAGGTGTGGATGAGCCATGGGGACGAGGCGGAAACGCTGCCGGCGGGATTTCATCGCACTGCTGTCACGTCGAATGCACTGGCAGGAATCGTCAACGAAGAGCGCCGCATCTGGGCGGTGCAATTTCATCCCGAGGTGCACCACACACCGTTGGGACCGCAACTGATTCGTAATTTTGTTTTCGATATTTGCGGAGCGGCGGGCGACTGGACACCGGCACATTTTATTGAGACAACCGTGGCCGGGATTCGCGAGAAGGTTGACAAGGGGCACGTGATCTGCGGGCTCTCAGGCGGGGTGGATTCTTCAGTGGCGGCGGTGCTGGTGCACAAGGCGATTGGGAGCCAGTTGACCTGCATCTTTGTGAACAACGGCGTGCTGCGCAAGAACGAATTTGTCAATGTTCAAAAGAACTTACGCGACAAGCTGGGCCTGAACATTGTGGGCGTCGATGCGAGCGAACGGTTCCTGGCGCAACTAGCAGGAGTGACCGATCCGGAGACAAAGCGGAAGCGCATTGGCGCGGAGTTTATCGCGGTGTTTGACGATGAGGCCACACGCATTGCGAAGGAGAGCGGCGGGGTGGACTGGTTGGTGCAAGGAACGCTCTATCCCGATGTGATTGAATCCAGCAGCGTTAAGGGCCCGAGCCAGACCATCAAAAGCCACCACAACGTGGGCGGGTTGCCGCTGGGAATGAAGCTGAAGTTGATTGAACCGCTGCGGGATTTGTTCAAGGACGAGGTGAGGCGGATTGGGCGCGACCTCGGCATGCCGGAGGATGTGCTGGGCCGGCAACCGTTCCCTGGGCCGGGGCTGGCAGTGCGCATCCTGGGCGAGGTAACACGCGAGCGCGTGGCGTTGCTGCAAGAGGCTGATGAGATTGTAGTTGCGGAGATCAAGGCGGCGGGGCTCTACAACAAAATCTGGCAGAGCTTTGCCGTGCTGCTGCCGGTGATGAGTGTGGGTGTGATGGGCGACCAGCGGACCTACGCGTATACCTGCGCTGTGCGGGCCGTGCATTCCGAAGATGGCATGACCGCGGACTGGACGCCGCTGCCGTACGAGGTGCTGAAGCGGATCTCCAGCCGGATTGTGAACGAGGTGCGCGGCATAAACCGCGTGGTGTACGACATTACCTCGAAGCCGCCGGGAACGATTGAGTGGGAGTGAGTGATAGCCGCCAAGGGGTCGGTCATGAGCGGCCTCGCTCGGGAATCATACCGAGAGAGCGGGCGGAGGATACGGCTGCATCCAGCCTCTCCAACTCGGTGGCGAAGACGCGCAGGCCCAGGCTGGTGAGGCGGTAGTAGCGGCGGCGCTCGTCCTCGGAGATGCCGGACTCTTCCACCAGGCCATCGCGCATCATGCGTTCAAGAGATCCGTAAAGTGTTCCAGGACCAAGATTTATTCCGCCGCCGCGGGCTGAACGGGCGTCTTTCATGATGAGGTAGCCGTGTTTCCCACCCCAAGGGCCGGGGCCGGATGCGCCGTTCTGCTCGCCTTCTGCGAGGGAGAGGAGGATGGCGAAAACGGCGGGAGAGAGTGGCGCGGCGGGTAGGGTTCTGGTTCCCATGGGGGTAGTATATATCCGTTACGGATACATCCGCAACAGGAATACAAGATTCAATTTCGAGCTCTTCGCGTCTATGCGGACTCCGGATTAAATGTGCCGCCGGGACGCATTGCTGCGATCTCGCGGGAGAGCGCGTCGATGCGGGCGAGAAGCTCTTCGTGGCGCTTGTCGGCGACGGAGGGATCGAATGCTTCAACGTAGAAGGTGCCGTTGGGCTCGAGAATGCAGCGATGGACTTTGTCGAAGTCTTCAAAGCCCTGCTTGTGGATGACGGAGAGCAGTTCCTCGCGGGTCAGCGACTCTTTCTCCATGGCCCTGCGGTCTAACTGGCCGTTGAGGACAAGAACGGTGGAGCGGCCTTCAAGGGCGCGCGTAAGCCGTTGAGAACGAAAGAGCACGCGGACTACGAGCCAGTTGATGGCGAGCAGGCCGAAGGCGCCGATGATGCCACCGGTTACGGAATTGTCGTCGCCGATGATGGCGTTCTGGACGGTGTTGGAAAGCGAGAGCAGGACCACGAGGTCAAAGGGATTGAGCTGGGCGAGCTCGCGCTTGCCGAAGAGGCGGAGCAGCGCAACCAACACAAGGTAAACGATTACGGGGCGGGCCAGCTTCTCCAGAATGGGAAGCGGCAGGTGAAACATGCTTTCAAACATAGTGGAGTGGAACATGGAATTGAGGATAACCACCTGCGGTGGGGCAGACGCTCGCTATTCGCTGTCACCAGCTTTATATCTGTGGAAATGGCTGCTCGGAGGGTTGTGCTACATAGCTGAAAAGGTTGCTCAAGTGGTTACAAAACATGCGAAATGGCTGCTTAAGTGGTTGTCTTTCGCATCGACATGAACCTTGCGGGCAGCCTTTTCGATGTGTTTCGATTGCTCAGAATTGAACTAAATGAAGTAAAGGATTGCTCAGAATTGAACGCTTTTTTGAAAAATGCGCTGAAATTGCACGGGATAGCGGCTTAACTTATTGATAATGCATTCTTTATTTTGATTTTCTTGACTGTGCAGGTGCGCGCGGAATCGGGTCTGGCAGCGGCTTCGGGGCAGGACATGGGCCCCCGATCCCCGGTCCCTCCGCCGCTGCGGACGAGGGACCCGGGGGCACCCTCATTGTGGTTGGAGACCGGGGCCACCCGCTGGAAAGTGGGATGGCCCGATGGCCGATGGTTGGCTTTTGTGGTATCCCACCCATCGGACAAGAACAAAGACGTCCGATGGGTGGGGCACCCCCGGTTTTGGGGATGGTCAGGGTTTTAAGAGCTTAGGGTGCGCCACCCGCCTACACATTGTCCGGGTAACGAACGCACTGCTCCGGGGTATGGGCGAAGGTATCGGGAAAGAGTAGGAATGCGAGGGGTTAAGAGGGTTTGTCCCGGCGAAATCCGCTGATAAGGGCAATTTGCTCCTCGCCTCGGCGCGTAAGCTTCCAGACAACAAATTGGGCTGGGATTGGGTCCGCCTTGGTCGACGAGAAATTGCTAACGGTGGCAAGGTAGCCGGAACTGATCGACAACGGGTAGTCGGGGACTGGTTCCTTATATCGTGTCTCCACAAT
The DNA here is from genome assembly GCA_049514915.1 of Occallatibacter sp. Classification (GTDB taxonomy): domain Bacteria; phylum Acidobacteriota; class Terriglobia; order Terriglobales; family Acidobacteriaceae; genus Telmatobacter. Next base: position 71,182 of record JBEKUP010000005.1, on the reverse strand, counting down.
CTCCTCAATTAACCCCAGGCCGGTCAGTTGCCGGAAGATGTCCCTCTTCGATCTCCAAAGGCAGCTCAAATCCAGTTTCTTTGATCTAAGATTGCGCAAAGCAATTACTCGCCACTTTGTCTTCAACGCTTCATCAGAGATATTCGAGGCGAAGAGATAAAACAGCCACGGCTCTACGTCTTCAGAATCGAGTCGGGAACTCCCGCCGGAGTAGAGCACACTCAATAACTCGTCCCATGTAGTCTCTAGCCGTGTTTCGCCAGAAGGAAACTGAATACTGGTGAGAGATTCATTGTCTGCTGCCTTTTCGGAAGTGACTAATTCGCTCGTATCGATCTGCCAAGACACCGCGTCTTGGCCTTGGCCCAATCGAGCGGTTGCGTCCATTCGCTGCAATTTGAGTTCAGCGTTCTCGGCTTCGAGCAAAATTACCTTATTCTGTAGCTTCCTGATATCTTCCAGGTCTTCTCGCTTCGACAAACCTGCAGGGATCCAGCCTCGCCTCGGGTTGAAATTAAATTGATGACTTAGTGACTGCAATACCTGCGCCTTAAGCTCGTCGGGGTTGTTATAGAACTTCACGACGCGAGACTTCTTCGCTTTTTCCTTGAATTGCTTTAACTTGGCTTTACCTTTCTTCTCCTCTTCGCTCTTGTCAACCCTTAGCTTTGTCGGGTCTTGTATTAGGAAAGCGAGGATAGGTTTTCCTTGGGCGACGGCATAGTCAAACTCCTTTTCGGTGAAGCTAATCCCGTCGCCGGCAATTGATCCGTCCCGGCCCGCGATGATGACAACGTAGTAGTCCGACAAATCGATCTCGCGCTTAATGAATTCAAACTGTTCGTCGTTTGCTGCGGGGAACAGCTCCATGCCCGCTGGGAAAGCCTTGGATTCAAGGATGGCCTGGAGCACCTTCTCCCGTTCTTCTTTCAGATCGGTGAAGGTCGAACTTACAAAGACCTGATAACGAACCTCATCCTGGCTTCCGCTCATGGCGAAATCATACACGTCGCGGCAGGTGGCCACTCACCGATTCCGCTAACCGTCTGCGCTTCGCAAACATGGTAGTCTGTGCCCCATTTGCGGCATTATTGGTTGGATGGGCCGCGGTTTCTTGCTGTACACTCCGACTCGATTTCAATGACTCCTCGCAGGCCTGTAGCGTTGTGGTTGAAGCTGCTCCATCATTATGGTGCTATCGCAACCCCGCTGCGACGTTGTCCGAAGCCCCGCTCATCGCGATGAAGCTGCGATGAACGGGGCACAGTTACTGATGCTGTGATGAGTGGGCCACCTGCCTCTGGTAAGCAGCGACGGAATCGACGAAATTCTCTTGACATTCTCTCCCATTGAACGGAATCTAGAGGTCAAAAGTTGGCGGTCCGCCAATTTTCCGCACGGCTCGCGAAATCACAAAAAGTAGGAGGATCTTGTGAAAAAGCCAAGCCTTTTCATCGCCCGTATCGCATTGTGTGCCGCAATCGTCGCATTGTGTCCCCAAACACAAAATGCTGAGAGTTCGCGTGCTTCCATCGCTCCCTGGGCCGGCAGCCCCAACGTCATCCTCTGCGGGCCCGGATTGGTCTACAAGTGCACTCCCCTGGGCTGTTTCTGTGTGAAACCCTGAAGTAAGAACGTCAACAAAAACTGGCCGGACAAAATAGCCGAACGTTGAGTTGTGACTCTGCGCGTGGCCCGCTCGGATTGCGAGTTGATCTTCCAGCGGTGTACGAAGTCAGCGACAGTGAGTGGCATGGGGCATGGGTAGTTTACAGCGATGGGAGTGGGATTGAGGTGATGAACCTGCGTGGGTAATCGGACTGGTGGCTGTTGGCTGAGGGACGGTGTTCCGCAGGTGCTAAAGTCTGGACCATTTTATTGGCTGTTTTCGGTATGACTGAAGTCATACCCTGATACAAAGCGGGGTGCGTTCGGTCACCTGCGGTTCGTCAGAGACTAGCATGGGAGTACTGCTTACCACGTCCCAAAAGCGGGACATGCGGCACTCGGCCTGAGTGCGAGATTCGAGAGACTCGCCCGTCTCAAAAGCGAGATGCGGGCGCCAAGCCAAGGTAGGTTGTTAGGCCGCCGCGGCTCAGGGGCGCTTTTCCAGGCGCAGAACAACATCGACGGTGTGGGCGTCGTCGTTCAGGGCCAGATTGTATTTGTAGTTGACTGTCGAAAACACCCGCTCGAGCGCGGGATTCACACCGTGCGTGGCAAAGAAACCGAGAATCGCGCCTTCATTGAAAACTGCGCCGGCGGGCATCTTCCACGCGGCCAGCATTTGGGTGCGGAGAGCGTCGCTGACGTTATCGATTCTGAGAGCACCCATGTTGTAGACAGGGCCGGGCTCGACGGTGACCGCAAAGCTTACCGTGCCCTGGACGCGGTCGAACGTGGGAACGGGATGAACGGCAGCCTTCATGTAGCCCTTGTTGTGATATTGGCGGGAGACGTATTGCCAGTTCGCGGTGACGTGTTGCCCGTCAGCGATGTCACCTGGATGGAGGTGAGACTGGTGGTCAAAATCCGCCTGACTTACGAGCACGTCCGGAGCAAGTTGGATGCTCGTCAATTTGTATAGCGGGCCTGGAGTCACGGATAGAAGAAATGGAATGCGCACGGCTTCAGGGGTTATGACAGGCGCGCCTTGCGGGGTGGCGTTGATGGCGGCTTCAAGGTAACCCTGGTCGTGATAGAAGTTGCCCAGGTAGGTTGTGAGCTGGCTCGGGCTTCCCACGATGTCGTAGGGGGAGCCGGTCTGGTGGGCGAGAATCTCGTTGGCTTTGGGATCCAAGGGAGGCGAGGAAGGGTCGAGGTGAATATCGCCAACGAGGACGGGGGGCGCGGCGATGGAGAAGCTGATGGCGGCGACTTTGAACGCGGCCGCGCCACCGCCCTGCGTGGTTGAGACTGTGGCCTTGATTCCCTGCGCGGCAAGCATCTCCTCCAGGGCCTGGCGGACGTTGTCGAGCAGGCCGCCTTCATTTGGGACTTTGCCGTGATAGAGCGGAAAGCGCCGGTGGAGTTTTGCGTCGAGATCTGCGCCGGGCGTGAGAGGAAGGTTCTCAAGGCGCACGGAGTAGAGCGTGGCGAGATTGAAGGTGTAGACGAGATCCTGGCCGTCGAATTTGTAGACGATGTTTTCGAAGACACCGGTGTCCATCAGGCGCTGGAATGCGGCTTTGATCTCGTCGGCGGTGAGGACGGCTCCCTTTTTGAGGCCTGAGGCTGCAAGGAGTTCCTGGTCAGAGTAATCCGACGCGCCCTTGAATTGGATGGTTTTGGGGAGGAACTTTTGGGCTGCGGCTGGTGAGGGTGCGGCGAGGAAAAACCCAAGGGCCAGGGAGACGAGAACGGGGAGCGTCAGCTTCCGCGAGATAAGAAGCGGCACGTGGAACCTGCTTTCGGACACAGAGGAGTGGAACATGGAATTTGAGGATAATGGTACTCCACCACCAGCGGTGGGGCGGGCGCCGGCGGGAGGCTCGCACCGCGATTGCTGCTTTCCACACTTGCCGCGGGAAAAAGCAGCAAGAATGGGGCACGGAGCTTCCGTTGCTGGTTAGCCGCTACTGCGGGGTGGGAGCTGAGGTCTGGGCTTCGGGGGTAGTTTCGGCAGTGGGTGCAGGCTGGGTGGCGGAGGGGACAACTTGGGCAGAGCCGGTAATGATCCGGACGGATGATCCGAGGCGGTGGTAGTCAGTGAAGCTGGCTTCGTTGATCTGCATGTCAGGCGGGAGGCCGAGAGGACCGTTGGTGCCGGCGAGACCCTGGGTGAGGGCGAGGCTCATGAGCGGACAGATGAAGCGGCGGTCGCCGATCATGACTGGGCCGTATTCGACGAGGATGTCGGCGCGGGTGACGGGGAGGTCGATGTCGAGCTCGGCCTGCACGGTAATGCGGAGAATAGCGCCGGTGGCGGGGTCAATGGTGAGGGAGCCGTGGTAGGCGGGGAGACGGTGGAAGTGGGTGTCGGGATCATCTTCGAGGTTGGTGGGCGGGGGCGGACCGTTGCCGGGGCGCCGGCTGCCGCCACGCAGGTTCACGCCCGCCTTGGTGACGACGCAGCAGTAATCGACCCTGTAATGGGAGGCGGATCTGGGCACCGAGTAGCGGAAGACGGCGAATTGTCCGGTTGGGGTCTGTTCCCAGTGGTGGAAGGCGATTTTGCCCTTGGTGGTGTCGCTCATGATGAGGGCGAGAAAGGGGCCGAACTCGCCGTTGGTGCGGAGACCAGGCTCCGGGCGGGAAGCGGGATCGGATAGCGTTGCGGATGCATTGACGGTTCTAGCGCCCGGACTCTGGACTGGAGGGGCGACGGTGTCGTCCTGGAGGGTGATTTCGCGAGTGGAGCTGCCGACAAGGTGAAGGCCAGCGCGGACCGGCCACTCATTCTGCCTGATGGCCTGGGGGCTGTTGTCGAAGCGGAAGGTGGAGCGGGTGGCGATCAAGTCAGGGAGACGGAGCAGGGTCTGGTCGACGTAGAGGCGTGCACGGTCGAGGATGCGCCTTTCGGTTTCCAGATCGGGCGGCGGGGCGATGGGGCGGCCGGCGACGGGAACGTCAAGAAAGGCGGACTGGTCGGCGAGCAGTTGCAGGGCGAGGGCGGATTTGGGGCCAAGATGCAGTTTCTGGTCGATGCGGTCGCGCTGGGCGTTGTTGAGCTGCTCGGTGAGTTCGAGGTCGCCGAAGATGCGGAGGATGCTGTCGTCGTCTCGATGCGCGGCGGTGGCGTTGGTGAGGATTTGCTCAAGCTGGGCGACATTCACGCGCTTGAGAGCGGCGGCGGGAAAAGCGAGGGCCGCCAGCATTCCGAAGAGAATGAGCCTGCGCATTTTGAGTCTACCCCGCGTGTCCGGCGGCATCCAAGGGGGGATGGCCGGAGGGCTTGCATAGAACTGTACACAGGGGAAGGCATCGAGGACAACTGGGAAGCGCGGCGGTAGGGCGGAAAGGGGTGAAGGTGGTCAGTTGGGAAGAAAGCGCAGGTTGATTCTGACTGGGAGATGGGGCGAACCCGGAGCGGATTGAGCTAGCGGGTCTCGATCCAGGCCTTCTGGAAACTTGATACGCAGTTTATGCCGGCTTTCTTCTTTGAATCGCCGGTTTGCGTGGAGTAGAAAGGTGAATCCGCTCCCTTCAGGTAGGCGCGCATATGAACCTGGGAGGAAAAGGACATCGACGCCGAATAGCTGGTGGTGCCATCGTCGTTCGTCGATTGGCTGTTTTGCTTCTCACGGTCAGTCTTCTTGTCGAAGCGGAGAACGATGTCGGCGCTGTCGGTATCGTCCACAATGGTGAAATGGCCCCAGCGCTTTAACTGCTCGAGTGCGCCGTCGGAGACTTCGCCTGTTTTGGTGTCGTTGCGGATGGCGATGGTCTTGGCGGCAAGAGCGGCCGGGGGGATGGACTGCTGAGCCAGCGTGGTTACGGAGGCGATTAGTGCGAGCGCAAGCAGGAGAGGGCGGAGGGAAGGCTTCATATTTGTCTCCTTTCGAAGATTTGGCTTCGAGTAGGGATTTTATCGCATGTCCAGGGATTCAGCTCGACGTGCGGAGGTATTTTGTCGGCCCTTCTTTATGCCAAATGTTTGCGTGGAAAGCAACCGAAGATGGCCGGTGATTCGACCGATCCGCAGATTGGCATATCCCGCAGCTCTCGATGAGTGACTCGGCGATTTGGCATCAATTCAGAGGAATAACTGACGAGAATGGCGTTTATCACGATCAATAATGATTTGCATGTTTCAGGTTGTCGAGATCCGTGCCCCTCATTCTCAGGTGCGAGGGAATCACCCATTTTCAGAGATGAAGGCGACTTTTCAGACCTGGTTCAGTATTTCCCAATAATATTCTCTCCATGTCATTTTTCTTGACAGATTTCTCCCGTTCGGGTAGTCTGATTTTGGGTCGCGTTAAACGCGACTGAGCAAGTTCTTTGACAACTCCTTTTTCGCGCTTCCATGGCCGAGTCCTTCCGTGAGGAAAGACGTAATGCCACATCTGTTGATTGGTGTGGCGACAGGATGCAGTTCCTGTCTGTTCAAGGCCGCATACCAAGAGGACAGCAGGAATAGCCTCTCGGTATCGGAGCCCACACAGTATGTATCTCGCTGTGCGGCACACACGATGGCCGGGTCTTCTGATTCAAGCCCATTCCAACTCGGAGCGCAACCGGACGCGGCACTCGGTTGAGTGTTGCCGAGGGAAAGGAGGCTGACCCACATGGGAAAGCACAAAGACTTGCACGTTATCACTTCTTGCATCGAAGAATTGATTGCGCAAGATGGGCTTGAGTCGGAACAGAAAGATGCCTTGGTTACGGCGATGAAGGCTGTCAACCATTTTCGGCGCAACACGACTCCCAGCGATGCCGATGTTTATCGGATCGTTCGGATCGTAGCTGAAGAGATTGCAAAGAACTTCATTCGCTAGGAGTAGCCTAGCTAGTTCCAGGGGGACCCGCAACCAGTTTGGATTCAACTATGGATTACGGAAAAGCAATCAGAATCGTGCGAGCGCTTGCCGACATACCGCAAAGAGAGCTCGCACGTCGGATGGACGTGGACCCAAGCCTGATCTCAATGCTTGAGGCAGGTAAACGGAAGCCAAGCAGAGAGTTCTTGGAGCGGTTCGCTGGCGAACTCGGAGTGCCTTTTCACTTATTGATCCTTTTGGCCAGTGAGTCCGGCAATACAAAGACGAACAACCCTGAGGCGATTCAACGTTTGGCTTTGGAACTGGCAGGGCTGCTATTCAAGAAGGACGACGATGGGACGGGAACCGTTTACGATAAAACGCCTGAACATTGCGCATGAGAAAAGTTTGGCGCTCCATCTGGGTTGCAGCATAGAGGAACTTCAGCAGCTTGCAGAATCCGCCAAAAACTTCTATAAGCCATTTGAAGCGGTCCCCAAGTTGCGGCCCTTTGCCAGGAAGCCGCCGAAGAAGCCAAGGCCAATTGATAATCCAACTGGCAATTTAAAGAAGATACAAGAGCGAATCAACAAGGCTTTGCTCGAACCAATGCTCTTGCCGGAGCACGTATTCGGCGGTGTAAAGCATAGATCGATTATTGGCAATGCGCAGCGCCATCAGGGCGCGTCCGTGCTTGTCACGTTGGATATTCGGCAGTGTTTTCCGAGCGTCACCAATGCGCACATCTACAGCGTCTGGGCTAATGTCCTTGGGTGCTCCCCGACGGTGGCAAGCCTGCTTACAAAGCTAACGACATTCAAGCGGCACCTGCCTCAGGGAGCGCCGACAAGTCCTGCCCTGGCGAACATCTTTATCTGGTCCGTGGACGGCCCAATCCGAGAGAAATGCGTGGAGCTAGGAGTGGAGTATTCCACCTGGATTGATGACCTGGCGTTTTCCGGCGATAACGCCAGAGCAATTATTCAGAGTGCCGTTGAGGCTTTGCGCGCGAATGGGCTGCGGATTTCACACAAGAAAACAGTGATCATGGGGAGTGGCCAAACCAAGATGCTTACTGGCACACGGCTTGGACGCCGCTCTTTGCGCGCCCCGAAGCAGATTTGTGACCGCGCCCGTGCGGGCATACATAATTTGGAACGCGGTTTAGTCGCAGAACATGAAAAGGATACCTACTGTCGCAAGCTACGCGCCTTAATCATGCACATCCACCGGATATGCCCCAAAGACTCCGTAAGGCTTGAAAACCGGCTATTGGCTCTTGTGGAGGAGTAGCCTGATTGAACTTCTCCTGTTCCGGTCTCGATTCTGATTTGATGACACAGATTCGCTACCGATAAGTCGGCTTCCGTTTACCAATCTCTTTCTCATTGGCGACAACAGGCCAATGCGCTCATTGAGATGGACTGCCTGGACATCTCGGAAGACCCCGAGAGTAGCCTTCAACGATCAGGCGCTGACGGCGATCTTGGTTTTGAAGAAAGGCAGGGATTTTTGGAGGCCTTCCCGGAGGCTGATTTTGGGTTCCCAGCCGAGGAGGATGCGGGCCTTGGTGATGTCAGGGCAGCGGCGGGTGGGGTCGTCCTGAGGTAGATCTCCGAAACAAAGTTCGCTCGCGGAACCGGTGACTTCAAGGATGGCCTGGGCGCACTCGAGGATGGTGAATTCGGCTGGATTGCCGATGTTGACGGGGTAGTGCTCGGCCGAGCGGGAGAGGCGGACGATGCCGTCGATGAGGTCGTCGACGTAGCAGAAGCTGCGGGTTTGGGTGCCGCTGCCGTAGATGGTGAGTTTCTCTCCGCGGAGGGCCTGCATGATGAAGTTGGAGATGACGCGGCCGTCGGCGGGGTGGAGGCGCGGGCCGTAGGTGTTGAAAATGCGGACGAGATGGGTATTGAGGCCGCGATAACGGTGGTAGGCCATGACGAGCGACTCGGAGAAGCGCTTGGCTTCGTCATAAACGGAGCGCGGACCGACGGGATTGACGTTACCCCAGTAATCCTCTGATTGAGGATGCTCAAGCGGGTCGCCATAGCACTCGGATGTGGAGGCGTGGAGATAGCCTGCTGAATACTTCGCGGCTATTTCGAGGGTGTTTTCAGTACCGGCAGATCCTACGCGCAAGGTTTCAATGGCCAGGCGAAGATACTCGGGCGGGCTGGCTGGCGAGGCGAAATTAAACACGTAATCGAGCGGACCGGGATCGAACGAGTCGCCGAAGGGGATGCAGATGTCCCACTCGTGAAAGGCGAAGCGCGGCTCGTTACGCAGGTGGTGAATGTTTTCAAGGGAACCCGTGGAGAGGTTATCGACACCAAGAACGGAGTGACCTTCCGCCAACAGCCGGTCTGTGAGATGGGAACCCAGGAAGCCGGCAGCACCGGCTATCAATATGCGCATGGTCAAAAGCTCGTCATCTCCAACCCGGGCCATCCGCGAAATTGGCTCAGTATCATTTTCGCCATTTTGTGGAAGGTCTGTGTCCGCCTTGTGATTCTTAGAGGGGCTAAAGCCCGATCATATTGTTGTTGGTCTTATCGGCACGACTAAAGTCGTGCCCTGATACAAACCAACTTCTGCAGAGATTCCCAAAGGAAAAACTTGCTCTTACAGTACCATGCTGCGCGGCTTTCCCTGCTGGACCTGGATACTTGCGGGCCTGCCCACACTCACATACGTAAATCCATGATCGAGCATTTGCTGGGGGTTAAACAGGTTACGGCCGTCGATGACGATGGGAAAATGGACGACGCGGTTGAGCTCGACAAGGTCGATGGCGGCGAACTCTTTCCAGTCGGTGAGAATGAGCACGGCGTCGGCATCTTTCGCCGCTTCATACATGCTGTCGGTGTAGCGCATTTTCGGTGAGGGCGGCAGTTCGGCTTTAGCGCGGTCCATGGCGGCCGGATCGTAGGCGGCAACGGATGCTCCGGCATCAAGAAGCCTGCGGATGATGGCAATGGCGGGTGAATCGCGAATGTCGTCTGTGTTGCCCTTGAAGGACAGGCCGAGGGCGGCGAGGTGCTTGCCGCGCAGGGTCCAGAGCACCGAAAGGACCTTGTTGAAGAAGATGTCCTTCTGGGTGTCGTTGATTTTGCGGACTTCCTGCAGGAGTTGGAAGTCGACGCCATGCTGCTGAGCGACCCAGTAGAAAGCGGCAACGTCTTTGGGGAAACAGGAGCCGCCGTAGCCGAGGCCGGCGCGCAGGAACTTGGGGCCGATGCGACTGTCGAGCCCGATGCCGGCGGCAATGTCTTCAATGTCGGCGTCGACGGTTTCAGCCAGGTTGGCGACTGCATTGATGAAGGAGATTTTGAGCGCGAGGAAGGCGTTGGAGGCGTGCTTGATGATCTCAGAACTTTGCGCCGAGGTGACGAGCAGTTTGGCAGGATGCGCCTGGCTGCAGGGGCCGGGCAGAGCGCCGGGATGCGTGTAATAGCTGCCGTCAGTGAGCGGCTCGTAGATGCGGCGGAGGATGTCAGCGGCGCGTTCGTTGCCGGCACCGACCACGATGCGGTCGGGATGGAGGAAGTCGATGACGGCGGTTCCTTCGCGGAGAAACTCGGGGTTGGAAACGACATCGAAGTTTTGGGGATCGACACCGTGGCGATGGAGCACGCGGCGGACCTGCTCATTGGTGTAGACGGGGACGGTACTTTTTTCGACGATGACCTTGTAGCTGTTAATGGAGCGGGCGATTTGAGCGACGACGGCCTCGACATAAGAAAGGTCGGCAGCGCCGGTATCGCCCTGTGGGGTGCCGACGGCGATGAAGACAGCCTCGCTTTGCTCGACGGCGGCGGCCAGGTCGGAAGAGAACTCAACGGAGTGTCCGCCGTGGCGGGCAAGCAGCTCGGGCAGGTGATCTTCAAAGATGGGGACGCCGCCCTCGCGCAGGAGCTTGACCTTGGCCTCGTCGTTGTCGACGGAAAGGACGCGATGGCCCATTTCGGCGAAGCAAACGGCAGCTACAAGTCCAACGTATCCGGACCCGATGACGCAGATGGAAACTGGCTTGGACATCAGCTTTCTTGTCTCCTTCGCTTCTTCTCCCCGGAGTTGGCAAGGTGAGAAGGTTTTGGACTGAATTGCGCGCCGATGCGGCATTGCGAACCCAGATGAAAGCAACTCGGGCGGTGTGGAGAGCCCGCCGGGTCGCCCATCGCGAGGATTGCAGACAGCACGACTCAATGGGCCGGAATCGAATGCGCCGGAATCGAATGTTTCTAGGCTATCCGGTCCCGGGGGGATGGGGCAACCGGGGGCGCTAAAAGGGAGCCGAAAGTAATGCCTATTGTAGAGTGAGATTGCATCCGCTGTTTCGGTGGCGGCTGTTTTCTTGTGAAGGAAAGGCAGAGTGCTTGCATGAGTTCGAACGGGGAATTCCCGCTGGCTGAATTTGCTCCATTTCGCATTGAACCCCGGTTTGTAGAACGGGTGTGGGGCTTCGCGGACCTTCATCCGTGGTACGACCGGGTTGCCGGAAGCGCGCCGCTGGGAGAAGTGTGGCTGACCGGGGACGAGTGCCTGGTGGCGACGGGACCGCATGCGGGGCGGACGCTGGGCAACCTGTTTGCGGAGGCAGCGCAGGCGCTGCTGGGAGCGGGCGCGCCGGATGCGAGCTCGCCGCTGCTGATCAAAGTGCTGTTCGCGAAGGAAAAGCTGAGCGTCCAGGTGCACCCGGACGATAAGTTGGCGCAGAAGTACGGCGATCCACGGGGCAAGACGGAATGCTGGTATGCGCTGGCGGCCGAGCCAGGGGCCAAGGTGGCGTGCGGATTGAAGCCGGGGGTGACGATTGAGCAGGTGCGGGAGGAGATTAAGGCGGAGACGCTGGAAGAGAGCCTGACGCTGCTGGACGTGAAGCCGGAAGAGATGATTTTCGTGGATGCGGGAACGGTGCACGCGATTTGGCCGGGGTCGATTTTGCTGGAGACGCAACAGAACTGCGATCTGACTTATCGGCTGTACGATTACGGGCGCGGCCGGGAATTGCATATCGAGAAGGGCCTGGAGGCGACGCGGCTGGTGACGAACGCGGGGAAGATTGCGCCGGTGGAGACGGAGCCGGGCCGGACGACGTTGCTGAGCGCGGATTATTTTTTGATTGAGCGGGTGAAGGTAGATGGGGGCAGGAGCGGTGCGAGTCTGCGGGGATCGAGCGATGCGGCGCGAGAGTTGCAGTATTTGTTTGCGGCGGCGGGGACGGCGCGGATCTCAGGCGATGACTTTGAAGCCGTGGAGCTGGCGCGGGGCGGCATTGCGGCGGTGCCTGCGGCTTCCCCGGATTTCTTGATTGAGGATTTGGGCGGGTTGGAGCTGATCCGCATGACGCCGCGCTGGCCGGAGACGAAGGCGTGACGGCTGGATGGCGCACCGCGGTGGTCGAGTGCATTCGTGCCGAGGCGCTGCCGGCAGACAAGTTTGGGCACATGCCGCGGCTTTACGCGCTGGCTGTGCGGCTTGGCGCGGGAATGGAATTTGACGACGACGTGGTGTTTGCCGCGGCGTGGATGCACGACCTGGGCGTGTTTGTGGGGAATCGGCCAAGCGATCCGGCGGAGCTGGCGACGTGGGATCATGTGCCGTATACCGTTGCGCGATCGCGGGAGCTGCTGGCGGCGTGGGGGTTTCCGGCGGAGAAGCTGGACGCAGTAGCGCAAGCGATCAGGACGCACCAGCCCCAGGATGAGCCGGTTTCGATGGAAGCGGTGCTGCTGAGGGACGCCGATATTCTGGAGCAACTGGGGGCGGTGGGAGCGCTGCGGGCGCTGGTGAAGATCGGGCGGGATACGCGGTTTCCGACTTATACGTCGGTAATGCCGGTGTTACGAAAGGCTGTGGACGAATTGCCGGGGAAACTGCGGCTGAGCGCGGCGAGGGAGCTGGCGCGTCCGCGTGTGGAGTTTCTTAAACTGCTGATTGCAAAGATTGAAGGGGAAGCGGACGGGATGCTGTATTGAATCCGGCTCGGTGGCGGCACATGTATGGCCCGATTGAGGGATGGACGGTGACTGGATAGTGACCGAGAATCTGAACCTTGCCAAGCGCGAAGGCCTGGTTCAAGATCAAGGCTATAAAGCGAGGGGTTGATGAAGGAAGACAGCCGCATCTACGTCGCAGGACACCGAGGGCTGGCAGGATCCGCGCTGATGCGAGGGCTCAGGGCTCGCGGCTTTGAGAATCTTGTGTTGCGCACACACGCCGAGCTCGAATTGATGCACCCGGCGGAGGTGGACGCCTTCTTCGCAGATGAGCGCCCGGAATATGTGTTTCTTGCGGCGGCGAGGGTGGGAGGCATATACGCCAACAACACCTATCCCGCGGACTTTATCCGCGAGAATCTGCAGGTTCAGACGAATGTGATTGATGCCGCGTATCGCAATGGCGTGAAGCGACTGCTTTTTCTGGGCTCGAGCTGCATTTATCCGCGGGACTGCCCGCAGCCGATCCGCGAGGAACATTTGCTGACTGGCCCGCTGGAGCCGACTAACAGAGCCTATGCGGTGGCCAAGATTGCCGGGATCGAGATGTGCTGGTCGTATAACCGGCAGTTTGGAACGCGCTTCTTGTCGGTTATGCCGACGAATCTTTATGGGCCGGGCGATACCTATGATTTGGCCAATGGACACGTGCTGCCGGCGCTGATCCGCAAGGTGTACGAGGCGCGCGTAGCGGGGCGAAGCGAAGTGGTGGTTTGGGGCAGCGGGAAACCGCAGCGCGAGTTTCTTTTCAGCGACGATTTTGCGGGTGCATGTGTGCATTTGATGTCGCTTGACGAAATACAATTCAGCACACTGCTGGATCAAGAACTTCCGCCGCTGGTGAACATCGGCTATGGCAGCGATGTGACGATCCGCGAACTAGCGGAGACGGTTTGCCGGGTGCTGGGGTTTGAAGGCGAGCTGGTTTTCGATGCATCCAAGCCGGATGGAACGCCTCGCAAGCTGCTGGACTCCAGCCGGATGCGGTCGCTGGGCTGGGCGCCCAGGGTGGATCTGGAGACCGGGATTCGCCTGGCGTTTGAGGCAGCGCAGGCGGGGCTGGATGAAAAGCTGGCTGAGGCGGCGCACCAGGCCTGAGGAGCGGAACTTTTTCCGCAGAGCCGGGTTGATACCGATGACGGCTTCCGCGCAATCTCGTCTAATGAAATGAGCCGGAAGCAGCAAATTCAGAGCGTCTTTCCCCTCGGTCCAGCATCAAAGAGACCGATCGAGGACGCTTCGAGGCAGAGGAGAAATATAAAGATGAATCGGCCATTGTTCAAGAGAGTTTTCCCGAGTGTAGTGGCGTGGGTTGGCCTAGTTGCTTTGTGCGGTGCGTATGCGCTGGCGCAGGACGCGGCACAGGACCAACAGAACCAAGCGCCGGCTGCGGGTCAGCGCACAGACGGACAGATTGAAATGGACGTGGTGCACGCCCTGGACGCATCGAAAGCGCTAAAGAACGACCTCATCACGGCGGCAACGATCCAGGGTGAAGTGACGCTTTCGGGCACGGTATCGAGCGCGGCTTCCAGCGAGCTGGCGGAATCGATTGTGGCCCATGTGGCGGGCGTGACCAAGGTTGACAACAACCTGAAGGTTGGCAACCCACAGGATGCTGCGGCGGGCGATCCGAACGCGCAGACGGCAGACAATCAGGATTACGCGCAGGTTCCGCCCCCGCCTCCTCCGCCAGCGCCGGCTGATGGGTCGATGACGGCTCCAGACCAGGGACAGCCGCAGGATCAGGGACAGGCTCCGCCTCCGCCTCCGGCTTATCCTTATCCACCGGCCCGGCCGCAGTATGCGCCCGCACCACCCAGGGTGCAGGCTTATCAGGCTCCCACGGGCCCCGTGACGATTCCGCAGGGTACGCTGCTGCAGTTACGGACCAGCGAACCGGTGAGCAGCAAACGCGCCAAGGACGGCGAGCCGGTGCAATTTACGGTGATCCAGGATGTGGCTTTTGGCGGCGTGCTGGCGATTCCGCGCGGCGCTACGGTTCATGGCGTTGTATCCGAAGTGAAGAAGGTGGGCGCGGGCGACCTGGCTGGCAGCTCTGAACTGGCGCTGAAGCTGACGTCGCTTGACCTGGGCGGGCAGAACTATCCGCTGGATACGGACGCCTTCAAGGTGAAGGGCCCGAATAAGGCTGGACAGACCGTAGGCAACGGCCTGGGTGGCGCGATTGTAGGCGCGATTATTGGCGGCGCAATAGGCCGCGGTGAAGGCGCAGCCATTGGCGCCGGTGCAGGCGCGGCGGCGGGTGTAGGCGCTTCGGCAGCTTCGCGCGGACCGAACGTTTGGATTCCGGCGGAGGCCCTGGTGAGCTTCCATCTGAAGACGCCGCTGACGGTGACTCCGGTGAACGCTCAGGAGGCGGCGCGGCTGGCTCAAGGGCTTTATCCCGGTGGGCCGAACCTTTACCGGCGCGGTTACTATCCGTATGGTTCGCCTTACTACGCGGGATATCCGTACTATGGATATCCTCCGGTGTACTACCGCCCGTACTACATGGTTGGCGGGGCATATTACTGGAGGTAGAAAAGCGGGGGTTAGGGAATAGGGAATAGGGAATAGGGGTTAGGGAATAGGGAATAGGGAATAGGGAATAGGGAATAGGAAATAGGGAATAGGGAATAGAAAAGCAGCGGGCATCCTGAGAGATCGGGATGCCCGCTTTGTTTTGGGCTTGCGTATTTCGGTGGGTGGATGTAGATTGTCTACATCATGATGTAGAGGGTCTACAGCTTATGGCGAAGAAGGATAGCTATCAGAACCGAATCGAGCTTCTGCAAGGGACGCTGGACATGCTGATTTTGAAAACGCTGCAGTGGGGCGAGCAGCATGGGTACGGAATCAGCCAGGCGATTCGAGCCGGCTCGGGCGAGGTTTTGCAGGTGGAGACGGGGTCGCTGTATCCGGCGCTGCACAGGCTTGAGCGGCAGGGCTGGGTGAAGGCCGAGTGGAAACAGAGCGAGAGCAATCAGCGGGCGAAGTTCTACAAGATTACGAAGCTGGGCAAGGAGCAACTGGCCTCAGACTATGAGCGCTGGAGCAGGATGGTGGCTACCATCGAGGGAATCATGACAGCCAAGCGAGGGACTGCATGAGACTGTTTTGGTTCATTCGGCGCAAGACGGAACTAAGGGACGAGATTGAGAGCCATTTGCGGATGGCGACGGCGGACCGGGTGGCTCGCGGGGAGTCGCCGGAGGATGCGAGGAGAGCGGCGATGCGCGAGTTCGGGAATGTTCCCTTGATTGCGGATGTGACGCGGGAGCGGTGGGGCGGTCTGCGGCTGGAGCGGCTGACGCAGGACGTGCGCTTTGCTTTGCGGCAGTTGCGCAGGACGCCGGGATTCACGATTACCGTGCTGCTGACGCTGGCGCTGGGGATTGGGGCGAATGCGGCGATCTTCACGCTGGTGAACGCGATCTTGCTGAGGGATTTACCGGTCGCCGATCCAAAGACGCTGGTGCACCTGGGAAACAATGGGCACGACTGCTGTGTGGGTTTCAACGGCACCAGGAAGGACGGAAACTACTCGATTTTTTCAACCGATACCTACGAGCAGTTGAAGAAGAATGTGCCCGAGTTCGAGGAGTTGGCGGCAATGCAAGCGGGTTGGGGTTATCGGCCGGTGATTGCGCGGCGCGACGGTGCGCAGGCGGCTCGGTCGGTGATGGGCGAGTTTGTGTCGGGGAATTATTTCAGGACATTCGGGTTGCGTCCGGCGGCGGGACGATTGCTGATGGATGCGGACGATGTGCACGGAGCGCCGGCAACGGCGGTGATGAGCTATGCGACCTGGCAGCGTGAGTTCGGCGGCGATGCGGCGGTTGTGGGCAGCACATTCTTTGTGAATACCAAGCCGGTGACCGTGGTGGGGGTTGCGCCTCGCGGATTCTTCGGCGACCGGATGACGTCGTCTCCGCCGGAGTTCTATCTGCCGCTGGAGACGATGGCGGATTTGGCGAATGCTTCGTATGTTCACGAAGCGGCCACCAACTGGCTTTACGTTATTGGCCGCGTCAAGCCGGGAGTTGCACGGGGGCCGCTGCAGCAGAAGGTGAACGCAGTGTTGAGGCAGGCGTTCGCAACGCAACCGTTGTTCTCAACCGAGAATGGCAGGAAAGAGCTGGCCAAGGTGCACACGGTGCTGACGCCGGGCGGTGACGGCATCCAGACACTGCAAGAGGGATACGGGTCTCATCTGCAATTGCTGATGTGGATCTCAGCTCTGGTGCTGCTGATTGCGTGCGCCAACATTGCGAACCTGCTGCTGGTGAGGGGCATGGGCAGACGGACGGAGATGTCCGTGCGGACGGCGCTGGGAGCGATGCGGGGGAGGATACTTCGGCAACTGCTGACGGAAAGCATTTTGCTTGCGAGCCTGGGCGGGCTGCTGGGGCTGGGCGTGGCGTATGCGGGGACGCGGATGCTGCTGTTGCTTGCGTTCCCCGGCGCGCAGAGTATCCCCATTGACGCGAAGCCGTCACCGGAAGTGATTGGGTTTGCATTTGCGCTTTCCTTGTTGACCGGGATCCTGTTTGGCATGGCGCCCGCGTGGATTTCAGCACAGGCCAAACCCGCGGGTGCTTTGCGCAGCGGCGCGCGGACGACTGCCGCGGGGAATACGCTGCTGCAGCGGACTCTGGTGGTGCTGCAGGCCGCGTTGTCTCTGGTGCTGCTGGTGGGGGCGGGATTGTTTTCGCAGAGCCTGAACAAGCTGCAGAATACGGACTTGAAGCTGGACGCGCGGAACCGCTATATCGTGCACATCAATCCGCAGGCAGCGGGTTATTCGCCCATGCAGTTGGAGGCACTTTACCGGACCATGGAAGACCAATTCAGGTCAGTGCCGGGGGTCCTCAAAGTGGGAATTTCAACCTATACGCCGATGGAAGACGACAGTTGGAGTGACTACCTCAGCGTTCAGGGGCATCCTGAAGCGAAGGGCCTTGCCGGGTTTGTGAAAGTGAGCGCGGACTACTTCGACTCGGTGGGGACCAAGGTGGTGATGGGGCGTGGAATCGACGCGCGGGATACACCGACTGCTCCGGTGGTGGCAGTGGTGAACCAGGCTTTTGTAAAAGAGTTTTTTGGTGGGAAGAATCCGATAGGGCAGCGAATCGGGCCGCCTGATTCGCCGGGTGATTTTGAGATTGTGGGCGTGGTGGAGAACACGGTTTATACCGATATTCACTTAAAAGACAACAGCATGTATTTCGTGCCGTTGATGCAGAGGGGCGCAAGCAACAAGGGCCCAATCGAGAAGGACTTGTCTCTTTATGCGGGGGCGATGGTGCTGGAGACCGCGGGGCCCGTGGACGATATGGAGAAGATTGCGCAGAAGACGCTTGCCGGGATCAATCCGAATCTGACGGTGGTGTTGTTTCAGACGTTCGACGAGCAGATTGCAGGCATGTTCACGGAGCAGCGGTTGATTGCGCGTTTGACCATGCTGTTTGGGGCGCTGGCGCTGCTGCTGGCTACGATTGGGCTTTACGGCGTTACGGCGTATACCGTGGAGCGACGGACACCGGAGATTGGCATACGGATGGCGCTGGGGGCGGCACGCACCGGCGTGATTGCGATGGTGATGCGCGGAGCGCTGGTTCAAACGGCGCTGGGGCTGGGGATTGGGATTCCGGTGGCGCTGCTCTCGGTACGATTTGTGAAGGCGCAGCTCTACGAGATCGCGAGCGTGGATACGACCGTTATGGCGGGTGCGATTGTGGTGCTGGCGGTGGCGGCTTGTGTGGCCGGGATGATTCCGGCGCGGCGCGCGGCGTCGATTAACCCGGTGCAGGCGTTGAGGGCGGAGTAAGAGCCAGGGAATAGGGAATAGGGAACAGGGAATAGAAGAGCGGCGGGCATCCTGGAAGAGCGGGATGCCCGTTTTGTTTTGGCGCGCGGCGGAGAATTGTCGGGATCAACCTCGGTCCCCAAGTGCCAGGGGCGAGCAAACCGGCAGTTACTCCTCATTTATTGACGGTTTGCCGACGATGTATGCAGAACGATAATCCACTATTCGGTTAGCAGTGGAATCGGACGAGGGAGCAATTATCGGATTGGTGATTGAACGTCAAGCTTAACGCCGGTCATCGCTTTGCAGTCTTCGAGGGAATAGGCCCATTTCTCGCCAGTTGCTGATTGCGTGACGGTAACGCTACTGGGAAGCTGGACTCCTTGAACACCCTGAAAGGTGTAAGTGAAGTTGGCATCCCATTTGTCCAGGTCATTCGTTCCGGACCCCGTCTTCACTGACTGTAATTGAAAACCATTGGAGCCACTAACGAAGCTCGTTGTGAAATGCAGCGGCTGAGGAAGCTCGCTAATCACGTTGGAAATTCGCATGTCGGGAAGTAACATCAGCGTTGCCGAGACATTGGGGCCGCTCATCACAACTTTGAAGCCTGTATCGACCTTTTGGAAGCTCGATTTTGACGGCTTGAGGGGCAGAATTTCATCCATGGCAAACGGCAGCCATGCGTTGATTCCAGAAGAGACAATGGCCTGAAACGAGGCTTCAAGGTCCGCCCCGTGAGGAGTCCCAGAGAGGTCAGTCGCCCTAGGAACCTCCGATACGACAGCCCCAGAGCGGTCCACAAAAACCCGATGCTCGATGGCTTGTAGGTGTTCGATAGTCGAAGTCGCAGCCGGGGGGACAGCCCCAAGTGTTTCAAGGATGTGTCTTTTCCAATCGAATTGCACGGCACAGTCGAAGGAGACCAGGGGGCCCGTGAATGGCGTGTCGTAGAGGCCGTGAGCCCGTTTCAACAACGCCTCGTCTGATTCCGTTGATTGCGAAAGAGCAGGGAGGCAAATCGACATTGCAACGAGTAGTACGCTTATTTGGCGCATGCCCAATCCTAAATCGAGAGAACTGTGATCGGACCTGTCTTGGCGACTCCAGTCCGATAACCGGCTACCCGGCAACTCCTGGTTGGTAAACAGCGCAGTATTCCCACAAACTGAAGGGGAAACGCCTTGTGGTGCTCGCCAAATCCCTTTCCGGTACTCAGGTGCGAGAGACGGGGGCGTCCAGCCTAAACCGCCTGGGGTTATATGCGAGGCAACGGACTTTGTCGGGACTCCGTCGTCTATAATGACTAGGAATCGCGCCAATGAAGAATTGGGCGAGAATTGCGCATGCGCGAAATAGCCGTCGACCCAGGGTTGGCGGGCAGACCGCGATGGCGCGTAGAGAGCTGAAGGTTCAAGTCCATCCATGATTCGTTTCCTGCAGAATGACAACCGCATTACCAAGGCGATTTTTGTAGTCATCATCGGCGTAGTCTCCGTGGGCATGGTGGTTTACCTGATCCCCGGACTTACCGGCCAGGGCGCAACGTCCGCCGATGCCTATGCCACCGTATATCCCCACTGGTGGAGTTTGTACTTCGGCTCCGGCGACACGGTGAGCCAGCGCAAGGTGGAGATGATGGCGCAGCAGCAGTTGCAGCAACAGCGCTATCCCGCCAACCCGATGATCCTGAACCTGTTTGAGGATCGTGTGGGCAAGCAGATGATCCAGGCGCAGGTGCTGCTGACGGAAGCGGAGAAGCTGGGAATTCATGCCAACGAGGACGACGTGCTCAAGTACCTGCACACCGGCCAGGCCGGGCAGGTGCTTTTCCCCAACGGGAATTTCATTGGCAAGGACGCGTACACCAACATGATTGCGACGCGGTTCAACATGTCGGTGCCGGATTTTGAGGAGGACGTGAGGCACGACATCGTGATTCGGCGGCTGCAGGCGCTGATTACGGCCGGGGTGACGGTGGGCGACCAGGAAGTGAAGGACGAGTACCGCAAGGAGAACGTCAAGATCAAGTTTGACTACGCGGTTCTGACGGGAGACGACCTGGGCAAGACGATCAATCCTTCGGATGCGGAGCTGGAAGCATTCTTCAAGAAGAATGCGGCGCGGTTTGCCACGGCGGTTCCGGAACAGCGCGAGATCAAGTACTTTGCGTTTACGCCGAACCAGATCCCTGGCGGAGTTCCGCAGCCAACGCAACAGGAGATTCAGCAGTACTATAACGCCCACAAGGACGAGTACTCGACCCAGGAGCAGGCAAAGTCGCGGCACATCCTGATCAAGGTGGCTGCGGGCGCGGATGCGAAGACCGACGCGGCGGCGAAGGCCAAGGCGGAAGATATTCTGAAGCAGCTTAAAGCGGGTGGGAGCTGGACGGATTTGGCGAAGAAGAATTCCGATGACCCAGGAAGCAAAGATTCGGGCGGCGAGCTGGGCTTTGCGCAGCGCGGGCGGATGGTGCCGGAGTTCGATAAAGCGATTTTCACTCAGAAGATCGGCGACATCCAGATTGTGAAGAGCCAGTTCGGCTATCACATTGTGCAGGTGGAGGAGCGGCAGCCGGCGCACGCACAACAACTGAACGAAGTGCTGCCGACGATCCAGGCCACGCTGATTCGGCAGAACGAAGCGAAAGCGGAGCAGAACTACGCACAGGCGCTGACTTCGGAAGCGATCAAGAATGGACTGGATAAGACCGCGGCGGCGCACCATTTGGAAGTGGTAACCACGCCGCCAGTGAACCGCCAGGGGACGATTGCGGCACTGCCCGACAGCGGGCAGATATTGAACAAGGCATTCCTGGCCAAGCAGGGCGACCCGCCACAATACGCGGCAACGGGCGAAGGTTTTGCCATTTTCCAGGTGGCGAACGTGACGCCGGCGCACGCGCCGAACTTTGCGGACTGGAAGAGCCATGTGCTGGACGCCTACCGTGATGAGCAGGTACCGGCGCTGCTGAATGCAAAGGGCAACGAACTGGAAGCGAAGGCGAAGAGCGAAGGCGATCTTGCCAAGGCGGCCAAGGAGATGGGCGCACTGTTCAAGACGAGCGACCTGGTGGGGCAATCCGGGCAGGTGCCAAACGTGGGCCAGCTAGGCCAGGTGGCGCCGCAGCTTTTCGACCTGAAGCCGGGCGACCTGAGCTCACCGATCAAGAGTGGCCAAAGCATCGTGGTGGCGAAGATTGTGGACAAGGTTGAGCCGAATCCGGCGGAGATTGCCAGTAACCTTGACCAGCTGCGCGAGCAGATGCTTGATCAGCGCCGTCAGGAGGCGTTCAGCGTTTTCCTGGGCGGAGTGATGGACGACTACAAGAAGCACAACCGGATCCGGATGAGCGCGAAGGCAAAGACGGGACCGCAGATGCCGGATACCATGTAGGCGAATCGGTTGGTGAAAAGGCCCGCTTCCCTTTTTGGGGGCGGGCCTTTTTGTTTGGCGGGATTGCGGACGAGAGTGACGCCACCGGATGCGCGCGTATAGTTGTGGGAGGTTTGGAGGCAGGCATGTACGGAGCCGTCGCGGAGTTCGTTGCTACGCAACAGGGAGATTCGGCGGAGTTCATTGAGAAGGCGCGAGGCATTGCTGTTGGCGTCGTCCGAGACTATGTGCCGGCGCGTCTCTACGTGGTTCGCATCGACAACTGGTTTGGGCCAAGGTGGATGCACTTTGCGGGGACGTTCACTGTTGGAAAAGTTGGAAGATTCCATGCTATTGGCATGGGCGTTCATAAGGCGCGCTTGCACGTGCCGCCCTTTGTTCCGCAACGAGTGGTGGCGGAGAGGGTGCTTGTGGGGCCGGATTATGAGGAGACCGTGTTTGCGGAGCCGCTTCATATCGAGTGCCCGAGCAAAGAAGCTCTTAAGCGGCGGATCTCAGACATCGATAAGGACGCGGCATTCCTGTGGTTCAGCGGGGAGTCGGAAGCGCAGGGGCGCGGGGCGGTGATGGTCTACCTGCCGGATGCTTTCGATGAGGTGGCACCTCGCCGTGGAAGTCTCCGCGATTGTGATGCGTTTTACGCGGGTTTCTCAAAGCGAAATGGGGAATGGGATCCGGCGATGCTGCGAGGGGTTTCGCGGGGCGAAGTAGCTCACCTCGAGGAGAGCGGTCGGGCGGTGATCGGCGACACTCCCGCCCTGGTAAATAAATAAAAGAGTACCCGTGATGGAAGATGAAAGACCCGGGGCGATGGTTTGGCTTTGCGGTTTCCCATCCATCGAGCAACGAACGCTCGATGGATGGCACGGGGCTTTTTGCGTGTTTCAGATTTCATGCCTCTTCGGCGGGGCACGGTTCCTGAGTAGGGACCGGCGGCATGGCGGACTGGTCAGAGTCCACCGCTAGCTTCGGTTGGGTGTGCAGGTTGAGGAGTACGAGTCCTGTGAGAACTACAGCTACACCAGCCAATGCGGTCCAGTGAATCTGCTCTCCGGCGACGAAGCCCCAGAATAGTCCCCAGATGGGAAGCACATATGTGACGGCGACGGTGCGCGTGGGCGAGATGGTGGCCAGCAGCCGGAAGAAGAGCAGGTAGGCGAGACCCGTGCCCAGGACGCCGAGTACAGTGACTGCGGCAACGGACTGCCAGTGGAGCGCGGTGGGACGCGGGCCGAAGAGCGCGATGGGAAGCAGCGCGAGGCCTGCCAGGGACAACTGCAACGTAGCGATGACAACAGGCTGAATGCCTTGCAGCCAGCGTTTGGCGGAGACTGCGCCGGCGCCGTAGCTGATGGTGGCGACGGTGATGAGGAGAGCGCCGAAGAGGAATCCGCCGGAGCCCGATTGCGCCGGGATTCCAGAAGAGTGACCGTAGACCACGCCGAGCACGCCAAGAAAACCGAGGACGACTCCGGCAGCGGTGAGCCGGGTGGCGCGAGCGCCGCCGGTGGCGAGGCCGATGAGCAGTGCCCAGATGGGGGTGGTGCCGTTGAGAATGCCGGCAATGCTGGAAGGGACAGTGCGCTCTCCCCAGGGGAAAAGGCAGAAAGGCAACGAATTGTTGAGGAGCGCGACGATGAAGAGCGGGGCGACAGTGCGGAGAGGAGGCATCTTGTGGCGGCCCGCGGCGAAAACGATCCACATCAGCAAGGAGCCGAAGAGGAGGCGGCCGAGGGCGACCCAGACGGGTGGGAGATCGTCGCCGGAAATGCGGATGAGGATGAACGAGGCTCCCCATACTGCCGAGAGCAGAAACATTTCGAGTATGCTGCGCAGCTTCACCTGGATTGGCCTCCGAAGAACGCGTTGCATGGTTCAGGAAATGATGATGCGGGTGGATTGCGGGGAATGTCTTCCCGGAACTTGAGCGAAACCTGAGTAAACATGCCCTTGCGCCTGGTATGCGAGGTGGCTTTTTCTCGAGGGAAAAAGCCACTTGGCGTCGTGCTTCCGGCGGACAGCTACTCTGGTTTCGCTGTTGTCTTCTCTTCTATTGATACCGCGAATCGAGAATCGGAGCGACAAAAGATAGGGATGGTATCGATCTGTGGGGGAGATGGATTGCGGGGGAATGCGCCCGGTTGGTTTGGAGAATCGCGCATCGAACCGGACAGCAGGGGGATAGATAATAGACTCATGGAGTTTCAACGTTCATCCGGAGTTTTACTGCATGTGAGCTCGCTTGCCTCGTATGGGGGCATTGGCGACCTGGGACCGGCCGCACACGAGTTTTTGGCTTTTTTGACGGCGGCGAAACAGCACGTCTGGCAGGTGCTTCCGCTTTGCCCTACGGGATACGGGAACTCGCCGTATGCGGGCTCGTCGGCGTTTGCGCGTAACCCGTACCTGATCAGCCTGGAGTTTCTTGCGGACTGGGGCTGGATTGAGGGAGCGCGGATAGGCGGTCTGGCGGGGCGCGGCGGCAATGTGGACTTTGGGGAAGTGGAAGCAAGAAAGCTTCCGCTGCTGTATGAAGCGGCGGGGAATTTTCTGGATCGTGGGCCGCAGGAGACGAAACTTGCAGAGCAGTGGGCGGAGTTTGAGGAATTTTGCCGGGCGGAAGCGAGCTGGTTGATCGACTATGCCTTTTATGCGGTGCTGCGGCGGGAGTTCAATACAGGCGCGTGGACGGCGTGGCCGGAGACGGTGCGCAGGCGGCAGCCGGAAGCCCTGGCGCAGATTGCCGCGAGGCACGGGCGGGCGCTGGCGCAGGAGCAGGCGCTGCAGTTTGCTTTTACAAAGCAATGGAACGCGCTGCGAGCGAAGGCTGCGGAAAGCGGGATAAGGATCCTGGGCGACGTGGCGATATTCGTGAACATGGATTCGGCGGACGTGTGGGTACATCCCGACCTGTTTGAGCTGGATGAAGAGCTAAAGCCAGTGCGCATTGCGGGCGTGCCTCCGGACTACTTTTCACCGACCGGACAGCGGTGGGGAAATCCTCTGTATCGCTGGGATGTGCTGGAGGAGCGGGGGTTTGACTGGTGGATTGAGCGATTGAAGTGCGCGTGCGGGCTATTCGACATTGTGCGGTTGGATCACTTTCGAGGCTTCGAGGCGTACTGGGCGATTCCGGCGGACGAAGAGACGGCGGTGAACGGCAAATGGGTGAAGGCGCCGGGGCTGAAGCTTTTCCAGGCGCTGAAAGAAGCGCTGGGGTCGTTGCCGCTGGTGGCAGAAGACCTGGGGCTGATTACGCCGGAAGTGGAGGCGCTACGGGTGGAGTTGGGCATGCCGGGAATGCGGGTGCTGCAGTTCGGGTTTGGCAGCAAGGATGCGCATATGCACCTGCCGCACCGGTTTGAGCCGGGGACTGTGGCCTATACCGGCACACATGATAACGACACGACTCAGGGATGGTGGGATACGGCCGGCGGCGCGGAACGCAACGCTGTGGAAGCCTACGTGGGGCCGGTGAATGGGAAGCCGGTTTGGCCGCTGATCCGCGCAACCGGGGCGAGCGTGGCGGAGTTGGCGATTGTGCCGGCGCAGGACTTGCTGAGCCTAGGCTCGCAGGCACGCATGAACACGCCCGCTGTTGGGGCAGGAAACTGGAGCTGGCGCGCACCGGAGCAGAGCTGGACACCGGAACTGGCCGAACACCTGGCCGCGCTGGCCGAGGTTACGGACCGGGATTACGATCCATCGGAAGAGCAGGAGACTCCGTCCGCGCAAGGGTAACGCGGTTCAATACCCATACCTGGCAAAGTTGACGCTGGGGTAATCGGGAAACCTGTAAACACATGACATAGCCGCGAAAAGGGCCCCTGCTTCGTGCTCTGAGACTCCAGTCGCGAGGGTGTACGTCTTATCTCCGGCCTGAAACTGGACTTTACTTGTCCTTGGATCGGGGTGCCCCATGCTCGCCCAGGTTGTGGTGGCAGGGATAAATCTCAAGCCACGCACGTCGGAGGTTTCAAAGGTGCGTCCAGCCACCGGGACAAACATCACCATGCGCCGGACCTTCATCTCGTGAGGATTGATCAAGACGCCGGTCTCCTTGGTGAAGACCCACAGGAGCCAGCATACTGCGAAGATAAATCCCAGGACGTAAATGCTCACGGAGACCATTTGGAGTGTGAATTCAGTGTCTTGCATGTGGGGCGCATCAAGCAGGTTCCGGTAGCGAAACGCTGCGGCGATAAGCCAAAACCCCACCAAAGGGCCATACAGATGAGTCATCGCGCCACGGCGCGCGGGAATGGTTATGAAAACGCCGCCCGTGGTCTGCTTCCACATGATTCTTCCATTGAGCGTCTGGAACATCTTGGGTTCTCCTGCTACTGACAACCCAAAGCAAATGAAGCAACTCAAACGACAGAAAGACACAAAACCGATTTGCTTGTGGAACTGTATTTGGAGAATTGTAAACCCAAATATAGCTGGCTGAATATCAGAAAAGTGGATCAATCATATGGAAAAAATAAGAGCTTTAGGTAGATGAAGATGCGGACAGCCCCGTTCCCGCAAAATGAGCGGGCAAGGACGGGGCACTCAATGTTGAGGGGATGAGTGCGGATGGCTTTGACACGCCCGTCACTTTGTTAAGGTAGCCATACTTGTTATGCTTGCGGCAAATGGTAACTGCGGCGATTCAAACCCACGGTCTGACGAGACGCTTCGGCGCACTGACGGCCGTGGAAGATGTGACGCTCAGCGTGGCATCCGGGCAATTCTTCGGTTTTCTGGGTCCGAACGGAGCCGGCAAGTCGACAACAATCAAGATGCTGACCGGTTTGCTGGAGCCGAGTGCGGGGAGCATTGAAATCCTGGGTCAGCCATTCGGAGCGGGAGCGCTGGAGCTGAAGCGGCAGATTGGCGTGGTGCCGGAAGGGATGGCGCTGCTGGGCCGGCTGACCGCTCCGGAGTACCTGCACTTTGTGGGGCGGATGTATGGGCTGGACCGCGAAACGACCTCGCGGCGAACCGAGGAGCTGCTGGAGTTTATGCAGCTGACCAATGAAAGCAAGAAGCTGGTAACCGACTTCTCGCATGGCATGCAGAAGAAGCTGGCGCTGGCGGCGGCGGTGATTCACGGGCCCAAAGTGCTGTTTCTGGACGAGCCGTTCGAAGGCGTGGACGCGATAGCTGCGGGGATGCTGAAGTCGATGCTGCAGGGCATGATCAACCGGGGCGCCACGATCTTTCTGACCACGCACGTGCTGGAGATTGTGGAACGGTTGTGCAGCGACGTGGCCATTATTTCGAAGGGCAGGCTGGTGGCGAACGGATCGATTCAGGAGCTGCGTTCGGGTGTGGCTTCCACACTGCCCGGCGCAGAGCACGAACAGAAGCTGACGCTCGAAGAGATTTTTCTGTCGATCGTGGGAGCAGGTGAGCAGCCGGAACCGCAGCAGGAGTTGTCATGGCTGGCATAGGCGCTGGCTTAGGGGCGGGTTCAGGCGAGGCCGGCCAGATACCGCTTGGTGGAGGCGCGTTTGGGCCGGTTGCGCGGGCTCAGTACGGCGCGCTGGCAAGGCTGCGCTGGCAAATGCTCAGCAATGGCCTCCGTTTTCGCAAGGGCGCGGTAGAGCTGGGCGTGCGCACGCTGGGATTCCTGATTTACGGCTTCACCGGGCTGGTGCTTGGCGGAGGGCTCGGGTTCGCCGCATACTTGCTGACGGCAAATAACCAATGGCGGTTTTTGCCGCTCGTGTTCTGGGCGACGTTCGTGCTGTGGCAGATGATTCCGGTGATGATGGCGTCGTTCCAGGAGCAGTTTGACCTGGGCACCCTGCTGCGGTTTCCGGTGAGCTTTCAATCATTCTTTCTGCTCTATGCGGTGTTCGGGCTGGCGGATATATCGACCATCCTGGGCGGTCTTTGCTGCGTGGGCATCTGGGTTGGCATCACAGTGGCGCTGCCGGGATTGTTTCTCTGGACCACGATGACGGTGGGGCTGTTTGGGGTGTTCAACATCC
The DNA here is from genome assembly GCA_049514915.1 of Occallatibacter sp. Lineage (GTDB taxonomy): Bacteria > Acidobacteriota > Terriglobia > Terriglobales > Acidobacteriaceae > Telmatobacter. Next base: position 43,566 of record JBEKUP010000005.1, on the reverse strand, counting down.
TGCTGGTTCGGGCCATTTTTGCGTGGATCGACCGCTGGCTGGCGCAGCGCAAGACGCGCGAGATTCTGGGCGCGGTGTTTATGGTGCTGGTGCTGAGCCTGCAACTGCTGAACCCGGCGCTGCACCACGGCTTCGCGGATTTTCATCAACCGAACCACAAAGACGCAATGCGGAATGCGCAGCACTATCGCGATGTGGAGGCGCAGTATGAGCCGTGGCTGAAGCGAGCGGAGGCGGTGCAGAAGTGGCTTCCGCCGGGGCTGGCTGCGGTGGCACTGAGGCGTGCTGCCGGACAGGCAGACGGGGAGGTCGAGGTCGGCGTCGAGGCGCCGGGTGCGGCTCTGGGGGCGTTTGGACTGATTGGACTGTACGGGCTGGTGGCGGGCGTTGTCCTGGCGGCACGGCTGAAAGCGGAATACCGCGGCGAGAATCTTGGGCAGGCTCCGAAGCGGACAAAGGCGGCTCCGCTTCGGGCGAGACTCGCGCCGGGAGCGGCGAAGGTGCAGCGTGCGAGCGGATGGCTTCCCGCGGGGGCGGGACCGCTGGGGGCAGTGATGGAGAAGGACCTGCGCACGCTGATGCGTTCCATTCCGCAGCTTTATGTGCTGGGCGCACCGCTGCTGATGGTGTTCATTTTTGGAAGCATGTTCCGTTCGAGCGCAGGGGGCGGACACTCGTTCACACTGGCGCTTCCGGTGTGCATGGCTTACTCCATGCTGGGATTCACGCAGTTGTTCGCAAACAATCTGGGCACGGAGGGGGCGGGGATCCAGTTGCTGTTTCTTTCGCCCACGCCTTTCAGGACGGTGCTGCTGGCCAAGAACGTGTTTCATTCGATGCTGTTCGCACTGGACGCGCTGTTGGCGGGTATCCTGGTGAGCCTGCGACTGGGGCCACCGGATTCTGCGGTGCTGGCGGGCACTATCGGCTGGCTGCTGTTTGCACTGCCGGCGAACCTGGCCGTGGGCAACATTTTTTCTATGACCATGCCTTTCAAAGTGAATCCGGGAAGATTGGCGCGGCAGCGCGGATCGCAGGCCAATGCACTGTTGAGCCTGCTGACTCAACTGGCGGTGATGGCAGTGAGTGCGCTGGTGTTTGGGCTGTGCTGGTTGTTCGATCGTCTGTGGCTAGCGGGGCCTGTCTTCCTGGTGCTCGCAGGGGCCTCAGTGTTTGGGTGGGTGCGCGTGCTGCGCAATGCCGAGGGCATGGCCAACCGGCGGAAGGATTCGCTGATCCAGACACTGGTGAAGACGGAATAGAAGCCTGGCAATTAAAGCATTGCCGGAAAATTTTTGAGCACAAGCCCAATTCAGATGGGCTTGTGCTCTTTATTGGGAAGCTGATGCCGTTGAGCTCCGATCAAAATGGGATGTCGTCGTCGGAGATTTCGGCTTGCTGGGCGTAGTCGTCGGGGCCGGCGGGTGGGCGCTGGTCAAAGCTGCTCGCAGAACTTGAACTGGCGGCGCGGCTGTATCCGCCACCTCCGGAAGCGTCGTCGCGGCCGGAGAGGAGCGAGAGGTCGTTGACGATGATCTCGGTTTTGTAGCGCTTCTGGCCGGACGTCTTGTCGTCCCAGCTGCTGGTGCGCAGGCTGCCCTCAATGTAGAGTTTGTTGCCCTTCTTCACGTAATCGCGGATGATTTCAGCGGTGCGGCCGAAGGCGACGAGATTGTGCCACTCAGTTCGGTCCTGCCATGCGCCCTGGGCGTCTTTCTGGCGGTCGCTGGTGGCCAGGCCAAAGGTGGCGACCATGGTGCCGCCGGGGGTGGAACGGATTTCTGGGTCCTTGCCAATGTTTCCCAAGAGGATGACTTTGTTGACACTCTTTGCCATGTTGATGCACTCCGTTAAGGGGAAAGAATAGCAGACGGCGGCAGTGCGAGGCGGTTGATATTTCGCCTGCAATTCACACACGACGGTGACAAATACGGTTGCGTTGGCGCGGGAACAGCGTCAAAATGGCATCGATCGGGTCTTGGGAGGAAATATGCGCATTGGCAAAGTTGTCTCCGGAGTTGCGGGTTTTGTCATGATGCTTGGTGCGGGTCAGGCAGTGCTCGCGCAAACCAGCGCAGCGGGTGCAGGCGGGAGCATGGTGGTTTCCATGGGCAGCATGGGAACGGGATTTCTGGTTGGGGCGGGCGGATCCCTGGGCACTGCCGGCGCGCCATATACCGCGACGCGGAAGACGACGCGGGTGCAGAAGCTGGCGAATGGAACCACGATCACACACGTAACTACGTTGAAGGAGGCGCGCGATTCAAGCGGAAGGACGTATCACGAGTCGCGACCGGAGTCCCCAATGGGATCGGAAGGGGACTCTAACAATTTCGTCTCCGTGAATGTGCACGATCCAGTGAACCGCACAAACATTTTCTGGAATTCAAACACCAAAGAAGCGATTGTGACCCACTTCCCCGAACCTCGCGAGATCAAGCGAATTGATCCAATTCCAGCGCAGGCGGTGACGCAGCAGATGCCGGTGCGGGCGCCCGAGCCGATCAAAACAGAGCGAGAAGATCTGGGGATAAAGACGATCAATGGCGTGGAAGCGAAGGGTACGCGGACGACGAGAGTGATTCCGGCAGGCAGGGAGGGTAACGACCAGCCGATTATCGTCACATCGGAACATTGGATGGCTCCGGATTTGGGCCTGGTGGTGATGAGCGTGAACGACGATCCGCGCACCGGTACCTCCACCATGGAATTGACGGACCTTGAGAAGGGCGAGCCGGACCCGGCGCTGTTCCAGGTGCCGGAGGGGTACACGGTGAAGGATCGGACCCCGGAGCCGCAGAACTGACCGAAGAGAGGAGACTGCGATGTGGAACAATCGCGTCAATCGGATCAATCACTTTGCATTGGGTCTCGCGGGGTTGACAGGTATTATCCCGCTGAGCCTGGGGGCATGGGCGCAGGAGATTCCTGTTTCGGCGCATACCAGTTCCGCGGCTGCTGCACTGACCGGCGGGACGGGGGCAAGAGCCTGCTCAGAGGCAGACGCCAGCGGCCGGACCATTGAGCCTTATACCGCAACCCGGAAAATTACCATGGTGCAAACGCTGGCCAATGGAGTGACCATCACCCACGTGTCCACTGGCGTGGAGGCGCGGGATTCAAGCGGGCGGAGATACCAGAAGAACCAGCCGGAGATCGCGGGGGGCGGGGACACGCAGATTCCGGAATTCTTCTTTTTCAATGTCTACGATCCGGTGAGCCAAACCACGACCAACTGGTCATCCAACTCGAAGGAAGCCACAGTTTTCCACATGATGTTGCACATTCCGCAGGGGGGAAAGGTGCAGCATACTTCGTCTGTGGCTCAACCGCCGCTGTCGAACATGCCGGCATTCAAGCCCGTTCAGCCCAAGATGCAAGCGGAGAACCTGGGCACAAAGACCATTGATGGCCTGGAGGTGACGGGTGCGCGCACCACATGGACCTACCCGGCAGGCAGCATCGGCAACGATCAGCCGCTGGTTGTTACCGATGAGAGTTGGCAGTCTATCGAGTTGGGAATTGAAGTGCTTCGGATTGACGATGACCCGCGCTCCGGCGTGCGGACCACGGAGTTGACGGACATTGATCGAAGCGAGCCTGATCCGGCGCTGTTCCAGGTTCCCGAGGGATATACGATCAAAGATCAGAATCCGGTGGAGCAGAACTGAGGGCCGCGACGCTGGATGCGATGGGACTTACCGCGTTCTTCCCAGGCTGCGGTTGCGCAGCCATTTGGCTACGCCGAGCGCGAGTAGCAGGCCGCCGAAGGGGAGACAGGTGAGCGCGACGATGAGCGCGAACCAGCCCGTGTTGGTGCTGGCGCCGGTGGGCGAGAAACCGCCTAACAAAGTCTGAAGCAGGATGGCGGCCAGAAGACCCGCGCCCACGATGGATGCTCCCCATTGCAGGAGTTGGCGGGTTCCGTCATCGTGCTGGATGGGCATAGAAAGAACCTGGAAGAGCGGAAGAAAGACGGTTGGATCCGGGGGCTAGCCCTGGGCAAGGCGAAGCATCACGTAGGTGATGACGCCGGTGACCGAGACGTAGAGCCAGAGCGGAAAGGTCCAGCGGGCGATTTTGCGATGCTGGGGTATGCGGCCGGAGAGCGAAAAGAAGAAGGTGATAAGCACCATCGGCAGAGCAACCACGGCAAGAATGATGTGGCTGGCGAGAAGCGGCAGGTAGACTGAGCGCAGCGCGGCGTGGAGCGGATAGCGGACGTCGCCGTGGAGCGCGTGGTGCGCAATGTAGCTGACTAGAAATAGCGTGGAGAAGATGAACGCCGTGATCATGGACGCACGATGGGCTTTGATCTTGTGGGCGCGAATGAAGGTGTAACCGATGAGCAGCGCGGTCGCGCTGAGGCCGTTGAGGACGGCGTTGAGCGCGGGAAGAAAAGCGTAGTCGCTGGTGGCCGCGGCGGCGGGATGAATGTAGATGAGCCAGAAAAGAAACACACTGGCCGCCGCGCTGATAGCCAGAATGGCGGCGATGGCGGGGCCGGTCCCTGCTGACGGCTTTTGAGCGATGGGAGTTCTTGTAGGCATAGACCCTTAGGGCTGCGCCTTGGCGCAAAGCATGAGCGTCGTGAAGAGCATGGGCAGATAGAGCACGCTGACTTTGAGCAGATCGCGAGCCAGCATACGACTCTCGGTTTCCTCTTTGGTGCGCAGGATGCCGGCGAAGCGGACAGTATAAGCGAGATAGAGAATCCCAAGCGCGACGGCGAGAACGCCGTAGACGACGTTGGCAGCGCCGAGCAGCCATGGCGTGAGGCTGACGGGAACCATGACTACGGCAAAGAAGAGCGCCTCAGCCACGGTGGACCATCCATCGGGCTGCACCACGGGCAACATGCGAATGCCCGCGCGGGCGTAGTCGTGGCGATAGAGCCAGGAGATTGCCATGAAGTGGGGAAACTGCCAGACAAAAAGGATGGCGAAGAGGGCGACGCCGGGCCACTCAATGCGGCCGCGTGCGGCGGTCCAGCCGAGCAGCGGGCCCATAGCGCCGGGGAACGCGCCGATGAAGGTGGCGATGGTAGTGACGCGCTTGAGCGGCGTGTAGATGGCCACGTAGGTGAAGGCGGTAAGCAGCGCAAGCGCTACGGTAAGCAAGTTGGTGTGGAGCAGCAGCCAGAATGCTCCGAGGAAGAGCGAACCGAGGCCGGCCACGATTCCCTGGGCCAGCGAAAAGCGGCCTGAAGCCAGAGGACGGTTAGCGGTGCGGAGCATGCGGGCGTCAGTCTTGCGCTCGAGAGCTTCGTTGAGCGCGCCCGCTCCGGCGGAAACAAGGCCGATGCCGAGGAGCGTATCGAGAAGGCCGCGCTGCAGGCTGGAGATTCCCGATTGCATGGATCCCAGGTAAAAGCCGCCCCAGCCGGTGACCAGCACCATGGTGACGACCTTGACCTTGAAGAGCTCGCGCAGGTCATGAATGAGCGTGGCCGTCGCGCCGGGGATGGGGGCGTGAATGTGTCCCGGAGCGTGCGGATGGACGTGAGCGGGAGGTGCGGCGATAGCGTCGAGTTTTGTCGGAACAGCGGCCTGGGAGATGGGATTCATGGGACGAGTTGCAATCCTCAACGGAATACCCGGATCGCGTTGCAGCCGGGAGCCTGTGTTGATGATAGCAAGCGGAGAGGAGCGGGCGTGGGACGGTCAGGCTGCAACGGTGGGCGCAGGAAGGATTGCGGCCACCGTGCGGGAGATAGCGGCGATGGGGACTTCGGGATTGCAGGGTTTTGAGAAACGCTCAACTACCAGGTGTCGCGCCACCAGTATCTTTCAATGCCGCCGGAGTGGTTGGCAAGGCCGCCATTGAGCTTTTTTCCATTGAAGCTCAGGGTAATCCTCTCCATCTTTTTGCCACCTTTGGACTGGGGGTGCTCGATTTTGATAATCGCTCCGTCCAGCAGCTCAAGGGTATTGACCTTGCCGCTGGAGGAGGATTGGGGAAACTGAAGCAGCGCGGAACTGAATGTTTCGCCAATGTTGCAGGCATGGAGAAGCTGGGGCGAGGACGAATCCACTTCCCGAGTGATGCTGACGGGCTTGTGCATTCGTTTGCCTGAGGGCAGGCCGCTGGCAGCACCATTATGATCGTGCTCGGGTTCAGCTGCTTTGAATCCGCGACACGGGACGCCACTCAAAGAACCTGAGTCCTTGCTTACCTGGGAGCCAATTAGTTTGCCCAGATTATTGAATGTCAGGGACAACATGAAGATGCCCTGCGTGCTGCCGGTTGATTTTACGCTTGCGTCCAATGCCATCGCGATCCTCCTCTTTCGTTTCTGGGCGGTTTTTCAGGGGTGCGCCACCAGCGGATTATTAAGTCCAGAGACACCCGCCAGAGGAAATAGTTCCGGGCCCGCGGACGCTTTGAGCACGAGTTTGAAGGCAGGGGCGCGCTGATTCCGAGAGAGAGCTCAGCCTGCAATCCTGATTACCCCAGCAGGGAAGGTGAGATTGCGCCGTTCTTTGCACCGTCGACCGCAAGTTCCTCGTACAGGAACGTGATGGATTGGGAACGCGCTCCCTTATGAGGCTGTGCGTATTCGATTTTGGAGATAACGCCATTGGTCAATTCGATGGTTTTGAAAACGACTTCCTTCCCGCCGGAGTCGGGTTTGACAAATGACAGCGTGGCAGACTGGATAGTTTCGCTGGTGCAGAGGGCGTGCCAGAGCAGAGGCGATGCTGAATCGACCTCTCGGGTGATCTTGATCGGCTTGTGCTGGCGTTGACCAGTGGGCAGGCCGCTTTGGGAATCCAGTGGGGTTTGAACCCCGTACTGGAAACCATGGCATAGGATACCTTTGGTAGAAGCGTTGCCCCTGCTATTCTTTGTGGACCCACCTTTGATACTTCCTTGACTTTTGCCTTTTACATCCATGTAAAACTGGAATGACATCGCAGTCCTCCTCGGGGATTGATGGGCGCGCTCAGCGAGCGGGGTCGCCGCATTCTGCGGATTATAAGCCAAGAGCGGTATTGGGTTGCACCACATTTTTTTGAGGCATGATGCCGCTTGCTGCTTGATGTGGCCGAGGCCCGACGGGTTCTTTTTCGATCAGCGCGCGCGGGCAACTCGAAGGACTGCGTCGACAACTTCATCCGGCGTGAGCATATCGACGGGGATGGAGACGTGGGCGGTTCGGTAGAGGGGGAGACGGCGCTGGTAGCGGGCGGCGAGGTTGGCTTGGTCGGCGAAGACGGGGCGGATGTGCTCTGTGCCGCTGCAACGGGCGAGGGTGGTGGCTAGCTCGACTTCAAGATGAACCAGGAGGGTGGCGGGGCCGGCGAGAAGCAGCGAGCGGGTGGTCGCATGTTCGATTGCGCCGCCGCCGAGGGCGAGGACGAGCGCGTCGGTGGCGGCGAGGCGGGCAATGGTCTCGTGCTCGCGGATGCGGAAGGCGGGTTCGCCGTGGCGGGCGAAGAGCTCGGCGATGGTTGCGCCAGCTTCGGCCTCAATCACGTCATCGAGATCGGTGAATGTCCAGCCGAGGCGCTGGGCCAGAAGCGGGCCGACGGTGCTTTTACCTGAGCCCATGAAGCCGGTGAGGACGATGCGGCGGGGCTGGGTTGGCTGAGGATCGGGCTCGGCTTCGGGTTGGGCTTGGCTGGGCATTCGTATGCTTTGTTTGTTTTCAGTATAGGAGTTGGCGCCGAGGCTCAGGCAAGGACCATTACGATGGCGCCGGCGGTGATGAGCAGGCCGCCGGCGAGTGCCGCAGGATTGAGTTTTTCACCCAGCAGCAGCCAGGCAAAGAGCATGACGAGTGGGACGCTGAGCTTGTCGAGTGGGGCCACGCGTGAGGCCGGGCCCAGCTGCAGGGCGCGGAAGTAGCAGAGCCACGACAGGCCGGTGGCCAGGCCGGAGAGCGTGAGAAAGAGCAGCGTGCGGCGGTCGAGCGAGCGCAGCTCATTGTGCTTGCCGAGAGCCAGCGCGATGCCCCAGGCAAAGAAGACGACGACCGTGGTCCGCACTGCCGTGGCCAGGTTTGAATCGATATGCGCCACGCCGACCTTGGCCAGCAAAGCCGTGGCGGCGGCGAACACGGCGGAGAGAAGCGCCCATCCTACCCAGGTCATGGATTCATGGTACGCGGATGGAGCGGCGGTTGGGATGGTTTAGACTCGACCGCATGGAGACGGGCCGCGCGAGCAAAACAGCATTGGGTGTGGCCGTACGGCGGGCCGCGCACCAAATTATGGAGCAGCCGCGGGTGCTGGACGATCCCATTGCGGTGCGGCTGGTGGGGGCGGGACATCCGCGGCTGATGGAGCGCGCGATGCACCCCGTAGGGCGGGACTTCCGGGCGTTCATGGCGGTGCGGAGCCGGTATACGGAAGACCAGTTGGCGGCCGCCGTTGCGCAGGGTGTTACGCAGTACGTGGTGCTTGGCGCGGGCTTGGATACATTCGCCTATCGCAATCCCTTCCCTGCCCTGCAGGTGTTTGAAGTGGACTTTCCGGCTACACAGGAGTGGAAGCGGGTGATGCTGGCCGAAGCGGAGATTGCGCTGCCATCGAACCTGACTTTCGTGCCGCTGGATTTTGAGCACCATACGCTTGCCGAAGGGCTGGCGGATGCGGCGCTCGATGCGACGAGGCCGGCGTTTTTCGGATGGCTGGGCGTGGTGCCCTATCTCACGCTCGACGCGTTTCGTTCTACGCTGTGCGCGATTGCGAGTTTGCCGGCGGGGACGGCGGTAAGTTTTGATTATGCGATTTCGCCGGAGACGCTGGGGCCGAAGGGACGCCTGGCATTTGACCGGCTGGCGGAGCGGGTTGCGGCTGCGGGCGAGCCTTTCCAGCTTTTCTTTACGCCGGAAGAGCTGGAGTTGGAGTTGCTGCGGGCCGGGTTTCATCGGATAGAGCAACTGGATTACGAGCGGCTCAACGAGCTTTATTTCAAGGACCGGGCGGATGGGCTGAAGTTGTCGGCGGTGAAACTGGCGATGCTGGCGACGGCGTGGGTCTGAGCTTTGTCCGGTGGTTCGGCACGGCTGCAATTCCTTTTAAATTTGCTGCGGCTGTTCTGAATGAACAAGACACAAAACAGGATGAAACCGGCTCTTTTGTGGCTGTTCTTGCCCGAAAAAGGGCTGTTTTCAGAGGGAAATGTTTACTGATCGGTACATGGGCCTAATCTGCAAGCGATTCATCTCATGAAACTTATGGGAATATTGCCGGCCCCGATAGGGCCTTTTTCGGGGGGAGGGGGTGGGTATGCGGGGGTACGAACCGGGGACATAATCTGACATATTGAGCCTGGGACATGCCTGATACATTGCGGCTGCGGGTTTGGAATTCCTGTTCACAATTCTGATTGTGCGCCTTTGGAACGAATCAATCGGCAAGGCACCTGCGGTGCGGCAGACGCTCGCTTTTCGCTCGCACGGGCGGCACGCCCTTCGTCCGGGTTTGGAACTCATTGCCCTGAATCATCGCTTTGTGACAGTGGATAAGAGTGCCACAAGGCACTGCAAAGCCTCTCAGAGTGCAGGGTAGAATCCCGGCATGCTAAGAAAGAAAATGCTGACGGTGGCTTGTGCGCTGGGGATACTCGCATGTGGAGCGTGTTTTCTGCCGCCTTTGCCAGAGCCTTCGCCCAGACGTTCGGCTCCGCCTTTGCCGGTGCAGCCGCGTTGGTATCACATCCATAGTGTTCGGGTGATTGCAGCGGACGTATCGGACTCGCACTACCTGGATTCGGAATACCTGGCAATGAACCTGGCGGATCGAATCAACTGGATGGCCAGGGGCTACGGAATCCGGGCGTTTGCCTCGAATCAACCAGCCAATGAAGATGCCGTGCTGGAGTTCAAGGTGGAGAAAGAAAGCGCAACGCCGTGGACAGCCCAATCAACGCAGAAGGTGACTACATGGTCGTTTTCAATCAGGACTTCAGCGTCACTAAGGGATAGGAACGGGCAAGTCCGGTGGCTGGATGAGGAGCCCGCGATTTTGTTTCGCGCCGGCTTTCCGCAGGATCCTTCGATTGATATTTGGAAGCAGGGAGGATTCAATGAGAGCCTGCCCGAGTTTCTTGGGGACCGCGTGGCGCATCTTGCGCTTTACCAACCTTGAGAAGGCGAAGCGGGCGGGGCTGTGCGGACGGGCAGAGTTATAAGCGGTGAAGCTGGCTACGGCGAGGGGTTCATCGGGGTGCGGTTTCCGTGTTGCTGACCATACGAAAACAGTCCTTTGCGAAGGCGGGAAGGTAACTCTAATTTGTCGATTGCCTTTGCTTGGATACTGGACGGAGCGCGCTCAGTTTCACCCCACCGCGTACGCGCCAGATGGCATAGATCTGCTTACCGTTGACGAGCAGCCGGGCACCGATTGGGAAGTCCGCAATCCATTCGTCGTCTTCTGCCTCGCCCCAATACTCCAACCTATCCGGATCCCGATACTTCAGGTGTTCCATCCTGGCATTTTCGCGGTAGTGGGCCATATTGACGACGACAAGGAACCCGCGGCCATAGGCGGCCACGTGGATGAAAGAGGCGCCGCCCACCGTGGTGGCCCTCCATTTTTCTTTCCCGGTTGCGGCGTCCAAGCGAACGAAGAGCAGGTCATAGCCCACGATTCCGATTTCGTTCGTTTCCGCGTTATAAGCAGGCTCGGAAGTCAGCGATTCGTTTTCGCTGTCGGTCTCGTACTTCCAGAGCTGTTTTCCTTGAGCATCGAGCATATACACCGTACCGAAGCGGCTCAGCAAGAGCCTGCCATCGGGCAAGGCAACTGGGCCAATCCGCTCCTCCGGCCAGTCGCCGCTTCCCTCCGTCTTGAAAGTCAGCTCCGGATCGAAGTGCCGCTCAGATGTGTTTTGCATAGATTGGACCTGGGCAAGCGCGGATGAGGCGAAGAGGATTGAGATAAAGAAGAGCGGTCTCATGGATTTCCTGACGACGGGAGTGGCTGTGAACAAATGGTAGGGCGTCTGGCGACGGCGTGGGTGTGGATGGGTGGGGCTCAGTTTCCGAGTTGAGGACAATCCAACCGGGGCTCTGTAGCAAGTATTATCTCCAGAGCCTGATCACTTGCTAATTCGATTGATTCAACTCTTTCTTGCCTTCGCTGGTTTCGGATTCCGTTTGAATGCATTTAAAAACGTTTTTGCTCCTAAAGCAAGCAACGGAAGTCCGAGAAAGGCCGGGACGAGCTCATCCTTCTGGGAAGCGATCATCTCGAAGATTACGCCGAGGAAAGCAAAGGTAAGTCCCCAGATCGCGATGCCCAGTCGTTGAACTTTGGTCGCCTTCGCTGAGCCCTTCCAGAGCAATTCGTCCACTCTGCTGCTGTTGACCACGGCATCAGGCCAGAGCGTATTACGCTGGCTTGCCCTGACATCCTCGATCAGGTGATCTTGAGGATCGCGGTGGTTCATGCGTCCACTATACGCTGGACAGACACAGTGAGAGAGGTTCGGGGCAATCAGGGCAGGGTTATCCCTATATCACCGCCAACTCGGAAAGTACACCACTGCCCATCGGGGCCGTTCGCGGCTTCGCGCTAAGATGGGACATGCGCTTGCCCGTCTTATTGCCGCTTGCCGTTGCCTTGCTTGGTCAGTCCGGCTGCGGGTATCACACGCTGGGCGCGGCAACGCATCTGCCGCCGGACGTGCACACGCTCTCTGTGCCACTGTTTGCCTCGAAGACGGATGCTTACCATACCGAGACGGTGATGACGGATGCGGTGATTCGCGAGTTCATGGCGCGAACGCGGTTCCGGGTGACGCCGGATGGGGGCGGGGATGCGGACGCGGTGCTGCACGGGACGATTCTGAAAGAGGCGGTGACGCCGCTGACCTACAACGCGGCTACGCAGGAATCTTCGAGCTTCCTGATCACCATTGTGGCCTCAGTGACGCTGACGGGGCGGGACGGCAACGTGCTCTACGAGAACAAGAACTACGTGTACCGGCAGCCGTTTCAGTCGACCGCCGACCTGCCGACGTTTATCCAGGAGAATCCAGCGGCGGTGCAGCGGCTTTCGCGGGACTTTGCGCGGCAACTGGTGGCCGATGTGCTGGAAGGGCTGTAACCACCTGCGGTGCGGCAGACGCTCGCGGGAGGCTCGCACAGGCGTACTGCTCCACGCCTTAATGAAAAAAGATGTCGCGAGGATGGAGTACCTGACCGCTAACGTTCTTCAGGAAAATGCGACTCATGGCCTGCTACGCACTGCCACCGCCCATCGCGATAGACAAAAATATCCGTAAAGCGATTCTTTGCATGAAATTTTCCGTCATTGCTCCTTGTCCCGCCCACGCCCCGGACATACGCGGAATTGCCATTCACATGCGCATGCATGTCTGACAATTCGAAGTGAACGGTGCTCGGCTTCGCGGTGGTCGCCAGCATTGCGCTACGGTCGATCAGTGATCCGTCAAAGCTTGCCTCTTCGAATTCATCTGCCAGAATGCACCCTAGCGCAGCCTTATCGTTCTGCTCCACGGCCCGCAGCCAGACCTGCTCGATCTGAACCAGCGTCGCCGGATCCTTTTGCTGACCCGTTGGGCAACCTTGGCCATACGCCAACGAAAACGAACACAACAGCAACAGCGGCAGAACAAATTTCATGGTGCGCCATTCCTCTGCCGTTGGAGACGCAGCCGCCGCACATTTTGACTCCAGGACAGCCACCTGCAGTGGGGCAGACGCTCGGCACCTGCAGTGCGGCAGACGCTCGCGGAAGGCTCGCACTAGCGTACTGCTTCCCGCCTTCGCGCCCGACCACCCCACGGACCACCCAGAGGGTACCCGCCTGTCCGCGGGGACCCCGGTAAGGCGCGAAAACGAGGCACGGGGCTTTTGTGCATGCTCGGACGCGACAGGCTGGAATTAATGACGGGTTTTGCACGGCGGCCTTTGGCCTTTGGGCTGGCTTCGACACGCTCAGAAGGATATTCTGGAGCCGCATGGCTTATCGCTTTCAAGCCCCGGAGTTGAACGCTCGCAGGTTCCACCTGTGAGCACCGCGCGGTGGGGTGCGGGGTTTGCCGCGGCTGGCCGCTTTGTGGCGGAGATTGAGGCTGCGGCTGGCGGCAAAGGGTCGCTGAAGCCCGGCTACGTGCTGGTGGGCGATGAGGCGTTTCTGCTGGATCGGTGCCGCACGGCGGTGATGAAAGGATTTGTGCCGGCGGAGTTCCGGGATTTTTGCCTGTCTGAGTTCGACTTGGGCGGCACACCGATCTTCGAGGTGCTGGACCGGGCGCAGACTCCTTCGCTGATGGCGCCGTTTCAGGTCATCTTTATCCGCAACGTGAAGCAGCTTTACACGCGTGGAGCGAAGAAGGAAGAGTTTGCGGCGCTGGACCGCTATTTCCGGTCGCCGAACCCGCAGGCGCTGCTGATTTTTGTGGCCGACTTTGTGCGTATTCCTTCAGACGCGCGACGGATGGAACTGGACGACAAGAATCGCTTTGAGCGGCTGACCGAGACGCTGGGCGAACATTGCGGCATGGTGGAACTGGCGCGGGTGAACGAGGAAGACGCGATGCGCTGGATTGCGACCACGGCAACCGAAGCCGGAGCCAAGATGGACCCCGACGCGGCTCGAGAACTGGCCGACGCGCTGGGCGCGGACATGATGCTGATCTCGTCGGAAATGGAAAAGCTGCTGCTGTACACGCTGGGCAAAGGACGCATCACGCTGGGCGATGTGGAGACCATGGTGCTGGGGGCGAAGCAGCGGTCGCTGTATGAGCTGACGGACGCGATCAGCGCGCGGGACCGGGTGCGCGCGCTGGCATTGCTGCAGGGGCTACTGAACAGCTCGGATGCGGGCGAGGACGCTGCGATCGGACATCTTTACATGCTGGCGCGGACATTCCGGCAGATGCTGGTGATCCTGGAGAAGAATGTGCGCGATTCGCGCGCGATTTGGCAGGCGTTGTGGCAGGGATTCAGGATGCCGCCGTTTGCCGCCGACGACCTGATCAAGCAGGCGCGGCGCTACAAGAGCCGGCGTGAGTTGACACGCGCGCTGCGACTGGTTGCGCGCGCGGACCTGGAGCTGCGTTCGTCCCCCCCGGACAAGCGGCTGGTGCTGGAGCGGCTGGTGTACGAGCTGGCGTCGGAGGCGAAGGCGCCTCTGCCGTCGTGGGCTTCGGCGCAGTTGTCGTTCGAGGGTTAACCACCTGCGGTGGCAGACGGCACCTGCGGTGCGGCAGACGCTCGCTAGCCGCTCGCACTGGCGTACTGCTTCCCACTCATCGCGCGATAAATGGTGCATGGGGGATTGATCTCGATGGGCCTCATGCTTCCCGCCCTTGCGCCAGTAAGAAGGCGCAAGAACGGGGCACGGGGCTTATGTGGCTGGTCCGGCGCGGGTTTATACGAGCCGTGACTTGCCGGGACGAGTCATAATACTCAAAGAGCTTTCAGCGGCCGCCGTGTTCCTTTATCCAGGGGCTGTACGCATGGTCTTCAACCTGGATGTGTTTGGTAAGCCAGTCGCGTAGAAAATTGAGCAGTTGGATGTTGAGCGAACTTTCTCCGCGCTCATAACGTGCCGCGAAGTCTTCCACCTGCTTCGTAAGGTCATTGTGCTTTGTGCGATGGCCAGCGAGGCCTGGATAGTGCGTCGCGGACATCATCGCCTCCTCGGACTTGAAATGGTCGCGAGTGTAGGCAACAAGATTACGCAGGAGTGTTTTGGTCGCCGCCTGCGCGTTGCCTTTCATCATGGCAGCATGCAGGTCGTTGAGGCTTTCGAACAGGACCATGTGCTGATCGTCGATAGATTGAATGCCTACAGAGAATTTGCTGTTCCAAGTCAATAAAGCCATGTTTATCCCCTGCCGGAGAAGGCCGGCAGTTGATATATCGGCGCATTGGGGACGAAGCTTGAATTGCCACGAGATTGGCCAGCGACCAGCCCTTCCGTGATAGATTCCTTAGAAATGCAGCCCGCACGGATTGGCTGCTGCGATCCGGCCCCGGTCTCCTTCAAGGCGCGCCAAGAGCGCCGGGAATCCAGGCCGGTCGACCCTGATTCCAAAAGGACAATCCATGAACTGTACCCGCTTTGTACCTGTTCTTATTCTGGGCGCAGGAATTGCATACGCACCCGCCCAGGCTGGCCAGCAATCTGACTCACAGAAACCGACCGCGCCCGAGGTGAGCAAGAGCTTCGATCTGGCGGCCATCGATAAGACCGCCGATCCCTGTACCGATTTCTATCAATATGCCTGCGGCAACTGGATCAAGAACAATCCCATCCCCGCGGACCAAGTACGCTGGGCACGGTCTTTCTCGCTGCTGGGAGAGCGTAACCGATACCTGCTTTGGAAGGAATTGGACTCAGCGGCGGCCGATCCCAAGACGCCGCTTGAAAAGCAATTCGGTGACTATTTTGCCGCGTGCATGAATACGGACCTGGTGGAGAAAAAGGGGCTGGAGCCGCTGGAGCCGGCATTGAAGCGGATTGCCGAACTGAAGGACGGCAAGCAACTGGCGACGCTAGTCGGGACGCTCGCAGAGGAAGGCAGCCCGGCGCCGTTGTTCCGCTTTGGCGTGGGACAGGACGACAAGGACTCGAGTAAGCAGATTGCGCAGATAGGCCAGGGCGGCCTCTCGCTGCCGGATCGCGACTACTACATCAAGGACACCAAGCGGTTCACCGAGATTCGCAAGCAGTATGTGGAGCACGTGACAAAGATGTTCACGCTGGCCGGCGATACACCGGAACAGGCAGCCAAGGAAGCGGCGGCGGTGATGGAGATTGAGACCGCGCTGGCGAAGGCATCGACAGACAGGACCCTGATGCGTGAGCCGGAGAACCGATATCACATTTACACGCTGGCCGACTTTCAGAAGCTGGCACCCGATTTCGATTTCGCCGTCTACTTCAAGGACGTGAAGATACGTCCGTTCGAGACGCTGAATGTGTCTACGCCCAACTTTTTCAAGGGACTGAACGAGCTGATTGCCAAGGAGCCGGTGGATGCGTGGAAATCTTATTTCCGCTGGCACACTCTGCACGCTTTGGCGGACGACCTGCCCAAGGCATTCTTCGATGAGAACTTCGATTTCTTCGGTAAGACATTGGCAGGGCAAAAGGAACCCACGCCGCGCTGGAAGCAATGCACGGCGATGACCGATCGCGCGCTGGGCGAGGCGGTCGGACAGGACTGGGTGAAGCAGAACTTTCCGCCCGCGGCCAAGGCCAGCATGGATCAGCTTGTGGCAGCGCTCGAAAAGGCGCTTGGGGAAGACATCCAGAGCCTGCCGTGGATGACGGATGCAACCAAGAAAGCTGCGGAGGAAAAGCTGTCGATGATCCGCAACAAGATCGGCTATCCGGAGAAGTGGCGCGACTACTCGGCACTGAAGGTGAAGCGCGACGACCTGATTGGCAACCTGCACCGCAACGCGGTCTTCCAGCGGAACTGGGAACTGGACCACCTGGGCAAGCCGGTGGACGAGAAGGAGTGGGGCATGACGCCGCCGACGGTGAACGCCTATTACGATCCTTCGATGAACGACATCAATTTCCCTGCAGGCATTCTGCAGCCGCCGTTCTTTGACTTCACCATTGACCCGGCGGTGAACTTTGGCGGCATTGGCGTGGTGATTGGCCACGAGATGACGCATGGGTTCGACGATCAGGGATCGAAGTACGACGGCAAAGGCAACCTGCGCGAGTGGCAGACCCCCGAGGATCGTAAGGCGTTTACGGAGCGAACCGACTGCGAAGCCACCGAATACAGCGGCTTTGAGGCGGCTCCCGCGCACGATGACCTGCCGGAACAGAAGCTGAATGGCAAGCTGACGCTGGGTGAGAATACGGCGGACAATGGCGGGTTGCGCATTGCGTACCTTGCGCTGCTGGATACGCTGGCGGCGGAAGGCAAGTCGATCAGCGACAAGATCGACGGCTACACCGAGGCGCAGCGCTACTTCCTGGGCTTCGCGCAGGTATGGTGCCAGAACCAGACGGAGAAGTCGGCGCGGCAGTCGGCGCTGACCGATCCGCACTCGCCGGGCAAGTGGCGGGTGAACGGCACGGTGCAGAACTTCGATGAATTCGGCAAGGCTTTCGGATGCACCAAGGGTCAGCCGATGTATCCGACTAACTCCTGCCGCGTTTGGTAGACCGGGATTGGACAGAGGGCTGCGGCGTGGCACCGGCGCGGCCCGTTCCAATGTTTCCCACGCCTGCGGGTTGACCTTTCACGGCGCTGCCGCGTCCAAAGCGCAAGTGTGCTTGAAATCTGGAAAGCCAGGGCTGCCGGTCACTGGATTTGGTCTTGCCCGCGGCAGGACGGCATGGAAAAACGCGCTGTTTTGCCCAGTCTCCGGCGTAAACTAGGCACAACCTACCCTTGGCTTTTACAATGCATCAGGGACCCGTCCCAACCCAGCTCTGCTGTGGAACTAGCAAACCTGGCGGCACACGCCTGACCAGGATGAAGGAATCGCATGAAGTTTACGAAATTCGGCAAGGCACTTCTGATGAGCGCCCTCTCTGCTGGCGTGGTCCTCAGCTTTACGTCTTGCGTTCAAAGTTACACGGTCGGCTTTTTGTATGTCACGGGAACGGTGACGGCTCAGTCCGGCAACAACGGTATAGTCAGCGGATTTAAAATCGATCACAACACGGGAAGGCTCGCTATCATCAACGGACTTCCGGTCGCTTCCGGCGGCGCAAACCCGGTTCGCGCGGCCCTGCTGACCGGGAGCCGCTTCCTTTATGTTCTGAACCGGGGCGTCAACTCGCAGGGCAATGCCGACTGCACCACGGCCGACCCGTGCGTGGGTGCGAACATCACGCAGTTTGCGGTGGGCGGCAATGGCATCCTGACGCAACAGGAGACGTTTTTCACCCAGGGCGTGAATCCCTTCCGGATGATTGCCGATCCCTCGGGCAATTTCCTTTATGTCCTGGATCACGATGCTCCTACCAATTCGGCTCCGACAGCGGGCGATGGCTGCAGCCTGGCGCTTGGCGCCAACGTAACCACGTGCGGCGATATTACAGCCTTCACCGTCAACTCAACCACCGGCCGGCTGCAGTTGATTGTGGATGCGCAGGTAACTGCTGCGAACGGCGCGGCACTCCCCTACTTCCCGGTGCCGGCGAACCCGGTTGATTTCGTGGAGAGCGGCGGCTACTTCATCACCATGAGCGCGGCGAATCAACCTGCTGCTTATCCCTATACCGGGGGCTCCTCGGTCTTCCCGTACACCTTTAATTTAGGCAACGGGCAGTTGACGATCAACCAGAACAGTTCGCAGTCGCTGGGCATTGGCGAAGGCACGGCGATCGTGGCCGGTGCGGGGGTGATCTACGTTCTGGACAACGAACCGATCACCATCGACTATCAAGGGACCACTACGACGGCTCAAAGCCAGATTCTGCCCTACACGACCGGCACCAACGGAGCCCTTCAGGCGGAACCGGGGGGGATTGTGCCGGATGACTCGACTCTGGCCAACCCGATCTATCTGCTGGTCGAGTCGAAAGGCAAGTTCGTCTACGTGTTAAACCAGGGCAACAACACACAGGGAGCCAATGCAGCGAGCGGTATTGCGGGGTACTTCCTGACCACCACTCCCGCGTACCAGCTCAGTTTCATTGCCGGTGAACCCTTTGGTACCGGTTCGGGACCGCAGTGCCTGGTCGAGGATCCATCCGATCAGTTCGTTTACTCGGCCGACTTCAATGATTCGTCTATATCGGGAAGAGTGGTTGACCCGAACTCGGGTGTGCTGAACAATCTGCGTGCCGCCACAACCTACGCGCTTCAAGGCCCCGCAACCTGGTGCCTGATTGACGGGCGTACCAGTTAGGGGATCGCGCATTGCTTGTGGCCCTGGAGCGGGAGATAGCCGTCAGACTTCGATCCCACTCCAGGGTTTTTGAAAAGAGCCGGATTCTCAAAAGAACGTAGCCGAACGCCGGGCGCGCCTTTCCCTGGACGCCCTGGAGTTCGATTCCAAACCTGATTTTTTCGGGCCTTTAAATTCCGGCCCGTTGACGAAAGATGCGCATGAAGTTCAACAAATCGAGCCAGCTGCTGCTGGTCTCCGCGGCCAGCCTGCTGGTAGCCGGACTTGTGACCGCCTGCGGCACCCTCACCGTAGACTTTGTCTTCGTTTCCAGTGCCAAGGCGGCGGGAACCAACAACGCCGGCGAGATCGACGTTCTGGAGATCAACTCGGAATCCGGCTACATGCGTCACATACCGACTTCGCCATTTCCTTCCGGCGGACGCAATCCTGTGGCAGAAGCCGTCTCCTCCGACAACACCAATCTCTATGTCGTTAACCAGGACGACAATTCGATTGTCCAGTTCATCATTGGCAACGACGGCAAGCTTTATCCGCAGAACACCATTAATACGCAGGGAATCTATCCCGTGGCGGTCACGGTGAACGGATCGAACCTTTTCGTTGTGGACCTTTACCAGCCGCTGCCGACCTGCTCAACCGCGGAGCCGTGCTCGGGCGCGATCAGCGTCTATCCCATCACCGCATCGTCCAGCAATCCTCCCAGCGACTCGCTGGGCAGCCCAGTGGCGAATGGGAGCCTCACTTACTGGCCTTTGAACATCCCCGGCAAACCCAACGATGTGGTGGAGCCGACGGCGATCAATGTGCTTACGAATATTGCTACCAAGGTTTCCTACGCGTATGTGGCTGCGTACGACGTCACGGCGAGCGCCAACTACATCTTCGGATTCTCCGTCGCCTCAGGCGGCGTGTTGACCCCGCTAAACGGCGGCGCACCGCTTGCCGGCGGCGCGTTCGCTCAGGGCTCCTGCACGAACGCGTTTCTCAACGCTCCTTTTGAATTGGGGACGTGCCCTTCGGCAATCGCCAGCGATTCCAGCGGAAGCTACCTTTATGTGACAGATGCCACAGTGGGCAAAGTACACGCGTATGCGATTACCTCCGGGGCGTTGAAGGAAGTGAGCGGCAGCCCATTTGCGGCCGGGAACGCGCCCTCCGCAATTGTCGTCGATCCCAAGTATCCCTATGTTTACGTGACCAATGCGCTTGATTCCACGGTCTCCGCCTTTTCGGCAAGCAACGGCGTGCTGACCAACCTGGGCACCTTCGCCACCAGCACGGAGCCGGTGGCGATTGGCATCGATCCGTCAACGAACCATTTCCTTTTCACGGCCAACTATCTTTTCAACGGAGTCTCCGGTACGGTGTCTGGCTTTGAGCTGAACCCCACCTCTGGAGCGCTGGTGAATTCGCAAAACACTCCTTACACGGTCAATGCCTATCCGACGGCCGTTGCCGCAATTCCGCATGGCGCTACGACCAGCAGCACGCAGAGTGGAACGCAGAATTGAGATACGGCCTCGGCCGCAGACAACATAGCAACAGCCCGCACCCGGCTTTTACAATGGATGCTGGTCAACCTAATCAGTTTTCTCTGGGCTTCAGCTTGATGGCCCACAACGAAGGAAGCGCATGAAGTTCAGCAAATCGAGCCAGCTTTTTCTGGTCTCTATCATCGGCCTTGTGGTGGCCAGCCTATTGACGGCCTGCCAGATTATTACGATCGACTATCTTTTTGTGGCCAGTTCCACGGGCATCGCAACATACGATGTGGACTCCGAATCGGGCGCCATCCGCCCTGGGCAGCCGAGTGTGCCGTCCGGCGGAACGAACCCCGTGGCTATGGCCGTCAGCTCGGACTACGCGAATCTCTACGTCGCGAACCAGGGGAACAACTCCGTTGTGCACTTCTCCGTGGCAGGAAACGGAGTGCTGAGCAATAAAGACAACGTGACCACGGCCGTCCCGCCTGTGGCCCTGACTGTGAACCCGGGAAATAACTACCTCTATGTCGTTTCGGGCACCACTTCCGCCACGCTCACGGCTTATTCGCTTTCATCGGGAACCATCGGTTCCGCAGTTGCCACCGTGCCACTCAGCCTCAGCTCGGTCAGTGCTTCGTTTGCCGACGACACGCTGATTCCTACCGGCGTGAACGCACTGGCGAACGGGGGAGGCGTCTTCGTAACGGCCTATGATCAATCCGCCTACAATCCTGGCGGAAGCGTAACCAGCACCGCCAATCCGGGCTGGGTATTCGGGTTTACCGTGGGCTCGAGCGGCGCACTAACCCCGGCCGCGGGCAGCCCGTGGAAAGCCGGCATCAAACCCAGTGCCATTACGTCCGACCCAACAAACCGCTTTGTCTATGTTACGGACTTCGCCTCGAATGAGATGATTGGCTACACGGTTCAAAGCGGCGACGTGCTGGATTTCATGGTCAACGGGCCCTTCAAGACGGGAAGTGAGCCCACGGCAATCGCCATCGACCCGCGCGGCCTGTATATCTACGTTACGAACGCGCTTGACTCCACCGTCTCTGCCTACGTGATCTCGCTGTCCACCGGAACACCCTCGGCCGCAGTGAATACGACCGGCAGCTCCCTCAACGCCACCGACACGCAGCCCGAAGCGATTTTGGTGGATGCTGCGCTGGGACGATTCGTCTTCACGGCCAACCATCTGGGCAATTCGGTTTCAGGATTCACGCTGAACCCAACCACGGGGACGCTGAAACCAACGCTATCCACGCCCTATCCCACGGGCGAGGCACCGACAGCACTGGCGTCTGTGCCCCACGGCAACCACGGAATCGAGTCTGTAACTCCGTAGATCGGCCCAAGGAAGCTGGCGGGAATGAACCGCAGTTAAATCCACAATAAAGCCCAGCCTTCATCGGCTGGGCTTTTTGCTGGCTCCCATTCTGGTCGCTTACGCGCCCATCCACTTGCGGAGCTGTTTCTGGGCAGGCTTTTCCACCAGGTGCAGCGCCAGAAGCGCCAGCGCAATCAGGATTCCGTAACTGATCCACGGATCGAACCGGATCAGGTTCAGCCGGTCCAGCAGATGCGAGTCATGAAGCAGATTCCACAACGTGAAGTGGAGGAGGTAAAGGCAATAGCTTGCCTCGCCCACAAACACCAGGGGAGGCAGCCCGAAAAAGAACGACAGCGGGTTGGCTCCGGCGAGGCCGAGAATCATGCAGCCGAAGAGGGGCATCAGCAGGCCGTCGTGAATAAGCGCGTAGGGGATCAGTGGACCCATCTCCAGGAGGCCGAAGAGGCCGGCAAAGCCTGCCAAGCCCAGCCACAGCCGCAGACGGTCATTGCGCGGCACCATCTCGTCCACACTGGCAAGCATTACGCCGAATACAAAGCTGGCGAAGTGTGTGTAGGGGGTGTACTTGAGCGCCTGCAGCCACGGGCCCGTGCTCCAGCGGTCGGTGTGGGCGAGGCCGTCGGGATTGAAGGCAAAGTAGAGCGCGCCGGGAACCATGCCCAGGATCCAGACGCAGGCCATCTTCGCCAGGTGCGGTCTAAAGGTCACTGGGCGCTTCCAGCTTGCCAGCCAGGGAAAGGCCACGTAATAAGAGCACTCGGCCGACATGGTCCAGGCAGGCGTGTTCAGGAAGGTTGCGATCTCCGGGATCAATCCCTGGAGCAACAAGGGCGTGAGGGCCACTCCAAACCAAAACATCAGGTGGGTGTGCGCGCCATACTCGCCCTGCAGATTGCCCGCGCTCAATAGCAGGCTGAGCAGGTAGATGGGATAGAGCCGGGTGAAGCGCGCCTTCCAGAAGCGAACCTTGTCCAGTTGTCCGGCCCGAGCGCGGCCGGCGTAGTTGTAGGCCAGCACAAAGCCGGAAAGCAGGATAAAAAAGCTCACGGATGCGTATCCGGCGTTCACCACCGGCGCCATGAAGCCAAACCAGTCTGGATTGGAGAAATGGAAAAGGACGATATTGATGGCCGCGAAACATCGCAAGCCCGTCAATGCGTTCAGCCGTGCTGGCTTGCTCGTCTCCACTTGACTATTAGACGTCTCCGCACGGTTCGATAGACTACAGGTGACAGATTAGGGATGACAGTTAAAGACCTGCTTGCTCAGCGCATTTCAAGCTGTCATCTGTAATCTGCTTTACGCTGTCACCAGCGAGCCGACCTTCTCGCCGAGCACGACGCGCTTGATGTTTCCCGGCTGGTTCATGTTGAAGATAATCAGGGGAAGATCGTTGTCCTTGCACAGGCTGACCGCGGTCAGGTCCATCACTTTCAGGCCCTGGCGGAGAATCTCCATGTAGGTAATCTCGTCGTATTTCACCGCATCTTTGAACAGTACCGGGTCGGCGTTGTAGATTCCTTCCACCTTGGTACCCTTCAGCAGGACGTCTGCCTTGATCTCCATGGCGCGCAGGCTGGCCGCGGTGTCAGAGGAGAAAAATGGATTGCCGATGCCCGCTGCAAAGATGACGACGCGTCCCTTCTCGAGATGCCGCACGGCGCGGCGGCGGATGTACGGCTCAGCAAGCTGGTTCATGAATACGGCGCTCATCACGCGGCACTGCACGCCCCGTCTTTCAATGGAATCCTGCAGCGCAATAGCGTTGATGACGGTGGACAGCATGCCCATGCTGTCGGCGCTTACCCGATCCATCTCTTTTGCCTGGCCTTCGACGCCGCGGAAGAAGTTGCCACCGCCGACCACGATGCCGATTTCGACACCGAGCCCGTGAATCTCGACGATCTCGTCCGTGATTCCTGCTACTTTGTCTGGATCCAGTCCGAAACCGCGATCACCGGCCAGAGCCTCGCCCGAAAGCTTTAAAACAATCCGTTTATACATTCCTTTTCGAGTATCGCATACCGCACGGGCTGATGTTTCGGAGCGTTGCGACGATGGGGGACAAAGCGCCGAGCCGGGGCGAATCTGGGGATTGCGGCTCTTCTAATTCGTTTGGGTGATGGAAGGAAGGGCAGATGAGGCATACTCTCATTCTGCAGGTGCACAGATGAATCGCGTGTTGTTTTCGGGTGCGGCGGGGTGGTCCTCATTTCTGAGGGTGACGGCAGGGGTGGTGCTGTTTGCAGGGGCGGGAGCGATTTGTGCGCAGGCATCGGGCGGCTTGGTGGCCGACAACCAAACGGCGACCTCGACGGTTCCCGCAGATCGGCCCTCCCCTGTTTCTTCATCCACTGTTCCTTCGTCCGTTCTCAACCCCGCGCCTTCAGGATCTTTAGCCGCCGCGAACGCGAAAGACGACAGTGGAATTGGGTTCGACGTTCCCCAAGCGCAGTTCCCTGCCCCGGCTTCGGACTACTTCCAAAGCTATCGAGGCTTCCAGGGCGGTGGGCGGGAGTTCATGGGCTCTGGTCGGCCGGCAAGCGGGAATAACCGACTCAGCGGCGCTGGCCTGGCTGGAATTGAAGGGACAGCGGGGTTCGGGTTTCAAGGGAGCGGCTTGAAGCCGGGTGCTTCGCCGAACTTCAACCAGATGATGCGGACGAATCTCGCATTGCCATTCGCCTCTTCAGTTGGCACTTTCAAATTGACGTACCGGGATATGCTGGTTCCCGGCGCCAACGTTGGACAGGGCGCAACCGGAGTCTTGTTCACCACGACGAACCTTGGGAACGGTGTGTTCTTTTCCGCGGGAACGAACCTCGGAAAAGGATCGATGGCCGGAACGCCTCCGGGAGGCAACGCAGGCGCGAACGGGCCAAAACCCTCACGGCCGGCAGTGGCGCTGAAGCTGTCATTCTGAAATCCTGCTGAAGCCAGCGGGGACTCTGTGACGGCAAAACTGTGGAGAAGTGAAAAGGCCCGGGGATTGCTCCTCGGGCCTTCGTTATCTCTGCGTGTGGTGGAAGTTACTCGGCTGCTTCTACAGCCTTGGTCTGCGCTACGGTCCAATCCGGTGCGCCTACCTTGAAACGTGCGAAGCGGCGGACGGTGATGTTCTCACCCAGCTTGCCCACCTTCTGCGCAATCAGCTCCTTGATGCTGATGGCCTGGTCCTTGATGAAGGGCTGATCGAGCAAACAGACTTCCTCGTAGAACTTGGCCATCTTGCCATCCACAATGCGCTCGATGACTGGAGCCGGCTTGCCGGTGGCGGCTGCCTGAGCACGATAAATGTCCTTCTCGCGCTCCATATCTTCGATGGTCACGTCTTCCGCCTTGACGTAGCGCGGATCGGTGGCGGCGATGTGCATCGAGATGTCCTTCATCAGGTCCTGGAAGTCTTCCGTGCGGGCCACAAAGTCGCTCTCGCAGTTGATCTCAAGCAACACGCCGATTTTGCCGCCGGCGTGGATGTAGGTGCCGACCGCGCCCTCGTTGGTGGAGCGGGCAGCCTTCTTCTGGGCACTGGCCATACCGCGCTTGCGCAGCACAACGACGGCGGCCTCAAGATCGCCCTTCGCCTCCTCCAGAGCTTTTTTGCAGTCGCCCATGGGCGCACCGGTCATATCGCGAAGCGCTTTCACCTGTTTGGCATCAATCTTTTCGCTCACTGTCATCTCTCTTTTCCCGTCTTCCGGCCCGTCACGGGCCTTCCTGTTCCCCGGCACTCACCCAGCCGGCTGGGGCTGCTGCAATGCAGCGTCTGCAACTTGCATAAGAAAAGCGTGGCTCCAATTTCTTCGCGGCCACGCTTGTCTCATACTACGCACTCGCGTGCGACAGCAGGATTAATGCCCGCCTTCAGCTACTTCAGCTTCGTCCAGAGCAGCAACCACGGCCGGGGCCTTGCGGATTCCGCCGCCAAGTGCCGCTTCCAGGTCGACTTCTTCAATCGGCGCAGCTTCCGCGGTAAGGGATTCATCGCCCGAAACAGCCGCCACTTCCTCAGCGGCGAAGGCTTTGTCGCCCACCAGGTTCACGCCCTCTGCTGCCGAATCGGCAATCTTCGAGGTGAAGAGGCGGATGGCGCGAAGCGCGTCGTCGTTGCCCGGAATCACGTAGTCAACAACCGTGGGGTCGCAGTTGGTGTCAACCACAGCGACAACGGGAATGCCCAGCTTGCGGGCTTCCTTCACGGCAATGGCCTCGTTGTTCGAGTCGACGATGAAGAGCGCGTCGGGAAGCCGCTTCATGGTCTTGATGCCGGCCAGGTTGGCCTGCAGGTGCTTGCGCTCCCGCTCCAGTTTGATAACTTCCTTCTTGGTCAGCAGGTCGTAACGGCCGTCCGTGGCCATATCATCCAGTTCCTGAAGGCGCTTTACACTCTTCTGCACTGTCACCCAGTTGGTCAGCAGTCCGCCCAGCCAGCGCTGGTTGATGTACGGCATCCCCGCGCGGTTGGCTTCTTCAGCCACGGCATCCTGAGCCTGACGCTTGGTGCCGACGAAAAGAATCGTCTTGCCGCTCGCGCACAGGTCGGTGACAAACTTCGACGCATCCTTGAACAGCTTGAGCGTCTTCTGCAGGTCGATGATGTAAATCCCATTACGCTCGCCAAAGATGTATTCCTTCATCTTTGGATTCCAGCGCTTGGTCTGGTGCCCGAAGTGAACGCCAGCTTCGAGCAGCTCCTTCATTGTGATCGTGGCCAATGGGCCTCCTTATTGAGTTGCATCCGGGCCGGCTTTGCCTTCCCCGGATTGAACCCGCTTGCGCGGGAGATGGTGGAACTACAGTGGACAGTGGTTAGTGAACAGTGGGCAGTGAGAAAACTTCCGTTCTGCCCACTGTTCACTGTCCCCCGATCACTATCTCTTCGAGAATTGGAACCGCTTACGAGCGCCCTTCTGCCCGTACTTCTTCCGTTCCTTCTGCCGGGCGTCGCGCGTCAGCAGGCCTTCGGCCTTGAGCGTCTTGCGCAACTCCGGATTGAACTCAATCAATGCGCGGGCAATGCCCAGCTTGACGGCATCGGCCTGCGCAGCCACGCCGCCGCTCTTCACGGTGGTGACCACATCGAAGCTGCCGGCCAACTCGGCCACAACCAGTGTCCGCTTGGCGGCCACGCGCTGTTGCTCGGTGACGAAGTAAACTTCGAATGCCTTGCCGTTGACTTTCCACTCGCCCGTGCCGGGACGCAGGAACACGCGGGCGATTGCCGACTTGCGCCGCCCCGTCCCGTAATACTGAACCAGATCTGCCATTCTTTGCTCTCTCCGCCGGCACCGTAGCCAGCCAAACCTAATGTCCTAATCCCTGGCTTACTTGATCTCCATCGCCACCGGCTCCTGCGCCTGGTGAGGATGCTTATCGCCGCGATAAACCTTCAGCTTGGTCGCCATCTGGCGGCCGATTTTGTTCTTGGGCAGCATGCCCTTGATGGCCTGCTCCAGGATCTGCTCCGGCTTGCGGTTCAGAAGGCGAGTAAACGACTCCTCGCGGAGTCCGCCGGGGAAGCCGGTGTAGCGGCGATACTGCTTGCTTTCAGCCTTGAGGCCGGTGAGCCGCACCTTCTCCGCGTTGATGACGATGACGTGGTCGCCCATGTCGATGTACGGCACATACTGCGGATTCAGCTTGCCGCTCAGCACATCGGCTGCCTTGGTGGCGAGCCGGCCCAGTGTCTGGCCGTTCGCGTCCACCACAAACCACTTGCGGTCAATGTCCTTGCCGCTCGGAACAAAGGTACCCATCTTGATCTCCTGCCCTCTTAAGAACCGATCCTGACGACCTGCTCAGCTAAAACCGTGGCGCAAAGCGCCTTGGCCCACGCAAAACACGCACGGGCATTTCTTCCACCCACGTCCAAACAATTCTGTTCGGGTGAGAACTGCGGGGAGCTGGCCCTCAAGGGGCTTTGGCCTGGCTGAACCGCGTTGGTCTGAACCGCTTTCAGCAGCCGGTGACCTGTGCCGGGCAGCCTCTTCAGGGGCTTACCAGCTGGATCCGGATGAACGGCCCACCGACAGAGAACTGTCGTTCAGGGACCACACACAGAGCCCAGGCGCAACACCGCGCAAGGACTCCAGAATACCCCAAACGGGATTCAGAGTCAACGAAAAGCGCCTCCGAATTGCGGGTAAATTGCGGCGGGAGCGGCCAGCCGTTTCCTTCGGCGAGGCAGAATCGTTGGGCGGGTTCGCAGGTTTGCTGCCCGCCCCGCCTGTTGTATACATGATTAGCGATCAAGAAACACTTTTTAGGCCCGATAAGAGCTTCGGTCCCGACCGTTTTTCGTCGAGCCGAACAGGTTGATGGGAACGGAGACAAGCCAGTGAAGAAAGTTCTGCACATTGCTGCCGCGGCGCTGCTGGCGGCCGCCGGGGTCGGCTTGCTGGTCTTCATTGCCCACTTGAACAACGCCAGCCAACGGGACTTTATTGGCTACTGGGCCACTGGGCAGCAACTGGTTCACGGCGGAAATCCCTACGACGCCGCGGCTATCTTTCAGGTGCAACAATCGGCGGGATTCAACCGGACTGAACCGCTGATCATGCGCAACATGCCAGTAGCCTTCTTCCTGGCGTGGCCGCTCGGATTCTTCAGTGCGAATTCGGGCATGATTGTGTGGTTTATCGCGCTGCTGCTGAGTTGCGTGGGGTCAATCCGCATGATCTGGACCCTGCACGGACGCCCGAATAACAGCTTGCACCTACTGGGCTACTGCTTTGCGCCGGTGA
The DNA here is from genome assembly GCA_049514915.1 of Occallatibacter sp. Classification (GTDB taxonomy): domain Bacteria; phylum Acidobacteriota; class Terriglobia; order Terriglobales; family Acidobacteriaceae; genus Telmatobacter. Next base: position 15,168 of record JBEKUP010000005.1, on the reverse strand, counting down.
TGGCGTGCCTGATGTTCGGGCAGATCGGTCTTTTCCTACTGCTGGGTGTTGTGCTGTTCCTCACTTTCCAAAGAAACTGGCCATTTCTTGCCGGGATTTCATTGCTGGTTCTGGCCCTGAAGCCGCACATATTTCTGCCGTTCAGCGTGGCACTGGCTGGGTGGATGCTCACCACAAGGGCTTACCGGATGATCGCCGGCGCAGCGTCTGCCCTGGTAGCCAGTCTGCTGTTTGCCTATGTGCTGGACAAAAATGCATGGTCGCAATACTCGCTTATGATGCATACCGGCGGGGCGCTGGATGAGATGATCCCGGCGCTGAGCGCGGCCTTCCGTTTCATGGTGGATCGCCATGCGGTCTGGCTGCAGTTTCTCCCCCAGTGCTGCGCAAGCATGTGGGCGCTTTGGTACTTCTGGACCCGCCGGAAATGCTGGGACTGGCTGGATCATGGGCTGGTGGTGCTGCTGGTGGGGTCGATGTGCACACCGTATGCGTGGTTCACCGATGAGTCGCTGCTGCTGCCGGCGGTGCTGGCTGGTGTGTATCGTGCGGACGCATCGAAGCGGTCGATTGTGCCGTTCGGCGTCGTGGCCGGGGCAGCAATCATCGAGTTGGTGGCGCACGTGCCCATCATCAAGTTTTACTTCCTTTGGACTACGCCGGCCTGGCTTGGCTGGTATCTATATGCGACGGGGACGATCGGCGGGCTGAAAGCCAAAACTGCTGTAACGGATCTCGCACAAGACTAGCCGTACCTGAGAGGGCGCCTGCAAAAAACCGCCCGGAGGTCAGTCTTGCGACTGGATTCCGGGCGGTTGTTTTGTAGCTAAAAGCTGATAGCTTGGCGCTGAAAGCTGCTTTTTAGGCGGCGTTCAAATCCGCGGAACGTACGCGGAAGTGCTTCATCTGAAGCGATAGCGTGCGCTCGATCTTGCGCAGATCGCCACGCTCGGCCGGTGCGGCAAATGTGGATGCAATGCCGTGCGCGGAAGCGCGCCCGGTGCGGCCGACGCGATGGACGAAGTCCTCTGCCATCTTGGGCAGATCGTAGTTGATGACGTGCGCTACATTAGCCACATCGATGCCGCGGGCGGCCACGTCGGTTGCCACCAGCACCCGGTGATGCCCTTCAGAGAAGCTGCGCAGCGCCTGGTTGCGCTGGGCCTGCGAGCGGTCGCCATGAATCTGCGTGGCCGAGTGGCCGGAGCGAACCAGCCTGCGTGCGACGCGATCCGCACCATGCTTGGTGCGCACAAAGACCAGGAAGCTGCCCTGTTCCGCGCCGAGCAGGTGTTCGAGAAGCTCCTGCTTCTTGTCCTGCTCAACTTCAAAAGTGCGCAGTTCGACGTTTTCGGCCGGCTTGAGGACTGAGCCGATTTCGATGCGGACGGGGTTGTTGAGATACTTGCGGGCCACTTCTTTCACCGCTCCCTCGAGCGTGGCGGAGTAGCAGAGCGTCTGCCGCGTCGTCGGGAGCATGCCGGCGATGCGAGCAATAGCCGGCTGAAAGCCCATATCGAGCATGCGATCCACTTCATCGAGAACGAGCATCTTCACGGTGTCGAGCTTGACGAGCTTGCGCTTGAGGAAGTCCTCAAGGCGGCCGGGGGTGGCGACGATGAGGCGCGCGCCGCGGCGAATGGATTCAAGCTGCGAGTGCTCGGCAAGACCGCCAACAACCAGTGCACAGGTTTGCGAAGGGCTGGTTCGGATGGCGCGAAATGCCTTTTCGACCTGCATGGCCAGTTCGCGGGTAGGCAGCAGGATAAGAGCCTGCGCGCCGCGGGTCCCATTCTTCTGCATCATTTCCACAATCGGGATGAGGAAGCCGAGGGTCTTACCGGTTCCGGTTTGCGCAGTGGCGAGGATGTCGCGGCCTTCGAGCGCGGGAGGAATGCAGCCGGCCTGAACCGGGGTGGGGGTTTCAAATTTGTTGGCGTCAAGGCGCGCCATAAGCGCAGCCGAAAGAGAAAACTCAGAAAACTGTGTCGTCAAAATAGTCAAATTTCTCGGGTTCCAAGAGCCCAATACCCAGAGGCCTGCAGTCGGAACCGGACATCGAGGCGCGCACACTTCAAGACTTCAGGCGCGAGCCTGCTTTTTAAATCTATGCGTAAGGGAGAACCGAAAACGTCCTGAGGACCGGCCTGCGCATTCACTTGAATGCTGGAGGCCCGAATCTGCCACACGCTACTGGTACGCCAGGCGGCACATTGCCGACCGGCTACCCTGCTCCCATTTGCTTCCCGGTCTCAGCGCGGCCATCCATTCAAGGAGGCATTTACGCTTGATCGCTGCCGGACCAGAAAACAGTCCACGGCAAAAGCTCCGGGTAGGAGACTTATAGGCATACGCTGTAGGGGCTTGGGGGAAAATCTGTGCCAGGCTAACTTGCCGGTATGAAGGGCAAACCGCTGCTCACGGCCAAATCACTGAGCGCATGTACAGTGTAGCACGGTTTCGCTTTTCCCTCGCCTGGGAGGGGAGTTTTCGGCTTGCCGGTAATTCGCGAAATTTTGGCTGTTCGGAGCTTAATCAGCGACCCCGGGCTTTCTAACTCGTGAACCCCCAGTTGATTGTCTTCTTCGGCGCAGATGGCAAATGAGGCGTTTACCCTAGGACTATGACGTTCAAAGAATCGGATCGGGCCAATTCGGGTAAGACGTTGAGAGAGGGTTACGTTTCATTCGGTCACCCATGTGTAAAGCTAAAACTGAATTCGGGCGAATCAATTGAGATTGACAAAGGTGTAATCGATCTCATCAAGCTGATAAACAGTATTCCTGGCATCGAAACCAAGGGCTCCTGTCAGGGGGAGGATTCTAATTATGGATATGTCCAGTTCATGCCTGACGACACCGAAGATAAAGCCCACGCATCCATCTATTTCATGTATCACATTTTGAAAAACATGCACAGCGCCTGGGTGAAGCACAGGTACGTGATGGCGGAGCACGAGAAATCCACCGGCTCAGAACATCCAGATGCCTACAAGTTCAAGTTCACAACTGAGCTTGGCAATGGATACGTATTGAAATGGTCCCCGTACACCTATCCTGCGGTGCTGGCTGCCGCGCAGAAGGCAGCTGAGGAGACCAGGCGAGACACATAGGGGTGGATGTTCCATGCATCAAGTCTGATTCCGGCTGCAGATTCGTTCCATGAAACAAAGACCATTTCCTGGGAACCGGCATCAGGGCGCGGACTGTGGCTCCACGGCCTTCAGCGCCGCCGGCCCCAGCCGTTCCACCAGTTGCGCCTTGTACAGGCTCGCCGGCGCAACCGGATGATTCGGCGACTCGATAAAGCCCCGCGGCAGATCCGGGCCTAAATCGCGAGGCCTGACCCCCTTGATCTTCATAGGCTCACCCAGCTCAGTGCCCTTTGTGCCGATCGACCAGTTTGCCGATCCTGGCGGATTCTGAATCACCAGCGAAGAGGCAGAGCTGTTCCACACCACTCCCCACCCCATCGTCCAGCCATGCCCGCTGCCCATCTCACCGCGATTCTTCAGGTCAATGCCGCCTTCCGGTACACGCGTGTTGTCCACAAGGAAGCCCGTAGCCCATCGCTGGTGCGGCTGGATGCGCCCGTCACCGTGAAACTCGGAGTCCAGCACCACATTCGGCCCCTGGTTGCGCGCTCCGGTGATGACATAGAGATCACTGTTTCCGGCCGCCCCGCATTTGTAAACTAGAATCTGCCCACCGCGCAGTGCAAAGTCGGCCGGCTTGGCAGAGCTCGTAATTGCGGTCCGGTGGCGAAAGACAACGTTCTGAATCGTAATCCGCGAGGTATCCGCCGCCAGGTCGATACCCTCAGTGGTGTCGTCCACCAGAACATCGCGAACCCACCCATCCTGGAGGCCGCTCAGATTGATGGCGCGAAAGAGCGGATCGTCCATCCCAACTTCCCGTGCCGGCGCAACAATATGCAGTGACTCTACAGCGTCCTGTTCAATCCAGCCGGTAACGGCGACCTTCACCACCTCCGCTCCTTCGGGCGGAAGATAATTCCGATCGTACGAGTCAGTCAGCGGCACATCCAACGTAAGCACGTTCCCCCTCCTGCTTGCCACGGTGCGCAAGGTCGAGATGGAGTTGCCCACCCACGTCTCAGCCTCGCCGTCCCGCGACAGCCGGTCCATGCCCATAAAGTGCAGCCACTTCTCCGTGGTGTAGCGCGTGATTCTGATGCCGTCTCCCGGCGAGAAAGCCGAGGCATCGTCCAACGTGATTGACCGGGCACCGGAAGGGACGTAAGCGTCAACGACATGCGCGGCCGTCCCCAGCGCCTGGACCTTCTGCTGCCCGGAGACGGCAATGGCCACATGCGGGTCCCCCGTCATCGTCAGGGTGGTGCCGCCTTCCGCCGGACCGCTGCCATGCAGCACCACTCCCGAAGCTCGAATGTTAAGCGTTCCGCTGCACTGAAACGTTCCCGGCCCCAGCACCACGGCTCCCCGCAATCCATCTTTCAGCGGCATCGCGGAGACTTCGTCAATCGCCTTCTGAATTGCCGCGGTATCGTCCCCGCCGGAGGGCTGCACTTTGAGGCCTACGGGCAGGCGCGCCGGCAGCGGCACACCGCCGCCCATGTAACCGGCGTACGAAAAATCCACAATGCGGTCGCCGTGCGGCAGCGTGCGGTAAATGAGCCGCCCCGAGTCGTCCATCGAAACCCACGGCTGCTCGGCCGACGCCGCGGCGACGATGGCAAGCGTGAGAATGAGAATGGAAAGAAACTGCTTCTTGAGCATGAGGAAGGACCATCACAGACGATCCCATTTTAGTGGCTAATTGTGCAGCTTCACAATCTCTTGGCGACGGGCACGGCTTGTGCCGGTTACCGCCCCTTCGCCTGCCTGTTTCAAACGACCCACAAACGAGATTGCAATTGCCATTGCGTCCGCGGCTCCCATCTCAGTAGACTGCTCTCGATAACACATCGCCAGACATTCTTTCCCACGATCAGCACAACTCCATCCAGAGGCTCGGATGCAATCCTTTAACGAGATCGTCGCCGAGCTTAAACGGCACTATGGCAAGCCAGACGTCCCCTCTGCCAAGGGCCCATTTGAGCTTGTGATGTGGGAGAACGCCTGCTACCTGCTGCCGGATGAGCGCCGTCTTATGGTCTTTGAAGCTTTGCGCGACCAGGTTGGGCTCACAGCGGCGGACCTCGATGCTGCACCGGGCGAGCTGCTGCTTCCGCTAGCAAAGCGCGGCGGCATGCGGCCGGAGACGCGTGTATTCCGGTGGCGCCAGATTGCCGGCATCACATTAAGTCAGTTTGGTGGGGACCTCGACAAGATTCTGACGTGGCCCTACGCTGAGGCGAAGAAGGCGCTCAAGCAATTCCCAAACATCGGCGATCCAGGTGCGGAAAAGATTCTGCTTTTGTGCGGCGTCTCCAACGGCCTTCCGCTTGAATCCAACGGCATGCGGGTGCTGGTGCGGGTAGGCTGGGGCCGGACTCAGAAAAACTACGGAGCCACTTATCGCTCCGTTCAGGAAGCTCTGAAGGACGAATTGCCCAAGAGTCGGGAGCGCCTGAAAGAAGCGCATCTTCTGTTGCGCGAGCATGGCAAGACGCTGTGCAAAGATAAGACTCCACAATGCCATGAATGCCCGGTTTCCACTGATTGCAAGCACGCGCAAACCACAGCGGCGTCTTTCTTGCGAAGTGAAACCTAGCTCCGGCCCTGAATACGTCCTGTCTCGCGCTTTACCAGTTCCACAACTTCAGCCGCGTTCTTCGGATCGCCGCCGCGCGGATCGCCGCCGATCCGTCCCATGCGCGCGTCCGGCAATCCCATCCACTGCTTGCGGCGCAGAATGTCGTCGATCTTGTCATCGGGAATCACACCCAGCGGTTCGCCGATTTGCTTCGCAATCAGGTAGGTCCGACAGTAGGTGTCCATGATCTCGCACAGCCATTCGGCATGCGTCACCGTGTCTGCCCAGCAGACGACTCCATGATTCTTGAGCAGGATGGTATTGTGCTCGTGCACAAAAGGCAGCACGGTTTCCGCGAATGCCTGGGTACCCGGCGTCTCGTACGGCGCAACGGCGGCCGGCCCGATGAACACCTCGTACTCCGGGATCAACCCGTTCGGCGGAATCTCCCCTACGATCGCAAATGCCGTGGCATACGGCGGATGGCAATGTACGACGGCCCTGGCTTTGGGATTGGCTTTGTAGATTTCAAGATGAAGCAACAGTTCGCTGGTCAGGGTTCGGTCGCCGGCGAGGATTTTTCCGTTGAGGTCGGAGAGACAGATGTCCGCGACTTCGAGGTCGGCCTTGCTCAGCATGGTGGGAGTGCACAGCACAAACTCGGCGCCCAGCCTGACGCTGATGTTACCGCCGTTGCCGTCGACATATTGGCGGTCCCACAGCTTGCGACCCGTACGGATGATCTCCGCGCGCAGCGCGTTGGCCTCCGCGGAGTTGAAAAGCTCCAGGGGCGACTCTCGTTCGGTTGATCGAGGGCGCGGAACGTCCGCTTCAGCCTGCGCCGTTTTCGCTGGTAAAACTTGAGCCTGCTCCATGCTTGACCTCGCGCGCATTGCGTTACGATCAGGCCGCAGCACTCGCATCCAGCCAAGCGGCACCTGTCCTCACAAATTATAAGATGGCAGATTTCTCAGGGCTCGTGATTCCAGTCACGGACAGCTTGTTATTCCGCACGCACCAGCCTCCGCTGCAAAGCCTCCAGCGTCTGGCCCTTGGTCTCCGGGTAAGTGAAGAGCACCACCAGGAACTGCACCACCGTCATCACCGCGAAGAAGATGAACGGGGCGCTCCTGCCGATGCTCACCACGAGCACCGGAAACACCATCGCAATGATGGTGTTCATGATCCAGTGACTGGCGTTGCCTGCTCCCTGTCCCTTTGACCGCACCGCATTGGGAAAGACTTCGCCAATGTAAACCCAGATAACCGCTCCTTGCGAAAGAGCGAAGAACGCTATATAGGTAACGAACAGCCACACCAGCACACCCTGGTGTGCGTTGGATGTAAGCAGCCACGCCACTGCGGCTAGACAACTCGCCGTCCCCGCGGCGCCCACCAGCAGCAGTGTTTTGCGGCCGAGCCGGTCAATCGCCGCCATGCCTACCATGGTGAAGACCAGGTTCGTGAAGCCGATGGCAATAGCCTGCTTGTCGCCTGAAATCTGGCTGAATCCGGCAGATGCAAAGATACTCGGCAAGTAGTAGAGGATCGCATTGATGCCTGAAAGCTGGTTGAACGCTCCGATGGAGATGGCGAGAAACAGCGGATAGCGGTACTTCCAGCGGAAAACCGGCTCGTTCGCCGTAGCATGTTCCTGCGCCAGCGCCGCGCGGATATCGTCCAGTTCAGCCTTGGGGTCCGGCTCACCCATCAACTTCAGCACGGCAAGCGCTTCGGCGATCTGATTGCGAGACGCAGACCAGCGCGGACTGCGGGGGATACCGTAGAGCAGCACCAGGAAGCCGACGGCCGGTAGTGCGGCCACACCCACCTGCCAGCGCCACTCCGTCGCACCCAGTTGCAGAGTGCGAATCCAGTAGTTCGATACATAGGCCAGCAGAATCCCGAACACGATGTTGAACTGGAACGTTCCCACCAGCCGCCCGCGCCACTTGGCGGGCGAGAGCTCTGCAATGTACACCGGTCCCAATACCGACGACGCACCGATGCCCAACCCGCCCACAAACCGGAAGAGCATGAAGGAAGGCCAGCTCCATGCCAGCCCACATCCAATGGCTGAAAGAACGTAAAGTACAGCGGTCATCCGCAAGGCTTCCCGGCCGCCCAGCCTTTGCCCCACCACGCCAGCGCCCAGCGCTCCCACCACGGTGCCGACCAAGCCGATTGCCACGGTCAAGCCTTTGCCTTGCGCGCTCAGGCCGTAAAGCCGCACCAGCGCATCAATTGCGCCGGAGATGACCACGGTGTCGAATCCGAAAAGCAGGCCGCCCAAAGCTCCGGTCAGCGTGGCCTTCATCAGGTGAGAGTTGGGTCGCATCGTAGTTGGTCCCTGAAGTTCCAAACCATCCTACAGACCAGCGCCCCGACCGGCAAACCTTTGCAAAGGTCATTCCGAGTTGCGCTCCGCGCCGGCCGAACTACGCTCCGTGCCGTGCGCCACGGCCAGAACCCGGCAGCGATGCTTGCCCAGCGCACTCCAGCTAAGCGCCATCTCGCTCTCCATCCAGGCGCAATCGCCTTCCTCCAGCACCTCCTGCATGCCGCCTGCCTGCAACTGGAGCCGGCCTTCCAACACGAAGACCAGCCCGCTGCCATCCGGAAGCCCTTCCATGGCGCTGGCGTTAACGCCCGGGGCGAACTCGACCATGAGCGCACTCAGCCGGGCACGCGCGGTCGCCGGGTTTAGCGGTATGACCTTCGTCGATTCGGCGCCTCGCCCCTTCCCGAGCAGGTGCGCTTTCCGCGTGATGGACAGGGTATGCCGGGACGGTTCCGAAAAAAAGTAGCTCATCCCCACGCCGTAAACACGGCTGATGGTAGCCAGCGTGGGCAGCGTCGGAATCATGCGGTCGGTCTCCAGCTTCGAGAGCAGCGCCGTGGAAAGTCCGGTCTCGGCTGCCAGCCGCGAGAGTGTGAGCCGCTTCTGGGTGCGTAAAGTGCGCAGCTTCATTCCAATGCAGTAAGGCTCGAGCGCCCACTGCGCATAGCTATCCGTCTTAGGCATGGCGATTTCCCCTGGGAACTGATTGTCGTTGCTAGCAGTTTGCCATCAGCGCGAACCTGTTTTTCTGCAGAATTCCTGAAGTTTTTCCGCTATTCGTTTACGGTTTGGCGGGGTTAAAAAGCGCTCTTTGAGGCGGCGCCGACTGGCTTCTCAACGAGCCGCCAACAACCTGAAGGCGGAACAAAAACCTGTAGCGGACGATTCTGTGTGTTTATGACATTAAACCATTCGTATTTAGCTAGATGCAGCTTAAACGTTTTATTTACTTAAAAGTGACCTAGTAACCACTTTTGGATTACTTCGAGCCGGAAAATGAGCGTGCAAAGCGCCCCAATCAGCCTGGGAAACATGCATAATCGGCGTAGATCAAACTAATGCGGCTTACCGCAACCCAGATGCTTCTGTTGTTCCTCTTCACTCTTCCCCGGATGCCCCTGGCAGGTGTCCTTCCGGACCCCTGCAGACGGCTGGGTTTTTGTCTTGCAAGGGCGGCAAAATTCCAGGGGCCAATGATGGCCCTAGACCGAGGGTAAGCGTTGAAAAGCATGCAACAAAAAACCGCAGCACCTGCGAAGACCCGCGAGCTGGACTCTTACGCGCCCGCTCCCGGGCACATCGAGGGTCGGACAGAAATCTGCTTTGGGAGTTTCCGGCTTAAGGCAGACGGAACTCTGCTTCGCGATGAAACCATGGTTCATCTGCCTCCCAAAGAACTGGCCGCCCTTCGCCTGCTGGCAGCCCACGCCGGTGTGATTGTGACACCCGCGCAATTGCGCAAGGCGCTATGGGGCGACGTCCATGTGACCGCGGACAGCATCCCGAAATGCGTCTCCTCGCTCCGCGCCCGGCTGGAACCGGAAGACTGTATTCAGACTATCTACAAGCGCGGCTACCGTTTTACGGCAGAGATCCGTTATCCTGAAGCGCCGGGAAGCGCGCTCCCCCGGCTGGCCGTGCTGCCCTTCGTATCCGGATACACCGTTCCCCCGCATCTTGGCCCGGTGATTGCGGAGGAAACCATCTCACGGCTAACCTGTGCATCGCCGCCGGCAGTCGCGGTTCTGGCGCGTGACTCGGTGTTCACCCTCGCGGCCCGGGGCCTGACCGCGCAACAGATTGGGGACACGCTGCAAGCGGATTTCGCCCTCACTGGAACGGTGAGCAATCTTCCTTCGCACTTTCGTCTCCGCGCGGAGATGATCCGAATCAAAGATGGCATCCAGATATGGGTGGAAGACGTGCTTGTACCGCACAACCGGATTGCGGGTCTTGAATCGGAGTTGATTGAACGATTGTACTTTCGTTTGAACGTTGAAAATGTCTCCATCTCCGCCGCGGCTGAGCCGGAAGCTGAGCCTGAGAACGAAGCGCATCGCCGTGAGGCCTACCAAATCTTTCAGCGCGCCCATTACGAGTGGCAGTCGCTGGAGCGTCATCGGATGCAGGACAGCCTGCAGCAATTGGGCCGCGCCACCGAACTGAGCCCTTCCCTCATCGCCGCCAAGGTTGAACTGGTGCGCCTGGGAATCACGCAGGCTGTTTTCGGCTTCATGCCCCCCACGGCTGCGGCGAGCATGGTACGCCGCGTTGCCGATTCAATTCCGGAGATTCCCGCTCAGGTGCCGGCAATTCTGCCCTCACTGGGTTCGATCAGCTTCCATGTGGACCACGATCTGCCCTCCGCGCTTTGGGCATTCTCCAAGTCAGCACACCTGCCGCATGATCCGTGGGTCACGCGCGCCCGGGTGATGTTCGCGCTGAGCCGTTGCCGCTTTGCGGAAGGCATCCACCTGCTGGAGTCCGCGTTGATTGACGACCCGTTTTCTCCCTGGCTTCATGCCAGGCTTGCCTGGGCATTCCACCTGGCCGGTCAGCCGCAGGAAAGCGTGAAACAGATTCGTCAGGGTCTGGAGCGCTTCCCCGACCACATGGGCATGGCGCTTTACGGTGCCATGATCCTCCCCTTCAATGGCGATGCGAAAACAGGCATACGGCTGGCAGAGAACCTGGCGGCGCGCCAACCCTATCTCGACATTGTTTCCGCCCTGCACGCGTACGCGCTCGCCTGCGCAGGACAGGTGGAGGAGGCCCGCGGCATTCTCGAACAGCTGGAATGGCTGAGCCGGGAGAGGTTCGTCATGCGCTCGTTCACGCCGGCCGTTTACGTTGCGCTGGGCGATTTCGATGCTGCAATTTCCGAGTTGCACACCTCGGCCGACGCAAGATGTCCGTGGTTCTTCCAGATGCTCGCCGACCCGCGCCACAAACCCCTTCATAACCGCCAGGAGTTCAAAGAGCTGCGCGCGATTCTCACGCGTATCGAGGCAACCGCCGCATCAGCCTGAAGGTCGTTCATCCTGCGCAAGGCAAGAAGAACGACCCTGCGGTAAGCTCCGGTTGGGACCAGCCGGTTATTGCTTCGCAGCGAGTTGCGCCTGCCTGATCACCGCATCGAACGCCGGCTTTGGCTTCCCATTCCGATCGAAGAGCAGCGGATAGCTTGTGCGCCCCCGCACCGGCCAGTTGTTCAGCCATGAATCCGCATCTGTCACGCCCCAGAATGTTACCCGGCTCATCTCTGCGCGGTGCTTCAGATAAACGGCAAAGAGCCCCGCATATCGCTTTGCCAGTGCCTGCTGCACGTCATCCGGCAGGCCGTTGGGGTATGGATTCAGCCTCGGATCCTGCTTAACCTTCAAAGAGACATCGGCGCTGAACAATTTTGGATCACGGGGCAGCACGTCGATGTCGAGCTCCGAAATCGCCACCTTGACTCCGAGCTTGTCGAATGCGGTGATGGCGGCGTCTTCCTGCTCAACGGTTGGCCGCTCGAGGCTGTCATGCCCTTGAATACCGACCGTGGTAATCGGAATGCCCTCTGCCTTCAGCCTGGCCACGAGTGCGAGCGCGCCTTTGAGTTTGGCTTCGTCTTCCAGCGAGTAGTCGTTATAGGTTAGTTCCGCCTGCGGATCGGCCTCGTGCGCATACTCGAATGCCTTGGCGATGAAGTCGTCCCCGATGATCTGCTGCCACTTCGACTTGCGCAGGGTGCCGTCTTCATTCAACGCTTCGTTCACGACGTCCCAGCTCTGAATCCGCCCCTTGTAGCGCCCTACCACGGTAAAAATGTGGTCGTGCATTCTTTTCAGCAACGCGTCGCGTGTCAGTGGCTTTCCCTGGTCGTCCTGAAAAACCCAGTTCGGAACCTGCGAATGCCACACCAGGTTATGTCCGACGATAAACATGTGGTTCTTCTCGCCAAATGCCACGTATTTGTCGGCAAGTTCAAAGTTATAGGTGTCAGGCCTGGGATGAATGCGTTCCCACTTCAGCGCGTTCTCCGGAGAGATGGAATCGAACTGCGCCGCAACAATACTCGTGCCGAGCGCGTCGGTTCCGGCGATCTGCTGGTCGTTTATGGCTACGCCTATATGGAATACTCCGCGATAAGTGTCCTTTAAAGTGGTGGGCTGCTGTGCGCTCGCCGCAACACACGCGGCCAGCAGAGCGGTAGTAAATACGAATCGCCTTTTCAACATTACCTGAGCGCTCCTGAAGAACTTCATGTTACGGCAATCGGGGAAATCGAGCGTCCCGATGGAGGAAGCGGCCGTAACCAGTGCTTGCAGTTGCGGCCGTGTGTATGGGAACAAATCATTAACTCTGCGACGAATAGCCTTTGCGCCGTTCGCTGAGATCGTGCGAGATGGTCATATTGAGCTTCATTGTGATGCCGTAGAAGAGTAGGCAAACCGCGGCAGCAAGAAAGGCTGCACCGGAGTAAACCGAAGCCGTGAGGCGAATTCCCTCGAGAGCTCGATCGGATTGAATCGCCGCTGAGGAGGAGTAGCCGTAGATCTCGAGCAGCCAACTGCAAATTGCGCCGCCAATGGCGACACCAACCCACAGGGCGAAGACGACGGCTGAGGTGACGGTGCCGGTTGCGCGGCGGCCAGTCTTCCACTCGCCAAAGTCGGCAACGTCGCCCATCATGGACCAGAGCACGGGACCGGAGCAGCCGAAGCAGAACTGGCGCATAACTTCAAGCGAGATGATAGGCACAGTCGCCGTTGCCGGGAAGAAGTAGAGCGCGATGCAGCAGAGGCCGGTGAGGAACATGCTCCAAAAAAAAGTGGCGCGCTTGCCTATCTTCTTGACGACCGTTGTAGAGCACGCGACACCGACAAGCAGGGAGATCAATCCGAAACCGTTAAACCAGCTGAAGGTAAGCCTGTTGCCGGCGAGGTTTTCAAAGTAAGGCAGCATGATGTTGCCGCGGATGAGCAGCGCCGTGAAGTAGAAGACGGTGACGAGGAAAAGTGTCACCCATGGGCCATTGTGGATCAGGTCGCCGAGGTCGCGGATCACGGAAGTCTTCTGGCGGGCATCGGGCTGGATGCGTTCTTTGGAGACTGAGAATGCTATGAGGAAGAGAACTATGGACATGCCAAGAAAGGTGCCCATCGTTAACTGGTATCCGCGAGCACTGTCGTTGCCGCCGAGGAACTTGACCATGGGAACGGCAAGGCTGCCGACGATAAAGCCCGCGGCATTCGCGAACATCTGACGGTAAGTGGCGATGCTGTTGCGCTCATTGGGATCGTCGGTCATGACGCCATTCAGGGAGGCATAGGGCACGTTATTGGCAGCATAGATCAAGCGCAGGAGCAGATAAGTGCACCAGGCGTAGATCAGCTTACCCTCGGGACTGAAATGCGGCGTGGTAAAGGTGAGAATGCCGATGATGCCGAAGGGGAACGAGGTCCACAGAAGCCAGGGACGGAAGCGGCCCCAGCGCGTGTTGGTGCGATCGGAGATGACGCCCATGACGGGATTGAAGCACGCCGATCCGAGGCCGACGACGAGGAACATTATCTTTGTCTGACCCGGCGTCAACCCATAGGTCTTGGTGTAAAAGTCCACCTGCAAAGCCATCAAGGCCTGAAAGACAAAATTCGCAGCCAGATCGCCCAGGCCGTATCCGAATTTCTCCGCAAAGGAGAGTTTTCCGTTGGTACCGCTCATCGATTCCTTCTCTCTTTCCGTCCCTGTCGTCGAAGAACACTTCCTGCGTTCTTCAACTCGCGACTACCCATTGCACGGCCGCGCTGATTCGTCTCGTGTAGTCCCAATGGAATATACGCCGGCATGCAAACTGCCAGCCCTACCTTCCAAACGCAACACTGCGGGGCAGAGATTCGATTCACACAACTATATCGCTTTACTATTGGATTTGGCGACAACAAAACAAGCATCTGAAGGGTATAATTCGCTGCGAGGAAACACCATGACTAAACGTGCACCGCTCTCCTGCCGCCTGGGGTTCAATGCCCAGCATTCCCCGATGGGCGCATTCATGAGCTTTACCTGCGGCAACTTCGGCACCCGGGGCGGCATTGGCCTGCAGATCGGGCAGCCTGGCGATCAGGAAGTCTTCATCGGATTCAAGGATGGCGATCGCTATTCCGACGCAACTTTGAAGTGCCTGCCCTTCTACACGGCCGCCGTCAGCCGGGCCGCCGATGCTTTCCTGGTGGAGCAGGCCGGTCCCTCGGAACAAAACGTGAAGCCTGATGCCGAGCCCTTCAAGGAAAGCGAGTTTTCCCGATCCTATGGCTGGGCCAGCGATGAATGGGCAGCGGATGGGCTGACTTTTTCGGTCTACTCGCCATTCGGAGCGATCCCCGACCCAGCGGTGGCAAGCAAGGAACAAATGCGCGAGGGGTTGTTGCCTGCGGTCATCGCTCGCCTCGAACTGGACAACACCACCGGCACAACGACCAAAACGGCAATGTTCGCGCTCAACCATGCGCGCCCCGGCAGCCGGATCCTCAACGACGATCTGGGCAGCGGCCGATTGGCCTTCGCTTTCCGCCGCGAGGCAGGCGGCGCGGCCGAATTGCGCGACTTCACCACCTCCGCAGATGGGTCGAAAGTTGAGGATGAGCCCTTCGTGTTCATGCGCTGGTCTGCGAGTGACGGCGTGCGGGAACACCACAATCCGATTCACCTGCTGGGCTCCTGCCCCGGATTTGGTTTTGAAGTTCCGGCCGGGAAGAAGTACGGAATCACGATCGCACTTGGTTCTTATCTTGAAGGCTTCCAGACCAACGGGCTCGATGGGCGTTATCTCTACACACGCTACTTCAAAGGACTTGGCGATGTACTAAAGGCGGCGCTCGATAGCTCCGCCAAAATCATCGCGGCAGCCAAGGCGCTCGATAGCAAGCTGGATCAGGCAGATCTCTCCGGTGATCAGCGCTTCCTCATCTCGCACGCCACCCACAGCTACTACGGCAGCACGCAGCTTCTCGAAATCGAAGACCAGCCTTTCTGGGTTGTCAACGAGGGCGAGTATTGCATGATGAATACGCTCGACCTCTCGGTGGATCATGTCTTCTGGGAGCTCGAACACAATCCCTGGCTGGTTCGCAATCTGTTGGATAACTTCGTCAGGCTCTACAG